>NZ_CABKRX010000088.1 GCF_902374955.1 Bacillus massilioanorexius
TTTAGCTGCTTTAACAGGAAGTATCAAATCATACGGTGGTGTTTATTATTCGCACTATGGTAAAGAATGCTTTCCAATGTCCCTTCTAAATCATGAACCATTGAAGCATCATTCGATAAAATCATCACGCGTAATTGATATTAATCATTTTGCTGAAAAAGCAAGATATTTAAATGATCCTCCATTAAAATTATTATGGGTTTCTTCAAGGAATCCACTCATTCAAGATCAAAATTTTGAGGCTTGGAATCAATTAATACAAAAGCTGGATTTAATAGTGACAGTCGATTTGTACATGACAGAGACAGCTGAACAATCTGATCTTGTACTTCCAGCTGCAACACATTTTGAGGAAGAGGATTTGTGCGTAAGTTATTGGCACCATTGGCTTTCTTTCAATCAAAAAGCTATAGATCCATACTACGAAGCGAAAAGTGATCTCCAAATTGCAAGAGAACTGACAAAAAAACTAAATGAGCTTTCACCTTTTTTTTCTAACTTTCCATATGAGAAAGAACCCATTGATTGGATAAAAGAGGAACTAACTGCCGAAATAATGGAATTGTATACGATTAAAGATTGGAGCGATTTATTAAAAGGACCGAAGCAAAGAAAAGAAAAAGCTTCCACTTTATTAGCTGAAGAAACTAAATTTAAGCTATTCCCTTTTACCCAAAATCAAGCTCATGTACCGATGAATCAGGAACAAAGTGACGCTTTTCCTTATCAATTTTTATCGATTCATTCTTCTTCATCCCATTCTATGATAGGGCTTTCAAAAAAATATGATACGGGCTATATCCAATTATCAGAAAACATTGCAATTGAAAGAGGTTTAGAAGAAGGTTGTGTGGTCGAAGTATTTAATGCAAATGCATCTTTTACATCTCGTATCAAAATAAATTCCACTTTACCTCATAATGTTATATTAAGTTTCCAATCTGGAAAAAATCGGATAAATCAATTTACTGTATTAAAGGAAAAAAAGGTTAATGAAGAAAAGCAACCTTTTTATGATCGTTTTGTAGATATTCGAAAATGGAGTGTTTAATGTGGAAAAACAATTAGGATTTATCTTTAACCCTGAACTTTGTATTGGTTGTAAAGCTTGTGAGGTTGCTTGTAAAAGTGAAAATGATGATAATTGTACAATTAGTAGAAGAAAAGTGATTAAACATTCTTTTGCCACATACATATCAATTTCTTGTAATCATTGTCAAAACCCAGAATGCTTTCGTGTATGTCCTGAGAATGCGTTTATAAAAAGAACAAATGGTATCGTAGAAATTGATGCAAATCGTTGTACAAGCTGTATGAATTGTCTCGATGCTTGTCCTTATCATGCACCACAATATGATCCTATAACACAAAAGGTCGTCAAGTGTCAGATGTGCTCATCCAGATTAGAATCAGGTTTGACTGCAGCTTGTGTAGAGGCATGTCCAACGACAGCACTAACACTATCTAAAAGTGTCAACCTACATCATCATCAGTACGTTAGATCCATTGATGGTTTACCAGATTATCATTTTACACAACCCTCTATCTTGTTTAATCAAAATAATAAGTCCAAAAAAAAGCATTACTTTCTGAATTAAGCTTATAAGATATAAGTGTTGCTATAAAACAATAAAGCCAAGCTGTCTAAAAGTTCTGTAGATACTTTTAAACAGCTTGGCTTAACTTTTATTATGCTTTTCTGTCCTTGAGACTCCTTCAAGAGAAGCAAGTAAGTCAAAAATAGCAGTTAAGTATATGTCAAAAGTAATCAAAAGATCTTAGTGTATTTATTTAGGGATTTCACCCTATTTAATATTTAGTAAAATAAAAAAAGGATGCGATAAAAAGCCTTAAAGCTTTCTATTACATCCTCATGTCATATCGTATTAAGAGCCGCCTTTGCCGTATCCATGTAAGAAAGTTTTAAACCACCACTTCACAAAGTGGGTGTTCGCAAAAACGCCTTTGCATGTCCTCCTTGTCATATAGACAGAGGCTTGTCATTTTCGTTTTAATAATAAAACTCCCTATTCTAGCATAAAGGTTAAAACTTAATCATTCATACGCACAACGCAGCTTGTATTAGTATATTACTGCATTTTATCTTAGAAGACAATCCTTTTTTATAAACTCTTTAAAGATTATTTATTCAGAATTTCCGATACGTAATCATCTCATTGCTTACATATCAGATAATACATTTTCTAGATAGTTGCCGTATCCTTTATATAAAATGACTCCTTGACGCGTTAATTCCTTCCAAATAAATTGATCTAGAGCAAACAAATCTTTTTTTTGAAGGTTTCTAACTTCTTCTTCAGAAATGATTATTGTGTAGTATTCACCCTTATTCTTGACTATGAAATGATAATCAACCATTTTCATGATCAACACTTCATAGTATGGATCCCATTCTTTTAATTGATGTTCAATCGTAATGGCTATATGTTTTAAAAAATATTCCGGGTCATATTCCTTACTTATAAAACCTCGTACCATACCGTTTATATTCATAATAATCCACTCCTAAAAGATTATTTATCCGTTCAACAGATTAACATGAAATATACTGCATACAGCTTATACAAATTAAAACAATATTTTTACTTACAATATATAAAAGGCCCTTCGTTGCAAAGAATGCACAAAGAGCCATAGCCGTTCGTTATCATTCAAAGCAAACGCCTTGCTAGTAATGAGAACCTCCTATTTACAAGGTCTACAATCACTTTTGATAACTTCTTATATACTATTATTATACCATAGTCCAGTGGTTTTATAAATTAAAATTGTCAGGATCTTGACCAAATCTCTTATTTTCATTTAATTCATCTATTTTCTTCATATCATCAGAGTCTAATTCAAATTGAAAAATACTTGCATTTTCAATGATACGTTCTTTTTTTACTGATTTAGGAATTGTAATGATTCCATGCTGTATATCCCAGCGTAGTATTATTTGTGCAATAGATTTACGGTACTTTGCTGCTATCTCAATAAGTGTCGGATGATCAAATAATCTACCTCTCGCAATCGGTGACCATGCTTCTACCATTATATTTTTTGAAGCACAATATTCACGTAGCTCCTTTTGTGATAGTAGAGGATGAAGTTCTACTTGATTAACCATAGGTACTATCTCACATTCACGTATTAAATCTTCTATATGATGAATTTGGAAGTTACTAACACCAATTGCTTTAACCTTACCTTCTCGATACAGCTTTTCTAATGCTCTCCATGTATCGATATATTTTCCTGGAACTGGCCAGTGTATTAAGTATAAATCGATATAGTCCAGATTTAACTTTTGCAAACTAGTTTCGAAAGCAGCTAAAGTTTGTTCATATCCTTGATCTGTATTCCATACTTTGGTAGTGACAAATAGTTCTTCTCTTGGAACTTGAACTTCTTTAATTGCTTGGCCGACACCTATTTCATTATTGTAAAAAGCTGCTGTATCAATTAAACGATAACCTGCTTCTACTGCATTTTTTATACTATTAATAACTTCCTTCCCATCTTCTGATTTATACACTCCTAAACCAAAACCCGGCATTTTCACTCCATTATGTAAAGTAACTGTTCCTTTGACATTTTCAATCATTAAAATAATCCTCCTTCAACAATCGTTATCCAACATACTATTCCCGATTTTTCTGTTTTCGAACATGAAAACCATCTTTATGTATCGTTAATTGAAATTTTTCAATGTAAACAAGCCTTCATTAATGCATGTGGTTTGATTTGTTCACATTATTTTAGGTAAGATGAAATCAGTATATGAATCTATGACTAACATTTCGTTATATTATTCATATCATACCTAATTATACGATTCAATCTTTCCTACATACATTGATAATGCAACCTGATACTTACGAATTGCCTATAGGCAAACATATGCCTAGATTGATTATAACACTATTGAAAATTTAAAAAGCTAGGAGTGAATTTCATTGAAGATTATCTCTATTGAGCCAACACCAAGCCCAAATACAATGAAAATAAATTTATCAGAAGAATTACCATCAGGTAAAAGTAATAATTATAAGAAAGATCAGGCTGAACAGGCTCCTCAACTCATTCAAGAAATCTTGTCTATTGATGGAATAAAGGGAGTTTACCATGTAGCGGATTTCTTAGCAGTAGAACGCAATGCTAAATTCGATTGGAAAGAACTATTAATGCAAATCCGTCAAATTTTCGGTGAGGAATCTAGTAATGAAGATTCCAATCAGGTTATTCTCGATCATTTTGGTGAGGTATCTGTTCAAATTCAAAAATTTAAAGGAATTCCTATGCAAATTAAATTAAATGATGGGAATGAGGAAAAAAGATTTGGACTACCCGATCATTTTATCAAAGCCATTCACGAAGCCGAACAACAAGGTGATAATGTTGTATTACTTAGAAAATGGACTGACTATGGTTATCGCTATGGAAATATGGATAAAATTGGGGCTGAAGTAGCCGAAGAAATCATCGCTTCTTTTCCACTTGAAAGATTACAGCAGTTAGTAGATGAAGCTCATGCCTTATCCACTAAAAAAGCGCTCGAAAGAAAACCAAAGATCAAATTAACAGAAGAGATGCTTCTTAATGATAATTGGGAAAAACGTTATCAAGCATTAGATCAAATGGAAGATCCTACAATTGAAGATATTCCTTTATTAGAAAAAGCCTTAGAAGATTCTAAAACATCCATTCGTAGATTAGCCGTAGTATATTTAGGCATGATCGAGGATAAAAAAGTCTTGAACGGATTATATAAAGGTCTTCATGATAAAAATCCAGCAGTAAGAAGAACCGCTGGTGACTGTTTATCAGATTTAGGTTTTGAGGAAGCTATGAATGAGATGGCAGTTGCACTTCAAGACAAAAGTAAACTCGTTAGATGGAGAGCGGCCATGTTTTTATACGAATTAGGAGATGAAACTGTTCTTTCCGCTTTAAAACAAGCCGAAAATGATACGGAATTTGAAGTAGCTATGCAAGTAAAAATGGCTATAGATCGAATAGAACATGGAGAAGAAGCAAAAGGTTCTGTTTGGAAACAAATGACAGAAGCTAGACAAATCAAATAAAAATACTAAAAAAGAGTCTCAAAGGTAGCTTTAAACACTTTCGAGACTCTTTCTATTAAAAAGAATGAGATTGTTCATAAACCACTGCATTACGAGATTTTTGATCTTTTTCTAGATTTCGAAAAAACATCATAGCTAAATAAAATAGTACAATCCCTTCCGTTTCCTTAGGATCAATGGATGTTAAATCTTTAATTTGTTTTAGTCGATAGTGAAGCGTATTAATATGTAAATGAAGCTCTTTAGAGGTTTCTTTAATCGATTGATTATTATTAATATAAGACTGTAAAGTAACAAGTAATTCTGGCTGACGCATTAATACTTTTATGGTACGATCAATATATTCTTTTTGCATTTCAAGAGAAACTTCTTCCAGAACAACGTCAATAATTAAATCTTCATAAAAAACGATTTGATGCTGCTTTTCAGAAACTTTTAACGCCTTCTTTGCCTCCTTGTATGATTGATTGATCAGATATGTGCCAGGTGTTTTACCAACTCCAATATAAAGATAGCTGTTAAACTTGTTCGCAAAGCTTTTTTGTAGCTCTTCTAATTCAAATATAAGCCTCGATCGTTTTAATTCTTTTTTACAATTCTTTAGTAATAAATATCTTCCTTGTCCAAAGCGAATAATATAGTCGGTACCCTCAGAAAAAAAATGGTGAAATAACTCATAATACTCACGTTCAATCCAACGGGTGTCATTTTCACTTAATTCTGACATTTCAACTTGTATTAAACAGCATATATGTGTCTGATGTACAGGAATGTCCATTAGAATACCCCTGTCTAAAAAATCTCGATCAACATGCGTTAAATTTACCCACTCATAGAAATAAGATTGTAAGCCCGTATTTTTCCATTCCATTTGTTCTGTATATCTTGCCTCTTGAAGAATTAATTCTGTCATTCTTCTAATCATTTCTGCAAATGGTTCGACTTCTTTTGGATTTCCAGTTACCCCTACCACTCCAATTAAATTCGTTCCCAACATAATCGGCATATTTATGCCCTCTTTTACACCTTTTAGCTCCGAAATCATGTCTTTATTAATATACAATTTCTTTTTTGATTTCAAAACTCTTTGAGCACCTTCGTGAAAAGTCCCTATTCTACTAGAATCCGTAGAAGCAATAATAACACTGTTCAAATCAACAACAATAATATCTTCATTAATAACTTGTTGCACTTCACGAATTATTTTCATTGCAAGCTCAGGAAGTATATTCAATATGATTTTCACCACCATTTTGAAAGTAATTAACCAAATAAATGATTCATACTTGCGAATTTCAAAATTTATAGATAACTAGTCAGTAAAAATAGAAGCATCATACAGCACTAATGGATAGTACACATATCTGCTTCTTATGCTTGTCTTATTTTACTTGTAGGTTCCGACATACAAAAATATTAAAGTAAGGTTAGCTCCTACAACGCGTTAATATCAATCCAATATCTATTTATTAGGCTCATATAAATCCCAAGCGAGCTTTAATGATTCTACTATATAATCTGCTACTTCTTCGATATCTTGATGATCCGTTTGCACTCTCGAATTATGAACAGCATATATTTTTTGTCTTGCATAAAATAACTCTTCTATTTCCTCAATTGTTTTCCCTTGTAAAACAGGTCGGCTATCAATAATGAGATGAATTCTCTCCTTCCAGGAATCCCATGATAAATCTAAAAAAATCACGATTGAAGTTGACAAGCAAATATTTCGAACTTCCTCCTGTAAAAAGGCTCCTCCACCGACTGAAATAATTTTTGATTTTTGTTGACAATAATGTGAAATAACTTCTTTTTCTTTGGTTCGAAAGGCTTTTTCACCAATCGTATTAAATATTTCCGAACATTTCATTCCATACTCAGCTTCAATCACTTCATCAATATCGACAAAACTTCTATATAATTTTTTGGCAACTAATTTCCCAATAGTTGTTTTCCCTACACCCATGAAGCCAATGAAAACAATATTCTTTTCTCTAAGTGATGTATCTCTACTTATCATTGCTTTTTCGATCCTCACTGTATTATTTATGAAAATAGTATATTTAAATAAACTGTTTACTTACATATAATTTTAATTATAAACGTAAATATTTCAATTGCAAAATAAATTTCCTGAATAATGAGTTAATTATCAAGCCCATTTATTTGCAAAAGTTAAGTACTATTGATATCCCATACAAGAGGTGAAGAAGCAACTCCTTATATAAAATCTGTATTATTTATCAAATAGAGTTTAATTGCTTCCATACGTTTACTTTCGGTTAGCAAAAGCTAACCCACCAGTTTAACACCCAATCTTTTCTTGACAAAAATAACCCCAACGATAGAATAGAGCCTTTAAATAAAGAACAAATGTCTCGTTCATTATGATGAGACATTTGTTCTTTGTTTGACTATTTATTTAACAATTTTAAAAATTCTTTCATAAAGCCTGGTAAATCAGGCCATGCTTGCCCTGAAACAATATTATCTTCCACATATAAATTGTTCTCGCTAAACGTTGCTCCTCCTGCTTCAACTTCCGGTCTGCATGCTGGATAAGCTGTCATTGTTCTACCTTTAATGTATTCTCTCACGGTAGTTAGAACTAAGCTACCATGACAAATGACACCAATCGGTTTATTCTCTATTAAGAAATGAGCTGCTAATTCTTGTACTTTTGAATTCAAACGAATATATTCTGGAGCCCGACCACCTGGAATAATTAAGCCATCGTACTCAGCTGGATCAACAGAGTCAACGGATGTATGTGATTCGATTACGTAACCTAATTTTTCTGTATACGTTTCCATTTCTGGGATAAAATCATGAACGACTGTTTGCAGCTTCTTTTGTACTGGTGAAGCAATTGTACACTGTACATCTTCTTCAAGACAACGATAATAAGGATACATTAATTCCAACGCTTCAACTGCATCTCCTGTTACGATTAATACTTTTTTACTCATTGAATTCACCATTCCTTTTTATCCAATATATGAAACAAACTAACAGGAAAGTAAATTATCCCCATTAAATTATTCATTTCTATTATAAAATCGATAAATTCCAATAATAATATATTCGAAACCAAAAATCTGTCTTTTATTATCTGAATTTTTAGACCTTTATCCAAAAACGTCTTTTTTGTCATGTTCACTAGCTTCTAATAATAAATCCACAATATGTACAGCTCGAGTACAATGCGATAATCCTTCTCTTTCAATCCCTAATTTCATTTGAAGCAAGCAACCAGGATTAGCAGTTACAATGGTTGTTGCATGTGTCTGTTTCACTTTTTCCATTTTATGATCTAATATTTGCAAAGACATTTCTGATTCAACTATGTTGTAAATCCCCGCAGATCCACAGCAATGATCTGCTCCTTTCATTTCCCTAAACTCTACTCCTTTAATTGATTTTAGGAGTATTCTCGGTTGCTCTGAAGTCTTCATTACATTCCGAAGATGACAGGAATCCTGATAGGTAATAATTTGATTAGGCAAAGATAGAGATTTTAGATGAAAATCTAATTCTACTAATATATTCGTTATATCTTTAATCTTTTTCACAAAATTCACCGCACGGTCCTTCCACTCAGGCTCATCTTTTAGCAAATGATCATATTCAATTAGGAAAGCGCCACAACCACCAGCATTGGAAACAATATAATCAATCTTCGACTCTTCAAAGGCAGCGATATTCCTCTTTGCTAATTCTTTTGCTCCATTTTTTTCGCCACTATGTCCATGTAAGGCTCCACAGCAGGCTTGTGCTTTTGGAATGACGATTTCACATCCTGCATTTTGTAAAAGTTTCATAGTAGCATCATTTGTATTCATAAACATTGTATCCATCAAACACCCAGAAAAAAAAGCCACTCTTTTTTTCTTCGGTCCAATTGATTCCAATTTATGAGGTCTGTTTCGCATTTGTTTTAAGGATGGTATTTCAGGTAGAATTTGTTCCATTGCTGCCAGATTCTTTGGTAATACATCCACGATTCCAAGTTTTCTCGCTACATGCTGCAACCCAGATTTCTGATAGATTCTTACTAAAGACATCATATTTCTCATTCGATTTTGATACGGAAACATGTCTTCAAATACCATTTTACGAACCATCTTCACTGGTGCAGAGTGCTTTTTATTTTGATTGATAATGTCTCGTGCCTCTTCTAATAAGTGTCCATATTTAACCCCAGAAGGACAAACTGGTTCACAGGCTCTACATCCTAGGCAAAGCTCTAAAGATCGCTCAACATCCTCATCTGGCTCTATCACACCATCAACAACCGCCTTCATTAAGGCTATTCGCCCACGTGGAGAATGCGACTCTTTAAATCCTGATTCTATATAGGTGGGGCACGATGGCAGACAGAAACCGCAACGCATACAGTTTAATAACTGATCTTCATCCATTCTGTTTTTAAATTCATCTTGAATTTTTTCTCGTTCTATACTTGTTGTCATTTCATTACCACCACACGTTTACGTGTCTCATCAGTGAATATTTTTCCAGGATTCATAATATTATTAGGATCTAATGCTTGTTTAATCGCTAGCATCATATCAATCCCTTCATTACCAAGTTTCAGTTGTAAATAGGGTGATTTCATAGCACCTACACCATGTTCACCAGTAATCGTCCCACCTAATTCAATGGCTTTTTCAAAAATCTCTTTAAAAGCTTGTTCTACTCTTTCTATTTCATCTTTATCTCGAGAATCTGTTAAGCAAGTTGGATGAAGATTACCATCCCCTGCATGACCAAATGTACAAATATCCACTTGATTTCTTTCTGCAATCTCATTTATAGCAGCAACCATTATGGCAATTTCTGATCGTGGTACTGTGGCATCTTCTAGAATTGTTGTAGGCTTTAACCGAGCAAGAGCGGATAATGCTGAACGTCTTGCTGTTCGCAAGGCCATTGCGTGTTCTTCTGATTCAGCTAACTGAACGGAAATGGCTTTTTCGTTTATACATATGTCCTCCATTAATTTCATATCACGGGATACCACTTCTTTTGAGCCATCTTGTTCAATTAACAACACGGCCGCAACATTTGTCGGGAGTCCAATCTTTGCAAAGTCTTCTACTACTTGAAGAGTTGGTTGATCTAGAAATTCAAGAGTAGTAGGAATAATTTTATTAGCTATTATTTTCGAAACCGTTTTCGCAGCTGCTTCCAGATCATCATATAACGCAAGCAAGGTTTGCTTATCTTCAGGAATAGGAATCAACTTTAAAGTTGCTTCTGTCACAATACCTAACGTACCTTCCGAGCCTACTATTAATCGCGTTAAATCATAACCTGCAACATCCTTAGCTAATTTCCCGCCAGTACGAACTACATCACCATTTGCTAAAACAAATTCTAGCCCTAAGACATAATCTCGAGTGACGCCATACTTTAAACCGCGTAAACCTCCAGAGTTTTCATTGATGTTGCCTCCTATAGTAGAAATTTTCATAGAACTTGGATCAGGAGGATAGAAAAGACCCCTATTTTCCACTTCATCAATTAATGTTTGAGTAATGATTCCAGGTTGAACAGTAATCGTTAAATTTTCTTCATCTACTTCTAAAATTTTGTTCATATGTTTAAATAGTAATACTAGTCCACCATTAGTAGGACAAGTACCTGCACAGAGGTTCGTTCCCGACCCTCTTGGAACAATAGGAATCCTATTTTCATTACATATTGCTACAATCTTTGACACTTCCGCCGTATTTCTAGGTGCTATGATTGCATCGGGCATTGATTGAAATTGTGGAGTTGCGTCATAAGAATATACAAGCCTGCTTGTGTTTGAATCCTCATAGTTCTCTTCTCCTACTATAGCAATCAACTGATCTTTGATTATCTGAGTAATCACTCAACATCACACCCTTCATAATTCATATATATAAACATATCTTTCGATATACTTCCATATATTTCTTGTATTACTATAAAGGATATGCACTAACCTTACTATATACATTCGAACAAAAAAACATATCGAATAGTGTAATCTTTTAGATTAATAAACAAGGTAAATTACTTCTTTTTGCGAAAATGACAGATAAGAAATCTGTTAAATCACTTAGCTAAAACAGCCTTCTTATTTGGAAAATGACTTGTTAGAAAGACAATTATCATCATCAATGAATAAAAAATCTAAAAGAAGCCTCCCATTGACTACAACACTATACTTTTCCCCTAAAGAAAGAGGCTGTATCAAAAAGTCGTTGCAAGGTACAATGACACTTTTGATAGAGCCCCTTTCTCTCTTACATAATTCTTTATGCGCCAAGATAAGCTTTGATTATTTTATCATCTGCTCGTAGTACTTCTGCTGGCTCATGCATAATGATTTGTGATGTTTCAATTACATATCCACGATCTGCTAATTTTAACGCAGCCTTGGCATTTTGTTCAATTAATAATATTGTAGTTCCTGTCTTACTAATGGAACGTATATTTTCCATTATTTCTTGTACAATAATTGGTGCAAGTCCCATTGATGGCTCATCGAGCATTAACAATTTCGGTTGTGCCATTAACCCTCGACTAATAGCCAGCATTTGTTGTTCTCCTCCACTAAGAGTACCTGCTAACTGTTTTTGTCGTTCTTTAAGCCTCGGAAATAGGTTAAAAGCATTCTCAATACCGTCTTGAACAGCCTGTTTATTTTTTCGAACAGTAAAGGCACCTAATTCAAGATTTTCTAAAATGGTTAATCCACCAAAAATACGTCTGCCTTCCGGAACATGAATAATCCCCATTTCAACAATGCTGTGAACAGATTTACCAACTATATTTTCACCATTCCACGTAATAGACCCATTTTTCGGTTTAATAATACCGGAAATTGTTTTTAAAGTCGTGCTCTTACCTGCTCCGTTACTTCCTAATAAGGCAACAATTTCACCTTGATTAATTTCCATACTCACATCTTTTAACGCATGTATCTTACCGTAATAGGAGTTGATATTTTCCAGCTTTAAGAGAGGCTTCAAATAACTTCCTCCTTCCCTAAATAGGCTTCAATTACCTTTTGATTCGTTAATACCATTTCAGCAGTGCCTTCAGCGATTTTTGTTCCATAATCAATAACAATGATGTTCTCAGAGATTTGTTTTATTAATCCCATATCATGTTCAATCATCAAAACCGTAATGTTGAATTCTTTACGTATTCGTTGTATTAAACTAATTAACATTTGCTTTTCCGCATAGTTTAAACCTGCTGCTGGTTCATCTAGCAAAAGTAATTTTGGCTGAGTTGCTAAAGCTCTTGCAATTTCTAAATATCTCTGAGCTCCGTAGGGTAAATTTTTAGCAGCTCGATTTTTATATTTAGTTATCCCCACAAAATCAATACATTTGAGTGCAACTTCTTCAATTAACTGTTCTTCAGATTTTTGTGCTTTTGTATGAAAAATGGAGCCGAAAACCGTTTGCTTTGTTCTACTATGCATGCCGGACTTCACGTTATCAAGTACAGATAGGTTAGGAAAAAGCCGTAAATTTTGAAAGGTTCTCGTTAAGCCAAGCTGTGTTATTTGACTAGGCTTTTTATTTACTAGACTTGTATTATGCAATTCGATTTTTCCGCTCGTTGGTGTATAAAAACCCGTGATCATGTTAAATACCGAAGTTTTCCCTGCACCATTGGGACCAATAATACTAGAAATCGAATTCTCTTCCACATAAAAAGACAACTCGTTTACAGCCGTTAATCCTCCAAATTTTAACGTGAGATTTTCAACCGTTAATATGGCAGCCATGATGGTAGCTCCTCCCTATTCAGAATAACCTTACTTTACATTAGAATCTTTTTATCATTATTCACATCAAATATTTCGTCTTCGCCATCCTTGTCTTTCGTTTCATCAGAAGCATATTTTGCAGGCCAAATTCCTTGTGAACGAAATAACATCATGACAACTAATGCAATACCAAATAATAAAAATCGAGCTTCTTCTAATGAGCGCAAGGCTTCAGGTAAAACAATAACTAAGATTGCGCCAACAACTACGCCGGATATACTACCTAGTCCACCCAATACAACAGCAGCTAATATCATAACTGACTGTGTAAAGCTAAAACTTTGTGGTGAAATAGCTGTCATTTTAACTGCAAATACACACCCTGCTAAACTACCAATTACAGCACCAGTAGCATAGGCAAGTAGCTTATATTTAATTCTATTGATTCCCATAGCCTCTGCAGCATCTTCATCTTCTCGTATATACACCCAAGCTCTACCAACTCGTGATTTACCAAGTCTTGATACAGCTAATATAATCAATACTGCAAATGCTAAAATTAAATAATAGAAATCAAGTTGACTAGATAATTCATATGATCCAATCTTTGGTTGCGGGATTCCATAAATACCAGCAGCTGCACCCGTAATATTTAAGTTTACTGCCAAAATACGAATGATTTCTCCAAATCCAAGTGTCACAATAGCTAAGTAATCACTTCTTAAACGCAATGTAGGAGTGCCAATAATAATGCCAGCAATAGCAGCCAATACGACAGCAACTGGTATCGTTAGCCAAAATGACCATTGAAAGGTCGTCATTAAAATAGCCGTTGTATAGGCACCTACTGCAAAAAAGGCCGCATAGCCTAAATCTAAAAGCCCTGTAAAACCAACTACTACATTTAAACCTTGAGTTAATACGACATAAAACAATACTAAACTAGCAACATCTAGCCAATAATTATTTACTATAAACGGAAGGATTAATGATATTATTAATAATAAAATATAAGCGAAGACTTTTTTATTTTTCATACGCTACATCCTTTCCGTCACTTTTTCACCCATGATCCCTGTTGGCTTAAATACTAGGATTAAAATGAGAATGCTAAATGCCAGTACATCTTTCCAGGATCCACCTAAATAAAAAGTACCAAATGACTCTAAGATACCTAATATGATTCCGCCAATTACAGCACCTGTTATATTCCCGATTCCACCTAACACAGCAGCAGTAAATGCTTTTAAACCGATAACAAATCCCATCATAAAATTAATCGTACCGTAATAGATTCCAGACATAATTCCTGCTCCTGCAGCAAGAGAAGCTCCGATAAAAAAAGTAAGAGCAATGATACGATGAACATTTACTCCCATTAGACTTGTAGCCGTTTGATCTAATGCAATTGCGCGCATTGCTTTACCATAAATTGTTTTTTCAATAAAAATTCTTAAACCATACATCAATACTCCAGATATGGCAATCATAGCAATCTGCGTATAGCTAATATGAGCACCTAATATTTCAAAACCGGTAGTCGGAGGAGTAATTGGAAATACTTTATAGGATGCCCCCCATCCAATCATCGAACTGTATTCCAACGACAAGGAGACACCAATTGCTGTAATTAAAATCGACAATCTCGGAGCTAATAATAATGGTCGATATGCAATACGCTCAATACCCATTCCGATTGTACCTACAATAGCCATCGATACAAGAAAGACAACTGCTAATCCTAGCACTCCGCCATTAAACCCGCCATCTCCTGTTAAAAAGGATAGTAAAGTAAAACCGACAAATGATCCTAACATGTATAAATCGCCGTGTGCAAAGTTCAAAAGCTTAATAATTCCATATACCATTGTGTAACCAAGGGCAATAAGAGCATAAAAAGCACCAATAACAATTCCATCTATTAATATTTGTAGAATAACATCCAAACGTACCCCTCCTTTTTTGGGCTACTTTTACTAAATACATAAGTCGGCTAATCAAAAGTAACATAGCGATTTTATTTTTGTCAGATATTTCAGACTTTTAAAACCGCTATGCTCGATAATCCATTCAAATCATTTGATCAGAAATCATATTACATAGTTATCGATTGATTTTTCACAGTACTATTCAATCATTCTTACTTAGCAATATCAAATTTTCCATCAACAACTGTCATGACTTTGAAATTGGATTCATTCAATGTATTTTTATCGTTAAATTCAATCGTTTGTCCAATACCTGCAAATGCCTTTGTTTCTTTAATCGCTTTCTTTACTTTTGCTGAATCCGTTGAATCAGCTCGTTTGATTGCATCTGCCATCAATTTCATTCCGTTGTATGATAAAGCTGAAAATGGACCTGGTGATAAACTGTATTTTTCTTCATATTTTTTCACGAAATCTTCGGCGCCTTCAATAAAACTCGCTTGTGGAGTTGCTGTAACTAGAATTCCTTCTGAATCTCCACCAGCAATATCAATCAGATCTTGTGAATAGCTACCATCTCCAACCATAAATGATCCAGATACACCTTTTTGCTCAAATTGTTTCTTCATTAAGCCCGCAGCAGCGTAATAGCCTGTGAAATATGTACCATCAGGCTTTAAAGATTTTAATTTAGTCATTAACGAAGAGAAATCTTTTTCATCAGGATTAATCGCTTCAAAACCAATAACTTTACCACCATTTTTCTCAACGGATTCTTTTGCAAAGTCAGCTAAATTACGTGCATAAGCTGAATTATCATGAACAATTACAATATTTTTTGCACCTTTATCGTTGAAATAGTCTGCACCCGTTTTCGCTTGATCTGGTACAAGACCATTAATTAAAAATAGGCTGTCATAATTTTGTTCTGGTAACTCTGAAGAATTTGCTGCTGGAACTATTAACGGAATTCCTGCTTTTTGAAAAACACCTGAAGCTGGCAAAGTAGAACCCGAGCAATAACCACCTACAACCGCTGTAACTTCCATAGATACTAATTTATTTGCTGCACTTGTCGCTGTTTGTGGATCACAAGCATCATCTACTACTTCTAGCTTTAGTTTTTTTCCGAGTACACCGCCATCATCATTTATTTCTTTAATAGCCATTTCCAT
Organism: Bacillus massilioanorexius; assembly: GCF_902374955.1. Lineage (GTDB taxonomy): Bacteria > Bacillota > Bacilli > Bacillales > DSM-1321 > Bacillus_AD > Bacillus_AD massilioanorexius. The sequence goes on from NZ_CABKRX010000088.1 coordinate 15,950, forward strand.
TGCATTTTTCATATCTTTTCCATCAGTAGCATTGTTCCCAGAGGTAGGTAATATCGATCCAATCACAATCGTATCACCTTTTTTTGAACCCCCACCATCGCTGCTTGAATCCTTAGAACAGGCCACAAGAAACATTGATAAAGTAAGTATTGCAGCTAATAACAAATTCAACTTTTTCATTTTACAAACCCCCTTTTTGATTTAAAGTATGATCAACTTGGAAGATTCTACCTAATTAAACTCATCTACCCCTTTCAGCATGATAAAGTGCAACTTCCCTCAGTAAGAATCCTCCCACTGATAGGTAGTAAAACAATTACGTTCTATCAGACACATTTTACTTCCATAAAACAATTTTACTCCGGTTTGAATTAGGAAACTTAGTATCAGTTAGAACGGGATAAAAGCCTTTCACAAACTTATAATGCAAAAGTCATGCCAAGTCAAAATTTTCGCTATTTTTCGCTAAAATCATATATCTTACTTTTTAATTGTCAAAATATATGGACACTTTTAGATTTTATACTGTTACGTTTATTTCCATGTCTATTTTCTTTTACATGTTAATGTTCTTTCATCTCTGGTATCAAAAGAAAGCCCGCACCTATATGATCTTCTGGTTGATAGAATAGTTGGTGCATTCCTGTTATCCAAGCAGAACCCGATATCTGGGTAATAACCGCTTGTACATCCGCCACTGAAGTGGTAGTTATTATTTTTCCATTAAATAAACTCCCAACTATACTTTCATGGACAAATACTTCATCAATTTCTATTTGATTATAGGAATATAACGTTGCTAGTTTTGCTGACGTTCCCGTCCCACATGGAGATCGATCAATCCCTCCCGGCGGAACAATAACTGTATTTTTTACGGTAGCTGATGGGTCAGTTGGCTCTGAATAAAATTCTATATGTGTTAAACCATTGATGAACGGAAATTGTGGATGGACTACTTCAAAGTTGCTATTAATTATATCTCTAATTTTGACTGCTGTTTCTACAATAATTGAAGCGTTTTCTGGTAGTAATTCTAAATGTACTGTTTTCGCATCAATAATTCCGTAAAAATTACCTCCGTAAGCTATATCACATGAAATCAAACCAAGTTCTTCTATCTCAACCTCCACATGTTTTAAAAAAAATGCTGGTATATTACAGAAGCTCACATGTTTAGCTTTCCCATTTTCGATGGAGATTTCAACATCGACTAATCCTGCTGGGGTGTCCAATTTAAGTTTAGTGATAGGTTCCTTTAGTTCTACCAAGCCGGCTTCTACTATTGCTGTACAAAAACCAATAGTATCATGCCCGCACATCGGTAAATAACCACCTGTTTCTATATAAATTACACCAAAGTCAGCTTCTGGATGACATGGCTCAACCATTAAAGCTCCCGACATCACGTCATGCCCTCTTGGTTCAAACATAAGAAATTTTCTAATCCAATCTAAGTTTTCTTTCATATATAGCATATTTTCTGCCATCGTTTTCCCTGGTAGCTTAGGAATACCACTCAATACAGTTCTTGTTGGATTACCTCCTGTATGAGTATCTATGGTTGTAAATACTTTAGTAGCTTTCATCATTTCTCCACCCTTTCTTGAAATCGAGTCATTTTAAGTGGTTCAATTGGAATAGACGTATTCTGATTTGTTAACAGTTCGCTTATTACTTTTCCTGTTATAGCAGCAAGACTTATCCCATCTCCTTCATGACCCGCTGCAATATAAAAACCAGGTACTTCATTCACCTCAGAAATGATTGGAAGATGATCCTCAGTGTATGGTCTTAACCCTGCATATGTTCTTATAACAGTCATATCAGCCATTTTGGGGTAAAAACGAAAGGCACGGTTAGCAATCGTTTTAATGACACTATGGTCTACTCCTGTATGAAATCCTACAAATTGTCGGCTGCTTCCAATTAAGAAGTTTTGACTTTCAGTTGGCTCAAACACAAGAGCCACTCCATACTTTTCCGTTTCGGTATCGACAATGCGCTTTCCACCGAACTTCGAGATCAGGTATCCGAATTCCATTACTTTTCGTAATCCCACTGGTTGCTGTCTAGCAGCTACAATGATATGACCTTTTCGCGGAATTATCGGAATCTGGATTCCTACCATTTCTCCAATAAAAGGCGCCCATATCCCTGCAGCATTAACAATTTTTTCACACCTGATTTCACCTTTTGACGTTTGTACTTTAAAAAAACCTACCTCCCTAGTTATTGATGTCACCTCTGTATGAACGGAAATTTTCGCACCATACTCCTTTGCAGAATCAAATAAAGCAAACGTTAACATATAGGGATTAACTGTTGAGTCTGTAGCACATTCAAGTCCACCTAAAATATCATCTGAAAAATATTTAGACTCATGTCTTATATCTTGCTGATTTAACATTTTAAAAGGTAAACCCGCTTCTTTTTGTTGCGTTACCCACCTTTGTGCTGCTAGCATTTCTTCCTCCGTTTCACATACTAAAATACTTCCAGGAGCTCGATACTCGAACGATAGTTTAAGTTCAACACTTAATTGCTGTACTAACTTTTGACTAGCTAATGACATCTGACTATCAAAACCAGGTTCTTTATCGATGGCTAGTATATTTCCATCACATCTTGATGACGTACCACTTGCTAATTCTCCTTTTTCGACAACCATTATCGATAGTCCCAATTTGGCCACATAATGAGCGATTGCTCCACCGATAATACCACCACCTATGACTAAAACATCTGTATAGGTAGACAAAGTGACATACCCCCTTTTATACATTTTCCAAAGAAACATGTAACGTTCTGTGTTTACGAAAAAATAAATTTTCGTAAACTTATTCAAATCGCTAGTTCTAGTGCCTCCTCCTTCCTCTAGATTTGATAGCTTATTATTTAATCATAATTTGCATAGCATCACAGATATGTATCAAAGACTATTCCAAAGGAATGCTGCTACTCACCATACTTGTTTATAACTAGCAGTCTTATATCAAACAGCCATTCAAAAAAAGCTACGCTCATTGTAAATAACAATATGCAAGGAGTGTGCCAAAACATCATCTCTATTTTTTACATTTTTTTCAATTTTTATATGTATTTTATATGATTATGTGTATAATATTTTTAAATTGTATAATGATTTTTACATTGATTTTGAATTAGGGGGTCTTATATGTCAGCATTTAAATTACCTTCAATATCTAGCATGATGTGTAAAGAATTCTTACTCTTTCAGAAAAACGAATTATCAACTGAACAAACACTCCTCTTCAGCTTACAAACACATACCATCTTTTTACAGGACCGTTCTTCTTACTTTATACTCACATCTAATGACTCTCCCAAACAAATTACATGGAAACCTTGCCGAGTTATATCAAGCGATGCCAATATCAATGAATTATTATTTGCCTTAAATAAATACGAAATCGCTATCATTTTAGGTCAATCTAATACATTACTAGGTTTTATCAACTCAAAGATTCTAGCGAATAGTCTCATAGATTCCTATAAATACTTACTTGCCAATTTCGAAACCGTCATAAAAATACTTGATGTATCAGTAACAGTCATTGATCGAACTGGACGAGTTCTTGTTTGGACAGACGGAGCTGAAAAAATTTTTTCTGTGAAAAAAGAAGATATTTTAGGAAAGGATATAACAAACTTTTTTGATATCGATATGCTAGAAATTATGAAAAGCCTAAAAGAAGGAAGATCTATATACCGCCATCAACATCAGCCCCGCTCAGATTTGTACGTCTTAATTAATTCAAACCCAGTATATTTAAATAACCAAATTGTAGGAGCCGCTGTTTCTGAAACTGATATCACAAGCCAAGTTAGATTAAATCAAGAATTATTTAATGTATCTTCAAAAATTCATCATCTCGAAGAAGAAGTTGCCAAGCTTAGTCCATCAAAAGATCCCTTTCATTCTATTAAAGGAAGTACTCCCGCTATTAAACAGACCATTGAGTTAGTCAAAAAAATAAGTACAACCGAAGCAACGGTACTTATTTTAGGTGAAAGTGGTGTTGGTAAAGAGATTTTTGCCAAGGCTATTCATGAATTAAGAGAATCATCTAAAGCCCCTTTTGTCCCTATCAATTGTGGAGCCATACCGCCTACATTGTTTGAAAGTGAGTTATTTGGTTATGAAAAAGGTGCATTCTCAGGTGCAGACTACAAAGGAAAAAGAGGAAAAATCGAATTAGCACGAGGAGGTACGCTGTTTCTAGATGAAGTTAGTGAGCTCCTACTCGAAATGCAGGTTAAACTGTTACGAGTATTACAAGAAAGAAAATATTATTCTGTAGGTGGGACGAAAGAAATTACTGCCGACTTTAGAGTGATTGCAGCTACAAATCGTAATTTAAAAGAACTCGTAAAAGAAGGAAAATTCCGAGAGGATTTATATTACAGACTAAATGTTGTCAGCTTGTCCATTCCTCCATTACGCGAGAGAAAAGAAGATATAATTGAGCTCACACATTACTTTTTATATGAATTTTCTGTTCGATATAGCCGTCCTATACATGGTATTTCTCAAGAAGTCATGCTGCAGTTGTTACAATATGATTGGCATGGAAATATACGCGAGCTTCGAAATGTGATAGAAAGATTAGTCGTATTAGCAACTGATGGCATTATTAAAACAGAAGATTTGCCTTTTTCTCTAAATGCTACAAATCCAGAACCCTATATTCAAACAAAATTAGAAGGCTATGAATTAATTGATGAGTCAATTGGAACTTTATCTGAGGAACTAGAAAAGTACGAAAGAAAGTTAATATTAGAAATACTCAAATTGGAAAATGGTAATAAACAAGCTTGTGCAAGAAAATTAGGTATAACAAGAGCCACTCTTTATAATCGTATGAAAAGACTTTGTATCCCCATCTAATCCCATCATACATTTGGCATAAAGATTGCATATGTAACATGTATAAGGAGGATTATCTATGAAATTCAATGATGTCATTATTTGTAGATGTGAAGAAGTAACTTACAGTCAGCTAGAAAATACAGTAAAACAATATCAATGCTCTTCAAGAGAAGCGAAACTTCGAACAAGAGCAGGAATGGGCTATTGTGGTGGACGAACATGTCGACATCTAATCGATTTGGTCGTTTGTCAGGTAAATAATGAAATAACACCTGACCAAATTCCATTAAAATATCAACCTCCCATTAGACCTATTACATTCGGGAAGTTAGGTGATCGAACATGAATAACTCAAACCGAATTATAGTCCATCCGATCTTAAATGATTTGACTAATAGAAGAACCATCCGTTTTACATTTAATAGGAAAGAAATAGCTGGTATAGAAGGAGATACAATTGCCTCAGCACTACTAGCTAACGGAATTCGTACAATTCGCTTACATGAAGAATCCGGTACACCAAGAGGTATATACTGCAATATTGGGCATTGTTTTGAATGTCGTGTCACTGTCGATGGATTATATGGTTCAAGATCATGTCTGACACTTATTGAAGATGGAATGAAAGTTGAAGGTGGACAAAAGCTCCCTACTCCTCTAAGAAAGGAGGTAAATTAATCAATGTATGATGTTGTCATTGTTGGAGCTGGTCCTGCAGGTCTTTCAGCCGCAATAAAATGTGCCAATTACGGTCTTCAAGTCAAAATTATTGATGAATTTATCAAACCGGGTGGTCGCCTGTTAGGACAGTTGCATGAAGAACCGGATGGTACCTGGTGGAACGGAATAAACGAAGCGAAACATTTGTACCAAACATGCGTAAATCTCGGTGTGCAAATAGACTGTGGAATAGCAGTATGCAATATCGAAAAAAAAGATCATCATTGGAGTATTCATACATCTAATTATTCACTTGATGCTACTAGCCTTCTTTTAGCTACAGGAGCAGCAGAAACAGCCATACCTGTGCCTGGATGGACACTTCCTGGAGTTATGTCCATTGGAGCAGCTCAAGTAATGACCAATATCCATCGAGTAAAGGTTGGACAAAAGGGAATAATCATCGGAGTTAATGTGTTAGCAACAGCCATTGCTCGAGAGTTACAATTAGCTGGAATTACCATTACGAATATCATGCTTCCTAGCTTAAACAGCTTATCCAGGGATAGTGGTCATCCTAGAAAAACGATGGAATCACTGTTAAAAGTAGCTCATCTCGCCCCTTCTCCATTCATTCGATTTGGTAGTAAATTAATGAAATATTCCGTTTTTCAAAACATAGGCATGAAAGCATATCCAAAGAAAGGCATGAAAATGTGGAATATACCCATACACTTAAAAAAGGCAGCGACACAAATTATTGGTGAAGATCAAGTTGAGGCAGTAAAAATCGTAACTATCGATGATGAAGGATTACCTATTCCTGGTACTGAAGAAGTCATAGCAGCTGATTTTGTTTGTATTGCAGGAGGTTTATATCCGTTAGCAGAATTGGCCTCATTAGCAGGATGCCCTTTTTATTTTATTCCCGAACTGGGTGGCCACATTCCCTTACATAATGAAAAAATGGAAACTACACTCGATGGGCTATTCGTGGCAGGAAATATTACTGGAATTGAAAGTGCGAAAGTAGCTATTGCACAAGGAAATGTTGCAGGATTGAGTATTTGCAATTCATTTTTTCCATCGCACAAAAAAATAAAATCAGAGCTAGATGAGGCTATTCAAGCAGTTGAAAACACTAGAAAACTTGCTATCATTCAATTTCATCCAAAAATAGATGAAGGGAGAAGGAAATTACAAAGTATTTGGAATGAAACTATCGAGCGTAAAAATAATTTGACAGTCTAAAAAATTATGCATTGAGAAATGAAAAGGGTATCTACAAAATAGAATTGTAGATACCCTTCGAATATTTGTAAACTAAAATCATTTTAATAAAAATCCTTGATTCAACGGATCTGTCGGATCTACAACAAACTGATGAATACCTGTTAAATAGCTACTCCCTGTAATTTTCGGTACAACCGCTTTATAGTTGTCTACCATTGTCGTTTCTATTATTTCAGCTTGAAATTGACTACCTATTATACTCTCATGAACAAACGTTTCATTCATTTGCATTTCGCCATGATGGAATAAGCTAGCTAGCCTTGCAGCTGTACCCGTACCACAAGGTGAACGGTCAATTTGTTCATCTGCAAAAACAGTTACATTTCTTAAATGAGAATCATTTTTTGTAGCTTCATCTGAAAAGATAACTCCATAAATTCCTTTTAAATCTTTTTCTAACGGATGTTGAACGTTATACTCTTTTTCTATTTGATTTTTAAGCGTAGTAGCTATTTTCTTTAAAAAGGAAAGTTGATTAATATCAACCGTAGTACCTATTTCACTAGCTTTAACTATTACATAAAAAGCACCACCAAAAGCGATATCCACCTTTATTTCCTTATCCAAAACATTTACCGTTATATCATCTTTGTAAACAAATGAAGGAACATTCAAGAAAGAGACAGCTTTCACTTGTACATCCTGACAATCCGCAAAAGCAAGGATTCTACCAGCTGGGCTATCAATTTTTATCGGTCGATTGACCACTTCTTGGGAAAGTACACCCGTTTCAATTAACGCTGTTACAACTGCGATAATACCATGTCCACACATCGTACTTAGTCCTTCATTATGCATAAACAGCACACCAAAATCAGCATCCAAACTTGTTGGCTCTGTCACAATACATCCATACATCCCTTCATGTCCTCTTGGCTCGAACATTAAGGTTTTACGAATATAGTCAAAATGTCCCGTAAAATATTGGCGTTTTTCTAACATTGAACTTCCTATTATGATCGGTATTCCACTCGTAATAATTCGTAAAGGTTCACCTGCAGTATGCGTATCAATCGAAGAATATAGTTTATTAAATTTCATTTTGATAATCCACCTTTATCTTTAAAATGAATATTTAATGGCACATGTTTTTATTGTCGTATAGAAATCCAGTGCTGCTTGACCTTGTTCTCTAGTATGTGAACTTGACTGCTTCATCCCTCCAAATGGAGCTTGATATTCTACACCAGCCGTTTCTTGATTAACTCTTACCATTCCTGCATCACTTTCTTCTAAAAAATGATAAGCCTTCGATAAATCTGATGTAAAAAGTGAGGCACTCAATCCATAAATGGAATCATTACTTAACTGAATGGCTTCGTCAAAATTGCTAGCTTTTAAAATAACCGCTAGCGGTCCAAATATTTCTTCTTGAACCAATGCATGTTTCGGATCTAACCCAGTTACAACCAAAGGTTTAATAAAGTAACCTTCTGTCTCTGCTGATATCTTTCCTTCAACAAGTATTTCCGATTGTTCTTTTGCTAAATTGACATAATGGTTCACTGTATCAAACTGATATTTAGACGCAACAGGGCCTAAATACGCATGTGGATTTAATGCATGTAATATATTTATTTCTGAAACAGCTTTTTTCAATCTACTTAAAAAATCTGGAAAAATAGCGTCTTCGACAATAATCCTACTAGTTGCCGTACATTTTTGCCCTGCTGAACGGAAGGCACCGCTTACTATTAAGGGTACTGCTTGATCTAAATTCGCATCCGAGAGTACAATAGCAGCATTTTTTCCTCCCATCTCAGTTTGATATTTAATATTTCTCTTTGCACATATAGAAGCAATATATGATCCTATTTTTGAAGAGCCTGTAAAACTAATAGCTTGTAAATCCGTTTTTTCAACAAGCGTATTACCAATATGGCTACCTTTACCATTAACGAGATTTAATACTCCTGCAGGGAGCTGAACTTCCTTAAAAATCTCCATTATTTTAGTAGCGGTAAGAGATGCATACTCCGCTGGTTTCCAAATTACTGTATTCCCACAAATTAAAGCTGGTGCAATTTTCCAAATCGGAATCGCAACCGGAAAGTTCCAAGGTGTAATGATTCCTACTACACCCAAAGCTACTCTTTTCGTATATTGATGGACATGTACATCATTTGATGGTATGACGCTTCCATCGGAACGTACACCCTCAGCTCCATAATATCGAAGTAGCTGAATGGCACGGTTCACTTCACCTATCATTTCAGTAATAGGCTTTCCCATTTCACGACTTGCTAGAGTTGCCAATTCTTCAATATGTTTTTGTAGTGCATCTGCCATTTTAAACAAATAATTCGCTCGTATCGGACCTGGTAGTTTAGACCAAGATTTAAATGCTTTTTTTGCTGCACCTTCTGCTTCAAACACATGCTGATCATTAGAATAGTACATGACGCCAACCTCTTCTGTAACATCTGAAGGATTATGAACTACTCTTCCCTCACTCTTAATAGCAACAAATTCTTCTGCAATCCAATTTTTTGTTTCGATTGTACTCACCTCTTTCCATTATTGATGAATAGGAGTTACTGCATTTCCATATGCTTTTTTAATAGCTTCATATACGTCATGCGATAAAGGTAGTCGAGAAGGTCTAGTAGGTCCTACTGGCTGACTAGCTAATTCCATCATATATTTGATAGATTGTACTAATTGTGGATTTGCGTCATAATGAAATAAAGGCAATAATTTTTTGTAAAGTTCCATGCCTTCTTCCATTTTTCCTTCTCTTGCTAATCGAAATAATTCCACACATTGTTTTGGAAGAGCATTAGGTACACCTGCAATCCAACCAGTCGCACCCATTAATGGACCTTCAAAAGAAAGATCGTCTACTCCAATCATTACCTCTAAATCTGTTTTTTCTAATATTTCATGAACACGACGAATATCTCCTGAAAATTCTTTAACTGCAACAATATTTTCATATTTAGATAATTTCACTAATAAATCGGGTGTTAAATCAGTTGGATAATCAAGAGGATTATTGTAAGCAATAATTGGAATTCCAACATTATTTAACGCCTCATAATGAGCAATCACTTCATTTTCTAATGGTCGATAATTTATAGGTGGAAGTGCCATTATTCCTGCTGCACCTTTTTCCAAAGCAAAAGTAGCCCATTTTACAGCTTGTGCAGTAGATGGAGCACCTGTACCAACGACTACTGGTACCCTTCCAGCCACTGCATCAATAACTGTCTCAATCATTTTTTCTCTTTCCTCTACAGTCAATGTTGCATACTCACCTAATGAGCCTGATGGTACTAAACCATCTACTCCTTCTTCAATTAACCAGTTACAAATTTCTGATAGCCTCTTGTAATCTACTTCATAGTCCTCCGTAAATGGTGTAACAATTGCCACATACACTCCTTCAAACTTTTTCATCATGAATCTCCTCTCTTAAATAACTTTTTTTGGTAATACAATTAATCTCTAAAATATTTAATGCAATTTATATGCCAAGAAATGATTAGTGACAGAAAGGCAATACTTATTATGAAATGTATGAATTTTTTTACAGTGTATAGATTCTTATACTTGTCCTTTTTGATAAAAATTGACAATATCCACATCATATAAACAGTTTCTACTACTTAAGCATATAAAAAGAAGAGGAGTCTAAAATGGATTTCCTCCTTTTTAGACACCTCTTCACTTCATATTGTTCTATTATTAAGCTTGATAATTTGTTTGGCTTTCTTTTTGCTTCCTATACAAAAAAGAAAGTTATTCACTTTGAAACAATATAAAAAATGACCTGAGTCTGTTTCTTCTTTTTTCAAATATAGAATGCTAGAAAAGTATTATTTTACTGCAATACCATTATAAACTGCTGCTGAAAAATAGGCTCTAGAAGCAGCATCATTTGATCGATACGTACTGGTTTTAAATCCTTCAGTTCGATCAATAGCATGCATAGTTATAATAGCATCAAAAAAACTTGTAGTTGGTTTAACATCCTTATAAACAGTATGTAAACTAGAAATATTTGTAATGTTAATATTAAAGGCTCTCTTAACAATAGAAGCCATTTGACCTCTAGTCATTGTATCATTCGGCCTAAATGTCCCATCCGAGTATCCATTAATAATTCCTAACTCTTTAATTGAAGCAATGTCTTTAGCGAATGCGCTTGATGGAGAAACATCACGATATGATGATTCATTTTTCGGCTTATGCTTTAAAACTCTGTTAATGATTGCTGCAGCTTGTCCTCTAGTAACAGAATCTTCTGGACGAAAAGTCCCATCATTGTAACCGCTAATAATACCTTGTGCTCCAAGTGTACCTACAGCTGTATATGCAAAATGGTCTTTGTTCAAGTCTGTATATACTACTAATACTTCTTCATTTAAAACTCGTTTTGCACCTGTATATTTCGATTTCCAATAAGAGTTATCTAAGCTTGCAACTAGTACTCCACTATTTGTTGCACTAATAAAATTATTGTTACCTACGTAAATACCAGAATGAGTGATCCCTTTCTTATCATATGTACCGGAGAAAAACACTAAATCCCCAATTTTCAAATCACTCTTTTCAACAGCCTTACCAACCTTATTATATTGGTCATCCGCTGTTCTCGGTAACGATATACCCGCCTGATCAAAAACATAAACTAAGAATCCCGAGCAATCGAATCCTGCCGGTGTATTACCTCCCCACTTATATGGAACACCTATATATTGGTTAGCAATTTTTACAATATCATTACCCGTTACATTAGCTGCATGTGTTTTAGTAATTGGTAAAATAGCAATTAACAGTATAGCAGAAAAAACAAATGATAATAGCTTCCTCATAACAGACCTCCATTCTTCCTATCTTTTAAGCGTTTTTATATTCATATAGTACTAGTTTATCATAAGTCCACAGTGTAAAAACATGACAACTTTACAATATTCGAAAAAATATAGTATCTTTATACCTAATTAAACTATGTATATAGTATTATTTGGAATAGAATTATCTTTGATTCCATTCTGAATAAAACTCTTTCAAAAACGTTTCCATATACCTATGTCTTCTATTCGCAATTTCTTTTGCTGTTTCTGTATTCATTAAATCCTTTAATTTAAAAAGTTTTTCATAAAAATGATTCACAGTATGATTCTTTAGTTCTTTAACCTCTTCTACAGAAGTAAAATTTCTTGGTTCTATATGAGGGTCATAAATTGGTTGATTTCGATAACCTCCGTAAGTAAAAGCTCTTGCAATACCTATTGCTCCCATTGCATCTAAACGATCAGCATCTTGGACAATTTTCCCCTCCATAGACTTTTGCCTAGATTCTGTAACACCTCCCTTAAATGACATCGTCTTAATAATATTCATAATGTCATCTCTTTCTCTAGGTGAAATATTAACAGAAAGAAGATAATTTTCAGTTGCACGAAAGTTGTTATTTGAAAATTTCCAGTCATCTAGATCATGTAATAAAGCAGCCATTTCCACGACAAAAAGGTTTGCCTTTTCTTTAGAGGCAATTAACTTAGCTAAATGATAGACTCGTTCAATATGCCACCAGTCATGCCCGCTTCCCTCTCCATATGACTTTTGCATCACATATTGTTTCGTTTCTTCTACTATTCTTTTTTTATCCATAAAATCCCTTTCCATTCTTAAATTCATATATATTGACCTATATACTTTCATACACTCTGCAACAGAATCATACTTTTATCCTCTTATACTCACAACAAATTATTTCTTTTATAACACGAAGGATATATAGATTATCGTCAAATATATGTAATTTTTTAATAAAAAATATGCCAAAAGTAATTCTCCATCACTTTTAGCACAAGGCATAATTATCTAAAAAACAAGTGAATCCAGCAATAAAGTAACACTATTGTTACAACTAATGTTAAAGGTATAACAACAAGTGATACTTGTAAATAATCTTTCCATTTAACCTTTATCTTGTTTTGCTTTAAGATATGCATCCAAATTAAAGAGGCTAATGTTCCAATTGGTAACAATAATGAACCAATATCACTACCTATAATACTTGATAAATACATCGTTTTTAATGTAAGAGGATCTAAATGTAATTCAGTTAGTGTTATCGTTCCAATTAACAACGCTGGATGGTTATTAAAAAAGTTGGATAGAACCGAAACGAGTCCTCCCATTAGAAAACTAGCTTCAAATAACCCTTTTTGTACAATCGGCTCGCTAATTTGAACAAGTAAATCTGTTAACCCTGAGTTGTGAAGACCGTAAATGATAACATACATAGAAAATGCAAAAAGTAAAATCTGCCACGGGGTTTTTTTCAAAATATCAGTTGGATTTGTGCGTAGATGATACCATCTCCAAACTAATAGAACGAATGAGCCTAATATAGCGACAAATTCTATAGGTATTGAAAAGTACGATGCAATAAAAAGAGAGCAGCGAATGATAAAAACAAAAAGAAGGATTTTCAACATAAATATTGTACGTTTTTTTCTAGTTTCAACTGAGATTTTCCCTTTTAATGGATGAAAGTTTTTGGTGAAAAATATTTGTTCCATATCATACACTGTTTCTGGTAATCTCCCAGGTAATTTCTTTTTAACTAATATGAACATTAAATAGGACATAAATAGTAATCCGATGGATGCTGGAATAAACATCATAGCAGTATGCATGTATAATGTCATATGAACAATTTTTAGAGCAATTAAATTTACTATATTGCTTACTCCAATTGGCGTTGATGCTGCTGTTGCAATTAGGGCTCCTGTCAATAAATAAGGAATTTGTTGATGTGGTTTTAAACGAAGATTTTTTAGAAGGAGAATTAATATAGGTGTTGTTATAAGTATGCTACCATCATTATTAAATAATAAAGTCATGAGAAAACATAAAAGTTGAATATACCAATACAGTCGATACCCTGAACCTTTTGCTAATGCTCCAATTCTTGCTGCTGCCCAATGAAAGAATCCAAAACTTTCTAGAATAACAGCCATTACAATCGTCGAGATAATAGTAATAGAGGCTCCACCGATTTTTTCAACAATATCTATGACATCTGCTTTTGTTACTACACCTGTTATTAAAATGATTACTGCACCTATTGCCGCTGGCCAAGCTTCATTAATTCCCATAGGTCTCCAGAAAATAATCAAAGTTGTTATCAGGAACACAAAGACTGAAAGAAAAATGTAAATATCCATTTTCTTGTATTTCCCTCCTTTCCTGATTTACGAATAAAAGTTTTTTCTACTTTCAATATCATATGCAAATCTACTAAAATGTATCTAGTTAATAGACTAATTATCTTCTGAATGTTTATTCGTCTAGTAAATATTTTCTAGTTATCAGTCTAAATATTTTCTAAAAATAGTATTGATGTAAATGGTGAGATTAAACTCTTACTCATCTAGATGAAATAAAATAGGAATGCTTTATTTGTTTCTATCGACAATAGGTTATCCAAAAAGGCTATTTTCGCATACTTTGTTGCCTATAAATAGTGAGCAAAGATTGAATAGAAGAGGCCTCTAAAAAGTGATAAAAAATCATTTTTTAGACAGCCCCTCTTTAATTATTATTTAATTTTCTTTAACGGACATTTGGCAGGCCCTTCTAATACCTCACCAGTATAGGAAAATCTAGATCCGTGACAGGGACAATCCCAACTCAAATCGCCACTATTCCAATTAACCTCGCAGCCTAGATGTGTACAAGTTGTATCAACTATATGAACAACACCAGCTTCATCTTTATAGCCACCAGCTATTTTCCCGTTTACATTGATGTGCGCACCTTCATTAATTAATAAATCTTCTGCTGTTTTTTCAATAATACCAAGTTTTCCTGATACTAGATTTTTAGCTACGTTTGCATTTTGGACAATAAAACTTTTGACCGCACTACCTGAAATGGCACGTGACGGATTAAATAAATCTTGCCAATCATTCCTTCTATTTAGGATCCTATCACGGAGTAACATTGCTCCTGCTGTTCCATTTGTCATGCCCCATTTTGCATAGCCTGTAGCAACGTATATATTTTCTTCACCTGAAGTAATATTTCCAATGTAAGGAACACTATCTAATGTTTTTAAATCTTGGGCTGACCAATGGTAAGAAAAATCTTCAATATGAAAATATTCATTAGCAAATTGACTAAGAGCCTGATAATAATAGCTTGTGCTTTTTCCTTGACCAGTTTTATGACTTTCTCCTCCAACTAGTAATAACTGTTCTCCTTTTGATAGAGGAGTAAAACGAATGGAGCGTGTTGGACTTTCAGCACTAATGTACATGCCATTAAAAGGCTTTTCTTTTACTTTTGCAGCTACAACGTATGAACGTTCTGCATATAATCGTGCAAAATATATTCCTTTCCAATCCACAAAAGGAAAGTGAGAAGCAAGAACTACTTGTGACCCAGAAATTTTTTTACCATTTTTCAATATTACAGAAGGTCTATCTCCTGTTTCGAGATCAACTGCGATTGTATTCTCTAAAATCGCACCTCCAGACTTTTCTAGCTTCTCTACTAGTTTATTTAAATATTTTAAAGGATGAAACTGCGCCTGATTTTTCATGACAATAGCTAACTTAGATGCAAACGGTAATGTTGACAGATTCGTTAATTCTCCATCAATAGATAACTTTTCATATGCCTTGTACTCTCTTTCTATTTGTTCGATATAACTTTCAGAATTTGTATAGATATAGGCATCTTGTATGCTATAGTCACAGTCGATACGATGTGTTTCTATTATATGGTTAATGAACTGTTCTGCAGCATGATTGGCTTGATAGTATTGTTCTGCTTTTTCTATTCCAAGCTGCTCTATAAGTTTGTCGTAAATAATATGATGCTGAGAAGTAATCTTAGCTGTTGTATGTCCAGTTGTTCCATTCATAATTCGATTGGCATCTATAAGTGCTACTTTTTGTCCCTCTTCAACTAAAAGAAATGCTAAGGTAATTCCCGTTATACCTGCTCCTACTATAACAGTATCAACGGCCATATCTTCATTTATTTGAGGAAATAAAGTACTTTCTACAGATTCAATCCAATAAGATGTCATATGATTGGTTTCATTTTTATCATTCATTTAATCTCCTCCTATATTCTATTAGCATTTACCTTTTATAACCAGTTATACTCATGAATAAAAATTGATTAAAAGAGACTTACTATGATCACGTTATGTGAGATAAAAAAACAACAATAAAACGTATTCCTCAACATAAGAAAAGACTAAACGTCTTACAAACAAAAAAGCAAATCCTAAAAAACACCACATCCTGCGCAACGTCTTGGCTTATTGACATAAAGGGGTAAAGGAGCTATAGCTAGACAATAAACCAGGCTCAAAGTGATATTTTTCTGACCATGTAAAAAAGAGCGTCATAAAAAAGCTAAGCTTTTCATGACGCTCTCTGGATTTTTTTGTATTCTAGCAGCCTTACTCTTCTTTATTAGCTGCTGCTTCTTTAGTACTTTCATTATCTTCTTGTACACTTGCATTCAGTTTTACTCTTCTAATAAATAAAGCCAGAATTAAAGCGAAAACCGTAATCCACATTGAAACAAAGAACGAATCATTAATTCCGTTTATAGTAGCTTGTGCCATGATTTGTTGCTTCATTTCAGCCATTGCAGCTTCTGATGGAGTACCAGTTAATTTACTCATTGCAGCTTCAGCTAATTCTTTAGCATGCGTTGTTGTACGATTTGCCATTACAGTAACAAGTAACGCTCCGCCAATAGCCCCAGATACTTGTGATAAAGTACTGTTCATAGCCGTACCATGTGGTGTGGATTTTAATGGCAATTGATTTAAACCATTTGTCATGATTGGCATCATGACCATGGACATCCCGAACATACGAATTGTATATAAAATGATTAAAGTTGTATAAGTTGTTGTAAAAGTTAATTTACTGAAATAATAGGTCGTGATAATCGTAATAGACAATCCAACTAGTGCCAAAATTTTCGCACCAAATTTATCAAACAATTTACCAGTAATCGGCGACATTATCCCCATGACAATTGCACCAGGTAACATGAGTAATCCGGAATCTAATGGTGATATACCTCTTAAATTTTGAAGGTAAATTGGCATTAATAGCATCGCTGAGAATAAAGCCATGTTTAAAGTGATAGATATTGCCGAACCTAACGCAAACATTGGATATTTATAGATTCTAAAATCTAGCATTGGTTGTTCAAGCTTTAATTGACGCAAAATGAATACGATTAATGCAATAACACCAACGATAAGTGTTATATATACTTGTGGATCATCCCAACCTTTATTTCCAGCTGTACTACAACCGTATAATACTCCCCCAAAACCTATACTAGATAGAATAATAGAAAGAACATCTAATTTGATTACTACTTTTTCTTTCTTATCATTTAGTTTAAAGAAAGCAAAAATTAAAACAAGTAACGCAATTGGTGAAATAATGTGAAATAACATTGGCCATGAATAATGTTCAATAATCCATCCCGAAAGAGTCGGACCAATTGCTGGAGCAAAAATCATAACTAATCCCATGATTCCCATTGCTCCTCCACGTTTTTCAATTGGAAAGCTCGTTAATAGAACATTCATTAAAAGTGGCATCATGATTGCAGCACCCGACGCTTGAATCATTCGACCGATTAACAATAGCGCAAAAACTGGTGAAAATCCTGCAGTAATTGTTCCAATAGTAAATAGAGTCATTGCTGTTAAAAATAATTTTCTAACAGAGTATCTTTGAATTAAAAATGCAGTCGATGGAATCATAATACCATTCACTAACATATATCCATTCGTTAGCCATTGCACTGTAGAAGCTGTAATGTCAAATTCTTTCATAATGGACGGTAATGCAATATTTAGCAGAGTGTTACTTAAAAGAGCAACAAAGGCTCCGATTAATAGGATTGCTAATATCCCATAATCTGGTTTAACTTGTTTACCTATTAATTTGTTTTCCATTTCTACTCCCCTTGACTTTTTAAAAATAAACTTTGGTTATATTCATTAGTAAGTGTACATATAACAAACTTATTAGTTGCAATCTACCACTAAAGAACGAACTTTCTAAATATATCACTTATTAGTAATATAATAAATAAACAGTATGTTCAAAAAATAACCGTGCAGTATATTATAATACACGTATCAATTTATAGAATCAACCATAAAGCTAATGAAATAAGATATTTTTCTATTACATTTCATTCGAAAATATGGAATAAGTAGTAATAGCCAGACTTCTTAGAGATAAGCTGAATTTAAATGTGTGGGGATACTTATAAGAAACCTGGATGATATATACGACGTTTTCCGATTGTTCAAACAGTATTTTGTTGCAAAATAGTTCCTCTAAAAAAGCCTAAGGAAACGAGGCTGCCTCAACATGAGACAGCCTCGTTTCCCTGCAATATTTAATTTACGTTGTTTTTTCTTGCTTTTCTTCTGGAATTTCAAGCATATCAATGATGAAGATGAAGATCGGTATACCTATAATTAATCCCCAAATACCAAAGAAATGTTCAGCTAACAATAATACAGCTAGTGTAAAAAATGTTGGCAAATTCGTTTTAACTGACATAAATTTAGGATTTAATATATATGCCTCTAAAGCATGAATAATCATTACCATAACAACTACAGCAACCACTGTAGTAAAACCACCTATATTATAGGCAATCATACAAAGAGGTACTAAAGATATGATTACTCCCGCAACTGGTATAAGTCCTAAAAAGAAAATCATAATACCTAGTCCAATCAGTTGTGGAAAACCTAATACCCACAATACTAATACGGAAATAATTGCGTTAGTTAGCGCAATTAAAAACTGAACTTCGATAACTTTTCCAAAAGAATTTACAAATTTAAAACCAAAATGCTCAATGTTCACGAAGAATTGGCTAAATTTACTCTTTTTAAATTGAGAGGTAAAGCTTGCAATCTTTTTCTTTTCTAATAATAAGAATAAACTCAGAATAATACTAATCATAATGTGCAAAGCAATTGTACCAATACCCGAAGCGTATTTGATTACAGACTGTATACTAGACATATTCTTTTCTATATCTAATGGAGTATCCCCAATGGTCTTTATAATAAATCTTATCACTTTGTCATCCGGTGGGTGTTTATAGAAATGGATAATTTGATCAATGAGCTCTAGGATTTGTTTGATTATGACTGGGAAGTATTTATACATAATTAATCCAATTGCAGCTACAACAACTGTGTACAATATAACTAGAATAAATTTCGGATTAACCTTAATAAATTTCTCTAATAATTTCGATATATGTATTTGAAATTGATTCATTAAAAAAGCAAATATAAAAGTAAACAACACCAAATGTATCAAATTTCCAATAAGATACAAAAATACAATTAATATTAAAAGTGTAACGAATCTTGAAAATCCTTTACTTTTTATAAAGCTTATAAATTCATCCATTTATTATATTCCTCCCCTTTCTATCTATATTTGTCTAAACATAAATAAAGCAATATTTTCATTTAGTTATAATAAGATTTATTATCCATTTCCCCTTTACAAATCTCCATTTATTTATCGGAAAAGACATATTTCTATTTTACACTAAGTTTCTTAATTTTTATAAATAAATCAACTATAAAATTATATTACTCACAAAGTGTTCATTATAATGATATGAACATCATATACCTATATTCAAAGAAAAGGTGTTTCAAAAATAAATTCTTGAAACACCTTTCCAAAACAACATTCGTCGTTACTTATCTAACATCAAGTATTCTATTTACGTTTTCTGTTTCATGACTTTTATGTTTGGCTCTAATCCAAGACAGTATAACTGCTGCTATAATTACAAATCCCAAGTACCCCATTACTGGATAAACTGTACCAACAAGCTTAATGAATCCAACAAAGCTAGAAAAAAACGCTAGTAAGCCTACCACTATTACAGCTCCTTTAAATACTTTTGTTTCTGCCGTTACAAATCTAGCGGTAAAAGCATATAACATCCCAACCGAAGTGTTATATACCATACCTAATAATACTATCGCTAAAACCCCTCCAAAAATAGGAGATATTTCATTAGCTAAATACAAAGTTGGCATTTCAATACCATTTAAATTTGGAAGTTTTACCATCATTCCAATATTAATTAAGAATAACAGAACCCCTAAACCAATTCCTCCCAAAATCCCCCCCATGGCTGCTTCTTTCTTGTTTTTTAACGTTCCTCCCATTAATGCTAACATGGCTATACCTGCTGCAATATTATATGACACGTATAATAAAGAACCCATCACCCAATTAGACGCTGCTGCAGATTCTGGTTGAGAAATATTTTTCATTTCCGAAAAACTAACATCCGTTGTTAAAAATGAATAGACAGCTATAATAATCATGATTCCTAGTAAGAATGGTGTAATCGAGCTGATTATTGTAATGATTTTCTTGACATCTAATAATAACGTGGCAATTGTAATGACTGTCATGACAATATTACCAATGATCGGTGAAATACCAAATTGTTGTTGGAAAATAGATCCTGAACCAGCGATCATCACTACTGTTACACCGAATAAAAAGAATGTGATGATAAAGTCAACGATGATTCCTAAATAACGTCCGCAAATATTGTAAATAACCTTTTTATGTGAAATAGTTTGCATATGACTGCCAAGCTGTGCAATTTGCATACCGAGAAAAGAAAAACATAAAGTGGCAAGAAGGACTGCTGGTATACTCCAAATACCAAAATAGGTAAAGAATTGTAACACTTCTTGTCCTGATGCAAACCCCGCACCGACAATAATTCCAACAAATGCGCCTGCAAGATTTATACTATTCTTCATAATTAGCCCCTCTATAAATTAATTAATAATTCTGAATTTTCACTGTATAAGTTTATGATGGATAATTCATCCATCATAAACTTATACCTAAAGTTATATATCTATTTCATGTATTACTTCGTATATTTTTTACTAAAGTGACAATACTCATCTACTACTCGATAGTTCACTTCATAGCCAATACCTGAATTATCAGGCACTGTAATAACACCTTGATCTACTGTTACTTCAGGCTCAATGATATCCTTATGCCAGTAATTTGCTGAAGCAGCTGTATCACCAGGTAGAATAAAATTATCCAAAGTAGTTAAAGCGATATTATGTGCTCGACCAACACCTGATTCAAGCATCCCACCACACCAAACAGGAATATTATTTTCTTTACAATAATCATGTATTTTCTTAGCTTCTGTTAATCCACCAACTCGACCAATTTTGATATTAATTATTTTACAGCTTCCTAATTCAACTGCTTTTCTAGCATCCTCAACAGAATGAATACTCTCATCGAGACAAATTGGAGTTTTGATTTGTTTTTGGAGTGTTGCATGGTCTACTATATCATCCGATGATAATGGTTGTTCAATCATCATTAAATTAAATTCATCTAATTGTTTGAGTAACTCAATATCTTTCATGCGAAAAGCAGAGTTAGCATCTGCCATTATTGGAACGTTTGGAAATTTTTCACGAACAGCTCTTACTACGTCTACATCCCAGCCAGGTTGAATTTTCATCTTAATCCGTTTGTAACCAACTGCTAGAGCGTCTTCTATTTTTTTCAATAAATCTGGAACTGTCTTTTGGATACCTATTGAGATACCAACATCTATTTTTTTGGCTGTTCCACCTAAGGCAGTACTTAATGTTTGGTTATTCTCTTTAGCATATAAATCCCAAATTGCTCCTTCTATCGCTGACTTCGCCATATTATTCTTACGTATATGTGCAAATAACTCATTGACCTCATTCGGGTGTTCAATTTCTTTATCTAGTATTAGTGGGATTAAGAAGTCTTCTAACATTGTCCAATTTGTTTTTATCGTTTCTTCATTATACCAAGGCGCTGCAAAGGCTACTGATTCTGCCCAGCCGGAAAGTCCATCTTCATTTTTTACTTCTACTAAAATAAAATCTTTATCAACGAAGGTCCCAAAGCTAGTAGTAAATGGTGCAATTAATTTCATTTTTAATTGTCTTAATATTACTTCCTTAATGCGCATTTCTTCTCTCTCCCTTATCGATCTATTTGAACCATATCTTGTCTGACTAAAATA
Organism: Bacillus massilioanorexius; assembly: GCF_902374955.1. GTDB lineage: Bacteria > Bacillota > Bacilli > Bacillales > DSM-1321 > Bacillus_AD > Bacillus_AD massilioanorexius. Next base: position 37,917 of record NZ_CABKRX010000088.1, read on the forward strand.
TAATACTGTATGGAACTATTTTTTTCTCTTTGTACGTCTACTAAAACAAAGTCTTTTTCAAAAAGAATAGTAAAAATTTGTCTAGTTTTCATTCGCCAATCAGAAGCTAAATCTAAATGTTCATTTTTCATTTGCTGAAATTGGGTAGTTATTGGCACATATATCGCTTCATCTTTATCAACATTGTCTAACACATGAACATCAAACCAATCGATTATAGGAAAATTGGAATCATGGCTAGCAACTGTCGCTATATGAATCGGCTTATACGAAAGGAAATCTTGTTTATTTTTAACATAATCACTAGTAATATACCATTCTACTTGGAAACGATCTGTTGCTAATCCAGAAGTTAACGTTCCTTCCATTTCACCATAGCAGTTTTCAATATAAGTGTTACAAATAGCATTTAATTTGCCGACATTTAATTTTGCATTTGCCGTTTCTAATGGATCAAATGTCCATGATACTAACTTATATCCTTTTTTTAATGCTTCCTCTTTTTGAGCTATCTTTAATTGTTCACCTAATCCTTTTCCTCGATAAGCGGAGTCAATGGCTAGCATATGAGAACAAAGATAAGCTTCGCCGTTTCGAAAGCCAGGGAAGCTATACTGAAAGCCAATTAATTGCTTTCCTAAATAGCCACCTAAAATAATTCCACCATTTTTTACAGCGGTCAGTGTCTGATGAGTTGGTATACAATCCATGCCCCACGTATCGATTTCTAGTTTTTGCATTGCTTTTAATTCGTCTATTGTTTTTAAAGGCTTTATCGTAAAGATTTCACTCATCCAAATCGTCCCTCTCTATTTCTGTTTTGAAAATGTTAGCATGATAGCCTTTGTTAAAATTTCTATTCCTGAAAGTAAAGCTTCTATATTAAAAGACATGTTTGGATGGTGAAGCCCAGGAGTTAAACCACATCCTAAACCAAGCATGGTTGCTTTTACATGTGAATTTTTCAATGTATAAAAATGAAAATCCTCTCCACCAGTTGTTATCACTGGTCGAACTAGGTTTTCTTTCCCTAACGTTTGCTCAATCGCTTCTGCCATAATATTCAGAGCAGCCTGATCTACAATAGCAGCTGCCACGTTAGCTCCTTTTTCTAGTTTGATCTCGACATTATTTGCTAATTCTAACGCATTTGCTATTCGTTTCACATGCTCGTTTAATTGTTTCATAACATCGTTCGTTTGCGCACGTAAGTCTAAGCTAAATGACGCCTTTCCAGGAATAATATTGCTACTCTCACCACCAGCAGAAAACTGTGTCATTTTAACTGAATATGGGACAGAAGGATTTAAATGGATAGCATTCAACATAGTCACGAATGAAGCGCCAATTTCAATTGCATTTTGTCCTTGGTGAGGACGAGCGCCGTGAGCATCCGTTCCAATGATTTCACCTTTTATAAACTGAGCCGCACCATGTACGATAGCGGGAGCAGCTTGTCCATCCTTCACTTCCTCAATGGGGCGAAGATGCACTCCGTACAAATAATCAACATCATCGAGCACATGTTTTTCAAGCATCTTCAAAGCCCCTGTACCTTTTTCTTCAGCAGGTTGAAAAATAAACTTCAATCTGCCATCAGGTTTATAATTCAATTCCTTTAACACAAGTAAAACACCAAGTGCCAACGTCATATGACCATCATGCCCACAAGAATGATTGGCTTGATAGACACCATTAACTTCCTGCCATAAGGCATCTATATCCGATCGTAAAGCAACTGTATGGTTTCCTTCTCCTATTTCGGCAACAACTCCTGTACAATCTGAAAATGTTGTAATTTTACAATCATTTTCTTGTAAAATATTTAAAATAAAAGCTGTCGTATTCACTTCTTTCCAGCTTATTTCAGGATTAGCGTGTAAATGATGATATATCTCATAAATTCTTGGCTTTAATTGTTGTATGACTGATGTAATATCCATTATTATTCACCTCATTATTTGTAGAAAAATTCATCTTCATTAAAAGAATCATATTTCGCCTTGCGCTCTTTAAATGCTTTCTCATCATAAAGGGAAACACCAGCCACCAAAGCATTTAATAAGGAAAATAAGACCGGAGCAGTATCAATAGTAGACACTCTTGATTTAGATATCGGCAATAAGACATCTGAAAAATCAGCTATTGGTGCTAGCTCAGAGTCTGTAATTCCTATCACAAACGCTCCTGCTTCTTTTGCCATTTTTGTAAGCTTTATCGTTTCCTTCATATACCGATGAAAAGACAACGCTATAAAGATAGAATTTTCAGACATTTTATTCAATTGAAGAAAAACATCATCTATATCAGGTCGATAGACATGTATATCATCTCGGACAATACTTAATGTAAATCCTAGCCAATGAGCAGCAGCAAAAGATGAGCGTAAACCAGAAATTAATATGTAATCCGCTTCAGATAATCTTTTCACTACATGTAAAAAATCCTCTTTCGAAAGGTTTTCGATTGTCTTTTTTATATTTGTCATATCTTGTTTCATAACACTTTCCAAAAAGTTCGGTTCATTCATCACTTGCTTTTTAGAAGAATAATATTCATTTAAACTACTTTTTTCAACAAAAATCTGATTTCGAACTATTTTTTGTAATTCACTAAACCCTTTTAGTTGTAAAGAATAGCAAAAACGAATAATTGTTGTCTCACTCACTCCTACAACTTCGCCAATTTCTTGAGCCGAATGAATAGCAAACTCATGTGGATGATCCAATAAGTATTTAGCCACTTTCTTTTGACCAGTAGAAAGGGTAGCGAATATCTCTTTTACTTTCGTCTGAAAATCCAATAAACATCCTTCCTCTCTACAAATATGAATTTTATACTTTTTTTATTTATATATGAAGTTTGAACTTCATTTGAGATTAAAGTTATTCTATCATAAGAAATATGGGTATTCAACTGAATTTTTAGAATTTTTAATCAATATCACCTAAAATAAAAAGCCATTTTACAGGCTTTTTATTTTAGTTATTTATTTTTTTAACAGCCATTGCTGAAACAAAGTGTAATAAAAGCATGACTATGATTGTTACTATTACACACCCCCATAAGCCTTCGATATTCCTTTCACCACTAACTATTGAAACTGCATAGCTACTTAAATGTGTCGGACTATACTTCAGGGCATCTACAAACCATCCGCTTCCAATAGATAGCACTCCTAAAACGAAAACATTAACAATAGCAATTGCTCCGTTACTAGTTAATAATGCACTTGTACAAACTACACACGAAACAATAAAAATGATATATAAGCAATAGAGAAGTAAACTTGCTAATACTAAATTCCATGAAACAACATCGTATAAAATAATTGTGTAATATAAGGACAATAAATAGCCACAAATAAACGAAAATACCAATAATAAACTGTTAGAAACTAGTTTACTAGCAATCAATGAGAACAAAGAAACTGGGCGAACAAGCAATAAGCTTAATGAACCGTTTTTTCTTTCATCATTAATAGCTCCCATAACTGTTATGATAATAAGTAAAACACCCATTGTATTTAGTTGTGACAAAACAGCTCCCATCACTTCTCCGCTTGTTAATTCAGGCATAGAAAATATCGCTCCATCAGGTAATCCTCCACCCATTTTCAATATATCTTCCATATAATAATTAGTAATTGGTTGCATCACCATGTATAGCATAAAAACAATAGGTACATAAATAAGCTTTTTACTTCTCCATATTCCAACTAATTCTTTTTGTAACAACACTGAAAATATCTTCATTTCTTTACCACCTCCATAAACACACTCTCCAATGTCAGCTTCTCTTTTTGAAATTGGATAATATCAAGATGATGATTCAGACACCATTGTAGAAGCTCTTCCTTACTTTTCTCATTCTGTAGGGTTAAATTAGCCGTCTTAGCATCTAGCATATTGACATTTTTAATAAAATTACATGTATTGAAATCACTTGGAAAATCATTTGATATTTTTAACGTATAAGTCTTTGTGGTTTGGGAGAGCAATTGATCTAATGTTCCTTGTGCAATAATGGAACCTTCTTTCATAAACAAGACGTCATCACTAATTTCCTCTGCATCGTGTAAAACATGTGTAGAATAAACAATGGTTGTTTTCCCCTTTAATCCTGACAAAATATTCATAACATCTCGTCTACCAACAGGATCAAGCGCAGATACTGGTTCATCTAGAAAGAGTAATGAAGGTTCATGTAACAAGGCTTGAGCAAGACCAAGTCTTTGTTTCATTCCTCCAGAAAAACCTTGAATTTTTCTATTGCTAGCTTCAGTAAGTCCTGTAGAGTCTAATACCTCTTCCACCTTTATTTTTAATTGTGATTTGTTTATTTGAGATACTTTCCCCATAAACATTAAAAACTCTTTAGCAGTCATCCAATTATAGAAACTTGGGATTTGAGGAAGAAAGCCAATTTCTTTTTTCCAATTATTTGTTCTATGAAAAGATACCTCACCTTGATCACTGTCTAATAAACCGACAAGTATTTTCAAAAGAGTTGTTTTCCCAGCACCATTAGGACCAATTAAAGCAACACATCTTCCTTTTTTGATTTGAAAGCTTACATCTTGTAAAACCTTTCTATTTTGAAAACTTTTTGTAATGTTTTTCACAATGATATTCATATTATCTATCCTTTCTACCAAATATAAAGTAGACTACAGGACCTATTAAATTAACGAAAAGAATAATGATTGTCCATAACCATTTAGGACCTCTAGTCTCTTCCTGTTTAATAAGACTAACAAGAGCCGTAACCATTAATATAAGTTGTAGAATGATAATAGGTACTAGTATTTGTAACAACAACGTTTTATCCATCTATTCCCTCTCCCTTTTTTTATCTGGATACACAACACAAAAATAATACAGAATCGCGCTTGATGGAATATTTAATAAGCCAATAAATCCCCAAAACCATGCATTTTTTCCTCTTTTTTTTGCAGAAAGAAAAATGATTGTGCTTTGAGTCAATAATACGGACGTTAAAACAATCCAAAATATAACCTGAATAGGAAATGGTAAATCTAAAACATTTACACTCATACACATTGATCCTCTTTATGGCGATTTTTTCTTTCGAAATACGTATATATTAGAGCAAGACATATACCTAACACTTGAATTACAAAATAAATAACCGTTGCCTTCATTAATAAAGTTGTTAATAAAAGGATGATTCCAAAAGCGATAATCATAAATGCCATTAGTTCTCTTTTTTGCGATTTTTTGTATTCTTCTTTTTTGTCCTTTAATAAAACGGAAAGTGTCGCATGATTTGGTGGGGTAACATCGTACAACTCATCCACTTTCTTGAATGCGTGCTTTATTAATTTTTCTTCTTCATTTTTCATTCACTTGCAACTCCTTTCTTACAAGTAATATACTTTTATGAACTCTAGATTTAACCGTACCCTCTTTTATCCCTAACATTTCGGCTATCTCTTCATAGGTAAATCCATAATAATGCTTTAATAATAAAGAAATCCGATGATTCGCATCCAACTTCTGAATAATCTCCATCAATTCATCGTATTCATAGCCATTGTGCTGCATTTGCCAACGTAAAACATCAGAATAATTTTCTTTCGTCTTTTTAAATAACCATCTCTCTCTTTTCTTTTTTCTCAAATAATCGATATAGATCCTTGTTGCAATTGTAATCATCCAGCTTGTCAATTTACTCGAACCATCATATTTTTGAATGTGTAAGTAACATTTCAACATGGTTTCTTGCAATATTTCTTCAGCTATTAGCGGATCGAATGTCATTTTGATAATGTACTTATAAAGAAAAGAATAATGAATTTGAAAAAGTTCAACAAATGCCTCTTCATCGCCAGATTGTGCTCTACCTATAAGATGTTCTTCATCCTCTATATCAATATTTCCATTCATTATGTGCCTCCTTTTTGTTGAACTACCTATAATACGATTCCCATGCGCAAATCGTTCACTATTTTTATTCATTTATTTTTCTCTTTTTTAAAAAATACTTAAATCATTCCCAAAAACCTATACACTACATATAGACTCTACCTCATCTAATATGAACCTTTCTTCACTATTTGGCTTTTTTCGATCATTCCGTTTTACTTTCCAAAAAAGTGTAGAATGCCAATTATTATCAAACTTACTATAAAAAAGTGACAAACTACGTAAATATAATTAAATATTTAGCAAAGGTTTATACAAGTTAAAAATGGGAAATAATTTTAGCGTATGTTAATTACCATTTAGATACGGAGGAATTTTACATGAAGACTTTAAGAGTATTAATAATATGTAGCTCTCTACTATTATTAGCCGCTTGTGGCAATGATGACGACAAAGATAAAGTAACAAATCCACCAAATAATGCACCCGCTGAAAATAATAATGGAACGGATGCAACCGATACAACAGATACGAATGATTCAACAGATCAATCCAATCAAAATCAAACAAATATCCCTTTTACCTCTTTCGATTTAGATGTTGATTATGCAAACTTTAAATCATTTGAAGTTGAATATGAAAACGAATCTGATGGTATGGAGGCAAAACTCGAAGATGAGTTAAATAATCGTAAAATTAGAGGCGATGAAGCCTTTGCTGAAATGCAAAGTCGTTTTCAACAATTTAAGTTTGATCAAAACACATCGGTTGATGAAGTAATTGATGAAGTTTTAAAATCCTTCAACTTAAAATCAGACTTTAAAAAGTTTGACCTAGAAATAAAATTTGCGGATGGTACAGAAAAAGAATACCAAAAGACACAATAAGATCTACCAACATCACAATGGCTGTTTTCGTATACTTCGTTCCTTTGAACAAGTGAATATTGGCTGAGTTTAATTCAGCTGCTAATAGGAGACTTTTTTCCCCACAAGGTAGGCAGTGAGCTCGGCATAAATTACTTTGTGGAGATCTCACATCTCCCACTGCTCATGGAAGAGTCTCGATTTGAAAACAACATTATTTTAGAAAACGACCATAAAAATAAAGAAAGCTGAATCATTATATAAACCATATGACTCGGCTTTCTTTTTTTATCATCACTTATTTTGGATCACTGTGTCGATGTGTAAAACAAGAAATATAAATCATAAATCTCTGAGTCTCCTACGGAAGAAGTAAGCTATATAAAATCCTTTTTTAATTCAGAAGAAAATTGGTAGAACTAAAAACGGATGATAGCCATATTCAACACAGATCATAATCAATAACCTCATAACATCATTACATATCAAACAGCTGAATAGCCACCTTCAATAGGTAATTCTATTCCTGTGATAAAAGATGATTCATCAGAAGCTAAGAATAGGACACCATTCGCTATATCTCTTGGTTTACCTAATCGTGGCAATGGCGTATTCGCTTTAAACCAATTCATCATATGTTCATTTGTAAACATATCTTTAGTCATTGGTGTTTCAATATACCCTGGATGTACGGAATTGCAGCGAATATTATGTTTTGCATAGTCAATGGCTACAGCTTTTGTTAATAAGCGCAATGCACCTTTTGATGCAGTGTATGGACTTGCACCACTTCCACCTGTTAAACCTGCAATAGAAGAAATATTAACGATGCTTCCACTTTCATTTTCCATCATTATAGGTAAGACATATTTCATTCCGAGAAATGCACCTGTTAAATTAATATCCATTACTTTATTCCATTCTGCTACTGATGTTTCATGTAGTGATTTATTTATCGTAATACCTGCATTATTAACAAGGATATCTATTTTTCCAAATTGACTAACTGCTTCTTTTACGACTGATTTCCAATTTTCTTCAGAGGAAACATCATGATAGAAACCAATTGCATGGCCACCGTTTGCTTTTATTTCTTCAACTACATCTTGTACTTTTTCAGCTTGGACATCAGTAACAACAACCTTTGCTCCTTCTTGAGCAAATAAAATGGCTTCATCTTTTCCTTGTCCACCACCAGCACCAGTAATGATAGCTACTTTATTCTCTAATCTTCCCATTAATATTCAGCTCCTTATCGAATAATATTGCTATACGATATTGATATACCACAATATCATTTTCTCAAACGTATAATTTAGGTTCTGAAAGATCTTTACTTTTCTTTTTAAGACCATAGAAGAATCATTATGCTTTTTTAACAATTTAGACATAACTTCCAATGAAAACATGCAAGATAATATTAGATTGCTCGACAATATGGTAATATTATTATGTTACATAATTCACAACTATCAAATTATAGGAGGAGTTTATATGAGCAAATTACACCCATTAATGAATCAACAACTAACAAACTGGACAGTTTTGTACACAAAACTACACAATTATCATTGGTATGTTAAAGGAGCGAACTTCTTTACCTTACATGTTAAATTTGAAGAATTCTATACAGAAACAGCTACATACATTGATGAAATCGCAGAACGTTTACTTACAATTGGTGGACAACCTGTAGCAACATTAAAAGAAACTTTAGAAGTTGCTACTATCAAAGAAGCTAATGGTGGCGAAAGTGCTGATGATATGGTAAAAATCATTCTTCAAGACTTCACTACTTTAACTAAAGATATTGAACAATTATTGGAAGTAGCAGAAGAAGCAAAAGATGAAGAAACAGCAGATCTTTTCTTAGGCATTAAAGCAACTCTAGAAAAACATATCTGGATGCTCCAAGCATACTTAGGATAAATAGAAAAAAAGAGTCCATTCAAATTTTTTGAATGGACTCTTTTTTCTATTTGTTGTTTTAGCAAACTTTGATGACACATGAACAATATAGATATAGGTTGAATTTTGCTTCAGAATGCTCGTTTACTGCGAGACAGACAGACGCTTTCATCCAGGTTTTTTAATCAAACTTTTGAAAACATCCTTCGTTTTTTAATCATCATTTTATGTTAACCCTTCACTCTAGCTCCTTAACCCATCTAGTTTATAAACCAACATAATTTTGATACTCATTGGTACTACCAAGAAAGTAGTGCTTTACTTATTTATCTTCTACAACAATATAGGCTGCCTTCACAGGTCCATGAACACCTACAACAAGAATCATCTCAATATCAGCAGAATAACTAGGACCCGATACAAAATTTATACTTGATGGAACTAACTCTCCTCTTTGTACTGAGTCACGGAGGTATTTAGCGGCCTGCGTTATTCTTGGAACTATCGTACTCTTAGGAATAATGGCAATATACGTTTTCGGTAATAAACTGACAGCTCTTCCCTTTTCTTTACTACTCAACAATAATACTGTTGCTGACTCAGCTAAAGTTAATTCACTAAAAGTTATCCCAACATTAGATTTTTCAGCTAATGCCATATTATCTACATCCCCATCAGGATTCCACTCATGAAGAGGATGACCTTCATTTGGCAGCTCCTTTTTTAACAAATCCGCAATACCAAATTCTTCAAAGCGCTCGTCTTTAGTAATAGTGATGGGACCTCCACCAAAGTAATCAATCGCTGCCTTTAATGTATGAACTAAATTTTCTGAATTCGTTTGATAATAATCAGTATGAATTTTCGTGCAATGTTCCTTCATGATTTCTAACAATTCATCAGTCGTTTTATCTTTCAACACTTCATGCTGAGGCTGAAATTTATATGATGGACGCTCCACTCCTGACAATCTTGGTTTTCTACCAAGATTACTAGCAATGTTATTTAGAAATTTTTCACGGTTTTGAATGGTACCTGCCATTATGATTGACCACCTTTCTCACGATTCGCAAACCAATCACGGAATCTTTCTTTATTTGGAGCAGGAAAATCACGAATTTCTGTCCAGGCTTTCAGTGGCCCAGGTCCATTGGATATTTTATCATTGTCTGTAAATGGACTCATCGCAGATGGAGCAATTTTGGAACCAATCTTATAAAGCATTGGAGATGCTGCACCTAACCCGAAAGCCTTCATAGCTAATTTCTCAGAAATAGGCGCTTTACCTTCCCTCTCCACGATATTTTGACGATGCTTATGTAACAATTCATGTAATGGTATTTTAACAGGACAAGCATCTGTACAGGCTGCACATAAAGTAGATGCGTAAGGTAATTCCTTATATTCATCATATCCTCCAAGTAAAGGAGTGAGAACGGCACCAATTGGTCCAGAATAGATAGATCCATAAGAATGGCCACCTATATGACGATATACTGGACATACATTGACGCATGCTGCACAACGAATACATTGCAGAACCGATTGGAATTCAGTACCTAAAATTTTCGAACGTCCGTTATCAACAATAACTAAATGAAATTCTTCAGGACCATCTACTTCACCAGGCTTTCTAGGACCGGTAGTAATAGATACGTAACTTGATAATTTTTGACCGACAGCACTTCTTGTTAACATTCCAACCAATACTTCAAACTCTTCAAATGTAGGGACGATTCGTTCCATTCCCATTACAGTGATTTGTGTTTTCGGTATAGTTGTAGCTAATCTACCATTCCCCTCATTCGTTACTAGACTTACTGATCCAGTTTCTGCGATAGCAAAATTACATCCAGTAACTCCAATATCAGCCGTCAAAAAATCAGGTCTTAGCACTTCACGCACATGATTAGTCAGCTCACTTGCATCCGATGATTTTGTATAACCGATTTTTTCAGCAAATACTTCTCTTACCTGCTCTTTATTTTTATGTAAAGAAGGTGCGACGATATGTGAAGGTCGATCATGATCATCAATTTGTAAGATATACTCACCTAAATCCGTTTCTACCACATCACAGCCTATTTCCTCTAAAACATCATTTAAATTAATTTCTTCCGTAACCATCGATTTTGATTTAACAATCTTTTTGGCGTTTTTCTTAATTGCTACTTCTTTAATATATTGGCTCGCTTCTTCAGCAGTTTCTGCAAAGAATACATGACCACCTAAATTTGAAACATTTTCAGTTAATTGATATAAATAGAAATCCAAATTTTCAAGAACATGCTGTCTTATTTCTTCACCATGATTACGCCAATCTTCCCAATTGCCTAATTCATCAACGGCTGTATTTCTCGAACTATGTAATCGTTGTTGCGCACTTGAAACTGCCTGTCTCATAAACGTATTAGACAATCCTTTTTCAATTCGATCTCCAAAATTGTCCGTACCGATTCTCATTGCCACTTTGCTTCAACTCCTATCCATATTCTTTCTTTTTCTATACTATTCATCGACTATTAAGCACTTCGGCAATATGTAGAACTTTTATTGGTTTTCCTTTACGTTCAATTCTTCCACCAATATTCATTAAGCATCCTGGATCAGCACCAATGATATATTCTGATTCCGTTTCTTCTATGCATTGAACCTTTTCATCTACCATTTGTTCAGAAATTTGACCCATTTTCACTGAGAATGTGCCACCAAAACCACAACAGTTTTGTTTATTTGGTAATGAAGTATATTCCAAGCCTTTCACATTATTTAATAACGTGATTGGTGCATCTTTAACACCCAATAATCTCGTCATATGGCAGGATGTATGATATGTAACTTTGCCTTCAAAACGTGCTCCTACATCTTCTATTTTTAATACATCTACAATAAACTGCGTTAACTCATATGTTTTATTAGCCAGTTCTTCTGCTTTACTCTTCCATTTGACATCATCCTGAAAAATATGAGGATACTCTTTAAACATCGTAGCGCATGAGCCTGAGGGAGAGACGACATATTCAGCATGTTCGAATGCCTGTATCATTTTTTTCATAGCTTCTTTAGATTCTTTTACATAACCACTATTATAAGCCGGTTGTCCACAACAAATTTGAGCTGCCGGAAAGTCTACTTCACAGCCTAATCGTTCCAATAGCTCTACAGTTGCCTTTCCAGCATTAGCATTGAACATGTCTACTAAACAAGTGGCAAATAGACTAACTTTCATTTTTTTATCCCCCTATATGATTTTAGGTAAGGTCATCTGATGACCTTACCTAATTATAAGCTATATTACATGTTAAATTAACTATTTTTTTGAATAAATCTAAATTATCTAAAAATACTACATACATACAGCGTTTTGATCATTTTTTATTTTCATTATATAAGGCTAGGTTTTTCTCAACGACAGTAATATGATTCCACATTGTTAATTCTGCTAATTTGTCATTCTTTTGGACAATAGCATCTAAGATCGCTAAATGGTCTTGATAGATTTGTTCTACCTTTCTTTCTTGCGAATACAGCCAAATTTTCCTTGTTTCTTTCATATTGACTTCCATCATTGCCGACACATTCTCCATAAGCTTATAAAGCATTGGATTACGAGTCGCTCTAGCAATCCCTAAATGGAATAAAATATCTAACCTCTCTTGCTCCTCTTCCTTCTCAAAAACCTCTTTCATTTCATTTAATATAGATTGTAAGTATTCTATATCTACTTCACTTCTATTACGGGCAGCTACTCCGACTACTCCAATTTCAATAATCTTACGAACCTCAAGCAAATGAATGACATCATTATGATTCATTAAAATAGCAGGCGAGATAGAAAAATCCAAATCGTCAACATCAAATTGTTTAATATAAGTTCCTTCCCCCTGCCTCATTTCTACTAAGCCCATCGCTCTTAAGGCACTTAAGGCTTCTCTAATAGCGGACCTGCCAACTTGAAAATTCTCTGCAAGCTGTTGTACAGAGTCTAACTTATCTCCAGGTTTCAATTCCCCACTTTTTATCATATTATGAAGTGCTTCAGATACTTCTTCATACAATTTTCTTTTTTTTATTTTTTTATACTCAATCCCCATTGCACTTCACTCCTAGTTTAATATCTATAATATCTAGATGTAAATCTCAATATCTTTAATTTATAGGAAATTTGTATATTTTGTAAAGTTTCACATTTATAAGAAATAGAAGCGGAATTTAGATTGTATTTTTTCTCTGGTAAAAATGACAAAAGGTATGGAGAGGATTTCCTTTCCATACCTTTTATCAATAATCAGTTGCTTTCAAAAATTTTTAGGAAGCATTTTTATCTTATTGTTCTATATTCATTGCAGGTCCAAAGAATTCATAATGAATTTGCTCACTTGCAATTCCAAGTTGAGTTAGTTCATTTACCATTGATTTCATAAATGGTACTGGACCACACACATAGAAAACGCCTTCTTGATTTAATTCATTCACATCTTGTAATTGAATTCTACCCATTTTGTAAGAGAATGTAGGTGTATTCTCTGTATCTACCTCATCAAAGAAATAAGATGTTTCTAGATTCGCTAAAGTCTTTTTCATTTCCATTAATTCATTTGCAAACGGTTGTAGAGAAGGATTCTTCATTGCGTGAAGGACCGATACCTTTCTCTCTGGATTTGAGCTTGCAGTTGCTTGAAGCATGCTCATGAATGGTGTGATTCCAACACCTCCAGCAATAAAATAGACTGGTTTTGAATCATTCACATCGATCGTAAAGTCACCAGCAGGTGCCGTTACTTCAATTGTATCCCCTTCATTTAGGTGATCATGCAAGTAATTTGATACTTTTCCATCAGGTAAACCTTCTAGCCGTTCTCTTTTTACTGAAATTCGGAAATATTCATCTCCTGGCTTACTTGTTAAACTATATTGTCTATTGAGTAGGTACTCTTCACCAGGTATGTTCACACGAACTGTAATGTATTGTCCTGGAGCAAAATTCGGCGTTTTCGTTCCATCAGCTGCTTTTAAATAAAATGATGTAATATTATCACTTTCTTTTACTTTTTTAACTACATTAAAAGTTTTATATTCTGCCCAACCTGCCTCACTTCCAGCTTGGTCGTACATTTCTTGTTCAACAGAGATAAATACATCTGCAATAACACCGTATGCTTCACCCCAAGCATCGATAATTTCATCAGTAGCAGCATCACCTAAAACTTCCTTGATGGCCTTTAATAAATGTTCCCCAACAATCGGGTAATGCTCCGGTTTAACTACTAGACTTCTATGTTTATGTGCAATTTGTTTAACAGCTGGAAGTAGTACCTCCAATTGATCGATGTACTGCGCTGCTGCATAAACTGTATTTGCTAATGCTGTTTGCTGTCTACCTTTTTGTTGGTTCGCTTGATTAAAAATGTTAAGTAATTGTGGATGTGTTTCAAACATGTTTTTATAAAACGCTTTAGTAATTTCATTTCCGTGTACTTCTAGTACTGGTACTGTTGATTTCACGATATCAATTGTTTTTTGTGATAGCATAACTTCTCCTCTTCCCTAAACAAGTATTCTAAATACATCTTTATTATAAGAAACCATATTTCTAAAAGCAATATTTAAAATACATCTTTATTATCAAATGTGTCCAATTTTCGAATCGTATGTTACTATTAAAATAAATAATTGCTTTTTTTAGTGAGGAATATTTGACATGAAATTAACAAGTTATACTGACTACTCTATAAGAGTATTACTGTATTTAAATATCCATAATAACGAATTAAGTACCATCCAAGATATTGCTGATGCCTATCATATATCTAAAAATCATCTGATGAAAATCATTTATAATCTTGGTAAGCTAGGCTATATCGAAACAATTAGAGGTCGAAATGGTGGTATTCGATTAGCAATGAAACCAGAAGATATTAATATCGGAAAACTAGTAAGAGAAACCGAGGAGGACTTCAATATTGTAGAATGTTTCTCTAGCGATCATAGTGGATGCCCGATTACGTCCATTTGCACTCTTAAAGGTGTATTAAATCAAGCATTGTTTGCCTTTTTAAAAGTATTAGATGAATATACTCTTGACGATATTTCAAAGAACAAGCTTCAGCTACATCAACTATTTCATAAATAAACAAAGGTGATGCCCCAAAGTGATTTTCCATCATATTTTGGGGCATCACCTTCACTTTATGTTGAATTATTTTTTATACTAGCTTCAACTGAATGTGCAAATAAATAAAGAAGCGATCTTACCTAAACATAAGATCGCTTCTTTTTATTCATTATGCATTTGCCGAAGCATTCACAACTACTTCTTGTACCCAACCAAATGGATCTTCGATTTCACAGTTTTGAATACCTGTTAATGTATCATATAATTTTTGCGATAATTCGCCTGTTTTGTTGTCATTGATTTCAATCGATTTATCTCCCCAAACTAACCCACCAATTGGAGAAATAACTGCCGCAGTACCAGTTCCCCAAGCTTCTTCTAACTGTCCTTTTTCACTAGCCTCAAAAATTTCAGCTATTGAAACGCGACGTTCGTTAACTGGGAGATTCCAATGTTTTAATAATTCAATAATAGAGGCACGAGTTATACCGTGTAAGATACTACCGTTAAGCATAGGTGTTACAATTTCTCCATTAATTTTGAAGAATACGTTCATTGCTCCAACTTCTTCAATGTATTTTCTTTCAACACCATCAAGCCATAAAACTTGTGAACAGCCATTCGCACTTGCCATTTCTTGAGCTTTCAAGCTAGCAGAATAGTTACCACCTGTTTTAGCTGTACCTGTACCACCTTTTACTGCACGTACATAATCATTTTCAACAGCAATTTTTACAGGGTTAATTCCTTCTTTGTAGTATGCACCAACTGGTGACATAATGATTATAAATTTATATCTACTTGAAGGATTTACACCTAAAAATGGTTCAGTTGCAATGATGAATGGACGAATATATAGTGATGTCCCTTGAGAATGAGGAACCCAATCTTTATCAATTTCGATTAATTTTTTTAATCCATTCATAGCTTGTTCAACATCTAATTGAGCAATACATAAACGTTCATTCGATAAATTCAAACGTTCAAAGTTTTTCTCAGGTCTGAAAAGAACTATTTTGTCTTCTTTTGTTCTATATGCCTTCATTCCTTCAAATACTGTTTGCCCATAATGGAACACCATACATGCAGGATCTAATGTTAGCGGTTGATAAGGAACAATTTTAGCGTCATGCCATCCTTGACCTTCAGTATAATCCATTACAAACATATGATCTGTAAATACCTTACCAAATTGCAATGTTTCATCTTTTGGTTTTTGTTTTTTGTTATTACTTAAAATAATTTCAATACTTTTCTCACTCATATTTATAGCTCCTTTACTTACTAAACAATATTATATTTTAATTATCAGAAAAATATGATAAAAGTTATTTTACTCCTACCTTTGCTATGTATCAAGGAATAAATATAAAAAAATCAAATAAATTGTTTTAAAATAATATCTATCCGCTATTATTATATCAATATAACAATTAGAAAAACAGCTTTTACATGCTAAATTTCACGCCTCAAAATATTTCTTTAAAATAGACTTTTAAGCAAACTTTGCTACCTACTCTTAATATGTGCTCGAATATAGCATGAATTCTATGTGCCGAGGATACTCACTTTCCTTTAGACAGGCTGTGAGCATCCTCGGCGCACAGTGTTGCCTGTGGTAATACACCTAGTACACTTCAATCAAACTAAATATTAATAAGAATTCCCTATTATTTATAAAGCGAATAAATCTAGCTGTTTAATAAACATATGGGGTACCATAATAATACGGATAGGAATATGGGTAAGGATATCCACCGTACGCTCCAAGAGGACCAGCCAATAACGTCCCTATAGCAAGACCACCTAGGAATGGTAAGCCAAAGCCGCCAAATCCCCACCTAGACTGATCCCATTCCCAACCTGGTCTACCTCCAAACTCTGGACGAATTCTCATATCTTCATAAAATCCTGTTGGGTAATAGGAATCATATGACACTAACTGAGCATTCATTCTCATGCCTCCCATTTTCATAGTTCATGTTATGTATATGCAACATCATCATGAAACTATTGGGCTACGTCACAGGTTTTAATGAGATTGCCTACTTAATCCAATTGTAGAATTTCATAAAAGGATTAATGATGCCATTTGAATTCTTTAAACGAAAACAATTGTAATCTTTAACCCAAGCGATCTCCATTTCATCTTCTAAATAGACCGTTTTATCACGATCAACAAGCATTTTACCAATATTCGATTCTATCCATTCTTCATTTCCCTCTGGTTCTCCTATGTACCATAGTGTTGTAATTTCATCATCTCCACAACCACAATCTTCACTATCATAAATAAGCTTTACATAGCCCTCTTTACCATCAATCAATGCATCTAATCTTTTTTTCGCTTCTTCGTTCCATGTTATTTTCATCGTGTTCAACTCCATTGAGAGATACTGTTGTCTTTCCTTATGGCGTATTCACATACTTTGTTTTTAATATATAGTAGTGAATGTAGGTTGAATTTGGTTCTGGAAGTCTTACATTGTACACTCCAATCAACCAACCTTTTTTTATGCTGATTGCATATTCAAAAAATTTATTTAAAAACAAAATTCTTTCTGAAAACAGCCTACCTTTTAGTTCATTGTATCCATAAAAATCTTCCTTACTTTTAAAATATCATAATCGTGGATGGATTTCATGTAAAAAAAGAATGTAATACTAATAATGAACGTAATCTTAGTGATTTGAGTCGAGTATTTTTCTATATGTTATTTTTGCCTACTGTAATGACTAGGAACAAAAAGTGTAAATTAGTTGCAGTTACATTTTGATTCTACAACAGTCTTGTACCCCACTCCCCTATCCACCGTTTTGTGCTCATTTTATTCACCAAGCTTTTTTAAAAACAACAGTTGTTCTATAAAAAAGCAGCTTCTATTTACTTGAGCTGCTTCAAAAAGGCAACTTGTAGTAAAAGAGAGAAAATCGAGATTCTGGACTGAGAGCAGCTAATGAAGTGGCTATGGTCCAGCCCATGGATAGCGTCCGCTCGGAGCGGAAATCAACGGTCGTATTTATCTTTCTATCTTACAAAAAGAAAAAAGACTGTAAACAAACTCGAATCTATTCGTGTTTGTCTACAGTCTGATGGACCTCATTTACTTGAGCTGCTTTTTTAGTTTTTAGCTACAAAAATGTCTGTTAATACTGGAACAATTTGTTTCTTACGAGAAACAACACCTTCTAAAAGAGCTGTGCCATTTTCAAGTTTAACATTATAAGCTTCCTCAACGGCTGCTGCTTCTTTTCCAACAGCTAAAACCTTACTGTTACTATTTAATATATCTGTAACAGCAAGTAAGAATAAATCTAAGTTTTTAGCATCAATAACAGCATGGATTGCTTTTTCTAAATCTTCTTGATTAGACAATACTTCATTCACATCAATGGCATTTACTTGTGCAACCTCTACTTTGTAATTACCCATTGGAAATTCTTTAGAATCAATTGAAATCAGTTCTGCACTTGTTTTATCTGATAAATTAGCTCCTGCTTTTAACATTTCTAAACCATATACTTCAGCATCTACTCCCGCAATTTCAGCAAGCTCTTTTGCTGCCGCAACATCTTCATCTGTACAAGTAGGTGATTTAAACAATAAAGAATCAGAAATAATGGCAGATAGCATTAAACCTGCCGCTTCTTTTGATACTTGGATTCCTTTTTCTTTATATATTTTCAAAAGAATCGTAGCTGTGCATCCAACTGGTTCAGCACGATAATATAAAGGATCACTTGTTTCAAAGTTTGCAATACGGTGATGGTCAATTACTTCCAAAACTTTTACTTGATCTATATCGCTCACACTTTGTTGACGCTCATTATGATCGACTAAAATGACTGCATTTGTTTCATTTGCAGCTGTTTCAATTAATCTTGGCGCTTCTACCTTAAAATAATCAAGTGCGTATTGAGTTTCCGCATTCACATCACCTAATCTTACAGCTTCTGCTTGAACTCCAATTTGTTGCTTTAATTGTGCATATGCAATTGCTGAGCAAATTGTATCTGTATCAGGATTTTTATGACCAAAAACAAGAACTTTTTCCATTATGATATTCTCTCCTTAAATCTGTAACATATCGTAGTTTCATTTTTCAACATTGTCATTTTACCATAATTATTAAGATATGATAAAGTGAATCTTTACTTGTTGGATGTTTTCATTTATCCTCTAACTTTTAATTGAAGGAGCATGGCCCTTTTTTCTATATACTTATAGTAAAATATTATATCCAACCTTTTTCTTCTGCAATTGAAATGGCTTCAATACGATTTTTCGCACCAAGCTTACTGATTATTTCTGAAATATAATTTCTTACTGTTCCATTCGATAAATACAATATCAGAGATATTTCCTTCGTTGTTTTGCCTTTTGAAACCATCAGCAATATTTCTTGTTCTCTTTCTGTTAATGGATTATCCTTCTTCATTGATCCAATTATTAATTCAGATGCATACTGTCTTTTCCCTTCTACAGCCTGGCGAATATATTCTGCTAGCTCATCACTAGAACCATCCTTTAATAGATATCCATAAACATCTGCCTTTACAGCACGTTCAAAATATCCAGGACGAGCAAAAGTTGTCAGAATGATTACTTTACACGCCGAACCTATTCTTTTTAATTCTTCGGCAACTTCTAGTCCATTCATAATTGGCATTTCAATATCTACTAAACAAATATCAGGATGTAACTGTTCTATTAACTTAATCGCTTGGATTCCATTGGCTGCTTGGCCAACAACTTGTAAATCATTCTCTAAATCAAGAAGAGAAGAAAGTGCTCCTCGAAGCATTTTTTGATCCTCTGCTATTACAATTTTGATTATCATAGACTATCTTCCCCTCTTGTAATATAACTGGGATCGAAATAGTAACACTTGTTCCATTGTTATTACCAATAGACCATGTACCATCAATCATTTGAAGACGTTCTTCCATCCCCAGTAAGCCATTACCCATTACAAATGGATTGCTGAAGCCTTTACCATTATCCGAAACGATAATTTTGACCTCACCAATCAGCTGCTCCATTTGTATGGAACACTTTGTAGCATGGCTGTGCTTCACAATATTAGTGACTGATTCCTTTATACACATACTCAAAATATTTTGCGTTAGTAGGGACACGTGTTGAAGATGTGTATCCCCTATAAAATGATAACTAATATTAGCTGCACTTAATATAGATTGAACTTCATTCAATACCTCTCGAACAGAAATCATCCGCATATCTGAAATGAGTTCTCGTACTTGAGATAAGGCTGCTCTTGAGGTTTTTTCAATTTCTCTTACTTCAAGCCTCGCTCTTTCACTATCCTTTTGAATTAATTTTTCAACTAGCTGACTTTTTAAGGTAATTAAGGATAATGTATGGCCAAGTGTATCATGTAAATCACGTGCAATTCTTAATCGTTCCTCACGTTTTATTAACTCGTTAATTTGTTCATTTGCTTCTTTAAGTTGTCTTTGTAATTCCATCTTACTATTCATTGATCGAAATCCTAATGGAGAAATTAACATGATAATGATGAACGGTACTAAAAATAAGAGATCATCTTGGAAAGCATCGTAACGGATGAATACTGGGCAAATAATACTAAAAGCCAAATAAGCGATGCCCAGCGCAACTCTTTTCCAATCTTTATACCAGCTAATAAAATTTCCTGGAAAGAATCCTAAAAAAATATGATAGCTATTATAAAAGACTGAGAGTATAAATATCAGAGTAATTTGCACAAACAACCAAACGTCATAAATTCTAGATCCTGTAACAAAATATAGTTGACGATAAGAAAGAAGAAAAATGAGGATTAAAAAATATCCCATAATAAGTTTCAAGCCATGTTCAAACGATATATAATACAAAGGAAAGAAAATATAGACAAGAAATATATACGGTAAAAATCCATATCTTTTTGGGAATAATTCGAATTTTCTGAATAAAAATCTCACATAGTCACACCACCGCGTTTTGTTTTCTCCTAATATAGCTAGATAGTAACATAAAAAGGAATAAATATCCTATTAGTATCAACACATTTTTAAATTCTGGAGCGCTTCCACTAACTATTGCCCAAGCACCATTACCGAGATTAAAGGCTGGGAGCCAAACAGAAACTTTTTGTATATACGATGGCATTATTTCGATTGGCATCCACATACCACCTGTCATAGCTAGAGCCATGTATAGAACATTACTTATCCCTGTTGCAGTATCCACACGTTTAATGGTTCCTATTAATGTTCCAATAGCTAAAAAAGGTAGTGAGCCTATAATAATCCAGATTCCGGCAAACAACCATTCACTAAAAGAAAGAGCTACGGAATTAACCACTCCACCTACAAAAAATATGACTACTACTGAAATGATATGAATGATGGACTGACTAAACATTTTGGAAAAAAAGTAGACTTTGGGAGATAAAGGTGTCGTTTGCATAAAAAGGAGCCATCCTTTACTTCTTTCTTCTACTAAACGAATGCCCAATGTCATGATTCCAGAACCCATAACGCTAAAAGTTGTCATAGACATTAATAAATGCGCTTTATAATTAGTGATATTTGGATTTTCAAAGGTGAACACTTTAGTGAAAAGAAAATAGAATAGGATTGGAATGAATAATGACCAAAAAACATAATAAGGATTTCGTAGAATTCTTATTGTTTCAAATTTACATTGCATCCATAAACTATGCATATTCTTTTCCCTCCCCTTCCATCGTTAAATTTTCAAATGCTTCCTCTAACCTTCCTTGTTCAATTCTAATGTTTTTCAAAGGTAGGTTCATCTCAAACAATTGTTTTAATACCAAATCTAAGTCTTCTGCAACAATATATATACGATTATTACTTTCATATAATTCTGTAATAACAACACTCTTTTTTAAGATTTCTAAAGAAATGTTGTCGTTCTTATCAAATGATAACAACTTTTTTGAAAGCCTTGTTTTTAAAGAAGTCGGTGACCCATCGGCAATAATGCGCCCTTTTGAGAATAAAAGAATACGTTCAGCAACATCATCAGCTTCTTGCAAATAATGCGTAGTAAAAATAATGGTCTTACCACTCTTCTTCAGTTGCTTTATGGTCTCCCAAAAATTTTTCCGAGATGAAAGATCCATACCGACTGTAGGTTCATCTAAAAATAAAATATCTGGATTACCAGCTAACGCTAAAGCAAAGCTTAATCTCCTCTTTTGACCACCAGATAGCTTATGTGCGAACTTGTTTATTTCACTACTATCGAAGCCAGTATATTGCATTAACTGCTCAAGTGATAAGGGATTAGAATAATAAGAACGAAATAATTGTAAAATTTCTTTCACCTTTAAAGAATCTATCACACTCACTTCTTGAAGCATAACTCCGATGCGGTTTTTTACCGCTTGATCAAAAGATTGTTGTTGGAACACTTCAATCCTTCCTTTACTTGCTCTTAACAAACCTAACATCATTAAAATGGTAGTAGATTTCCCCGCACCATTAGGACCTAATATCGCCACTGTTTCTCCTTCAGAAATCTTAAATGAAGCCTCTCGAACAGCTTGATGATTTTTAAACATTTTGCTTACATTTTGAAAAGAAACAACATTTCCCAATCTATATCTCTCCTTTTTTATTTTGATCTATGATCTCATTTCTAATGTAATTGTATGAAAAAAACACTCATACCTTTAGTAAGTAATGTCATGAATTGATATGACAATTGTCATTTTAATAAAAATAAGTTGAGTGAATAAAATGAATATTAAAAAGACAAGCGGAGCGTAAAAAGTGAGACACCTAGAGCGGAATTCAGGGCAGCCTATATTCACTAACTTATTCATAAGTAACAAAGTATGCGAAAACATCCTAATAGAAAAAGCCTTATCAAAATTGACAAGGCTTTTTCTTATGATCTTTTTCATATGTTAACTAGTTTGTTTGGTTTTATTGTAATACTTGACGCCATATAGCGCACCTTCATCAACCATCTTATTATCCTGTGTATCGTAAGGATTTGGATTTCCAGCTTTTTCAACTAAATCCCTTTGCGAAGTCGTACTATTTGAATTTAATACGGCTACCCATTTATTTTTTGAGTTTTGATAATAATTGAAAAGTTGTTCTCGTTTTTTTTATCTTTTAAAATAGTTGATAATCCAATAGCACCTGCTAATCCGATTCCTACTTTAAACATTTTTTTCGTTTTCATTATTAACATCCTCCTTTGCTTGCTTAACTATATATACCCGCATTTTCATCATTTACACATTATTAATATTTCAAATTCATTACAAAGAATATATAACAAGCTAGAAGGTAAATTATATCTTACTATACAAGTTGATTAGATTACTTTTTAGCAAAGATCTTTTTTAAAAAAGAAAATCCACTTTTTTGAGGTTGTTTTATAGGAGAGTTATTCCCTTTACTTTCATTTTGCAAGAAAATATTTTCTTTATCGATGGCATAATCATATGCGAGGACTAAACCTATTTCACTATTATGTTCTTTATTATTCACTATTGTAAAAGTAATATTATACGATTTGGCTTTTTGTATATATTTAGATAAATACGAATAATCAACATTTCCATTCAAGTATAACTTTGCCTGCTTATTCTTTCTCATTTCTTCATCTAGCTCTGTCTGAACATTTTTCTCACGTACCTGAGGTGCAGTTAAAGCAATAACAATTCGCTCACGTAACGTTCCAAGAAATTTTCTTCTTTCATCAGGGTTTATTTCCTTAACTCCATAAATCCCTTGTTCAATAATATCTTCAACCGTCTTCTTAGACAATTTGCATCCTCCTTAAAACTGGTGATCTATCTATGTAGAAGTATAGTATGTAGTATTTCTCAAATTTGGGAAAGTAATAATTAATGGAAACTTATTCACTCAGAAAGTCGCCAAAAAAGAAGTACCATATTTCGGTAAAAAGTTTAGATACGTGGAGAAACAGGAGAATTGACAGTCAAGTATAAAACCGCAAAGGTATTATACTCGGAGACTTCTGTGGAAGCAGTGGGATAGATGAGACTTCTCGGCACGCCCGCGGAAAGCGAGCATCATGAAACGCCATTCAATTTTAGCCTATATTCAATCCTTGTTCATAGACAACAAAAGTATGCGAAAACAACCAAAAAGCAACAAAACGAATAGGTAATTTATGTTAAAATAAGAACTAAAATAAGCAGTTCCTATACCGTTAACGAGCAGGATCGTTTAGTTAAAAGAGGTGGTATTTTGAAAAATATATATATTTCTTGGGTCATAAGTATTCTGCTTTCATTTCTTGGTTTCTATCTCATAGAAAATACATTTACGATTAAACCTGATGTCATTTCAGGCAATGGAAATCTCGGTATGTTGATTATACTTCTTTTATCACCTCTTTTTATCACGAGTTATTTCTTAACTTATAAACTGTCAAAAGAAATATCATACAATACAATGAACAGGATAAAAAGAATATTCTTTTTATCCATCTCATTCATATGTTGTGTATTATTGATATTCCCAATCGTAAGTTATACAAGTGAACTGATAATTGCTTTGGGAGGAACACCTTCTAATCCTGACTCTAGAATTTATCGCTTTGGTTGGTTTAATCAGTATACAAATAGTATATATTTTAATGTTTATACTTTTTTACTGACCCATATTATAGTTGCCATCATTGGTTTCTTATCCATCAAAAGAATGAAACCATAAAACAATTGTATATTGGAGCCTTAATTGAATTGCCCCATACAAAAGTAAAGCTCAGAGCCATATAGAAACTCTGAGCCATTTGCGCGTCGTTTGCTGTGCTAATTAACCTGTAAATTAAAATGTTATTTAGCTCGTTATTTAGATTTTCTCCACCAAAACTAAAGATTTATATTTCTGGAACTTCTTTATTTTGACAAGAATTAATTAACAAGCCATTCTTTCTTTAAGTTGTTTTCTTCTAACAAACCATTTTCGAGTTTCTTCAAGCGAAATTAAAACGAATGGACAAACTAACAATAAAGCTAAATGATGAAGTTTAGGTCCTGTTGTTTCAAATAATGTCTGCATAAACGGAACATACGCAATAACCAAAAATAATGCAATCTCTATTCCAATACCCCATAGCATTAAAGGGTTTTTCTTTTTTAATGCTTTATAGAAGCATTGACGTTGAGAACGGCAAACTAAGACATTGCCAATTTGGCAAGCAATAACCGACCCAAAAGCCATCGTAATCGCATATTGATAAACATACTTAACATGCTCACTAGCTGAACCATCGACAATTGAAAACGTTAATGAACGAACCTCTGCAAATGTGTATCCAAAATGGTTCCAAGTAAAGAAAAACATTGCAAACAACATCATCGCTTCAATTACACCTAAAAAGGCATAAGAACGAAGCAATACATGTCTATCTAAAATATTACTATTCCGGCTTCTTGGCGGACCATCAAGAATATCATCATCTGGTTCTTCTTCACCTAGTGATATAGCTGGAAGTAAATCAGTTCCTAAATCAACTGCTAAGACAAGTAATACGGTTAAAGCCAACGGTATATTGAAAATACCCATCAATAAAAAAGGTAATACTTCAGGAATATTGGAAGCAAGGATGTATGTTATAAATTTTTGAATATTACTATAAATGGCACGTCCCTCTTTGACCGCTTCCACAATCGTTGCAAAATGATCATCTAATAATACAACATCAGAAGATTCAATCGCTGCATCCGAACCATTTTTCCCCATCGAAATACCAATGTCAGCCCTACGAAGAGCTAAAACATCGTTAATACCATCACCTGTTGATGCAACTACATGCCCAAGACTTTGATACGTTTCAACTATTTTCAGTTTGTCCTTTGGTGTAGTGCGTGCAAATATAACAGGCAGTGCCGTATCTATTTTTTTAGCTAATTGTTGCTTAGACAAGCTTTCTACCTCTGCTCCAGTAATGGCAACATATTTATCCTTGACGATGCCTATTTGCTTAGCAATTGCAGCAGCCGTTAAGCTATAATCACCCGTTACAATTGTTACCTTAATGCCTGCTCGATAACAATCTTCAACCGCTTCTCGAACTCCTTCTTTTGGTGGGTCATACATAACAACTAAACCAAGGAAAATTAAATCATTTGATCCTTCACTTTCTTGATCTTGTTCAGAATAGGCTATAGCCAATAAACGATATCCTTCTTTTGCCATCTGATTGTTCACTATCTGTATACGCTCTTTTTCTTTTGTAGTTACTTCAATTTTTTTCCTTCTTTAAAAATATAACGACAATAGCTAAGGACTTTTACTGGATCTCCTTTAGTGAAATTGATCACATAATCTAGTTTAAAAAATGGACTTTTCTTGTTTTTTGCCATAACTGTCATTGTTTTCGTATCAGAACTAAAAGGGACTACTTTAGTCCGTTCAAATTGATTTTTCACTTCATCTATATCCATACCAAACTTTTGTCCAGCAATTAATATAGCCGCTTCGGTGGGATTACCAATTATTTTCCACTTACTTTCATCTTCATGACTAGTACGAATAATAGTATCGGAACAAATCGCTGTAGCTGCAACCAATCGTTCTATTGTTTCTCGATTTTGATTGTTAATACCTGTTAACTTCCCTGCTTTACCGTAGCCGTCCCCATCTATTTCAATGATTCCATCTGCTGTCCATATTCTCTTAGCAAACATCTTATTCTGTGTAAGTGTCCCTGTTTTATCTGTGCAAATGACTGTTGTGCTACTTAATGTTTCTACAGCTGATTGTTTTCTTACTAACGCATTTTTTTTAGCCATTCGTTGCACACTGAGTGCCAAAGATAAACTTACTGTTGGCATTAAACCTTCTGGAATATTTGCCACAATAATACCTATTGCAAAGATTAAAGCTGCATTTACAGTAAAATTACTTACAAATAAAGAAATACTAAAAGCTAAAATACCGATTACACCAGCAATGATAGATAACACTTTTGTTATTCTTTGAATTTGAATTTCTAATGAACTTTTTCCTTTCGTAATTGTTGCAGTTGTTTGTGTAATATTACCTAATTGTGTGTTCTTTCCAGTGGCTAAAACGACCCCTTTTGCATCGCCACCTGTAATAGATGTACCTGCAAACAATAAATTACGACTATTGATAATGTCACCTTGCAAATCCTCACACACTTCATCACGATTTACCGGAACCGATTCACCAGTTAACATCGAATTATCAACAAATAAATTATGAGAAAAAACAACGCGAATATCTGCAGGAACTTTATCTCCTGCCATTAAATGAATAACATCACCTGGAACTAGCTCATCTGCAGTCTTAACTATTACTTCACCATCCCTACATACTTTCACATTGTTAGGAATCATTTGTGAAAGTGCCTGCAATGCTTGATCTGCTTTTCTTTCTTGTACAAAAGAAAAAACAGCATTAATAAAAATAATGCTCCAAATAACATAACTCAATAAAGGTGTTCCTGAAATAAATGCTAAAATACTTGCAACCCACAACATAATCGCCAATACGTTTACAAATTTCATAAGTAGCATTCTTACTGGATGAAATAATTTTTTACTCTTTATACTATTTCTTCCATAAACAAGTAAGCGAGCTTCCGCTTCCTTCTTCGTTAAACCATTTTCCGTCACATTCATATAATCAAAAACAGCTTTCGATTGTAGCTCTACAATCTCGCTCATATTTATTAAATTTGCTGTTGATTTTTCTTCTTTACTGTTATGATGAGACATTAAAACCATCTCCTTTTTAAGCCTTATAAAGATAAGAATAGTGAATGTTTGCAACATCAACCAAAGGTCTAACTAAAACAATCCAATACTTTCAAACACATAATCTCATTAAAATAAAACAATTAAATTATTTTGACATAACTATTATTTCTCCAAACTACTAAAATCTAAACATATATTAAATGAATTTTCAGAAACAGGTACGATCATTTATTTAAACAAAAAAAAGACGAGGTCTTTGGCCCCGCCTTAACATTCTTGCTTCTTAGATAAACAACGATCGCATTCCATTAAATAGCATTCCTGGCTAATATGAATAGTCGCACCACACTCTGGACAACTTTTTTCTGTAGAAATTTTATAATATTCCGTTTTTGGTTGATTTTTCATTTATATTTCCTCCTATATTTAAATTGTGTCTCTCTACATTTACAATGTAGAGAGACATATTTCTATTTTTTCTAAAAAGATAAGAATGTATATAATTTTGGATCAAGTTTGCTGGCTAGCTCCAGCATCCAGCTCCTAGTGTACTTCGCCAACCTCCCTACGATAAGTCAACATCGAATCGCCTACCGGCTCTTCGTGTTTCCTTTATCTCAGTCGGTGGGCTCCAGTCCATACGGAGCTAATCGGGCGCTTGCGCTTTTCTAATTACTTTACAGTTTGGAATTGTTCTGCTTCCGTAGAACCTTTTAAAGCTGTAGTTGAAGATGTGCCACCTGATACGATTGTAGCTACTTCATCAAAATAGCCAGTACCTACTTCACGTTGATGTCTTGTTGCAGTATAGCCATTTACTTCACTAGCAAACTCAGCTTGTTGTAGTTCTGAATATGCAGCCATACCTTGATCTTTGTATTTACGAGCTAATTCGAACATTCCATGATTTAATGAATGGAAACCAGCTAATGTAACAAATTGGAATTTATAACCCATTTTCCCTAGCTCTCTTTGGTAATTTGCAATTGTTTCATCATCTAATTTAGCTTTCCAGTTAAATGATGGTGAGCAATTATAAGCTAATAGTTTACCAGGGAACTTCGCATGGATTGCATCTGCAAAACGTTTTGCATCTTCAAGACTTGGTACAGAAGTTTCGCACCAGATTAAGTCAGCATATGGTGCATAAGCAAGACCACGAGCGATTGCTTGATCTAAACCAGCCTTAGTACGGTAGAATCCTTCTGGAGTACGTTCGCCAGTGATAAATGGTGCATCAGCAGGATCAACATCGCTAGTGATTAAATCTGCTGCATCCGCATCAGTACGAGCAATTAAGACTGTTGGAACACTCATAACATCAGCAGCTAAACGAGCTGAAATTAAATTTTTAACAGCTGTTTGTGTTGGAAGTAATACTTTACCACCTAAGTGACCACATTTTTTCTCTGAGGAAAGTTGATCTTCGAAGTGCACGCCTGATGCTCCAGCTTCGATCATGCCTTTCATTAATTCAAATACATTCAATTGTCCACCAAAGCCAGCTTCAGCATCTGCCACAATTGGTGCAAACCAATCGATTTCCTCATTTCCTTCCATGAAGTGAATTTGATCAGCACGTTGTAAAGCTTGATTAATACGTTTTACAACTTGTGGTACAGAGTTAGCTGGATATAAACTTTGGTCTGGATACATATGACCTGAAAGGTTTGCATCAGCAGCTACTTGCCATCCGCTTAAATAAATCGCTTTTAATCCGGCCTTTACTTGTTGCATTGCTTGATTTCCTGTTAAAGCACCAAGAGCATTTACAAAATCTTCTGTATTAATTAGATTCCAAAGTTTTTCAGAACCTCTACGTGCAAGTGTATGCTCAATATCCAGTGAACCTCTTAAACGAATAACTTCTTCAGCACTATATGGTCTAGTAATCCCTTTCCATCTCTCTTCATTTTGCCAACTTTGTTCTAATGCTTGAATTCTTTCTTCTCTCATTTGAATTCCCCTCCAAATATTATCTTTATATTTTGAAAATTTCAAAAACACTTCTAGGTTTCGTTTTTGAAATATGTAAAACCTTGATTCATTCATCTTGTAAACTTATTTAAACAAAATAAACCTGCTTCAACATTGTTATAATACAGTTATTTTTATTTCTCTTGTATTGTATAACATATTAATTCCTTTTGTCACTACTTTTTATAAAATTTTTTCTATTTTTTGAAAGTTTTTACATTAATACCGTTTAAAACCATGATGAATACAGGGTTTTCATTATCAAAAAAAGAAATACAGATTTCAATTCGTAAGTTTGTCATAAAACAGTTTGTGTGTTAATACAGAAGAATAACTCTATAAGTGTATTAGTCATATTCATTTAACTTCATTGCATGTCAAAAAGACCCTCCAACGGATTCGTATTCCAAAAACATATTTGGAATAACTTCCATCGAATGGATCTTTATTCTTTTATCACTCATTTACTTAACACTCTTCATCCACTTGAATGTTTTTAGCTACAAGGATTACTAACATAAAACTAAAAGTAGCAAGAAAGATCGCTGGAATTAGCAATGCTTTTGTTAAAAACATGGACATTATAGGTGGGCCAATTGCCACACCAATAAACCTTGCCGAACTATAAAACGAGGTAATAACTCCTCTTTGTTCCTTTTGAATATTTTCTGTAATTAAAGCATCTAACGTAGGTAGGAGAAACCCGATTGCCACAGCAATAACAGAAGACAAAAATAATAAAATGAAAATAGAATAATCCTCTCTAAAAAACAGGAGTGAGATAGCTTGAAGGACTAATCCCATTAGAATCATCTTTTTCATTCTTTGCTTATTTCCTTTAATTAAATGTCCTCCTACTAAAGAAGCAACACACAGAAATATCAATGGAATCGCTAAAACTAAACCTTTCTTAATATTATGAAGATGATACACTGTTTCTAATTGATTAGATAGAAATACTTGTAGAGCAAAAAGGATAAACATTGCAAAACCACCTACTAAAAATAGGGAGAATAACCAGTTCCCTTCTATTTTAAAAATAGATCTGGCATTTTTCACAAAGGCTTTCAGCTTCATATTTTTTGGCTTTCTTGACGGTTTTACAAAAAAAAGGACTAATAGAAATGAAATCAAACTAAGTAATGAAATGAAGTAAAACGGTAAAAACCATATAATCGCAGCAAAAACAGCCCCTAAAATAGGGCTTAATACTTTTCCAAATGTATTGGATGTCTCGATAATCCCAAGAGCTCCACTAGCATCCTCATCTCGCGGATATAAATCACCTACTAAAGGTAAAACGATTGGTGCAGCACCCGCTGCTCCAACTCCTTGTAATAGCCTTCCTATTATGATCGTCCAATACGATTGATTCATCTTCCAGGCTGCTACACCAGATATTAACCCTCCAATAATGACAATTATTAAACACGGTAAAATAATCTTTTTCCTGCCATATTTGTCTGAAAGAAGACCAGCGATTGGGATAAGTAAGATAGACGCCAATGAATAACTTGTAATAAATAGACTTGATTGAAAAGAAGTAATATGTAACTTCTTCTCCAAAATTGGTAATACGGGAATAAGCATACTATTTCCGAGTGTCATTATTAGTGGTATCGATGCTATGCTCAACAAACACATTTTACTTACCTTTTGCAAATTTTTCTTCATCTATATCCTCTATTCACTTGCTTTTTTATTAATAACTTCTTCATTTAAACATTTAATATGCCTTCCTTTTTTATCATAATGCTATGTTACATGAGATCTTTCTTTTATCAGAATAATCCGAAATAAAATTTACCCTTTGAGAAACTATTTGCAGATAACATTATTTACATTGTTTACTTCTAGTAGCTTGTAACACTCTAATGATTAAGAGGTGATGTAATTGAAAGAACAATCATTAAAGTCTAAATCCATTTCAGCATTAAATAAACGAACCGCTGGTCATTCAATTAATGAGTTACGTGTTCAAGAAGCAGCAAATTTATACAATGCCTCAAAAGAGATCGCTCAACAAAATAATAATTTATAGGTGACTTATGAAAAATCAAACGAAAGTGACGATTGTGGGAACAAATATAGAGGAAGTAAAAAGACAGAATGCCAACTCAGGATTAACCTACAATGAAGTAAAAAATCTTCTAGCAAAACTATATCAACAACAAAATTAAAAAAGAGGC
>NZ_CABKRX010000089.1 GCF_902374955.1 Bacillus massilioanorexius
TTTAATTTTCACAGACGATGTCTTATCCATTTTTTACCCATCAATTTATGAATGATTTTGTTCACCACTTTTTAAATTTTTTATAATACATCCATCAATTTCATTAGATATAATTCTCTAAATTAATAAAAAATCACATCATTTTACTTTCATAATTTTCTTTGAATACATTACATACTAAGAGAAGGTTTTATATCAATGAAAACAATAAATTCTCTCCTATCCTCCCTTACTTGTATAATTATTAGTTGTACGACACTATATTTAACAAGCGAGGTATTAAGAATAGCGGAAGATCCTTTACCAATGACATTTCCTATCTTTTCAACATTGGTTGGAATGTTTACTGTATTTGGACCGCTAATCGGAATTACCTACGCACTTCGTATAAAAAATATTTTCATAAAAGTGATATGCATACTCTTAAATGCTATAATTTTAGTTCTCTATATAGTAAGATTGTATATTCATTACACGTATGTAATTTAGACATGAGTACTACCTGCCATACATAATTTTGAGATGGGTTGATAAATGAAAAAAGACTGCTATAACAGTCTTTTTTCTTCACTTTAAATATCTAAGCTAGCTATCTCGATAGCATTCTATTTTAAAGAAACAAAACCATATACTCTTCATCAAAATAGATATGATTTATTTTCAATGCTCTTTTCTCTCTACCAAACACTTCAAAACCTAAAGAAGTGTACAATTTCTTTGCCGATTCATTACTTACCGCTACACTTAAATTAATCTGTTCAATTCCTTCCATATCTTTTGCCTTCTTAATGGCCTCAATCATCAGTCGTTTTC
Source organism: Bacillus massilioanorexius (assembly GCF_902374955.1). Lineage (GTDB taxonomy): Bacteria > Bacillota > Bacilli > Bacillales > DSM-1321 > Bacillus_AD > Bacillus_AD massilioanorexius. Next base: position 814 of record NZ_CABKRX010000089.1, read on the forward strand.
CAATTTTCAAACCGCGTTTTTCAGGAGAAACATATACAGCAAAAATAGAAGCTTTATGCTTTAATTTAAGCTTAGACTCCTTAACTAAAGAAACTACACCGATTAGTTTGTTATTATCAAATGCACCCAAAGTACAAGATTCGTTCAATCTGAACTTATAATATTCTAAAGAATGTTCTATTTCTTCTTCATAGCTTGCTGCAAATGACTCTGGGTTGTTTTGCAAAGCCTCTAGCCTAACATTCTGATATTCTTCCGTATCTAATGAATGTAAAAGTCTTATTTCCATTAATATCTCCTTATAGGTTTAAATACAAAACATTCTCTCTTTTCGCTTTCAGAGTTAAATCTGAATTGCTGTCAAAAAATTACTCGGTTAAACTTGTATGTTTACTTATTGCTATCAATAAGATATTTGATCATAATTTATGATTTAACTAGATTATCATTTTACTTTGAAAAAACTAAAATAGAACAAGTAAACATGTGTACGACAGCAGGTAATCCTATGAAGGAAAAGATATTAAACCACGCCACATGAAAAAATAATTGGATTAATTCGATTCTTGTTTCACTTAATCATCGTTCACTTTCTTTCGATAACTGCAAAATAATTTTCTTCGTTATCTGCAAAGTTAAATACTCTACCAGAAGGCATACTTACTATTTCTCCAACAGTGATATTTTTATTTGATAAGTCGCTATACAGTTGATCTAGGTTTTCACAGAAAAACATTAAAGAGGGTGTTCCAAGATTTAATTCAGGAGACATTTTAGCAACAAACTCCTTATTGTGTAGAATAATACTTGTTTCAGCATTTTTTGATGGAGCAATCTCAATCCATCTCATTCCCTGACCATTATCTTCTTCAGAAATTATGCTAAATCCTACTCTTTCTGTCCAAAACTTTACTGCTTCATCTTGGTTACTAACATACAACATTATTTGACCAACTTTACTGATCATTTACTACACTCCCTCATCTATTTTCTTGAATCATAACACCCGTGGGAATATTTAACAATTTCAGGTTTTTAAATAAAAAGCATTAATAATTATGACACCGGATATGTACTGCTTTTCCATAAGCATAGAGATCAGGATTATGTTAATAAGATATATCTAATATCTATTTTATTAAGATTTCATTATAATAATAATAATCAGAAGAATCCAACAACTTATTTTGAAAGGAAACTACATATGACGAAGAGAAAATTATATTGGATTTTGATGCCAATTTTTCTATTTTTAACAATTATCACTATGCTTTTACTTCCAGATACGAAAAAAGCATATGGTTTTATTATCGTTATCATATTTTGGATCGTCTATTCCATTTGGTCAAAGGTGATTGATAAGAAAGCAAAATTAGAAGATGATAATAAAAAAGAAGCTCATTAAATGAATCATAAGCTTCTTTTTTACGAAGAATTTCATTACTTTTCTCTCCGATTGAGCTTATTTCAAAATAGCATGTAAAAAAAGATGCTTTCTAGCAAACCATAATCTTTCTACATGTTACTATGAATTTGTAAAATCATCAAAGTAGCCTATTTATTATATAGGTAATCGTGTAAAAATTTATCATAATCTACTTCATTTGTTTTCGGGCTATTATCCTCACTAACAAGTTTTGATTTACTACTACATCCCATTAATACTAAAACACATATAAGCCCCAAAACTATCTTTTTCATCTCTGATGTATCCCCTTTTGTGTAGATAAATTGTAGCATTTACTATGTTACTACTTTCATATAAATATGAATAATGATTTAGCTTAAAAAAGTGAACGTTTTTTAGCAGTAAAGAATAAATTCAGATTTTCTTGTTATCTCATTAACCTCACAAAACATTCATCACCTATGTCCACGTTCTAGTTTTGTTTTTTCCCCATAAAATGTAGAAAAAGTGGAGTGATTACAATGCAAAACATAAATCAACTATGTAAACAATACGCTCAAATTGTGAATGGCAAAGAGGAAATTCAACATGGGGTCTGTTCAATAGAACTTAAAAGAAATCTACATGTTACTATCCAAGGACGTCCAAGTACTTCTGAATTACACGCTGGAATATCCTTTGAATCTCTGGATAATCAAGGTAATGCCTTAAATTTAGGGGAAGTTGTGGTACTTGAAGATGAACTACCTCAATTTGTTAAAGTACTTGCGAAAAACAATCTCATTATAAGTGCTGTTCATAATCATTGGTTATTCACGAATCCGACAATCCTTTATGTTCATTTTCAATCAGTTGAACCTCCCCTGTCGTTTGCACAGAAAACAGCAGATGCCTTAGGTGTATTAAAATATTAACCTTAAAACCTTTTCTATCCAAGAACACTATCAAATGATTGGAATTAAAATTTCAGTTTTATCAAAATATATTATAATAATATAATAATGTGATAATATATAACTTAGTAGAGACTCCTCTTAAGAAAGGATGTACATATGAATAAGAAACAAAAAAACTTAATTGTAATGTCCGTATTTATCGTTCTAACAATTATGACTTTGTTATTCCTACCAATTAAAGCAAAATTAATCATATTGATTGTTCTAGCTACATTATGGATACGTTATTGCTTTTGGGCAGGCATTATTGGTAACAAAAATGAAGAGAGAAAAGAAGCTCAAGTATAAATTTGAGCTTCTTTTCTCTCTTCCTAACTATGTTTCTAGTTCTCAGCAAAAATGTTATATAAAACTAATTATTTTAGCTATGTAAAAGTCCATTACAATCGTCCACTTTTCTCCTCAATCATAATTTATATCATTAGGAGTGATAGCATCTAGAACTAACAAACCAAAAAAAACCACAATTGCAAGTGTAGCCATCACTAATAATAGCACCGCAAATACGAGTGCCAATCGTTTTAAAAGTATCCTATGCGGTATTTTCATTTCCTTCTTCATCAATTTTCACTCCCTCACTTTTCCTCTTATTTCCATTCTTTTAATCATACCATCATCTATACCATGAAAGTTAGAGCAAATATGAATTAAATACTTTTGGAGGAGGAATGATGTACTAGATGGATTTTAATCGCACAAAATAAAAGAAGTCAAACATTTAGTTGACCCCTTTTCTATCTAGAATTCAATTATTAAAAAAACTTTTTCCTAGATTGATCTTCTTTAATAATTTCTACTGCTTCTCTAAAGCGTTGTGAATGGACAATCTCACGTTCTCTTAAATAAGCTAAAGAGTCATTTAAGTCTTTATCATCTGACATATCAATAATCCATTGATATGTTGCTCTTGCTTTTTCCTCAGCAGCTATATCCTCATATAAATCAGCTATTGGGTCTCCTTTTGCAGCAATATAACTTGTTGTAAATGGAACACCCGAGGCATTTGTATAGAAAAGTGCAGAATCATGATTAGCAAAATGTTCTCCTAGCCCTGCTTCCTTAAGTTGTGTTGGAGTTGCGTCTTTTGTAAGCTTATAGATCATTGTCGCTATCATTTCAAGATGAGCAAACTCTTCTGTGCCAATATCGGTTAACAGACCTATTACTTTATCAGGTATCGTGTATCTTTGATTCAAGTAACGTAAAGCAGCCGCTAATTCTCCATCAGCTCCACCATATTGTTCAACTAAATATCTTGCTAAGGTTGGATTACATGTACTTACTTTTACAGGATATTGTAATTTTTTCTCGTAAATCCACATAGCTGTCTCCTTCCTATACTTGCCATGGCCATGGCGAACTATGCCAGCTCCATTTAGCATCGGAATAACTATTTCCATATTGCTGTAACGGACCAAAACGGGATTCAAATTCATATCGAATTTGATGCCTTTTCTTAGCGAATTCATTAAACTGGGCAATAGCCTGTTGATCGGTTGGATGAGTGTCTAAATATAACGTCAACTCAACTAGCACAAAATCAGTTGCCTGTAAGTCCTCTAATATTTGATAATATTCTTCTGGAAGTGGATTATTCATTGTATTTCCCACCTACTTTTTATATGGATTTTTGTATGGATCATAAAAAATCGGCCATAATGTACCTTTTCTTAATGCCTCCTTCGGTGAAAATTGTTCTAAATTCGGAGGTTGGAATCCAATATATAAATTGGGTGGAGTCGAGTAATATTTTTTACCAATGGGTGGACAAGGATCATACACGCTATGATACGGTACGTATGATTTCACAGTAGTAAACTGCATAGGTTGATTATTCATACAATACTTACACCACCTTTATCAAAAAAGTTCATTATAATTCAATCTATTTATCAACGGAGAAAAATATGATTTTTATAGCTTATCCCTGAATTAAATTTCGTATTATATGGATTCGCAAACGATGTTATCTCTAGTTAGGATTTTGCGAAGTATTAAACATAATTGATTAATAAAAAACTTAATGAAATCATCGTTCTTCTTGAAAAGAATCAAATTACCCGATTTATTCATAAAAAAATTAGGCCACAAAAGATGTACCCGTACATCCTTTATGACCTAACTTTTTAGTATATTCTATTCAAATAATACAAATGACTACATTTGATAATTATTTCACAAAAAACGCTATCTTAATTTTCTATTCCTGAATGTTCAAACATTCCTAACATCACATAAACAAGTGAAGGACTAAATATGTAATCGCCGCAATGCTTGCTGAAATCGGCAAAGTAATCACCCATGTGATAAGCATTCGCTGAGCTGTATCCCACTTCACACCTTTTAATCGATGGGCAGCACCTACACCTAGTATAGAAGACGAAATTACATGTGTTGTACTAACAGGTAAGCCGATAAATGTCGCACCAAAAATAATACTCGCTCCTGTCATATCTGCCGCTACACCATTTACAGGACGGATTTTCATAATTTTACCGCCTACAGTTTTAATAATTCTCCAGCCACCTACTGATGTCCCTAACCCCATGGCTAGTGCACAGGACACTTGAACCCATAATGGAATGTCTGATGTTTCTAAATATCCATTTGCGATTAAGGCCATCGTGATAATACCCATCGTTTTTTGTGCATCATTTGTTCCATGTGTGTATGACTGTAAGGCAGCCGTAGCGATTTGTAAATGTCTAAAGCGTCTATTTGTTTTAGGAAGATTATTATTCTTAAAAATGACCTTAAAAATACTATAAATTAAATAACCTAAGGCAAATGCTAAAATTGGTGATAAGATTAATGCCTCAATAATTTTCGTAAATCCACCTAGTTTAATGGCTCCAATTCCTGATGCTGCTATTGCTGCACCAGCAATACTTCCTATTATTGCGTGAGAAGATGAGCTTGGTATTCCGAAATACCACGTAATTAAATTCCAAGCAATGGCAGAAATTAAAGCTGCAAGAATTACTACTGATCCATTTTCTAAAGTGAATGGATCTACTATATCCTTCGTAATTGTTTTTGCTACTCCAGTGAAAGTCATTGCACCAATAAAGTTCATCGTCGCAGCAAGTAAAATCGCTCTTTTTGGCTTTAATGCTTTTGTTGAAACAGCAGTGGCAATAGCATTCGCTGTATCATGAAATCCATTAATAAAATCAAATGCTAAGGCGCCTATTACAATAAGCATTGTTAGTAAAAATATATCCATAACTGTTAGACTCCTTATGCATTTTTCATGATAATTGATTCAAGTGTATTGGCTACGCCTTGACAATAATCAGCGATTTCTTCTAGGCTTTCATATATTTCTTTATATTGAATAATTCGAATTGGATCTTTTTCAACAGTAAATAAATTTTTAATACTACGGCGATGAATTTCATCACAATTTGATTCAATTTCTTTAATTTTAATTGCATGATCACGAATTTCAGGTAATTTTTTGGAAGTCAGTAATTCAACCGCCTCAGCAATTTCATACGTACAATTTTGAATTTCATGCACCAATTGATGAGTATATTCATCAACATTGATAATCGAATACATTTCAAACAACGCCGCATTATGCTCTAAACCATCTAGTACATCATCCATGCTCATTGCTAATTGAAGAATATCTTCACGTTCGATAGATGTGATAAATGCTTGATTTAATTCTTTCGTAACCTCATGGATAAATGAATCACCAGTATGTTCGAATTCTTTCATCTTCTCTGTAAATACTTTTAAATCACTAATATTTTTTAGTTTATAATCCGCAAAATAATCTGCTGCTTGTTTTAGATTTTCTGAAATATTCACTAAAAGAGTATCAAACTTGTCCTTTTTCTTTTTAAAAATCATTTCTATTCCCTCGCGATCAAAGAAGTATCTTTCTATTATGTACAACTATATATGCATTTATATTAACCTAATTAGTTTACTCCTATAGTTTGAAGGAATAAAGTGATATTATTTAATTTTTTCTAAAAATGTGTAATTTTTTTTTAATTTATTTTAATGATAATAATAATTTGTGAATTTTTTCTTTTTACCCTTTTATTTATCAAGATGTTATGCTACTTGATTTTCTTACTAACTAACTTTCAAATTACTATTGAATATTTGGAACATGGTTTTTTTAGAACTTCAGAGGCCTCAGTATCATACGATTGTAAATAAAGCTTACTATTTTTCATTTACCTGTTGAAGCTATCAACCTTATTATTGAACATTTAGAACATAGTTTAATTAGAACCTAAATAAAAAAACATAGCTACTTCCTTTCATTTGAAATGATAGATTGACCAATACTTTCACCACTGATAAACAATGTGTCATTTGTCACATGCATATTCGCATACAATTATTCATTCGTTCATATAATCAACTATTATTAGACAATATGGGGGTAGAATAATGAATGCCAAGGAAAAGAAGCTAAAAGATACTACTAAAAACAAGAACGACATAAAAGTGAATAACCATTTTAGTCTATCTATTAATTTCGGTGATTCACTAAATATATTGACTTTAATTGTTGGTTTTTTTATCATTAAAAGTTTTTCTAAACGGTGTAAAAGAAATAAAAAAGTGTTAAAAGCTGATAAAAATAATGAATAATGTAAGGAACAGATGCAATCTGTTCTTTTGTTATATTCTCTACTCTTTTCTCTGTATAATAAAATGATAGTTAAAGCTCGATCTGTATATAGCTTTTTTCGGAATTAGAAAATGAAACTGTTATATCTACACACACCCTTTTTCTTTTATCATCGGTATAGAGCCCGTTGCTACCCGTTTCTTTTTACTGCGGTTGTGGTGACTTCCCTCGACTAATGTTAACGCAATTACGTCCATTCCTATTATACAAAAGCGATTTCTTAAGCTAGTAATATTTCACTTTATCTTTTAAATTTTAATATATAGTTACTTTCTTTAATGTCTTTTTTCTCAGGAACTAAACAAGAGTCAAAGTGCTCAAATAGTTTTTGAACATCTGGATCATTATTTATTTTATGGATTCCATTAAAATATTCATCTTCACTCCTATACTTAGACAATTCCATCCACTTGGTTTCATCATTTATATTTTTAAAATACATAATTTCACAATTTAATACTTCTTTATAAATGTGCGATACTTGTCTTTGGATTTCTATAAAAAACTCTTCTTTATCTTCTTTAATATGATATTCATATATTTTCACAAACATTTTCTTTCCTCCCGATACAATGATATGCTACTCAGCTATGGATTCCACATCTAGCTAGAAAACCGCTTCCTATGTTTACCAATGTCGTTTTAATTATACAAAATTCCATCGAGCAATATAGATATTATGTTAACCTATTCGGTAACTGCTTACGTACACTTCAAAAATCTAACTTTATAAATGATTGAAGCGACTTAAGAATACTTGTTTAAGCAAATATTTGTTATAAATTAACCCAAATAATGTAATAATGATAAATAGAATTGCTGATTTTACGAGCATCTTTATTTATTTCTTACAAAATTATTAGTCCGATTTCTTATACTATCGTGTCAACTCATAGTATACCAACATCGTAATAATTATCGCATGTTAACACTCACCAAAAATCATAAAGGTAGGGATATATTTTGAGTATCGTTGATCTTTTCTTTCAAGCAGGGTTTCTGATTTTCTTATTGGTGATTTTTACAATAGTATATTTTCTAGTTGGTTCATTCTTTTCTGCCAAAAAAAGAAAGGGTTAAAAATGACAATATACAGTCAACTACTTCCTTTTGAAGCAAATCCTCAAATTAAACACGCTCAAGTTTTTTAAATGGCTTTGGTGGTAATTCTACTTTGATGCAATCATCAGCTTTAACTGCGCCACTCTGTAGGATTATCCCCATTATTCCTGCTTTTCTTATTAGATGACCATCTACATCATTATCTAAAACTGCTTTTAAAAGACCTGGTCTAAAATTGTCTATTTGAGCACATGGATTTCGTAAACCCGTTACTTTTACAATTGCACTTGCACCAATATGCAATATCGTGTCAGTAGGCAATTCCAGAAGATTTATTCCAGCAGTTGTAATATTTTCACCCATTTGTCCAGGTTCAATCGTAAAACGGTCACGTAATTCTTCAAATAGCTCAGTGTGTATTAAATGCACTTGTCTTAGATTAGGCTGATTCGGATTTTGTGCTACTCTTGAACGATGCTTAACAGTAGAACCGAAGTGGGCATCTCCTTCAACACCTAATCCTTCAACTAAGTTTATACTTTGTCGATTTTCTTTACTAAATGTGTGTTTAGAACTTAAACTGACAGCTATGACTTTTCCTAAATTAGTAACTTTTATCACTTCATTCAATCCTCTCATTCATTTCATCGTTATATCTTCTTTATGTAAAACTCCTGTTAAACAATATTCGATAAAGTATTAGACATTCCGCTTCAGCTATTTTCATAAGAAAAGACTGTTTTCGCATACTTTATTGCCTATGAATAAGTAGTAAATAGAGCCTGAGTTGAATTCTGCACCAGGATGATCGATTTCCACGGAGTGCGCGATGAGCATCTTTGGTCCATAATGCCTGTGAAGGCTCACCTGTCCCGTTGCTGCCGCAGGAATCTCGCATCTTATGCTCCAATCGACCTTATTATGCTAAATTTATTCACCGAATTAGGTGATAATGATATACTAACACTGTGTCTTAAAGCTGATATCACAGTTGATGAAACACTATGAACATACACAATGATAACAAGCACCCTTCTACCATTTTTTCTATTTACTGATCCGTGTATAACTACAAAATATAGAATTAGACATGCAAATAACTAGTTAATAAGAATTCAAATTTTCAATTGATACAGTTTAGGTTGTTGTTTCCAGTTTGATCTATTATGTTTTATTTTCCAACTATAACAAAAACATTTCCATCTGGGGTTTGTATTACAGCTACATGACCACCTAAAGAATTTGGGAATGGAGTGCGTATCCACTTAACTTCAGGATTACATTTTAAAGATTCATAGGTTTCTTGAACATCTTCAACAACAATTTCAGTTTCAGTAAAATCCAAACTAGGATTGTTTTTTAATACTAACTCTGAATTACCTTCAGGAAATTTCATGCCAACAAGTTTCCATAGTTTTTCTTCGTCTTGAAATGTTTCCCATACTTTTATTAAACCTAATGATTCATAGAATTCGATTGATTTTTCGATGTTTTCCGTATATATCGCGACACATTCTATCCTCTTCCACATGACTTATGTCAAGCCCCCGATTGCTTATATTGTTTTTGATAAAAAATATTTCATCTTACAAAAATCTACCGTTATTAGCTCTTTTAGTTATTTTTTTCATTCTAGTTAGCTGCTATCTAGATTTCTATATATTATTCTGCATATCGTTCCATATGTTGCCTATAAAGTTTCCAACCATCTTGTTCTTTCTTGAATACTTCCATTGCTAAAACCGATGCAACTTTTTTTCCTTTTAAATAAAAATCAACTTTGGAGCTATTAATCAATTCATTTTGTGAACGAAGACTACTCGTGAAATCATAGTATTCCCAGTACGCTTCTTGATTTACGTAGTTAGAAAAAGTTTCAATATTGTCCTCTCTATATTCCTCTCCCGTATAGACAATAAAATCAACATCAGAGTAATACCCAAAGTAACCTAGAAATTCATCTGATACCCAGGCATTTATTTTTATTACATCACATGTATTCAAATCATTACGATACTCTTGAACCGCTAAAAGAGCTTCCTCTTTCATCATCTAACCTCCTATAAATGATAGCTTCTAATATTAATGGATTTACTACAAATGCTAGGTTACGCAAGCATTTAAATAGCTCTTGTAAACAATTTCTCTATTCATTCATAAAATCCTTGTTCAATCCATAAATCCAATAAGAAGATACGAAGCATACTGAAAACAAAGTTAAACTAAAATGATATAGAAACCAGCAACTAAAAAACATTGACAATTCATTATTTTTTTTATAATCTTGCATAACGCACAATTAGATGAAACAAAATTCAATGAATGGAGTGTTATTTATGATTGTAAGAGTTGTAGATTATAATCAAGATTGGAGTAACAAATATCAAAAAGAAGAACAGACTATTAGAACGATTCTTCAAGAAGAATTGGTCAATAGTTTTCATATTGGTAGTACATCAGTTCCAGGCCTAAAAGCAAAACCAATAATTGATATATTACTTGTGGTGAAAGATATTAATAAATTAGACTCGTTCCGTAATCAATTTCAAGATATTGGATATGAAGTAATGGGAGAATTCGGAATTACGGGAAGAAGATATTTCCGCAAAGGTGGAGATAATCGTACTCACCAAATTCACGCATTTCAATATAACAACATAGAAGAAATTGAGAGGCACTTAGCATTCAGAGACTACCTTTGTAAACATTCAGAAGTCTGCATAAGTTATGGGGAGTTAAAAAGTAAACTTGCCAATCAGTATCCAAATAATATTGATAGATATTGTGACGGGAAGGACGATTTTGTCAAAAGTATTGAGAAAGAAGCTATTAAATGGCATTGGACAGTCCGGTAATATTTGTTTTTACTAAGTTGAAAAAACAGAAAAATCTTTAGCTATCACAAAAGCAGCTCATAATAAATTAACTTTACAATGACTACTCTCTCACTTGTTGTTATTTCGGAAAAATCAGACACTTATCATTATTTCAAAAATATAACCCTACAAATATATCGTGATATAATAATTATCAAGTAATTGCAAAAAGAAGAAAATTAAATAATACAAATGAAAATATTCTTTATATTGATATTTATTACAATAATGTTCATCGCTTTATTATTCTGTTTAATGCCTTTTTTTGAAACCATAAGCATTCTTATTACCATTCTAACCATATTTACAATGGTAGCACTCTATTTTAATCTATCTGAAAAGAGCTATTACATGTCAATTTTTATTCTTTTTTTATATTTATCCATTATTATTCTAGCATCATCTATACATATTAAAATTGATAATTATGTAACGTCTGAATATGATTCAAGTGAAAACTATATAATATATCTCTGAGATACATTAATACAAATGAACAGATGTATTTAATTGTACTAAGTAATAGCACTTTCGTTTGTTAGAAAAATAAACTTGCATAATAGTAAAAATTGAATCTTGCCTACATTTTGTTAGATAAATTCATAGGGAGCCTCTTTCTACTCTTAATAGGTTGTTTCGGACTCAAAAATGATAAAGGAATAGACATAATTGATCCAACTATATACGTTTGTTCTACTATAATATTTCCCCACATTATAATTAAGCAGAAAAACAAAGATACTTTGATAACGTGATTATTTGAAATACCGATAATTAAGACTAATATCTAATAATTCACCCACGGTTTATAAAAACAAAGATCTCTGACTCAACACATGTATGAGTCATACAATTTTTTAAAAAAATATATTTAGCAAGGTTAGATATGAAAGCATAGATCTATTTTTTCCCCTTTTTCATTTATACAATATTCCTTTAATCTATACCTTTTGTAAAGATTGTGGTGAGGTAGCTTCCATTAAAGTGGCTAAACCACAAAAGTTTTGAGTTTGCAATTGCAAACTCTTTTTTTCATTATTGGTATGCCAATCATTAAAGCTTTAGAGAGGGTAAATTCTATTGTATTTTTCCCTTTTTCCGTTCCCTCTTCTAGGAAGAGTATTTTTAAGTGATTCAAATGCAAACGAATCTTATCTACTGTCACTACTTTTTGCAAACCATTTCTAAAAGTATTATTGAATATTTAGAACATAGTTTTTTTAGAACTATTATAGTTGTAGTTTAAACACTACGATATATTATGTGCCTAATTTTCTTCAATCTAGATAGTTTACAATTGTTCACTATAAAATTACATTTGTTCGCTCTTTGTATTTATTAAAAGAAGGACTGTCTTAAAAGCAGTCCTTCTTTTTTCAGTTCTATTAGTATGAAGAAGTGGATTCTTCACCTTTTGCTAGTTCAACTCCACAGCTAGCTCCAATTCTTGTTGCTCCTGCTGCGATCATCGAATTAGCATCGTTTAAGCTACGAACTCCACCCGATGCTTTAACTCCGATTTCAGGCCCTACCGTTTTACGCATTAAAGCGATATCTTCCGCTGTTGCTCCACCTGTAGAGAAACCAGTTGATGTTTTCACATAATCTGCACCGGCTTGTACAGCTAATTCACATGCACGAACTTTTTCTTCTTCAGTTAGCAAACATGTTTCAATAATTACTTTAGTTAAAGCTTTCCCTTTAGCAGCTTCTACAACTGCGCGAATATCACGCTCAACTAATTCATCGTCTTTGTCTTTTAATGCACCGATATTAATAACCATATCCACTTCGTCTGCTCCGTTTGCAATAGCATCCTTTGTTTCAAAAGCTTTAACCTCTGGAGTATTGGCTCCTAATGGAAAGCCAATTACAGTACAAACTTTTACTTCTGGAGTATCTTTTAATATTTCAGCTGTTAATTTAACATTCGTTGGATTTACACACACCGAAGCAAATTTGTATTGTTTTGCTTCCTCTGCTAATTTAATAATTGCATCTTTACCCGTATCCGCTTTTAATACCGTATGGTCAATAATGTTCGAAACATTTGTCATAGTATTTTCCTCCTAAATCTGATCCTAAATCAAAAATGGTTTTATTCATTTTAAACATGTACAAAAGTATCAACTACTTTTGTTGTTGCTAAAATACGTTCTGTTAATTACGCGTTACACCACTATTCTTACATGTTACACAATTAATATATCAATATAGTGAACATTTGTAAACTATGCTTTTTCGTTTTGTAAAATTAAAAACCTCCGTTTAAAATCAATTCGTCTTTTCTAAAGGCTATTTTCGTAAACTTTGGTCCTAATAAGTCTAGCAGCACCATTGGCCTTGTTATTCTAAAATTACTGACCGAACTTATTTAAAAATCAAGCTTTTAGAAAATAGCTTTTAAAAACAAAAAATACTGCTTTCCATTAAGTAAGCAGTATTTTTTGAAAACAAGAACCGACTTCTTCTACACTTTTTTTATTCATTATTTAATAATATTTTAGCAGTGCAGCTGTCTGTAATTAGAATGTTAGCATATTTTGCTTTCAGAGCACCTAATATGCCGTCTACTTTTTTCATACCTCCTGCCACTAAAATCGATTGTTCTTTTTTCTTTAATTCCTCAAGTTCAATTCCTATCGTTCTTGCATTCAGCAATGGCTCACAAATATTTCCGTCCTTATCAAAAAAACGTGATGATATATCACCTACCGCATGTTTAGAAATCGTTTTCTCTTCCTCTTCTGTTAAATAGCCAAGCTGGAAAAGTAATGAATCTGTCCTAGGAACTCCTACAGTAAAAATAGCAATATTAGCTTGTTTCCCCATATTCAATAATTTTCCTATATGACGATCGGCCTCGATTGCTTGTTTAACGACTACATGATCAACTATAGCTGGTATGGGGAGCTGAAACGATTTTGCATTAAATGCTTTCTCAAATAAATGTAACGTTTCTGATGCAAATGTTTTTTTCTCAGAATGACTAATCCCACCCTTTAATTGAACAATAGAAACGTCTTTTAGTGCTTTATGCTCCAAATATGTTGAAACCTGATAAATTGTCGTACCCCAAACCGTTCCGATTACATCTCCATCCTTAACCATCTTAGAAAGATAAGCGGCAGCTTTTTTCCCTATAATTGTTTTAATATCATTTTCTTCATACACTGGAGCATAAGCTACTACTGCTTTCTTCAAGCCAAATTTCTTTTCCAATTCTTTCTCATACTGTTTACAGTCTTCTGATGGATCATTAATACGTATTTCAACAATACCTTCTTCCTTAGCCTGCTGTAATAAACGAGAGACTGTTGGACGTGAAATACTAAGCCTATTAGCGATTTCTTGTTGGCTACAATCCATTAAATAATATAATTTCGCTGCTTCAATCACTTTTTTAAATTTTTCAGATTCCACTATACATCCACTCGCTTATTAACATTAATTTCTTCTTATTTAAAGGATTCATTATCGATGCATTTTAAAGCTTCAATAACAAAATTTTCATAGTATTAAAAATTACCCAATAATAGTCTAACCTCAATTTTTTCATATTATTACCCTGATGTCTATGAGAATATAATCCATCTTTAACTAATCTTTTTAAGGTTTATGTTATCTTCATTTTTGCAAACTTCGTTATCAGTAAACAATTTATTGAATATAGGTTGAGTTGAATTTCACTCAAGATGCTCGCTTTCCACGGGGGGTGAGCCTAATCGGTACATAATGCCTTTTATGATTTCATCTATTCCACTGCACCCTCAGAAGTCTTGCATCTTACGCTCCAATCAACTTTTTTATGCTAATTTTATTCACTGAACTTATTTAAAACAACAATATTATAAAAGATAATCGGTAACATTCCTTCCGAATACAGAAGCAGTGAAAAAACAAGCCCTATCAATTCTGCTTATCTCTCCCCCTCAAGAATATAAACGGATTGAAAATATCATTAACACAAGTGTTATGAACGAAAAAAGGACCTATGAAAAATTTCTTTCTCATAAGTCCCTACTGTTTCATGGTTACTAGCAAATTCGAGGAAGCATAATTCCATTCAAACGACGTAATCTTCGTTTGATACCTAGTGGTGTTTCTAGCATAAGTTGTCCTTGCTCAGTCGAATCAATCTTCCCAATACATACAGCATCTTTGCCTTCTGGGAATTGCTTTAATGTATCAAGAACTAATTGTTTATCTTCTTCAGAAACAATGATAATGGCTTTACCTTCATTTGCTAGATATAAAGGATCGAATCCTAATAAATCGCAAGCACCATGTACTTCATCTTTTACGACTATTTTATTTTCTTCGAGCACAATAGAAACTGAAAAATCCTCAGCAATCTCAACTAAAGTAGTAGCAAGTCCTCCTCTAGTTGGATCTCTCATAATTTTCGCTTTAGAAGAAATTGGTGCTAACATAGCATTTAGAGAAGCACAGTCACTCTCAACTGGAGAAGAAATACCTAATTCACCTCTAGCTGCTAGAATGGCTATTCCATGATCCCCTATAGAGCCTGAAACGATTACTGCATCACCCGCTTTGAATGTAGGAGAAGAGACATCTTGATTTTCAACTACTCCAATTCCAGTAGTATTAATGAAAACACCGTCACAGCTGCCTCGTTCTACGACCTTCGTATCACCCGCTACAATTGATACGCCAGCTTTTTTCGCTTCTTTCGCCATATCTTCGACAATTCTCTTTAAGTCTTGAATAGCAAAACCTTCTTCAATTACAAAACCACATGTTAAATAAAGAGGTTTCGCTCCGCTAACTGCTAAATCATTCACTGTGCCTGCTATAGCAATCTTTCCAATTGAACCACCTGGGAAAAACAGTGGTTTAACAACAAAAGAATCGGTTGACACAGCGATTTTTTTGGATGCTAAATCAATAATCGCAGCATCAAACATAGCTTCATGATTATGCTTAAAAGCTTCGACAAATAAATCTTGGACAAGACGATGGCTTAATTCTCCTCCATCTCCGTGCGCTAAGCTAATTACTTTTTCCATCCACTGCTCCCCCTACTTGTTAATACTTTGTTCCATTTTCTATCGAATATATTGATAATATGCCGAACAGCTTCCTTCATCAGACACCATGCACGGACCAATCGGTTTTCTAGGAGTACATGCTTTTCCAAAGAGTGGACATTGTTCCGGAGAAATTAATCCTCTGATAATTTCACCACAACGACATTTTGTTTTTCTTGGCTCTTCCAAAGTGACATGATACTTTTTCTTAGCATTAAATTGATCAAATTCCGGTTTCAAATCTAAACCGCTATCTGGAATCATTCCAATACCACGCCAAGCTTCGTTCGTTTCGGTAAAGTAAGTAGCCATCATTTTCTGAGCGACTTTATTTCCTTCTTTCGTTACAATCGAAGGATGATCATTAATAATTTTTGCCTCTTTTTGCAAAGATAAATCGATAAGTTTATATATACCGCTCAATAATTCCGCTGTTTCAAAACCAGAAATAACTCCTGAAATATTATATTCAGCTGGTAAGAAGCGATAAGCATCTTCACCTAAGACAATTGAAACATGTCCGGGTAATAAGAAACCATCTAAATGGACCTCTCCAGAATCCAATAAATATCTTAAAATGGGTTCAACCAATTTCGTTGTCATCCAAAGTGAAAAATTCTTTAATTGCCGTTTTTCCGCTTCAGCAACGAGAATTGATAAAATGGGAATCGTTGTTTCAAAACCGATACCTAGGAAAATAACTTCTTTATCTGGGTTTTCTTCTGCTACTTTAATCGCATCAGTTGGAGAATATAACGTTCGAATATCCTTACCAGCTGTTTTTTCTTCCATTAAAGATTTAAAAGAGCCAGGTACGCGCATCATGTCCCCAAATGTGCAAATAATACGATTATCTTCACCTGATAAAGAAATCATAGCATCGATTGATTGCTGATCTGTTACACAAACCGGGCATCCTGGTCCAGAGATTAAGTTTACTCGATCTTTTAAAGCTTGTTTTACACCTGATTTAGCTAATGCCATTGTATGTGAACCACACACTTCCATAAAAGCTGGCATTCGGCCATTTACTTCGATAAATTTATCTGCTTTTTCAATGACAGCTTGAAGTAAGTCTTTACATAATTGTTGCTCAGAGGACTGATTCAGTATTTCTAGCATCAACAAGCTTCCTCCATTCTTCAACACTTTCTCTCGCATATTCTTCATCAATTATCGACATGGCTTGTCCAGCATGAACAATCACATATTCTCCTAGCTTGACTTCTGGCACAAAAATAATCCCTACAGTTGTTTGTGACCCCATAACGTCAACAACTGCACTATATTCGTGTAATTCTATTACTTTAGCGGGTACGCCAACACACATTTTTATTCCTCCCTTAATGCTGATGCTACAATTAATTGTCCATATGATAATCCACCATCATTACATGGAATTTGTTTATGAGTATATACTGTAAGTCCATGGGCTGATAATGAATCTATTAATTTACGTTTTATATATCGATTATGCATACTCCCACCAGAAAGTACGACTGTTTTATTGAACTTAGGATTTTCCCTTTGGATTTTATTTAAGCTTGCTACAATGGCCTGAACGATTGTTTCATGAAAAGAGTTACTTATTTCCTTTACATTTTTTTCATTTAGGACATCTTTATAAATCTCTATAATCATTTTAGAAAAATCGATAATCCATTGTTCGTCTTCCTTATGAATATCGAAAGAATACGCATTAGATTGTAGATTTATATCAGCTAATTCAGATAATAGTATAGCCGCTTCCCCATCATAGCTTGACTTTTCACATACTCCTATTAATGCCGAAACGGCATCAAATAATCTACCGCAAGTACCTGCGTACACAGTATTCATATTATTTCGAATCATCGCTTCTAATACTGGAATGGCAGATTTATATTGTGGAAATATACGTGACGCAGCTTCTATCCCTCGTTCACCAAGTATAGCAAGCAACATCGCAGCCGCATTTCTCCATGGCTCAACGATACATTTTTCAACACCTGGTAATGGTGAGTACATAAGATGTGCTAAACGATCAAACCTTTTAGCGTCACCGTACATAATTTCAAAACCCCAAATATGACCATCTAATCCATAACCTGTACCATCAAGAATGATGCCATAGGCTGGACGATCTATTTCATTCTCTGCCATGCATGATACCATATGTGCGTGATGATGTTGAACTTCAATTATTTCCTTAAATTGATATTCCTGCATAATATGACGATTTTGATACCCCGGATGATAATCAACAACTGCTGTTCTCTTCGGTGGATCAATCCATTTCAGTAAATGCTCTAGTTCTTTTTGATAATGCTGTATCGTTTCTTCATTTTCTAAATCACCAATATGTGGGCCAATAAAAACTTGATGATTTCTTCCAATTGAAAAGGTTGATTTTTGCTGACCACCAAATGCAATAATTCCATCAACATCATTCTTAACGTTCAATGGATCAGGAACATATCCTCGCGATCTTCTGAAAAAGTCAGTAAAGCCATCTGCTACTTGTATTACCGAATCATCCACTGGGTGCAATATTTCACGATTATGAATCAGATAATAATCTGCAATATCCCCTAAGAATCGCTTACACTCTTCATCCTTATAAATGATTGGATGGCCAGAAGGATTCGCACTTGTCATGACAAGTGTCTTTATTTTTCCACCTTGCATGATCAAATGATGCAAAGGCGTATAAGGCAACATAACCCCTACCGTTGTCATGTTTGGAGCTACTCCAGCCGCTAAATTATACGTATGATTTTTTTTCAATACGACAATTGGAGCTTCTGGACTTTCGAGCAAAGTCTGTTCCTCTGAAGTTATCGATGCAAACTTCAAAATTTCACTAAGAGATGAGCTCATAACAGCTAATGGCCGATTTGGACGATTTTTTCGTTGCCTTAATCTTTCAACAGCCTGCTCATCTCTTGCATTACAACAAAGATGATATCCCCCGATACCTTTTACTGCTATAATTTTCCCCTGCTCAAGTAACTCAATCGTTCGCGATAAGACTTGACTTTCAATGACTTTCCCCTCTTTTGAAAAAAGAAAAACTTGCGGCCCACATTCAGGACAAGCAATGGGTTGGGCATGATGTCTTCGGTTTAAAGGATCATTATATTCCTTTTCACAAGCATCACAGAAATCAAATGAAGCCATTGAAGTATATGGTCTATCATAAGGCAGTTCGTCAATGATCGTATATCTTGGTCCACACTGTGTACAATTGATAAATGGATACCGATATCTAAAATTTAAAGGATCATTCATTTCAGTAAGGCATTCTGAACATACGGCAGAATCTATCGGAATAACTAATTTTGAAGCACCTTCTCTTTTACTTGGAATAATGGAAAAATCACTAAAACCTCTACATTTTGTAGAGGAAAAAGTCACTTCATCAATTCTTGAAAGTCTAGGAGCCTTTTCTTTAACTTCCGTTAAAAACTCTTTAACATCTGCACTGTTTCCTTCAATATAAATCTCTACACCATCCATATTATTCTGAACGGTACCTTTTAAATGTAATTTTTCAGCTAGTTGAAAAACAAAAGGTCGAAAACCGACGCCTTGAACTCTTCCTACAATCGAAACCTTTATTGTTTCACACATACGTCATATGCTTGATCAATCCAAGCAAACCAATCATCTAATCCATCTTTTGTTCTAGCTGAAAGTGTAATTAATTTGGATTCAGGGTTAATTGCTAATAAATCCTGCTTTGCTGTTTCAACATCGAAATCTAAATAAGGAAGTAAATCTACTTTATTTAATAGTACTAACTCTGTTCTCATAAACATTTGTGGATATTTAGGTATTTTATCGTTTCCTTCAGGAACACTTAATACAGCTACTTTATGATTTTGTCCTAAATCATATCCTGATGGACAAACCAAATTTCCTACATTTTCAATGAACAGAATATCGATTTGTTCAAGATCGAATTCAGGTAAAGTCGCAGCAATCATTCTGGCATCAAGATGGCATCCACCATGTGTATTTATTTGAATCGCTTTAGCTCCTAAAGCTCTAATACGATCCGCATCGCGATCAGTCGCTAAGTCACCTTCAATTACACCAATTCGATAACGACTTGATAACGCTTTAACCGTTTCTTCTAATAGAGTCGTTTTCCCAGCACCTGGTGAACTCATTATATTAATCACAAGAGTTTTAGAGGAGTTAAACAAATCTCTATTAAAGTTTGCCGCCATATTATTATTGGTTAGTACGTTTGTATTTAAAGTTACTTTCATTGATTCTTATCTCCTTCATATGATATTACTTGAAATGTTTCACCAGCTATTAATTTCCCAGAAGGCATATTGCAATTAGGGCAAATCGATATTTTCAAATCAGGTTTATAAGTGGTATTGCAAAATACACATTCCGCTTTTGATTCCTCCAATTGAATAAGAAGTTTTGCACTTTGAGAAATGAATAAAGGATTTTGTTCTTTATATATTTCAAATGCCATAGTTAAGGCATCAGGCATGGCATTACTTAATTCTCCTACCACTAACTCTATTTTTTTAATGGTATTGATTTCTTTCTTTTCAGCATCCTCTTTTATGATATTTAATATATCTCCCATTAAAGCCATTTCATGCATGGTACGCACCTTCATTCATAAGTAAAATCTATAGTATAAAAAATTCGTCTCCTTTATATGGAATTATGTTCGCTTAATTCCGATATAAATTCCGTCTTCTTCCTCTTTTAAAGAGTGTTCTGATAAAAACCATTCATCTTCTTCCTCATTTTTATGAAAGTGAACCGTTTTTTCACACATTAAGCATTTACAAGTTTTTTGCATACTTGAAACATTTAGCAGGTTACTACAAGTTGGACATATCCCACTAAACGCCCTCATTTTCCCATTCACTCGAACAAAAAAGAATGGTTTTTTAAGTATCATCATTTGTTGATAATCCATTAGTTCAGCTGCATTCTTAGCGATGTGAATCCACTCTATATTCAATAGTCGATCCGTTGATTTTTTTATTTTTTTTATATCGTCTTCTAAAAACGGTTCATAAACATATTTTACTGTATCAAATAATGAAGTCTTTAGTTCTTTCAAGAATGCTGAACGCTTCATAGTTAATCAATTCCAATCTTCAACTTGTTTTTTAATATGAGAAATCAATTCAGGGATTTTATTGCTGTTAGTTTCTGTAAGGCCAACATGAAGATCTAAGGATGTTGGCTGCATACCTATCATAACAATATTTTTCGGATATCTTTCCCTTAACTTAGCAGCCATAAGTACTTCTTGAAATCCTAATTGGTGAACCGTCATTTTAATACCAAAATAGGCAGGTATTTCGTCACCTACAAGTGTGATGATTGTTCCGCCCTCTTTGCCAGCATTTATGGCATCAATAATTATTAAATAATCTGTATCTTCAACGGGTCCTAATAACTTCATTCCGTCTGTTGATCCATCAATGACCTCAACATTCGGATTATCTTGAAATATTTCTTCTAGCATAGGAACAATATGGACTCCAATTCCTTCATCGCTATACAGAGTGTTACCTATACCAAGAATTGTAATTTGCTTATTTTCCATTTAGATCACCAACGAAATCTTTCTTCCTTATTTTTTGAAGCAAAATTTTTAAGTAAAGCAAGTATTTATGTATTATCAGTCAATGTAGAATCAGTGATGATTTAGCTACAAAATGAGGTATACTCATTGATCAATGTTAACGAGTGTATACCATGCTTGCAGAAAACCATCACTGATTATTTTTCACATTTTTATTTTATTTAATGTTTATTTCTTTTTCTTTTTTGCTTTTGGCTGACTGTGATTTCCTACTGTATCTTTTGGTTCAGTTTTATATCCAGTAATAATGGAAGACATTGTGCCATTACGTTGTAAATAATCTTCACGCCAAGATAAATAAATATGAGCTACCATGAACACCATAAATAACCAAGCTACAATATGATGCCAAGAACGAATTGTAAAGCTATCACCAAAAATATAAGTTAACCACATGAACATGCCACCCATAAATGATTCAGGTTGAGGTTCAAAATACAAAAAGTATCCAGTTAACACCATAATAATGGATCCTCCACCAATCATAATCCAATATGCTAACTGTGCAAGTGGATTGTGACCAACATAATGAGGTTTTTTATTTTTCATGAATACGTAAAATTTAATTGTTTCCCATAGCTCTTTCCAAAATATTTTTCGGAATATACTTGAAGCTGAATACTTATTTCCTTTATAAAACCAATACCAACGGAACAATAAGTTTGCTGTAAAGACAAAGGCAGCAAAAAAGTGAATATATCTAGCCCATCCCATCAAATAAGATGGAGTAGCATCTCCAGGTATAATGGCTCCAAACATAGGATTACCAATGTATATACCAGTAAGCATTAATAATACAATCGCACCAGCATTTAACCAATGGAAAATACGAATAGGCAATTGCCAAACATAAATCTTTACCGATTTCTCATTAATCTCTTGAACTTTCGTTACACGATTCGTTTTATAATTCGTTTCCAATGACTCATGATGGTTTGCATGTTGATTTGACATAGGTCTTCCCCCTTATCCGATGCGGATTTCCGTTTGGGCGTTAGATTCTAAATCAGTTAAATGAACCGCACATGCTAAGCATGGATCAAAAGAATGAATGATACGTAAAAGCTCTAATGGCTGTTCTTTGTCTAATAAAGGTGTACCAATTAAAGCTGCTTCATAAGCTCCAATTTTTCCTTTCGAATCACGAGGTGATGCAGTCCAAGTAGATGGAACAACTGCTTGGTAGTTCTTCGTTTTTCCATCTTCAATTTGTATCCAATGTCCTAAACCTCCACGAGGTGCTTCAGTCCAACCTACACCTTTGGCTTTTTTATCCCATGTAGACGGTTCCCACTTCGCACTATTGAAGGTTACTTGATTTCCGCTCTTAATGTTGTTTAGTAACTCATCCATATCATGTCGAAGCCAATCAGCAATTAAAGTTGCTTCAATACCACGAGCCACTGTACGTCCAAGTGCAGAATGTAAAGCTGAAATAGGTAAATCTAATTTCTTGAGTGTACTGTCCACTGCGTTTTTGATGTCTTCATTTCCTGACGCATAACCAACCATCATACGAGCTAAAGGACCTGTTTCCATTGGTTCACCTTTCCAACGAGGTGATTTAATCCAGCTATATTTCTCATCTGTATTCAGATTTTTAAACGGAATTTCCGGACCAGAATATTTAAGGTTCGTTTGCCCTTCCCATGGATGTAATCCTTCATTTTCTTTTACGCCATCATACTCATACCATGATTTATCAATAAATTCTTGAACTTGAGCAGCATCTTTTAAATCAAGTTTATGAACCTTTGTTAGATCACCATTTAAGATAACACCACGTGGGAATCGATATGTGTCGATATCATAATGATCTCCAGTAGCAAAATCACCATAAGCTAAATAGTTCTGAATACCGCCACCATAAGTGAAATCTTTATAATAAGAACCGATTGCAATTAAATCCGGATAGTATACTTGATTTACAAATTGATGAGCTTCGTCAATTAATTGAGACACATGCATTAATCTTTCTGCATGAATTCCATTATCACTATTAATATCAATAGGTGTAGCCATTCCACCAACTAAATAATGCGGATGTGGGTTTTTCCCACCTAATATTGTTTGAATTTTTACAACTTCTTTTTGCCAATCTAAAGCTTCTAAATAATGGGCAACTGCTAATAAATTTACTGCTGGTGGCAATTTATATGCTTTATGTCCCCAGTATCCATTTGCAAAAATCCCCAATTGACCACTATCTACTAGCTTCTTCACTTTATCTTGAACACCTTTAAAATACCCTGGTGAAGATTTTGGCCATGCTGAGATAGATTGAGCGATTTTAGATGTTTCATTTGGATCTGCCTCTAGTGCATTTACTACATCTACCCAATCTAGTGCATGTAAGTGATAGAAATGCACAACATGGTCATGCAAAAATAACACTTCATTTAAAATATTACGGATTAAATGAGCATTTCTTGGTATTTTAATATCAAGAGCATCTTCCACCGCACGAATAGATGCTAACGCATGAACCGATGTACAAACGCCACAAATACGTTGAACATACGCCCACACATCACGTGGATCTCTATCTTTTACTATTAATTCCAGTCCCCTAACTGCAGTACCAGAGCTAAAAGCATCTTTAATCATTCCTTTATCATCAACATCCGCTTCAATGCGAAGATGTCCTTCAATACGTGTAATTGGGTCTACTACTAAGCGTTCAGCCATTATTCTTCACCTCGTTTGTCATCGATATTCTTCTTAACTGCTGTAGCTGCACCATGAACTGCAACACCAGCTACTGTAGCGCCAACTGCTGCTAATCCAACTACATCAGGATTAATTGTTGTTTGTGTTGCTGGTATTTTCGCTCTACGAGTAAAGAATGGACCATTATCCCAGAAATTAGCTTCAGAACAACCAATACAAGGATTACCAGATTGAATTGGATAACTAGTACCACCATTCCAACGCATTTCTGCACATGAATTATATGTTGTAGGACCTTTACAACCTACTTTGTATAAGCAGTATCCTTGTTTTGCTCCTTCATCATCAAAGGATTCAACAAAAAGACCTGCATCAAAATAAGCTCTTCTATTACATTTGTCATGAATTCTATGACGATAAAACGCTTTTGGTCGACCGAGGTGATCTAACTCAGGTAGAGAACCAAAAGTAATAATATGTGCAATAACACCTGTCATAACCTCAGCAATTGGAGGACAACCTGGTACTAAAATAGTTGGTACATTTTTAACAAAATCTGTTACCGGTTTAGCTCCAGTTGGATTTGGTCCAGCAGCTGGAATTCCTCCCCATGAAGAACAGCTACCATATGCAATAACAGCTTTTGCACTTTCAGCCATTTTTACAAAGGTATCTTTAGCATTATGTCCTGCTACAGTAGTAAACTCACCTTTTCCTGGCACGCTACCCTCAACTGCTAGGATATATTCCCCTTTATAATTCTCTAAGACTGCCTCCATTGCAGCTTCAACTTGGAAGCCAGATGCTGCAGAAAGTACTTCTGTATATTCTAATGAAATCATGTCGAATAAAACGCTTTCTGCTGTTGGATGCGTAGAACGGATGAATGATTCTGAACAGCCTGTACAGTCTTGTAGCTGTAACCAAATAACTGGCACTCTAGAATTTTTCTTCATTGCTGCAACTACTTGATCTGTTTTTGAATAATCAAGCCCCAGTGTTGCCGCTAAGACAGTACACATTTTCAGAAAATCTCTTCTTGAAACACCTCGTTCAAGGGCAGTTTCATAAACTGATTGTCTTTTCATCTTGTAACTCTCCCCCCACTAATTTGGATTCAAAAATTATTATTCCAAAATAATATTATACATTATATTAAAATATATAATTATTAACAACACGAAAAATAAAGCTTGATTTTCTCACTCTAATTCTATTTAAGAATATCAAGTTCAAAACTTAAAACCTATGTACTATTAGGTAAATCTTATTACCTTCACACTCTCTCCATTAATTCTAAGCAAAATTAATGACTTATGTATGTATGTTATTTTCTCTATAATTATGTACTCAGAACTATTCAGTGTCTAATGAATATTTTTTGTCAAAAAAGTTAAAATTCTAAAAAATATTTGACTAAAATTCAACAATCACCTTAAAGCGCTTGTAATGCTATTCAAAAAGGTGTAATAAAAGCTCTTTGAATTGAAACCGTTTACAAAAATTTAGCCATTTAAACACCAGCTTATTCCAACAACCACAGACCTCTACGAACAATCGTTCAATTTATACCGAATAGATTTCATAAAAACTTTGAAAATATTTTTCATTTTTATTCATACTTTTTTAAATTATTATTACGAAATAACATGCTCAGTATTGAGCATGTTAAATGCTTATACAAATTATTTTAAAACGATGTAACATTTTGTTAAATTACTAGTATAGGAGATGATATTCATGAATTTCACAGCAATAGATCAAAGAAATGTAAATGAGTTATTAAAAGCATTTGAACACTTTTTAAAAGAACGAAATATACATTTTACATTTATGCGGATAACAGAAGATAGTGGCCTTCTTTCCTTTGATTTTTGCAATAATATTGATAAGGCTAGATCTGTAGAGTTCGATGGCTCAAATTGTATTGGATTGACCTATGAATATATTGCAAATGAAATACTTGTTCCTATTCTTCCAAGATTAAAAGCATTTTCAAAAATGAAATAAAATGAATCAAAGGCTATCGTTAATCGATAGCCTTTGAATTAAAAACAATGATAGCGATAGATTATACACAAACTGCTTTCTTTAAAACAAACTCTTCTACTACTTTCGCTACACCATCATTCATATTAGAATCTGTTACATAGTCCGCTACTGATTTAATATCCTCTGGCGCATTTCCCATCGCAACTCCTAACCCAGCGAATTCAATCATACTCAAATCATTATAACTATCCCCTATAGCAATAACCTCTTCGCGCTTTATTCCACAAACATTAATTAACTGATTTAAACTTGTGCCTTTCGTTACACCTTTTTCTGTTAATTCTAAGAAAAATGGTTTTGAACGCATGACACTAAATTCTGATTCTAATTCAACTTGTAATTTTTTTTCTACATGTTGTAGCACTTCTGGATCATATACCATCAATGTTTTTACTACTGGTTCTTTTACAGCATCAATAAAACAATCCACTTTATTAATTGGTAAATTTGTAATAGTAGATTCTATATCAATATAAGGATTTTCATCCTCAGTGATAATTTCATCGCCTAAGTAAGTAATCAAATGTACACCTTCTCGACGACTAATTTGATAGATTTTTTGAACTTCATCAATGGATAAAGTACTGCTAAACATTTCTTCCCAAGTCTGGCAGTTATATATTTTTCCACCATTAAACGATAGAATAAAACTACCATATTTAGCTAATGAAAGTTCTTCAGCTACCTGCTTCATTCCATATGTAGGACGCCCTGATGCTAGTACAACTTTCACGCCCATTTCTTGTGCTTCCATTAAAGCTTGCTTAGTTCTCTCCGAAATAGAATGATCGTCTCGTAGCAATGTATCATCTAAATCCAATACTATCATTTTGTAAGTCATGTTGTATTTCCTTTCTTATTTCAATATACTTTATTATCCTACTATAAATGGATAATAAAGTGGATAAAACAAAAGTTTATTTTCTTGCCATTTCCTACTAACTACATTTCTTACTAAATCATGATTATTCAGATTACTTCTGTAATAAAATCTTTTTTCACTTTTACCATTTTTAATAATGGTTGTGTAAATGCATATGACATGTTATTATATCTCTTGCGATGAGCTAAATTGAGTAAGTCGATGAACACTCCTTTAAGGAAATGCTGGATGTGGCCAGCAGTTTATCGCCTCAATTATTTCGATGAAAAAGGACACCAAAACGGTGTCCTTTTTTGTTTCGTAATAATAATGACTTTCTCTAGGTCATCAGTTGCACATTATAACCAATTAACTAATAGTGACCAGAGACAGTTTTTCCTTCTTACATAAAAAATTGTTTCTGTTTTGTACACATGACGCATTCCTCGCCGTTTTCAATTAACGATTGAAATGATTTACCACAATTTCCACATGTATTTGTATAAACTGGATGTTCTACTTTGGTAGATGGCTGAATTATTTCATGAATTTCAATAGCTTGTTCTGGACAAATATCTTGGCAAAGTGAACAAGCAGTACAAGTTTGTGGATTGAGGGAAAAGGATTGTTCGGTTACTTTCAAACTGTCCTTTTTGCACAATGCAATACAAGCTTTACATAATGTACACTTCTCGATATTTAAATCTATTTCAGCGAACTGAAATTCCGAATAATATTTGGATAAATCTAACGCTTCTTGATTAAAACGCCACTTAGCTGGTGTCATATTTTTAGCGACTGTTTCAGCTTCTTTTTTCCAAAAAGTAAACAATTCTCTTCTAGAAATGATTTTTTCCTTTTCTTCGACCGTACCGTACTGAATAGTAAAAGACTCTTCTCCTAGTTGCTCTAACATTTTATTTGCATCAGAAACTGCTTGCTTCCAATCATCAGTATCATAACCCTCTTCAAAAATAATGCCATGAACCCCTTTACTATAATAAACTAGCAATTCTTTTGCCGTTGCTACAGCATGATTTCTGACAACAAATTGATGATCGATTATTGTTCTTTTTGGAAAGAATCCTTCGATTGCTTGTACGGGACAAGCAGCGATGCAATCACCACATTCCGTACATTTATTGGAATTTATAACAGATTTGCCATTTTTTAATTCAATCGCCTGTACTTTACATATTTCTATGCATTTATTACAGGTTGAACGTGGACTCTTATACCGAGAGCAATCAGATAAGACTCCAAATTCATAATCCATACTTTCTAACCATTTGTCTATAATCCCCATTTCATGATGCCTCTTTTCATTTTAAATCCTATATGTATGTATATATTATATATTCTATAAAAAAGAAGAAGGATTAACATCCGCCTTCTTTTTCCATTAGGCACCTAATACATAAAACACGTACCGACTCATACCTTCAAATAATAAAAAAAGATTAATGCTGCATAGATAATATTGTAACTAACTTTTTCTTACCTGAAGAAAGAGCTACATATCCTAATGATGCAAGTCCAAGGTCTTCTATTACCCAACGAATGCCAATGAATTCTGAATACGATGCAAGTTTTTCTGAAGCTGTCATACCTCTTATTAGTTGAACATCAGCAGTATAACCAGTAAACATCGCCGCCCTTATAACTTGAATGACAATTCCGAAAAACCCGAAGACAAAAGCCCTGCTAAATATTTTCAAACTAAATCTATCTTCAAAAGTTCTTGAAGAACTATCGGATCCATTTCAATAAATCCTTGTAATATTTCCGCTAATCCTTTATAAAAACTCGATTTAGCATGATGTATCACTCTCTCTGAAAATTCTGGAACAAACTTCGTTAAATGTTCTTGTAAAAAGTGATATTGTTCGTGTAATAAGGAATTAATTTGTATCAATTCCTTATTGCTCACCATCTCACATATTTAGATACAATGTTGATTCAAACGGTACATAAAATCAAACTCTAATCCAATATGATCGTCAGCTTCCATCATTTCAATACTTTGAAAGTTATACTGATCATACAAATTTTTCACCCTTAGTGTAGTTTCTTGAAACAAGAGTTTGTCTTTACGAAATATACAGACTCCCAAAGGGGAGCTGGCACTTCAAAAGGTCCTATAAACATTCTCGTATAATCCCAATGTAAATCTTCATAGTCTTGAAGATTAGTACATGGATTATACTCTTCAAAATAACGCTTCACATGATTTGAACCCTTTTGAATTGCTTTAGATTCTTCTTTAAAAGGAAAGAGCTCTATTATGTTTTGTTCTACTAAATGCTTCAAAAATTCACGCGAAGGCTCTTCTATGAAGAATCTTCGTAAAATATCATAGGAAAAATCCCTTGCATAAAAAATGTGTAATGCTTCTTCGATTTTTAAATGCGTCTTCACCATTTCCATCCCTTTTTTGTTCAATTAACAACATCTAATGTTTCGCTATTCAAATAACAATTAGAATTCGTTTTCTCTAAATAAACCTCTCTAATTGCTTGTTCTCCATTTCTATTTTCCACAACATTAAATGATATTAAAAAATCAAGGTTTTTATTTTTCAGATATGGAATAGCCTCGATTGGAAATTGCACATATTGATATTCCTCGTTTATTAGGTAGGGAAAGTTAAATTGATTCATTGCTTTAATGACTTTTTTCATGTCACGATCAAATGCTTTTGCTGTTTTAAAATAATAATCTCTAGTAGAAAAAGAATACATCTCATCCAAATTAGCATCATGATTTTGTTGATAAATTTGTCCAGTAAATTTATTTTCAAGAGAACAATAATGAACTCCCATTTGTAATTGTTGTTCCATAGCAAAATCAATAAGTTCTAAACAAATTGCTTCACTCTCATCTATCGCTAACCCACCAGCATACCAAAAATTATAATACACATCATAAGGCGGATTTTTTAACACCAGTCCTTTTTCTTCAAACGATTCTGCATTATGAAAAGGAAAACAAAATTCCAATAAATTAATACCAAAAATTTCGATTTCATCTAAATCGAGCAACAACTGCTTCATTCCCTCTTCTGTGCCAGGTATAACCGGCATTTCGACCATTACTTCAGGAATGTATTGAACGGCTAATGCAATTTGACTTAAAATATGCTTTTGTTTTTGTTTTGAATCCTCCAATTTAATACTGAAACGAATTTCATCTAGATTTACACTCTGTAAATCTTCCAATAATTGTCTGGTTAATAAATCACCAGTCGTATATAACCTCGTATGACTTGTAGGAAATTTTTCATTTGCTACCGAGAAAAACTGTACTGTTTCCTTTGGGTGTAACAATGGTTCTCCACCTGTAAGTGCTATATGAGTTAAATGAACGTTATTATGATACATTTCTATCAGTTCATGATAGGCGTTTTTAAGTTGATGAGAATAAAAACTATATTCATCTTGATTTTTGTTAAAGCAAAAATAGCAATCCCTATGACATTTTAAAGATATAAAAGATGTATAACTCCCTTTTCCAGTTTGACAGGCTTTACAGGCACTAGATATTTTACCGTTTGATATAACACTCTTTTTATTATTTCTTATTAAAGCACCTTTTTTTTCTAATTGTGTGAGCTTTTCTGTATATTCTTCTTTTTTAGAAATACGTTGTGACAATAGTAATCCAAACTGCTCAATTTGATGATTTGTCTCATTTTCAATTTGTCGATATAACTCAAGATATATTTCCAATGAATTTTTATGTTGTGTTTCATTTTTTTTCGTTTTCATAAGCAAACCAAATTCCTTTTTATTAGATGCTGGTAAATCGATCGTTTTATCACTTATTTTAACTTAGCTTAATGTATTGTGAAATGATTCACAAAGTTTCTATACTATTATAACCCGTTTTCCCATATAAATCTATGAAAATAATTAAACAAAAACAATGATTTTTTATTACAACTTCATTTTTTGAATAAGAATTTCTAGTATTATTATCACGAGAAAATGATGTACCATTTTGAAGGAAATATAAAATAACTTTATTTTCACAAACAATCACATATTTGTTATAATAATATAATTGTATTCGCAGATTAAAACACTAGATATCTTATAAATATGCATTCTGATTCGGAATAGTAAACAACGATTTGTGAATTAACGAACAATCTTATTTTTACTAGTTCTGATTATGCACGCTCTACATTTGTGATTTGTTCCCTTAAAAAACCTTACACATAATGTACCGTAGAACAAAGAGGTATTCTCAAATACTTTGCAAGTTTCAATTTTTGACTAGAGAAAGGAGTTTTAAAATGGAGGTAAATTTTCCTATACCTGACTACACTCATGAATTACTTTTATCTTCATTAAAGGGCTTAAACGGTATTTGCCAGACATTAGCCAAAAAGGTTAATAAATCGGTAATAATTACTGACACGTTTAAGAACATTTTTACTTCTTCATTGCATAATCACAAAGTAGATTGTATACAATTTGACTTTCAAAATAAGATTCTATATCCAAATGCATTTCCGTGTTCTTTGCACATAAATGGAGAAGCTAAGGAAGGCCTAGGCTCACCGATAACTTTCGAAGGTAAATTAAAAGGGTATTTAATCATACTTACTAGTATTGATGATCCTATCACCAAGCAAATTCTGCCTTTAATTTCTTATACTTGTTCTTTATGTTCCATTGAATTACACAATAAACAGCAATTAATACTTGTTGAGCAAAAATACAAAGAAACTTTCATCTTCGATTTATTATATGGAAATATTAAACAGAAAGAGGATGTTATTTCACGTGGTAAGCTTTGGAACTGGAACTTCACTATACCACATATCGCCATTGTTCTGACATTAAGAGACTTTGATTATTATTCTAAAGATAAAATGGTAATTGAAGGTCTCTTGCAAATTGTAAATACAATGATTCTGTTTGATAATCATATGCCTATTACAATGAGTAAAACAGATGAAGTTATCATTATTTTTCCGATTCAAAGACAAATTATTATCAATACAAATGAACAGGTTAAACATTTTTTGACCAATGTACTTAAGCAGTCCAATATACTAAAAGTAAGAGAACGAATAGCTATCGGGATTGGTTTAATGAAAGAAAATCCAACTGAGTTATACCGCAGCTATCATGAAGCAAAAGTCGCATTAGAAATTGGTGAACTAATGGATATTTCTCTCCCTTTCTTCAGTGATCTTGGGATAGAGAGAATTCTATATAAACATGATTTACAAGACTTAAAAGAGTTTTATTATGCAACTCTGGGTGCTTTAAAAGAGTTTGATGAACAAAATAGTAGCGATTTAATTCATACATTAGAAATCATTGTAAACAACCAATATGATTTATCAAAGGCATCTGAGGCGTTATTTCTTCATCGTAATAGTTTACGTTATCGAATGAAAAAAATTGAAGATATTTTACAAATTAAACTAGACGATATGAATGCTAGACTAAATATCTCTACCGCATTAAAAATCAAACGTTTAAGAAATATATAAACAGTTGAATAGGTAATAGTTTTACTTTATTAGAAAAGATTTTTTACTAGTAAAGATAAAAAAGTCTTCTCTACAGATGTAAATAGAATAATAGAGGTGTTAATGTTGACCCAAAAAGTATTTCGAAATACATGCCCCAAAAACTGTTTCTCTAGCTGTGGAATGCTTTCGTACACGGATAATGGTCAATTAGTAAAAGTAGCTGGCGATCCAGCTCACGGATTCAATCAAGGTAGATTATGCGCCAAGGGTTACGCTTATACTCAATATGTCTACAACCCAAAAAGATTAAAATATCCTCTGCTACAAATACCTAGAGGATCAGGTAATTGGCAAAGAATATCTTGGGATGAAGCGTATACTATTATTGCCGAAAAAATGATTGATTTATACAAAGAGTATGGTTCAAATTTGGCATGTGGCTATAATAAATATTCTGGCAACACTACCCTTCTACACTATGCAACAGAAGCTATGTTTAACAGTATTGGGCCTCATACAAAGCCGTTAGGAAGCACCCGTGAATCTATTGGTAAGCAAGCAATCGAATTAGCGTATGGTGCGGTGGAAAGTCCACGTCCTGAAAAAATGGCAAATGCTGATTTTATTGTACTTTGGGGAACAAATCCTGCTGTTACAAATATCCATCAAATGAAATTTATTTTTCAAGCCCAACAAAAAGGAGCCAAGCTGATTGTAATTGATCCGATTTACACGGAAACGGCTGCTAAAGCAGATGTTTATGTTCAAATACACCCAGGCTCTGATGGCTTACTTGCACTAGCTTTAGCAAAAATACTTATACAAAATGAAACGTTTAATCAAGA
>NZ_CABKRX010000090.1 GCF_902374955.1 Bacillus massilioanorexius
GTTTTACGATAAGAAACGGGAAGAAGGCAAACCTTATCGTATCCATTATTGCCTGTGCTAACAAGCTTTTACATTGGATTTACGCTCTTTTGAAAAACAAAACAACATTCCAAGATGTTGCTTAAAATAAATTTACATATATTCAAGGAACTTCCATAACGTTGAAGGAAGTTTATTTGTCATGCCTTATTTTAAGTATAGCATGTCAAAATTATATTATTTAGCTAAATGTTTGACAAACTATTAGCTGGTTTAGTTTAAGTGTGTTTATTCACAAACTTTGTTAACTAATATGGAAATACAACCAAAAACTTAATTTCTTTTTTATCATTTAAAACTATTTTCATAAATATCAAAGAACTTCGTTATCATTACACCCTGTTGCCTAACAGTTTCATCTTTAGTTTCAAGTTGCCAAGTATATGCCATATAGTCTTTATAATTTCTTTTATTAACAGGCTTTAGTTCATATTCTTCGGAAGTTGCTTCAAAACCTTGTTTAAAATCAATTTGAGCCTGTTGAAATGCTTTATTATGATGTTTAAAAATTGGCATCCCTTTAGCGTTAGCCCCTATTTCATAGGCTCCATTGTCTCCAAAATCTACGCTTAGTCTTCCTATGTCGTAGTCGTCAACAACTTTTGAAGAAGAATTACAGGCTGTTAAAAGTGTGCCACCGAAAGAAAAAAGTTATGGATAAAGCCAAATTCTTTTACGAGATTATACCGTGGAACCGCACTTAACAGAGCAGGTCTAGTTGGCGGACATAGAGGATAATCTAGAATCAAATGAAAGAAGCTCAAGAATATAATAAGGTTATCTAATTGATAACCTTTTTTCATTTTTCATTGATTGTTTTTTTAATACGCACTTTGAACAGCACAAAATAGATTAAAAGTTTCGAATAGTTCCACAGTCCGTTTTTATAATGACAGGTGCATGAATTCCAACTTTATTTGAAAATATCCACCTTCTTCCTA
Organism: Bacillus massilioanorexius; assembly: GCF_902374955.1. Taxonomy (GTDB): domain Bacteria; phylum Bacillota; class Bacilli; order Bacillales; family DSM-1321; genus Bacillus_AD; species Bacillus_AD massilioanorexius. The sequence continues at coordinate 981 of NZ_CABKRX010000090.1, forward strand.
GAGGCCCAACAATGATATATTGTCCATCCTTGTCTTCCCCCAAAAAATTCAAGTATGTTTCATAATAAATCGGCTCATTTTTCCTAGAAGAAATTCCAAGGCTACATATACCATCCACTATTTCTTTAATATTATTTGTTGATATTCCTATCTCACTTATTCCACGAACATAAATAGGTGCAAACTGCTCAGTTCCTGCATTTGGAGTCGTATTTCTTCTCGCAATGTATTCAACAATATTTCCAGCAGGATCTTCAAAATAAAAGGCATTTGCATTGGAGTCTTCAAAATCAGCTTGATCCAAGCCTTCATCTATAGCTAGTGAAACTCTTTTTCGCATCCATTCTTTCGCTGATTGAAAAAGATTGGGTGGAATATTAAAAGCGAAATGATAATAGTACGATTCTTTTTCGTTTCTATGCAATGTCAAAATACTCTTCCCCACTTTAAAATGTATGGTGTTTTTTGATTCTGAATGGCAATTAAACTCTAACACATTTTTGTAAAACCAAACTGTTTTATCATAATTCGAGATATAAAGCTCAATTTGTTCGATTTTCATTCTTCCCCTCCTCACTTGACAGAAGCATCCTAACTATTCTTTTATCCATTCCATTTAACTCTTCATAATCTTATCTTAACGTTTTTATAGATTTTCTTCATCCATATATTGGATGAAGATTTCTACACCTTTAGTTGTAGAACTCTATATAAATTTGCAGAGCAATCCTAACAGCATCATATAGATGGAACTAAACTTACTCAGATTATCGATACCAGCATAGTAACAAGGCTAACCTACTCTTTTTTGCCAAACGTTACTAATTTACTAGATAAACCAAACAAAAATTAAAAAACTATGAAAAAAATACCATTAAATCACTAAAATTTAGTGAAAAAAGTTTAAATTCACTCTTAAAATTTAATATTTATAGTCGATATATCCTATGCATACAAATATAACCATAAATTCATAAAAAGGGGTCATTTTATGAAAAATCAAGCACTGATTGCTCTTTACAACTATTGGAAAGATTACATTACAAAATTATCAAACGGAGCCACTCTCTCTGATTTTTTAAATACTCCAAATGAAGTGAAAAAGAAATTCCAATTAGATTATTATCCTGAGCCTTTTTACGGTTATCTGCAGGAGGATATTTCAAATGATATACTTGTACTATTGAACAGTCCAAGTCAGATTACTATTGAGGAATTAGTTAAACTTTATGGAGATGATGTAAAAGTAGATTTAGCTACTTTACAAAACTGCTTTAATTCATCTGTTAAAGAGCGTTATTTAACCTGGTCTAAAAAAGATTACCTTGAAAATGACAAGTTGTTTGGCGAAGTTAAGATAAGCAGGAAGAAACTTTGGAGAATAAAAAAACTTGAACAATGTAAAAGAGTACTAAATTCAAATGAATTTGATTTTATGCATACAATAGAAGCTTTCCCTCTCCATTGTAAAAAGTGGGATATAGAAGGAAATGTTCAAAAGGATTGGATGAAAAATTTAGAATCCACTAAATTAATGATAAATGCTATAGAGGAAGTATCAAACAATCGTTTAGTTAAATACATTATTGGTATCGGTGGAATTTGGCATACGATTTTGTCTGCCTATCCGGATAAATTTGAATTGCTATCTGAAAAAATGTTCACTGGTCCAAGTGGAGGAGAGAGCTATCGCTTTTATCAATACAAAGTTAAAGATAATCCGAATTCCTTACCAATTGTCATAATGAAATCCAAAAATATGTATCTCCCTAAACAAAAAGATCAAGTTCGAGTCATGCGTGAATTTTTAGAACTACCAAATCAATAAAAATCATCATTCGTTTTTACATAGGAAAAGGCTGCCTCAAAAGGCAGTCTTTAGCCTACTATAATCGTATCGGGTTGATCTTTCATCACATAAAAAGAACGATCTAGATTAGACTACTTAGTTCATGACCATTCATTGATGTACATTTATTCAAACCTTAAAATGAGCTTTTATGTTCAATTTCATATTTATTACACTATTTATAAATAATATAATCAACAGTATCTTGGTGATTCTTTAATAGAGTCATTCCAAGTTTTTCTGCGATTTTCATAGAAGCGATATTATCTTTTAATATATGTCTTGCTATTATTCCTTTCACTTCCAACTGATGAAAAGCCTATTCCTTTAGTGCCTCTGCCATTTCACTCGCATACCCTTTTCTCTGAAAAGTAGGATGTATAGCGTATCCAATTTCTATTAATTCTTTTTCGTTAGGCGGATTTTTAAATCCTATCATCCCTACAATTGTACTCGTTTTTATTTCATAAATTAAACCATACCATTTAGAAAATTCAGGATTCTGTTTTACTTTTTCTAAACGTATAGGAAAAACTCTTTCTTTATGAATGGGTTCAAAAAAGCAGTCTATAATGTGATACCCTAAGTAATTCTCTAATTCTTTTTCACCTGATAAAGCTGCTTCAAGGACTTCTTCATCCATTGGTATAAACCTAGTCTATCTGTTTGAATCATATTCATAAGCCCTCCTTTAATTCTATAATAAAAAAGCCAGATGTTATCCTACTCTTATAGGGCTTCTAGTTGATCTATTACACTTTTCTTCACTCCAAAAGGAAAATCTGTCAGTGTTGTTGCCTACCACACTAAACTATTCTTTACGAGAAATCTCCCATTAAACCTGATTGGTACACCTTCACCATTATTTTCAGCATGTATATGTAGATGAGGTTCTGACGTATTTCCTGAATTACCGACTAAACCGATTTGTTGTCCTTTTTGTACACTCTGCCCTTCTTTTACCTTTACACTTCCTTCTTGCATATGTGCAATATAAACATCTGCAGCCTTACAATTTATCTTAACGTAATTACCTTCTACATTCTCAATATCTGTATCTGGTGGCGTTAAATCTGACAAATTATCACGGGCTTCTAAAACTTTACCAGTACACGGACTATATAATTCATCTCCAAAAATCACGTATTTATCCAATTCTTTTGGGTATATACCAGCTGCCCTTATACCGAATTGATTAAGCTTAACAATATCCAAAGCATATCGCTGATTAGGATAAGCATTATGATAATTAATTTGCACATTATTTCCACCTTGACCAACATAATACGTTCCATTTTCCAGTGGAAAGTCGAGTTCAATGGCATCGTCTTTAGTTGTATATCCACTAAATATTAAAACATTATACATTCCGAAAATAAGTAAAAGGAACCCGTGAATCCCTAAAGACCAACCCAAACTACGGTTGAATTTAATATAAAAAGGTAGAGTTCTTACTCTTTTCCAAGATTTATATATCGCTAGTAACAAGAAAATCAACCATATAAAACGTATGTAATAACTGAACCAATCCCATTGTGATGACAAAAACAACCAAGTTGTAAAAAGCACAGTAAACATCGCCTGTACGCCCCAATCAATCTTACTTTGGAAAGTCCCCCTCCATAAAGAAATGATGAATACAGCTGGTAAGATCCATTGGAAGACCATTAATTGGATAATAGATAACGTCATCTTCTTTCCTCCTATAATTTTTGTTTTATAATCCACCAACACCAAACATAACTATAGATGGCCAATTATTCATATCATGGTTTACTCTAATACGTTTTATTTGAAAAAAAGTTCCTGTAATAAAAGAAAAGAGAAACAAAAAAAGATAGTTGCTAGTCGTCGATACATTAACAGCCGATGTGGACACCTTTAGGAGGC
>NZ_CABKRX010000091.1 GCF_902374955.1 Bacillus massilioanorexius
TAGCATCTACTCCAGCAAGCAATATATCAGGATAGATACTTTGTATGATAAGAATTAATAAAGATAACAAAGGAAAAATGATGAGTATTTTTTTTATAGATTTATTTATAGTGTGTCTTCTGAATAAAACGATGGAAAGACCTATTAAACAATAAAAATAAAAAATGTAATAAACTGAATTGAACAAAGGACCTCTTACATAGTCATAATCTGCACTTATATCAATAATTTTTCCATTATAAAGATTCATCACAATTAATAGTATGTACAATACGTAAGGAGAACAGGACATGATAATTAATCTTTGTTTCTCTTTCCTTTCTTGATCATCCCATATCATATAAACAATATAAATGTAATAGAGTAAACTTGTACTTGGAATAATAACTAAATAAACACTATCAACAAACTCGGATATTCCACTTGGGACTTCATTTATTCTTATTAGTATTTGTGATAAAATTCTGAGAAAAATAGAAAATAGTGTAATAAAGACCCAACTGTTAAAAATCCTATTATGAAAATGAGGTAATTTAAAATTGTTATAGGTATATATAATACATACGACTATTGCTTCTATTATTTCTACTGATAAATTCCATGACATAATACTACTCCTTTCTAACTATCAAAATAATAGCCACAATGTAAACCATCCATCAATCTAATACTTTTAATAAATTGTATATAGATTTATTCTACATAAGCAAGACAACCTTAATCCCTATCTAAAGACTGCTCACAAATAGATGTTTGAAACAATATTTATTATTTTATAATATTAAATGGTTTTAAAAATACAATATTTTTGAAATTTTTTTATCCTTTTTCACGTTAATTTCACCAATTCAAATGCAATTGTATGAAAAAATCTGAGCGTCTTATCCTTTTCTAATAAGCTGCCTATATTGAACACAAGCTATATAATAATTAAGCGAAGATAAATGATATTAGAAAAAACTCACAAGTAATATCTCCAAAGACTATTTGTCTTCGTTAGTCTCTAGAACCTTATCCGAAATTGAATATTCGATTAATAACTGAACCGAAAAGCCCCATGTAATAGTAATTTCCCATACACATATTATCTACATATAATAAACTCACATCTGAAGTAATAAATGTTTAGGAAATGGACTCCAGTTTTTGAGGTATGATAGCTTTATTCTTCCTGAACTAACTTGCCCCGTTAGTTCCTTAACAAAAAAAGACTGTTCAATGACAGCCTCGATTTTCTACTAAAGCATTGTTATTTGATGAAGAATTATTATAATTTAAGTAATAATAGCTTCTTTTCATTGTTGTCTAAATACCGTTGAAACTTCTTTAATATATGCTTGTTAATTGGTTTGCCCTCATAGTCAAATTCTCCAAAACCAAATTTCCCATAAATAATAGAACTCAATTTTATTATACTAAAGGTAGATATTACAAACTCAAACATAAAACTATACACCGTATGCTATACTCAATATAATAAAATATGCCTTCAATCTTCCTAAGAAAGAATGAAGACATATTTTGTACACGTTGAAAAACAGCTATTGTTCATCAGAAAGGGACATTTACAATATGGAAATAAACAAAAAAATACCAATTAAACAGCCTAAATATCAGAAGATCGCAGTAGATATAGCCGCAAAAATCGTTGAAAAAAAATATACAATAGGTGAAAAAATTTATGCTCGATCATCACTTGCAAGTCAGTATGGAGTTTCCTCCGAAACTGCTAGACGAGCAATTGCAGTTTTACAAGATTTAGAAATTGTAGATACAACTAAAGGAAGCGGTGTTCTCATTAAATCGTATGAAAAAGCTGCACAATTTGTTCATCAATTTCAGGATGTTCAAACCATACACGAACTCCAATTTGATCTCCAAGCTAGCATTATCAAACAATATGAGGAGCTTCAGAATATACAAGAAACAACAAAGCAACTAATAAATCGGACAGAACGATTCCGCTCAATTAATCCGTTTATTCCGTTTCAAATTGAAATAAATGAAGCCTCTCCTTATATTCACCAAACTATTCAAGAAATGAACTTTTGGCAAAACACTTCCGCAACAATAGTAGGTATAAAAAGAGATGGCGAACTATCATTATCTCCAGGTCCTTACGCTTCATTTGAAAATAAAGATATCATTTATTTTATTGGTAGCGACGATTGTTTTGAACGAGTAAATATTTTTTTATACCCTCATCTAAAAAGCGTATGAACATTACATTTACAATGTTCATACGCTTTTTTGTTTAAACTGCTAATTTGACAAAATCAACAACCTTTTGTTAAGTTGAAGTTGTTACTTGTTTAAATTTGGATTATTCAGGTATTACCAAAAACATATAAACATCAAGGGGGAAAATAATTTTTGGGGAACATTAGAGTAGAGAATGTTACAAAAATTTTTGGCAAGCAAATCAGTAATGCACTTAGCTTAGTCGAAAAGAAAAAAAGCAAAACAGAAATATTGAAACAAACTGGGGCTACTGTTGGGGTGTATGATGTCAGCTTCAATGTCAATGAAGGTGAAATATTTGTGATTATGGGGCTATCTGGTAGCGGGAAATCAACACTTGTTCGCTTATTGAATCGATTGATTGAACCCACCAGCGGAAATATTTTTATTGATGGTAAAAATATTTCCACAGTAGGTAAAGATGAATTACGAAACATACGTCGAGAAAAAATGAGTATGGTTTTTCAAAATTTTGGACTATTCCCGCACAGAACCTTATTACAAAACACCGAATATGGATTAGAAATTCGAGGAATATCAAAAGAAGAACGTCGATTGAAAGCAGAAAAAGCTTTAGATAATGCTGGACTGCTCGCTTACAAAGATCAATACCCAAGCCAATTGTCTGGCGGTATGCAACAGCGTGTTGGTCTCGCACGTGCATTAGCTAATGATACTGAAGTGCTATTAATGGATGAAGCTTTTTCTGCGCTCGATCCCTTAATTCGTAAAGATATGCAAGACGAATTATTAGATTTGCAACAAACTTTAAAAAAGACCATCATCTTTATCACACATGACTTAAATGAAGCGCTTCGTATCGGAGATCGCATTGCACTCATGAAGGACGGTAAAATAGTGCAAATAGGAACCGGTGAAGAAATATTAACAAACCCTGCAAACGATTATGTAAAGAGCTTTATAGAGGATGTTGACCGTTCAAAAGTATTAACTGTAGAAAATGCAATGGTCCGACCTATTTCTGTCAATGTCGAACTTGACGGTCCGAAAGTGGCCTTACAAAGAATGCGAGAAGAAGAAGTAAGCCTACTAATTGCCGTTGATAAAAAACGTCAATTAAAAGGTTATATTACAGCAGCTGATGCCTTACAAGCATCCAAAAACGGATATAAAACCGTTCTTAATATCGTTCGTACCGACATTTTATCGGTAGAACCACACGTTTACATTCAAGATGTATTAGGAATGATTTCCGACTCCCCTACTCCTATCGCAGTTGTAAAGGATGGACGACTTCTAGGCGTTTTAATTCGAGGCGTAGTCATTGAAGCACTTGCTTCTGGAAGCGAGGAGGTTAAGAACATTGAATAGTATACTAGAACAAAGACCTAAGCTTTCTGTTGCTGAATGGGTTGAAAATGCAATGGATTGGCTCACTAGTAATTTCTCCCCTATGTTTGACTTCCTGCAAAATAACGGACAAACACTTATGAAAAGCGTAACAGAATTATTAATTTCCATTCCACCTATTATATTTATACTTTTCATTGTACTCTTTGCCTTTTTTGCTTCTGGGAAGAAATTAGGACTTTCCATTTTTTCATTAGTAGGACTGCTATTCATATTTAATCAGGGGTTATGGATTCAACTAATGAATACATTAACACTTGTTATTTTTTCAAGTCTGATAGCAGTTGTAATCGGTATACCCCTTGGTATATTAATGGCCAAGAACTCTTATGCAGAAGGAATCATTAAACCTACTCTTGATTTCATGCAAACAATGCCGGGCTTCGTTTATTTAATACCAGCTGTTGCCTTTTTCGGAATTGGTGTTGTACCAGGTGTATTCGCCTCTGTCATCTTCTCTATACCTCCAACTGTTCGATTAACCAATTTAGGTATACGACAAGTACCAAAAGAGTTAGTAGAAGCTTCTGATTCATACGGTAGCACTAGTTGGCAAAAATTAACAAAAGTCGAATTACCTTTAGCAAAATCGACCATTATGGCTGGTATTAATCAGACCGTCATGTTGTCCTTATCAATGGTTGTCATCGCATCAATGATTGGAGCACCAGGCTTAGGTCGCGAAGTTTTAACAGCACTACAAAGAGCACAAGTAGGAAACGGATTTGTTGCAGGGTTAAGTTTAGTAATTATAGCCATTATTATTGATCGCTTAACTCAAAATTTTAATAAAAAGAAAGATTAAGAGAAAGGAAGATTTGATGAAAAATAAAAAAATCAAAATATTATGCATTTTAATTGGGCTTAGCATGCTTTTAGCTGCTTGTAGTTCAGGAGACAAGGCCAATACATCCAAAGCTAAAAAATCAAAAGATGTTAATCTCGCATATGTTGAATGGGATACAGAAATCGCCTCTACACATGTAATCGGTAAGGTGCTTGAAGATATGGGTTATAATGTGACATTAACCCCTTTAGATAACGCTATTATGTGGGAATCCGTTTCAAAGGGCGAAGCTGATGGGATGGTAGCAGGATGGTTACCACATACACACGCTGCTCAATATGAGAAATATAAAGATGGTCTTGTTCATTTAGGAGAGAATTTAAAAGGCGCAAAAATTGGATTAGTCGTCCCTACATACATGGATGTTAATTCAATTGAAGACCTAACTGACGAAGCTAATAAAACAATTACAGGTGTTGAACCAGGTGCAGGTATTACTGCAGCTACAGAGAAAGCAATGAACAGCGAATATAAAAATCTAGCTTCATGGAATTTGGCTACATCTTCTTCTGGTGCCATGACCGTTGCGTTAGAACAAGCCATTAAAAAGAAAGAAGAAATTATCGTTACAGGTTGGTCTCCACACTGGAAATTTGCTTCCTTTGATCTAAAATATTTAGATGATCCAAAAGGCGTTTATGGCGGTGAGGAAAGCATTAATACTTTTGTTCGTAAAGGCTTAGAAAATGACTCACCTGAAGTATATTCTATATTAGATCGATTCTTCTGGACTCCTGAAGATCTAGAATCCGTAATGTTAGAAATAGCTGATGGAACCAATCCGGAAATTGCTGCGGAAAACTGGATTTCCGCTAATAAAGATAAAGTAGCTGAATGGACAAAAACAGGAGAATAAACGTTCATTAAAACGGCAAAAAATAGCATATAGTAAAAAAATATAAACTTTCCTAAAAAATCGATAAAAACAAAACCCAAGAATACTGTTTATCAACATTCTTGGGTTTTAAATTTGTGTTCATTTTACTCTCAAATGGACTATTATCATTTTTGTTCAACTTGCTTCTTTAATTAGGTTTTCCTGTTTAGCTACAGAAAATGCCTTTATAATCTTTAGAAATTCTTTAAAGTACTAGTTTTAATTTTACAGTTATACTTTTGATCTGAATTTGTTTTTTAAAGCAAACAATTGACTACTATTAGAAATTATTATAATACGTCTGCTACAGTCCGTCGTTTTATTCAAGATTAAGTCCATTAATCACGATATTAAGCCAAGAACACTTCAACGCGCCATATATCTTGTTTACGTACCGTTTAAAAGAAACTGCACAAAAGTTGATTTCTAGCATAGTATGTATATGTTCCTATTTGATAACGAGAATTTCAACACTTTTAAAGCAAATGTTTATTTAAATTATATTAGATGGTTATACACCGATCAGAACAAATGTTCTTTTCTTGTAAAACCGGCATTTAAAGACGTATTTCACCAACCAGAAGCATATGACAGCAAGCACAGTACGCCTTGAATAGTTACCATACTGTGCTTTAGTGAAGAGAATATTACTGATTACTATTTTTCCTTGCTTTTGCTCTTTGATCTGCCGCTTTTGAACGTTTTTGAGCAGCTATATCATCTTGATCAGCCAATTCTTGTGAGAATTCAACATCTCGACCATCAGATTGAAATGCCCCTGCTGTATTCGTAATTTGATCATTATCTTGATTATTTATGTTTTGTGACATCTTAAAAAACCTCCAATTAAAATGTAGTACTCATATAGAATGATGTGTAATTTTGATATATTTCATTCATTATTTAACCTAGTATTTTCCTGATAAGCATAGGATCTTCCTCATCTAGTGAGAGTATAATAAGATGTTCATTATGTAGAAAGACTATTATGAAGATGTTATTGAATTAACAAAAGACAAAAAAACTCGCAATTCTACAGAATAGATTGCGAGTTTTTTATATCAAATTTCTCCCACAGCTAACCAAGGAAACAGCCCATCTAAAAAACGCTCTGTGGCAGGCATGAAATAGGAGCCGAAATGATAGTCAGGGTCTAAAGTGGTAATAATCCAAGTTCCTTTTGTACTTACTTTGTCCACGTATAAAACAGCTCCTCCATCTTCCGTTGTAATGAGCTTTTCAGCTTGAGCTGGTGGCCAAAATACGCCGTGTTGGTGCCAGGTTGCATCTTCCAATGTGATGTACTGGAATAACGGATAATCCGGATTAGCAAGAACAAGTCCACTTTGCGGATTTTTCTCAAGCCACCACCAAAAATTCGTCGGGCGCTCCTCCCAATTTTGATTCGGAAGCCACTCCCACGGCTGGGGTCCGAGGGCTACAACGACTCCGCCTTTTTCAGCGAAGGCATCGATTTTTTTCTTTGCTTGTAGAAGCAGACGACCGTTTAATTGAGAAGGAACAATCAGAACATCATAGCAATCTAAATCGGCTTCTTCAAAATCAGGCAAATAAAGGAGTGCTTCAATGTATTGTGCATACTTCGTTTCATGAAACGTGCGATAGTGAGATGCATTTCCACTATATATAACAGCTATTTTTCTCATTGGACCTTTTCTCCTTTCAGCTGATTGCATTCAGATACGACCCACTGCCATACTTGTGTCCCAATTCGATCTGTCGTTTTGTTTTGACCACTATATTGAAACAGACTGCGACCTGCATGAACCAAAATCGTTCCATTCGTGCTGTCGCGGTCAATATATGTGATTGGCTTACCGTCTTCAAAAGTCAGGAGTACTTCCGCCCCTTTAGGAGCTGGATGATAACCACGAGCAAAAAAGCCCGCAACTCCTTTGTTATAGACCATATCATTCATTTCTACCCCGGCAAAAATGCCATTCTGCTCTGTTACTACAACATGGTAGTCCTTGTGCGATTGAATTCTCTTCGGCATGAAGGGAGCACAGCCTGGCAACCATTGGCGGAACAAGTGTCCACAAAAGATGACCATCTTACCTTCATCTAAAAAGGCTTCTATTTTATGTTTATTTAAATACAAATATTCCTGATCTATGAAATCCGTCATGAGTAGAACATCGTATTCTCGCAAGTCTATATAAGCTAGTTCATACTGATCCAGTATCGTTCTATTGGCTTGATTATCTCCAGCCATTTGCTGCCCAAGTCCAAAGGCATGACCAGGGCTAAGCTCTAACATTCTCGGTGTCTTATTCATACTTCCATTCCCTCTGCTTTCATTCTTATTTTATTACGCTTGCTTTACAAATAACTTCTGGCGCCGTTCGAAATAGGCGCTCGCATCAATTAATTGTTTCGTATAGCTATGCTTAGGATTGTAGAGAACATCCTTCGTCGGACGATTCTCCACAATTTTTCCTTTCTCTAAAACAAGTAACCGATTGGCAAACTGTTCTATCGTCATAATCCGATGTGTAATATACAAAATGGATAGCTGTAAATGGCGTTGGAAATCATGTAACAGCTCGATAATCACCGACTCCGTTTCAGGGTCTAGTGCTGATGTAATTTCATCGGCTATAAGCAAGCTTGGCTTACATGTTAATGCTCGGATAATGGCAGCTCGTTGCTTTTGCCCTCCTGAACATTCATATGGTTTTCTCATAAGCAAGCCGTTTGGCAATTCAGCTTGCTCCATCAATTTATCGATTTGTGCCATCGCTTCTTCTTTAGGTACTTTGCTAAGCAACAATGGTTCCAATAAGCTCTCCTGCATCGTTAAGTAGGGGTTAAAGGAACGTTCAGGATTTTGATAAATATACTGACAGTTGCGCCCTTGTTCCCACAGAATCTCACCTTCCGTTGGCTGCTGTAGACCCATAATAAGTTCCGCAATGGTGGACTTTCCTGAACCAGACTCGCCAATTAAACCAACAATCTCATTGCTTCCAATAGAAAACTCGATCTGATTTAACACTTGATGGTTCCCAAAGTTTTTCGAAATATTTCGTAATTCAAGCATGAGCTATGGCTTCCTCCTTCAACATGTGATTCTCAATCCGATATGTTCGGTTCGAAATGGCATAGGCAATATCTAAATCATGTGTGATAAAAAGCAAGCTGACTTGAGATTGACGTACTTTTTCCTCCAATAGTTGCACGATTTCTTTTTTCAAAATAGGATCTAACGCACTTGTACATTCGTCTGCAATCACAACATTTGGTTCATTTAAAAAAGCAAGAGCAATCATAGCTCGACTCAACATGCCTCCAGAGCATTCAAATGGATATTTCTCCAAGACGTGTCTCGGTAATGAAACTTGTTCAACCGCATGCCTTGCTTGTTCTGCCGTGACGCCCATTTCCATGAACTGTTCTTTCAGCTTTAACAACGGGTTGAAGGCTGCACGTGCGTCTTGATAAATAAAAGAGCATGTGTGCCAATAATGCTCTTTGCTAAAATGGCTGTTTCTAACAGAAACGTGGTTATATAATACATCGCCCGTCCATTGATGTGATGGCAATAGGCCGTACATAGCACGTGCCAATGTTGTTTTTCCTGAGCCCGAAGGACCAATAATGCTAACAATTTCCCCAGGTTTCACGGAAAACACAACATTTTTTACTACTTCCTGCTGATCAAATGTAACTGTGACATCCTCGCACCATAAACCGTCTATTGGTTTATCTTCCTGCTTCACCACTTCTACTTGCTTTGCTTTCTTTCTCTTTATCGCTCTTTCCTCCATCAAGAATGCTAAACTAATTGTCGTAATAATTAGCATGAAAACTGGAGGGAGAACAATCCCCATCCACGCATTACTTAAGTAAATGGAAGGCTCTGAAAAAGCTGCATTCAGCATGCTTCCCCAAGAAACAAAGTTTGGATCTCCAAGACCTAAAAACGCTAGACCAGACTCTGTTAAAATAGCTGTCCGAAAAGAAAGGATGAATTTTGCCTTCATAAAGGGTGTAATATGTGGCAATAAATGCTTCCGTAATACATAAAACGAGCTTCCACCAAACATGGATGCTGCTTTTACAAATTCACGCTCCTTCAAGGACAGTACAGAAGAACGAATGAGCCTCATATAACCAGGCCAAGATAATAAGCTCAACACCACGACAAGTTGAATCATTCCACCTCCTGTAAAGGAAATAAACAAAAGAATTAAAAGCAAGCTAGGCAGAACGAGCAATACATTGGCAACACCGTTAATCAGGCGATCCAACCAAGAAATATAACCTGCCAGCAAGCCTAAGATGACGCTCAATGCTGTACTGAAAAAAGCAACAAGTAAACCAATTAATAAACTGGTACGTGTTCCTGCCAACAACTGAGACCAAACGTCTTGTCCAAGCTTATTCGTTCCAAGCCAATGATCACTAGAAGGCGGAAGATAAGCACCACTATCGAAGGTATGTGGATCATGCAGCGATAAAAAGGGAGATAATAACGCCATTCCGATAATCACCGAAAGTACTACTAACGGCCATCTATACATGTTTTTCAATGACGTGTCCTCCTTTTATGCGTGGGTCCAACTTCGGATATAAATAATCTGCCAACATATTGACGAAAAGAATGATACTCGAAAATATGAAGAATAAGCCGTGCATTAATGGATAATCGCGCGATAGAATCGATTCTTGCAGTAGCTTTCCGATTCCTGGATACGAGAACAGTGTCTCAATGAAAATCGCCCCCGTAAAAAGTAAGCCAATGCGAATCATCAGTAAGGTAAAAACAGACAACAAAGCGTTTTTAGCCGTGTGGCGATACAGCAAACGTCTACGATTGAGCCCTTTCATTTTGGCAAATTCCATGTATGGAGACGCCAATACGCGAATTGATTCATTTCGCACAAGCAAATACACACTCGATATATTCACGATGGTCAATGTCAGTACTGGCAAAAAGCCATGCCAAACTTTATCCTTCAGCTCTTCAAACCAGCTAGCACCTGTCATAAATGGTGTAGATGCACCACTTAACGGAAAAATTGCACCATAAACAGCAAACACAAGCAAAAAGACAATACCTAACAGAAATTCTGGTATCGAACCAATCGTCAGCATCGTCGTCATGAAGCTACGATCTCCACGCTTTCCATATAACCAAGCAGACATTAAGCCAATCGTGATGCCGATAATAAACGAAAGTAACACCGCCATCCCAACAATAGAAACGGTGTAAGAAAAATGCTCGAGTATCAGATTGGTAACACCTGTCTTATGAGAAAACGATGTGCCGAAATCAAATGTCACGATACCTTTCACATAATGCTCGAACTGCTCCAACAAAGATTGATCAAGCCCATAATAAGCAATCATAGATTCTTTTTGAGCTTCCGTAAGCATCGGTCCACTATCCTGACCTTCAATAAATTCAATAGGTCCCCCCGGCATAAGCCGAGGGAGAAAGAAATTTAACAGTATTAAGATGACAAAAACAGACATGTACAAGGAGAATAGCTGTTTCATTAGTCTATAAATGCCACCTTGTTATCCCATAAAGGAATACCATCAGAAATACCACCATAGGTATTGAACCAACCATTAAAGTCAGATGCTTTATAAATGAAATAGAATGGACGGTGGTACAGAACTAATGTTGGTAATTCTTCTGCTAGAATATCCTGCATTTGATCGATTGTTGCTTTACGATCTGCTTCATCTGTCTGAGTTAGTTGTAAAGCTGCTAACTTTTGGAATTCAATATTGTCAAACACACTTTTTCCAGCTAATGAATTGCTAGCTTGTCCTGAGAACCATAAACGAAGGAAGTCAGGGTCACCACTTAAACCAATATGTCCCGTAATCGTCATATCAAATTTCCCTTCAGACATAGCCGTAGAAAAGGCTGCTGAATCAACTGTCTGTATAGTAAGATCTATGCCTACCTTCGCAAGCATCACTTTCATTAGCTCAGCTTCTTGAGAAGTAGAAGAAACGAGTACACGTAGTTTTAAAGCATCACGAATACCTTTGGCATTTTTGCTGTAACCAAGCTCATCCAGTAGTGCGTTCGCTTTATCGATAGAATAATCGTACTGCTTCACATTTGTGTTATACCAAGGAGAATCTAACGGAATGATACCTGCATTTCCTACCATCGGTTTATCAGATCCTGTTAGTTTCTCTGACAACTGTGCACGATCTAATGCATAAGTAATAGCTTGACGAAGGCGTTTATCCTTCAATTGATTATGATTCAAGTTGAATACAATACGCACGGCACTACCCGTTGGATCAGCTTTAATCACATCAAAGCCTTGTTGTTTCATTTGTTCAACTTCTTTATAGTTAAATGTCATACCTGCTGATATTTCATTGTTTTGTAACGAGAGTACTTTATTTTCAACAGCTAGATACTGTACTTCATCTACATTCACATTACCTTTGAAGTACTTGCTATTTTTCACAAATCGATAGTTTCCAGCTGCTTTGTCGTATTCATCTAAGGTAAACGGACCTGAGCCAACCAATGCTTGTTCTTCCTGATACTCAATTGGATTCTTAATATCTTCCCAAATGTGTTTTGGAATAATTGGCAAAATCCCCGCAATTTCCGTTATGAATGGTGAAAATGGTTCATTTAAATGAATTTTCACTTCTGTGTCACTCACTTTTTCCGCTGATTTAACCTTTGTCATATCAGCATTCCAAGGAAAAACATGCTCCTTGAAATAAGCGTATGAAAAGACAACATCATCGGCTGTCAGTGGTTTACCATCATGGAATGTTACATCTTTTTCTAATGTAAAAGTATATGTTAACTGATCATCTGAAATAGACCAATTGGTTGCTAACCAAGGAATCACACCTTTTTCATCTTTCCAAGTCAATGTATCGAATAGGAATGAATTTCGTAAATATCCACCTGGTCCACTCGTTGTAAACGTGAATGGTGAAATGAAACCACTATCTTGCCAAGCAATCTTTACTATTTTTTTTGCTTCTGTCGCTCCATTTCCTGTCTCTTTCATTGATGATTCATTACTGCTGGAACAACCAACCAACATAATAGCGAAAAGCAAGCATAATACCCCTAGTAATTTCTTCATTTCTCGTATTCCCTCTCTTGTTTATATTATTTTGACTATTACAAATATAAACTATTTGAGAATGATTATCAATATCATTAATTAAAGAATATAATTATTTATATAACTATTTTAAATTTAAAGAATGCTTTTCTCCTAATCTCTAAATCTATCGTATTCTCCTATTTCAAAAAGGAGAGCTCACCTCCTTTTAATTCAAATTGTTTTTTATAACTATTCCTCTTTATCTTGAATATGGATTAAACATTTCTACGATTATGTTTACCATAAAAAAAGACCGTCGATAGACAATCTATTCTTCTATTAATATAAGCAGAAAAGCTATCAGACTCCCCTTCCCTAAACTGGTACTAATAGAACAGTTCTAATCATATTCTTATAAAAAATAAAAAGGAGTGTAAACTTAGTTGATAAAAATTAAGGTTGGTTTAAGGCCTATTGTAAGTAAGATAAATTTACCCACTGTATTGAAAACAACAATTCTTCCAGGTGACTCAATTGAAAAATTATTTATTGCAACCCAGGTTGGAGAAATCTTTTTTATAGGAAATGGAGTTATCAGGACTTTTTTAGATCTTCGCTCACAAATAATAAAACTAGGTGTTTATGGTGGTGGATATGATGAACGGGGATTGCTCGGTCTAGCGTTTCATCCTGAATTTTACTATAACGGCCTGTTTTATCTTCATTACTCAGTAGCTGGAACACAAGGCCCAGGTGCTCTTACTGAATCTTTTACTCCAAACCCGTGTGATCCCACAACTTTAAACCTAAAGTGGATAAATAGAGAAACTCAATATGATCATATTGATACAGTTGAAGAATGGGTTTTACAAACGAATGGTCGACCAAAGAAACGTCGGACAATACTAAACATAAGAAGACCATTTTCAAATCATAATGGTGTCAATAGCTTAAACTTTTCACCTGAAACAGGCAAACTTATTTTAACAACCGGTGACGGTGGATCAGGTTATGATCCATTTAATTTAAGCCAAGATGATATGGAAATCGCCGGGAAAATCATTGAAATTGATGTAAATCAGAATACATTTAACAATAATACACCCGTAGTCACACGTTTTAACGAACTTCCTGCAACTAGTCAGGAATCGCTTACAGTAATAGCTAAAGGGGTTCGCAATATTCCAGGTATTTCATTTCAAAGGTTTTATAATCAGTATATTAAGTATGTGGGAAATGTCGGACAGGATTTGGTAGAGTCGATTTATTCATTCGTTCATTATAGACCAATACCAGTTACTCAGCTTCTTCAAGCTTATTTAATGAAATCCGAACCTGACCAAGAAGGGTTTATTAACTTTGGATGGAGAGGATGGGAAGGTGCGTTTCCTACTTCAATTATAAAAGGCTGCTCTGCAAATCCGACTCTGGACGAGAAAACAATGGCTTATTACAATGAAGCAGTAAAAACTTCAGTGAGGCGTCTTCAACCTTTAACTAGTTATTTTCATAAAGATTCACGAATCGATAAATTTAGAGGAACTGCACTTACAGGAGTTCAGCCGTATATGGGAAATGGAATTCCGAATTTAAAGGGAAGCGTTGTGTTTACTGATCTTGCCCGAGTTGAAGAAACTCAATCTCCGGTTAGAGGGGTTTTGGCTTACAGCGGAGTAAGATCAGATTGTAAGCTAAATGATTTTAGTGTTATTGAAACCGATTATCATTTCGGGTCTCAATCAGCCTATTATGTTAATTTGGGAACGAATCTGGATCAAACTAGACTTTATTTAGGAGTTTATGGCTCTATGAAAGTGACAGATTTTAACCAAGGTACCATTTTTGAAATTATCCCATAATTCATAACGATAAAAACTCGACTTAATATCAAATAAATCTCTTTTTGTTTCGTTCTCCCCATTTTTTAACTTCAAAAGTATTATATAAATCTACAATAATTAGAGCATTATTTTTCCCAAGGTAATCCCCCTGACTCTTTTGAACTAACTAACTATCTACTACATTTTAAATACAGATGTCATATGGTACAACTGATTTTGTTATTGAACTAACCTGTCAGTTAGTTCAATAACTTTAACAAAAAGGGCATTAATCCACCATCAATCCACCTTGGATTAAGCCCTCCATAATGGAATATTGCTCGTGATGCGAAACTTTTCTTTAACATCTTACATATTTGCGTTTAAAACCAAGCTTCCCTCTATCTACTTCCTTTTGAATACTTTCATAAGCGTTTAGGAAACTACTTTTTTTCTTGTCTCGTTTGACTTCTACTAAACCTACTGCTTTAGCAGTTTCAAGGGCCAATTCATGGAGTGGCAAATATGAAACCCCCACGGTGTATAGGAAATTATTCATAGCAGATTTCGTTCGTTCTGGCGAATCATGAATCGTATTTTTCACCATTTCCAGCATATTGGCAATCTTGCTTTCAGAAAATTCAACGTCTAAACGATTTCCTAAAAGCCAACAGTAGCAACTCCAGCCACCGGACATTTTCAGCTCTTCACCGCTTGCTATCCATTTATCAGCAACCTCTTGTGCAATATCTGCTTCCGCTAAAGTAACTGCTACCACATAATCGGACAGCATGTAAAAATATGCTGAATCCATCCAACGATTAAAATCCAACTCAGTCATTGCTTTCGGATCTGCAATAATACCTGCAAAGTACATTGCGTCATAGTTCCCTGTGGCATAAAGCTCTTCAGCTAAAGATTGATTTATTTTTATTTTTTTGGCTATTGGCTTCATTGCACCTGTAGCCACGCCAAAAAGAGGCTCATGTGCGCCATTGGATATGTATATTTTTTTTGTTCGCTCCTTGCCAAGGGCTTCTAGTTCCTGCATAACCATATCTATATTCATCGTTAGCACTTCCTTCTTTTGGGAGTTTTTCTCCTAATAGTTTGCCATCTCATACATCATCATTATCCTATAAAAAACTACTATTTGTCATTATAACTATCGTATAAGTGCATGGGGGGTATAAAGCAATTTACCTAAAGCATGTCGGTACTATGTTCACATACTGGTGGTAAGAAAAAATATTTTACATCGCCTCCTATTTCAGTTGATTAAAAGACTTAAAATCAACGCAATCGTCAAAACGGCAGTCTTTACTTTCAATGATTAACTTATTAGTAAAATAAAAAACGAATTAACTCTTCTTTATCAAATTGATTAAATAGTATATCTGTGAAATCAAAAATGAAAAAAGAATGATTATGATTGTTCCTAATGTGCAAACTGCTTCTTCTACTGGATTGCTCCCTCCTAAAATTACATTGGCTAATATAAAAAAGAGGATTGTACTTATGAATATAGTTAAGAAGAAAATACTAACATACTTAGACATAAAATCTCTCCTTTTGTATCACAACTATTTTACCTTCATAATATATACTACAACGATACCGAATTATCCCCTGTCTCTTTCCATCAATTTAATAGTATAAGAAATAGAACAGAATAAACTTATTTCTAATCAGACCGCTTTAAGTTATCTGTTTTTTATACTGATAAAAATAATACATAAAGCAAAAAAACACAGAATCATGTTTGATACAATTATGGAGGTGACAGAATGGGAGAATTTATTTCTGTAATGTTTAGGATACTCTCAGCAGTCGGCTTATTAATACTAGTTTTAGGAATTTGTTCAAAAGATTGGAAGGGACTAATAATAAGTGGTTTTTGTTTGTTATTGCCTTCTTTGTATTTTTTAGGAGGAGAAAATTGGTTTAAGTTGCTTGTTCTTTTTCCACTGATTCCATTTTTATTTGCATACTATATAAACAAAAAAGCTGACCATAGGTCTAGATAGAAGTGAAACTCCTATGTAATAGGTATATCTGACTTTTAAATATAATGATGGCCGTTAATTGCCCCATATGTGGAAAATCAAAAAAAGAGCTGATGACAGCTCTTGATATATAGGATGCGTTATTGCAGCAGAATTTAATTCCTACTTTCTGGTAGTTCCGAATAAATATCAAATAAGTATTTAACAATTTGTTTAGATTCGTCTTCACCATTACTGTATCTAATCTTGCATACATAATTAGTAAAAGACTTTTCGACTCTGAATCATCTAATAATTGAATTTTTCTCTTTACTTTTTCAATCTCTAGCAACAAAACACCTACTGTTAAATATCATTTTTGAAAATTCTCTCTTTAGTTAAGTCGTTTTATTCATATTTTTAGTTTTGATACAGTTCCATTGCTTTCAACTGGTGAATAAATATTCAATATTCATCGTATTCACAACAAAATCTCTCAATATTATTATTGGTCAATTTGAAGAAAGTATTTTGAGATACTTCCAGTCTTAATGCTTGCTCTTTTGTTAAGTTTTGATAGATTCCTCTTATTATTCTACCTGTTAGCCCATGAGATACAGCGATAACTTTCTTTTTGTCCTTTATACTTTCTAACCATTCTGATACTCTCTTCACAACTAAATCATAGCTTTCCCCATCTGGAGAATTGAAATACCAATTGTAATTATCAGTATTTTCAATCAGTTTCGGCCATGAAGCTTTGATTTCTTGTGTGGTTAAACCCGCCCACGCACCTACTGAAACCTCTTTTATTCGACTGTCAGTAGTCACTTTATTCAAATCATACCCTAATATTCCACATAAAATTTCTGTGCTTTGCAAAGTTCTGCCTAATGGACTCGAAATAATCTCCCATTCATTAGACTCACCAATTATGACTTTTAATAACTTTGATATATTTTTTACTTGTTCAATTCCTTCTAAAGTTAATGGTGAATCAAGTTCTCCTTGATATCTCCCTTGTGAGTTTAAAACTGTTTCCCCATGTCTAATTAAATAAATTGTTTGATCCAAATTGCTATCCTCCATCAACTAAACTATCCCGTTTGTAGAATTAAAAAGAACTGCGAATACAGTCCAAAAATACTTATAAATGCTTCTGACCTTTTAATTTTTTGTATCCTAAAATCAAAAATACACTTATAACGATAATAAAAGTAACTATGATTGAATACCTAAGAAGCATTAAGAAATATTCTGGATAAGTATAAGCTTCACTTGAATAATTTCCAGTTACATCTTTAGTAACTCTCACTCTGTTTATCAAAACTAACAATAATGAATATGAAACAATAAATG
>NZ_CABKRX010000092.1 GCF_902374955.1 Bacillus massilioanorexius
GCTATATTTGTTATTTAATTCCAATTTGTAAATAAGTTATTATAACTATTAAATAACCTTAATCATACAAAATAGTAAAATTGCAACATATAAAATTATAAAAAATTATAAAAATTCTGTCAATTATATTTACAATCTTGCTAAAATGTAATTTAATAGAGTGTGTATTTTAAATTTTCTAAAAAATCAGGGGGAAAAATGATGAAGTTCGTTAAAAAGTCATTTCTTTTAATCGCTGTACTTATGCTAGTTGTTTTGGCAGCATGTGGTAACAAAAGTACAGATACTAAAGGAGAAAGCGGACAAGAAGGCGGAAAGATTTCTGCGAAGATTGGGGTCATTTCATATTTAACAGGTCCAGGAGCTGCCTATGGGGAAGCAATTACGAATGGACTTAAACTAGCTGAAAAGGATATTGAAAAAGAAGGCAAAGTGAACTTTGATCTTGTAGTAGAAGATTCAGCTGGGAAACAAGAACAAGCATTGTCAGCTGCTCAAAAAATTATGGCAGACGATGATTTACTTGCAATTATAGGACCTACTTTAAGTACAGAATTTAACGTGGTAGCACCTGAAGCTGATATGAATGGTATCACAATTATGGGTACTTCAACTACTGCTGAAGGTATTCCACAAATCGGGGAATATGTATTTAGAAATTCACTTCCAGAAGCTTTAGCAATTCCAGCTGCATTATCTAAAGCAGTAGAAAAGAATGATGCTAAAACAGTTGCATTATTATATGGAAATGATGATGTATTTACTAAGTCAGGTTTCGACACTATGAAAAAAGAAGCAGAAAAAATGGGACTCAAAATTTTAACAGAAGAAACGTTCCAAAAAGGACAATCAGATTATAATGCTCAATTAACGAAAATAAAAGGTTTAAACCCTGATATTATTTTATGTTCAGCATTATATAACGAAGGTGCTGTAATTCTTGACCAAGCAAGAAAAATGGGAATTACTACTCCATTTGTAGGCGGTAATGGATTTAACTCACCACAAATTATTGAAATTGCTGGTAAATCTGCGGATGGTTTAATCGTTGCTACTCCTTGGTTCGGTGAAAAGGATGACGAAAAAGTAAAAGCATTTAATGAAGCGTACAAAGCTGAATACAACAAACTACCAGACCAATTTGCTGCACAAGCATATGACGCACTTCATTTATATGCGGAAGCATTGGTGAATGCTGGTGAAACAGATCGTGATGCATTTAGAGATGCATTAGCTGAAATTAGAGATTATGACGGTATTCTTGGAAAGTTCTCATTTGATGAAGAAGGCGATGTAGATATGGAGCCTACTGTTATCACAATTAAAGACGGAAAATTCCAATTGTTAGAATAGACTGATTCATGCTTAGTGTTGGTATACAGTATGGTACAGCTTCATTCAATACTGTAAGTAGTCTGAATTTTTAGAGCGATGACTATTCACCAATACTAAGCTGTCTTTCTTTTCATTATTCTGGTGTTTACGGGTAGTTTATTTCTCATTTACTTCCCGTATTCTTTTTATTTTTTCGTGAAGAATAAACTGCCCGTAAATACGGGATAAATTTGATGTTAAAGGATGATATGCATTGCTATTAGAGCAGTTAATTAACGGTATAACTTTAGGGAGTATATATGCAATAGTTGCATTAGGTTTTACTCTGGTATTTGGTGTGCTAGGTATTATTAACATGGCACACGGTGAAATTTTTATGATTGGTGCCTTTACAGGTGTAATCGTTACAAGTAAATTAGGCTGGCCATTATGGTTAGCATTTCTTATTGCCATTGGTATAACTAGTATTTTAGGTTATTTACTAGAAAGGTTGGCTTTACGACCATTACGCGGTAAGCAAGGTGTATCTCATCTAGCGCCGTTAATAAGTACAATTGGGGTATCGATTTTACTTGAAAATTTATCTCATCATTTATTTGGAGCAGGAAATCATCCTTTTAGAACTCCTTTTGCAGAGATGAGTTTTCAAATTGGCTCGATCACAGTGTATTTTGTGCAAATCATCATATTTGTTATCTCTGTAGCATTGATGATGGCACTTTCGTATTGGTTATCTAAAACAAAAGCTGGAAAAGCATTACGTGCTACTGCTGAAAATCTTGAAACAGCAAGTATTCTAGGTGTTGATACAAAAAGAATCATTATTTTAACAGTTGTAATCGCATCAGCAATGGGTGGAATTGCAGGTATTCTAGTAGGGATGACTTTTAACTCTGTTAATCCGCAAATGGGATTATCTATCGGTTTAAAAGGCTTAGCCATTATTATTCTTGGCGGAATGGGAAATGTAAAAGGTGCCATGGCAGGTGGATTAATACTTGGATTGTCTGAAACTATGCTAGTAGCTTATGGAGATTCTGGTTATCGTGACGCCATCGCATTTATTATGATTATCGTTATCCTTCTATTAAGGCCACAAGGAATCTTTGGCTCAAAAACAGCATCGGAGGGAAGGTGATCACATGTTGGCGCAATTAATAGATCCATATCAACTACAAATCGCATCATTTATTTTAATCAATATCATTTTAGCTATAAGCGTCTATGTTACTCTATCATCTGGTCAGCTATCTCTAGGCAGTGCTGGATTTATGGGAATTGGAGCATATACATCGGCTATTTTAACTATTAATTATGAAGTACCTCTAGTAGTAGGAATAATAGCAGGTGCTCTTGTTGCTGGTATTATAGGTATACTTGTTGGGATTCCATCACTTAGACTGTCTGGTGTGCACTTAGCGATAGCTACCCTAGGGTTTGGTGAGGTAATTCGTGTTATTTTTGTAAACTGGGAGTCACTTACTAAGGGAGCTATTGGTATTGCAAATATACCGAAAATTGGACGAGAAGTTTTAACACTTACTAGAGATTGGGGTTTCGACCCAAGCGTTTTAGGTTTACGAAACAATCAATTTGTTTTTTTAATGGTATTTCTATTACTTTTAATTATTGTTATTTTACTCGTTTGGTTTTTTGTAAGGCAAAAAAAATCACGTGTTGGAAGAGCCTTTGCCGCTATACAAATGGATGAAAAGGCAGCTGAAGCAATGGGTATCAACGTTACTTATTACAAAGTTCTATCCTTTACACAAGGTGCGATTTTAGCTGGTTTTGCCGGAGCACTTTTTGCGCACGTAATGGGATATATCTCTCCATCTGATTTCGCTTATCATCGCGCAGTGGAAATATTGATTTTCTCTGTATTTGGTGGCAGTGAAGTAATTGGTGGTTCTATTTTTGGTGCAACATTCTTAACGATCATGCCTGAAGCCTTACGTTTTATAGCAGAGTATCGTTACATGATTTACGGTGTAATTTTAATTATCATGATGGCAGTTCGACCTCAAGGTCTTATTGATACGAATGTCGTACAATGGTTTAAAAATAAATTAGGTTCAAAAAGGAGGAGCGTAAATGGTTCTAAAAATCAAAAACATCTCTAAACAATTTGGAGGCATTTCCGCTTTAACTGATGTATCATTTACTATCAATGAAGGTGAAATATTTGGTTTAATTGGACCAAATGGAGCTGGAAAAACAACAATGTTTAATATCATTACAAACATGTTTCCTCCAACAACGGGTGAAATTACATTTGGCGAAAGATCTATAACTGGATCGAAACCTTTTAAGATAACTGAAAAAGGGATATGTCGAACTTTCCAAAATATAAAACTATTTCCACAAATGACAGTCATGGATAATGTCATGGTTGGTGGGCATTGTCGTACTAAATCTGGGGTTTTTAGCAGTGTTTTTAGAACGAGAAAACAGCGTAAAGAAGAAGTTGAAATGAAAGAAAAAGCATTGGAACTATTAGCCCTTGTAGGATTAGCAAACCAAGAAGAGACCATTGCAGAAAATTTATCTTATGGTCAGCAAAGACGACTCGAAATCGCAAGAGCGTTAGCAAGTAACCCTAAACTGTTGTTATTAGATGAACCAGCAGCAGGTATGAATGAAAAAGAAACGGATAGCTTGTTTGATTTAATAAAAACTGTTCAACAAAGAGGAGTAACCGTACTTATAATTGAACATGATATGCCTTTGGTCATGAAGTTATGTGATCGTATCGCTGTTCTTAATTTCGGAAAAAAACTTGCAGAAGGAACACCTGAGGAAATTCAAAACAACCAAGCTGTTATTGAAGCCTACCTCGGTTCAGAGGAGGAAGATAATATTGCTTAAAGTATCTGGTATTGAAACTTATTACGGAAACATTCAAGCTTTAAAAGGGATAAGTTTGGATGTTGAACAAGGAAAAATCGTTACTTTACTAGGAGCTAATGGGGCTGGTAAAACGACAACAATGAAATCAATTGCAGGTTTGTTAACTCCTAAAAATGGCAGCATTGAATTTTTAGGGGGAAAAATAACAGGTTTACGACCTGATCAACTATTAAGAAAAGGTATCGCTTTAGTTCCTGAAGGAAGAGCGATACTTTCAGGTATGACGGTGTTAGAAAATCTTGAGATGGGTGCCTATCATAGAAAAGATAAAGAGATTGCACAAGATATCGAAAATGTAATGAAAAGATTTCCGATATTAAAAGAAAGAGAAACTCAACTAGCAGGGACATTATCGGGTGGACAACAACAAATGCTAGCGATAGCACGTGCGTTATTATCAAAGCCAAAATTATTGTTGTTAGATGAGCCTTCAATGGGATTAGCACCGTTAATTGTTGCAGATATTTTCAAAATTATTACAGAAATTAAAGAAGCAGGAACGACAGTATTATTGGTTGAACAAAATGCCAAACAAGCTTTAAAAATCGCTGATTATGGTTATGTGATGGAAACAGGCAAAATCATCATGTCAGGAAAAGCAAAAGATTTAATTGAAGATCCAAAAATTGTAGAAGCATATCTTGGAAGAAAATCAAGTTAAGTAAATGTGAGACCCCAATCGATTTGGGGTCTCTTTTTATAAACACAGGTACAATAGGGTAATTGGATTTTATACGAACCGATAGATCGAACTTAAAATGAAATATATCATCTGATATACAATAATTATATTATGTAAACTAGTACATGTTACATTAAATGATAACTAAGAGACTACGAAGTCTGTAATAGAAAAAATCAAGCAAGACTGTTTTCTAAAAGCTTTTTGTTATTAAAAAAGTTCGTGTATAAGTAGATAGCACAGCTTTCTTTGTACAAAATTGTGATTGTTTTTATTAATGAAAACTTGATATTTTAGGTATAAAGCTGCAATATTAGTTAAGAGACAATTTAATTGTAACAAAAAAGGAAGTAGGGATTATATTTGCCTGATTTCATATCATTAGGACTTTCCGATGATTTAGTAGAAAAATTAGTAGAAAACCAAATAAAAGAACCAACAAAAATTCAAATTGAAGTCATTCCAACTCTATTAGATGGACAAGATCTAATTGGCCAAGCTCAAACAGGAACGGGAAAAACATTAGCTTTTCTATTACCGATTCTCGATAAAATCCAACAAAATAAAAATGGAATTCAAGCGCTAATAGTAACACCAACTCGAGAATTAGCCCTTCAAATAACTAATGAAATAGAAAAAGTAGCACTAGAAAAAGACAACTTACATGTACTGCCGATATATGGCGGACAAGATGTTGAAAAGCAAATAAAGAGACTAAATAAGAATATTCATATTGTCGTTGCTACACCAGGTAGATTATTGGATCACATAAGAAGAGAAACGATTGATTTATCGACAGTCTCCTTTTTAGTATTAGATGAAGCAGATCAAATGTTACAAATTGGATTTTTAAAAGAGGTAGAAAAAATTATTAGTCATACTTCTTTAGCAAGACAAACTATGTTATTCTCAGCTACTATGACGAAAGATGTTCAAAGTTTGGCTAAAAAACATATGAATCATCCTAAATTCATTTCTGTGGAGAGTTTTCAAGGAACAGCAGACACCATTAAACAGTTGGCTATTTATACGAGTGACCGTGCAAAACAACCAACCCTATTATCTTTATTGGAGGAGCATCGTCCATTTTTAGCAGTCGTTTTTTGCCGAACTAAACGAAGAGTAACCAAATTAACTGGGGTCCTTAAGAGCAATGGAATAGTATGTGATGAATTACATAGTGATTTATCACAAGCTAAACGTGAAAGAATTATGAAGCTATTTCGCAGTGCAAAACTCCAAATTCTAGTTGCTACTGATGTTGCAGCAAGAGGTCTAGATGTTGAAGGTGTAACGCATGTTTATAATTATGATATGCCAGAAGATACAGAAAGCTACATTCATAGGATTGGTCGAACTGGCCGTGCTGGATCAGAAGGATTAGCAGTCACATTTTACAATAGTGATGATCTCGGTATGCTAAATGGTATTGAGCGTGAATTAAAGATTAATCTTGAAAAACAAAAATCTGAATTTGTTAAAGAAGAAGTAGATATTCATCATGCTTCACCATCTATAAAGAAAAAACGAAATCAAGATTCATATTCAAAAAAGCGCCCCAAAAAAACTGTTTCAGCACGTAAGGAAGAATCTAAAAAAAGAGATACTAAACCATTGATGGCTTTTGGAAATTCATACAGTCCATCAAATAAACTAAAAAAGAAACAAACAAATACAAAAAACAAAAATAAATAATTGTCTAAAAAGCCGTCGATATGAAAACGACGGCTTTTTTATAATAGAAAAGACTATTATTTACAAATATTCTAAATAAACTATGTTCCAAATCTTCTATAGATGTTAAAATATAGTTAGTAAGAAAAAACATAATTCTAAATAAAAAATTGCAATAAAATACAAAAATATAAAAAAATCAGTTTATAATTATTTAAAGAAGGGATGATTAAAATGAGTGACCAACAGAGTCGAGGTTTTTTATTAAAACAGAGATCGTTCTTAAAGTTGTATCTTTTAGATATTATTGAAAAACAAAAAGGTTACGGTTCACAGATACTTGATGAATTAAGAACGGAATTTAAACCATTTGGTTATTCACCAACCCATTCTGAATTGTACAAAACACTTCATGAATTATATAAAGATGGAAGTGTTAGGAGAGAGAAAAAGATAAAGGGAGAGGCAGGAGTCGATTTTCAAGAAATTGTGATTTATCATTTAACAGAAAGTGGAAAGAAAGAAGCAGATTTATATCGAAAACAAATGAAAGTTGAGCTTGATCGCTGTGTGGGCTTATTGAATAAAGCGATACGTGATCATTATGGTCCATTATAAAACGATGAAAGATAACAAGCTTATAATTTTCTTTTAAAATAATTGATTAGTATACATAGAGGAGGAATAAATATGGCTTTGGGATTTAGAAAAAGCTTTAAAATTGCTCCAGGTGTTCGACTTAATGTAAATAAAAAAGGTCTCGGACTAAGTGCTGGTATAAAAGGTTTTAGATACAGTGTGAATACGAGTGGTCATAGTAGAACCACTGCAAGTATACCTGGAACAGGGTTATCTTATACAACGACTAAAAATAGAAATAGTAGAGCTTATAAAAGACAGCGAGAATTATTAAAAAAAGAACGAGAAAATCAAAAACTTGCGGAAGCTGAAAGTAATAGACTTCAGGTTCAACTTTTTAATAATAAATTAAGAATGTTAAAATCTATTCATATCGAAGCTGACATTCCTATAGATTGGCACTCAATAGCTATATCCAATGCTCCAGATACCTTTTATGAAAAAGAAGCTACAAATATTATCCAACAGTACAAGCCCTCTTTTTTCACTAAACTATTTCGTAAAGAAGAAAAAGAGCGAAGTATTTTAGAGCAAAATTTAAAAGAAGCCAAACAAAAAGATATAGCTGCAAGGCAATCATGGGAAGAAACAGTTTCTGTGGCTAAAAAGGTACTAGAAGGAGATGTTGATACTTATTTCCAGTTAATCGAAACAATGGCCCCATTTAATGATATTAGTGCCTTTGGAAGTGGATTTGAATTCTTTGCTGAAGATTCAAAAACAATGGAAATTGATTTCGATGTACATAGTCATGATGTTGTTCCTTCGGAGTTGTTGACTTTAACAAAGACAGGTAAAGTTTCAACAAAAGCTATGCCTAAAGGGAGGTACTACGATATTCAACAAGATTATGTTTGTTCGTGTATAATACGAATTGCAAGAGATATTTTTGCATTACTACCGATTGAAACGGTCTATATTCATGCAAATGATGAAATAATGGATACCTCTATCGGTCATATGAAGGAACGCACTATTCTTTCAGTTAGGATTGATCGAGAAACACTAGAAAAACTTAATTTTGAAAACATCGATTGTTCAGATGCCTTACAAAATTTCCAACATAATATGAAATGGAAGAAACTTTCAGGATTTTATGATGTACCGAAATTAGAGATTACTCAATCATAGAAACAAAAAACACAATTACATATACAAGCCATGAATTGTGTTTTTTGTTGTTGATTTAACCTCTATTAATATAGGTGGAATTATCAGAATAAATGGAATAAAATTACTTTTTCGCATTCTACAATTTTCATTAATATCATGTAACTTAACTGTATACTTTACCGTCTATCACTAAGAATAACACATATAAAACTTTAAAATTGGGAGGAAAATATGAAAAAAGTATATAGTTTATTCATGCTAACTATAGTTTTTGTCATGATAGTTGGATGTGGAAAGGATACAAACAACAAAAAAGAAGAAACATCAAATGTAGCTTTATCTGATATGGTGATGGATTTCAAAAAACAGTTAGCTAGTGATTTTAAAGCAGAAGGAACAGAAGAAGAGATGCTAGTTGACGGAGAATTACAAGGATATGTCACGGTAGATCTTACAAAGAAAGACGATAATAATCCACAAAGTGCCATTTTTAGTGAAAAATTAAATATCAATATGGATGACTTAGAAGAAGGGTATATTTTAGCTCCAATGATGAATGTAAAATCAGATGAAATCATTGTTTTAAAAGCGAAAGATGAAAAACAAGTAGAAGCTTTAAAGAAAGTATTAGAAAAAGAAAAACAGTCTCAGATTGATACTTGGGAGAAGTATTTGCCAGATCAATATGAAAAAGTAAAGAAGAATGTAATTAAAACAAAAGGAAAATACTTATTGTATGTAACATATGATCAACCAGAAAAAATAGTTGATATATTTAACAACAGTCTTAAGTAAAATGACAGATGTAAAAAGGGCTGAATTAAAAGTAAATCTTACTTTTAATTCAGCCCTTTTTAAAAAATACCTAAATTTCTAAAAGGATGTGAACAATTGGTATTTAGTAGTTTAACATTTTTATTTTGTTTTCTCCCTTTCGTTTTGTTGGTTTATTTTCTTAGTCCCAATAAGGCAAAAAACTTGGTTTTACTTCTATTAAGCTTATTATTCTATGCATGGGGCGAGCCGGTTTACATTGTTATTATGCTTTTTTCAGCATGTTCAGATTATCTGCACGGATTATGGATCTATAAATTTAGATTATCTAAACCGATTATCGCAAAGAGCTTCTTAATCTCTTCTTTAATCATTAATATTGGTCTACTGTCATTTTTTAAATATAGTGATTTTCTCATAACTAATCTTAACTTATTTTTACATACAGATCTAAAGCTTTTGAATCTTCCACTGCCGATTGGTATATCGTTTTATACATTTCAGACCATGTCGTATAGTATCGATGTATATCGTGGGGATGTTCTACCACAAAGAAATCCAATTGCTTTGGCAACATACGTAACATTATTTCCACAATTAATAGCAGGTCCTATTGTCCGATATCAAGTAATTGCTAAAGAAGTAATCAATAGATCCGTTACGAATGAAAACTTTGCTGAAGGTGTCAAATTGTTTATTATCGGTTTAGGAAAAAAGGTCCTCATTGCCAAT
Organism: Bacillus massilioanorexius; assembly: GCF_902374955.1. Lineage (GTDB taxonomy): Bacteria > Bacillota > Bacilli > Bacillales > DSM-1321 > Bacillus_AD > Bacillus_AD massilioanorexius. Next base: position 9,860 of record NZ_CABKRX010000092.1, read on the forward strand.
AATATTGGTCTTCTTTGGAATAGGATTGAAACACAATCTTTTCATGATTTATCTGTTTTAAGTGCTTGGTTAGGCATTATTGCATTTGCTTTACAAATCTATTTTGATTTTAGCGGTTATTCAGATATGGCAATTGGGTTAGGAAAGATGTTTGGTTTTCATTTTCCTCAAAATTTTAATTATCCTTACATATCTACGAATATTTCTGAGTTTTGGCGCAGATGGCATATGACATTAGGCAATTGGTTCCGTGATTATGTCTATATTCCTTTAGGAGGAAGTAAAAAAGGAAAAACAAGATTATATGTTAACTTATTTATTGTTTGGGCTTTAACCGGATTTTGGCATGGAGCAAGTTGGAATTTTATAATTTGGGGTTTATATTTTGGAATAATAATCGCACTGGAAAAAGCGATCTTGTTACGGATATTAGCTAGAACGAATGCAATGGTTCAACATTTATATTTTATCTTCTTTATTTTAATAGGTTGGGTATTATTTGCCTTTGATGATATTTCAAAAGGTCTTCATTATTTAGGAAGTATGTTTGCCCTTAATAATAATCCTTTCATTGATAAAGGATTTCTGTATGACTTTTATACGAATATTATTTTGCTACTATTTGGACTTGTCGCTGCAACACCCATAATGAAATGTATTTCTGATTTATTTACAAGAAGAAAAAATGTAAATAATATAGCCATCCCATTGCTATACTTATTGATTCTGGTTCTATCTACTGCTTACTTAGTAGACGAATCATATAATCCATTTCTATATTTTCGTTTTTAGGGAGGCTAGATATCATGTTTACTAAGGAAAAATGGATCATTTCTATATTTTTAATTTTTATCTTCGGTATAGCTGTTATAAATATTACGACAAAAGATCGTATATTTTCAGAACAAGAAAATCGTTATTTAGCACAAATGCCTATTTTCTCTATTAAAAGCTTTTTTTCTGGTACTTTTACTAAACAATTTGAAGAGTATATGACAGATCAATTTGTTTGGAAAAGCACATGGCTAAATATAAAAGCAAAAGCAGAGAGAACGATTTTAAAGCAAGAAAATAATGGCATATATTTTGGGAAAGATGGATATTTACTAGAACGATATAAACAACCAGGAAATCAGCTTCAGAAGAACATTGAAAGGATTAATGACTTTTCGTTAAGAACAGGTGGGAATACATATTTACTCTTAGCACCTACATCAACTGCAATCTATAAGAATAAGTTACCATTGTATGCACCGACTTATAATCAAAAGCAAGTTCTTAAAGAAATTAAGAAAAAATTATCTTCAACCGTTAAATATCTAGATGTCTATGATGAGCTAGTACGTACGAACGAAAGTTATATTTATTTTAAGACGGATCATCATTGGACGATGAGAGGTGCTTTTGAAGCTTATTTAGCGATTGGAAAAGAGATAGGATTCGAAACTTATTTAAAAAAGGATTTTAACATACAAACCGTTTCTAAAAATTTTTATGGTACCTATTTTTCTAAAGTAAATGCTTATAGTAAAAGCGCAGATTATATTGAAGTATTTACACCCAAATTTCCAATGACCTATTCTGTCAATTATCCAGATAAAAACATAACCGTACCTACATTATTTGAATCAAGCTATTTACAAAAAAAAGATCAATATTCTTATTTTTTAAATGGAAATCATAGTTTAGTTAAAATAAAATCTTCCATTAAAAATGGTAAAAGACTTGCCGTAATTAAAGATTCTTATGCACATATTTTTATCCCTTTTTTAGCTAACCACTTTGAAGAGATTGATGTTATAGATTTGCGATATTACCATTTAAGTATATCAACATATCTAAAACAAAATGGGATTAAAGATGTGTTATTTCTCTATAATCTTGTTAATTTTTCTACTGATACAAATTTAATTTGGTTAGCACAATAATAGAGTATATTGAAACTATAAAATGGCAGTCTAATTTAAAGAAAGGGTAAAGAATTTTAATAGGAAATAAATTGTAATTCGATATTTAGTATGTACAATTATGACCTAGTCCTGATAGTATGTGTAGAGTGTTATTTATTAAAAAACGATTTATTATTAGCCTATTCATTTGGTTAAACAGTAAATCATTTTCAAATGAATCATATAACATTGAAATATTATCAGGAGCATTAAAGAAAGAATATGAAAAAAATGATAAAAATAGCATCTATTATCATCATTGTTGTACTTACTATTTTAATTGGAGCTAGTTTTTACTTTTATAGTGTAGCGGTTGAACGAGCACCTAAAGACTTTCTAGATGATAATCCGGATTTAGAAGTTTCAAGTGATCATACCCTAATATATAAAGGTAAAGAATGGTTAGGTAGAATGCCTTTCGAAGAAATTTCAATTACTTCAAATGATGGATTAAAGCTACAAGGATACTATCTAGCAGCAAAGAAAAAGACAAATAAAACTGTAATTATTGCACATGGATATTCAGCAAAAGCGAAAGATATGGCACGTTTTGCAAATTTTTATCACGAAAATCTAGGGTACAATGTATTAATGCCTGATGCTCGAGGTCATGGACAGAGCGAAGGAAATTACATTGGTTTTGGTTGGCACGAGAGAAAAGATTACCTGAAATGGATTGATCTTATCATAAAACAAAACGGAGAGAATAGTGAAATTGCTCTTCATGGTGTTTCAATGGGTGCATCTACAGTTCTAATGACTAGCGGTGAAAAACTTCCTAAACAGGTGAAAGTAGTAGTTGCAGATTGTGGTTATACTTCTGCAAAAGGCGTATTGTCTTATCAATTAAAGAGAATGTATCATTTACCTAGCTTCCCAATTATTCAAAGTACAAGTTTAATGACAAAAATTCGAGCAGGTTATTCATTTGAAGAAGCATCAGCACTTGAACAGGCGAAAAAAGCTAACATTCCAATTCTATTTATACATGGTGATGCAGATACCTTTGTACCTGTAGAGATGGTACATGAATTATATAAAGCGGCTAAAACTGAAAAACAGTTATATCTGGTACCTGGTGCTGAGCATGGAAATGCTTATGATATGAATCCAACAGAGTACGAACAACAAGTGACGACTTTTATTAATAAGTATATACAATAAATATTTTAAGTAGGTACATTATGGGAACAGTATCAAAAAGTATACTAGACCACAATAATGTGCCTACTTTTTTTAAAAGAAAATATATATTACGATTATATTAGTTCTTCAGAACAACCCAAAATTACAGATGGTATGTTAGATGGAATAAAACACACATATTGATTCTATAAATCTAATAGTAAAGAAACATATGGACTGTATATTTTTAATATTCATAATTATAAATAAAAAGGAGACATATAAGATGACTAAAAAATTATGGGCAATTGACGAGGCACATACGAGTGTTGAATTTTCAGTAAGACATATGATGGTTGCAAAAGTTAAAGGAGTTTTCACTTCGTTTACTGCAGATATTTCTGCAGATCCATCTGATTTAACTACTGCAGAGATAGAGTTTAACGTAGATTTGAATAGTATCGACACAAGAAATTCAGATCGTGATAATCATTTACGTTCAGCTGATTTCTTTGATGTAGATAATCATCCACAAATGACGTTTAAAGCTACTAAAATTGTAAAAACAGATGATGATGAATATGAAATGACTGGCGACTTAACAATCTTAGGAATAACTAAGACTGAAAAATTTAAAGTCACTTATGAAGGTCAAGGAAAAGATCCTTGGGGAAATCTAAAGGTAGGTTTTAGTGCAAAGGGAAGTATTGATCGTAGCGATTATGGCATGGTATTTAACTCCGCTCTAGAAACTGGTGGCGTAATGATTGGAGAAAAAGTAAAAATCAATCTAGATATTGAGGCTGTAGAAAAAGCCTAAAAAATATAGCTGACGAAAAATTTCGTCAGCTTTTTATATGCATATAGATATAAAGAAGGTAGCAACGAATTTCAGAATCCTCAATAATTGGATGCCTCATTAGACTTACTATTCATACGTTCAATGTGATTAACTCCCCATTGATGCATAGCTGTTAGTATAGGTTCTAAACTTTTGCCATACTCCGTAATGGAATATTCTACTTTAGGGGGTACTTGGGGATAAACGACTCTGTTAATGATCTCTTGTTCTTCAAGTTCTCTAAGCTGTAGTGTCAACATTCTTTGAGTAATATTAGGTATTAATCGTTTTAATTCGTTAAATCGCTTTGGTTCACCATTAAGTAAATGTAAGAGAATAGTAGGCTTCCATTTTCCTACAATGATATCTAAAGCAACATCTACTTGACATTGATTAGCTTTATCACTCATTTTGTCACCTCATTTATATATTATCTACAATTATATACTTACTTACATTTTGTAACTATTATACATGAATTCAAAATAGTCATCTTTATTTGTAAATGTATTTTAAACATATTGTTAATGTGATTAATTATTTACGGAAAGAATGAGAAACCTCTAAGAAAAGTACTATATGTTAAGAACATAATGAAGTTATGAGGATTACAAATTATTTCCTTTAAATTAGGAGATGTCGTTATTTTTGATTTATTAACCGAACCCTATCTAAATGTCCAAGTAAGCGTAAAACAATCTAAATAGTATGGTACTTTTTATTCAATCAAAATGGTTGAATATGACTAAAAGAATAATTATTTCAATGTTTATGTGGTATTATGTTCATGTATACAATTTGGGGAGATAGGGGAGTTTTCTTTGATTATTTTTAAGAAAAAAAATAAAGAAAATCAACAGCAAATGCAAGAATATGTTGAGTTAAATGTGACAAAAGGTAGTGAATTAGAAACGCAAATCAAAATGATTAGCCTTACAAAAGAAGAATTATCTTCATTGAAAAAATTTCAGCCTTTTGTCATTGATCATATTGACACAATAGTCGATCATTTCTACAAAAATTTGGAACATGAGCCTTCGTTAATAAGTCTAATAAATAATAAAAGTTCCATCGAAAGATTAAAAATAACTTTAAGAAGACATATTATAGAAATATTTGATGGAGTTATAAATAATGAGTATGTAGATAAGCGAATAAAAATCGCTCATATACATGTGAAAATTGGTTTGAAAACAAAGTGGTATATGTGTGGGTTTCAAGATATATTGTACACATTACGGCAGCTTGTATCACAGTATTCTACATCAACAGAAGAAAGCTTTACTATTTTAAGTGCTATTACCAAAATCATAAATCTAGAACAGCAGATTGTATTAGAAGCGTATGATACGGAGTCAGTACGATTACAAAGGATAGTAGAGGAACAAAAAATTTCACTAAGGGAAAATGTTGCGAGTGCATCTCAAAATTTAGCTGCTATTTCTGAAGAAACGAATGCTTCTTTTCAACAATTAAACGAGAAATCAAAAGAAATTGCTATTCATGCAAAAAGCGGATCAGAACTATCTGAATTAGCAGAAAAAAGAGCAAGTATTGGTAAGGAACAAATACATAAGCAAAATATAAGCATGAATTATATTAATCAATCAGTTAGTGATATTTCTAAAGACGTAAAACTTTTCTTAGACATACTTAATCAAATGCAAGACATCGTGAATATTGTTACAAATATTGCTGACCAAACAAATTTATTATCACTAAATGCTGCCATCGAAGCTGCTAGAGCCGGTGAACATGGTAGAGGTTTTTCAGTTGTTGCAGGGGAGGTAAGGAATCTAGCAGAAGAAACCAAACGCTCGGTATCAAATGTGTCTTCTTTAATTACAAATACGAATGTTCAAGTAGAGAAATTGAAAACATCTCTTGAAAAAATAAGTCAAGCTGTTAAAGAAGGTAATGAGAGCATGAATGAAACACAAGAGCATTTTGAAGAAATTGCGCAAACCATGATGAAAACAAAAGTACAAAATTCAAAAATTGAAAAAGAATTAGAGTCATTTGTATTATTGGTAAGAGAAATTGGAAAAGCGTTTGAGGAAGTGGCAATGTCTGCAGATAATTTAACAATGGATGCACAAGATATGAATTAGTCAGAGGAGGTTATTGACTCGATAAAAAAACTTCTCCAAAACTACCGTTAACTTTAGAAGAAAGAACAAGATTAAGGACAAATCGTATTAAATTGATTGATCTTCTTCAGCTGGACACAAATTATCCAGAAAGTGATAAATGTTGGTGGGATTTTACGCAGGAGCGAAAAGAATACCGTGCAAGATGTGGATATCCTGATACAAGACCTACTATTTCCTGGAACGAAAAGTGAATAGATAATTGTAAAAAAAGGGATGCGAGAAAGTCTAGAATAAATTGACTTCATGCGTCCCTTATATGTTTATCAAACGATGAGACTACGAAAATAGGAAAATTCGTTTCTTTTATTCAAAAGGATATATAATACCCCAATCTTCTCGAATACGAGTCATCATATCCATTACATCCATGGTTAATGGTAATGTGCTATTCTGTTGTTTGTTTTGAACATAATTGTTCATATCATCAATCTCATACTCAAGAGCTCTTGAAGTGTCTCCAGCTTCTATTAATTCTGTTATACCATTCGTATAGGTAATAACGGCTTTATCCGCTCTCGGAAAATCATCAACAGTAATAAAACCGTGTTCACATGCAACAATACCTCTTTTAGGCATTTTAGATCTCATAGTTAATGATACAACTGCCATTTCACCATGGTCATTTTTTAAAAGGATACTAGATTGTTCATCGACACCCGTTTCGAATTTCTTAACTGTTGTTAAGATTTCATTTGGTTGACTTGAAAGAAAATACCTTGTGAAAGACAGAGCATATGTGCCTATATCTAATAAGGCTCCACCAGCTAACCCCATATTGAAAAAACGATTCTTTACATCATACTCTTTGCAACTACCAAATGAAACTTGTATCATTTTCACTTTTCCAAGTGTTCCGCTGTTTATGATTTCTTTCAATTTTTTATATAGAGGCATGTGAAATATCGTCATAGCTTCACACACTACGAGATTTTTCTTATTTGCTAACGTAATGATTTCATTTAATTGTTTACTATTTACTGTAATGGCTTTTTCACATAATACATGTTTATTTTGGCGAAGACATTTGATAATGTATTCATAATGATTACAATGAGGTGTTGCGATATATACAACATCAATATTATCATCATTCAGCATTTCTTCATAACTGCCATAGGCTTTTTCTATATTATAAGTATTTGCAAATGTTATTGCTTTATTTAAATCTCTAGAAGCAACGGCATAAATGGTTTGTCCATCGTTGTTTAATGCTTGTGAAAAGTCACGCGCTATCATCCCTGGCCCAAGAATTGCCCAATTCAATTTTTTCATAATGATACCTCACTATTTTTTTGACATTATTTTTATATCTTGATCATCTGAAATGATGATTTTCGTTACAACATTTGTAAAAAGTGATGTTTCAATAACCCCAGCGATTCCTTTTAGACTTGTTTCAAGTGCTATTACATCGTTTACATTTTGAAAATAGGCATCTAGTAATAAATGTCCATTATCACTTATGGTCATACCATCTTTAGCAGCACTTGTTCTCGCCACAACTTTTCCGCCTAATTCACGTATTCTTTTTTCAACATATGAAAACGCATCCTCAAGTACTTCTAATACTACAGGATGTTTAAACGTTAAACTTTGAACTAGTTTTGTCGTATCAATTAATAAAATGTATTCTTCAGCCATTTGAGCAATTAACTTTTCTTTTGTATGAATCCCACCAGCGCTTTTTAAAGCACAAAACTGCTCATCTACTTCATCACACCCATCAAAGGCTATCGAAATGTGACTAATATCGGAAGTTGGAAGAACTTCTAATCCATTTTTTAAACATAACATTTTTGTTTAAAAGGAAGGAGTCACAACCTTAACATCAAGCTCATTAGACTCTTTAATATACTGAATCAAATGAGAAATGGTCATTCCACCACCAAGACCTATAATGCTATTGTTTTCAATCAATGTTAAAGCTTCTTTGGCACACCTTTTTTTGGAATCATCGTTATTCAATACTAATTCACTCCTCTTATTAAACGCACATATGTGCAACGCGATAAAATATGTGCAATTCACGTTTTTAGTCTACACTCGCTTTCACAAACTGTCAAACGTTTATATAAGTGCTTTTTTCATCATTTGACTTAACAGATAGACAATTATATACTCAAAGCAAATATTTACACATATGTGTTTAAGGTAGTGAAGAAGCATGATTCCATCAGAAGAAAAAAAGTTACTAATCAAAATAGCACAAATGTATTACGAACAAGACTTAACACAAAGTCAAATTTCTAAAGAATTAGGTATCTATCGAACGACAATTAGTAGAATGTTAAAAACAGCTCGTGAAAAAGGAATTGTAAAAATATCCATACAATATGATACTGAAGAAACATATACATACGAAGAAACCATTAAAAATAGGTTTGGATTAAAGCATGTTATTGTTGTACCAATAGAAGCAGAACAACCTGAAAAGAGTAGACTAAAAGCAATGGGGCAAGCCTCTGCGAGATTCATTAGAAATATATTAAAAGACAATGATATAATTGGTTTTTCTTGGGGTAGTAGTTTAGCTGAGATGGTAAATGAAATTCAAACACTTGATAAGAAGAATATCATTTGTATACCTATGGTTGGAGGCCCATCAGGTGTGTTAGAAAGCAGGTACCATGTAAATACTATTTGTTATAATGCATCTTTAAAACTTCATGGAAATTCTGTTATGATTGACGTGCCAGCGATTGTAGGGAAAAAAGAAACAAGAAATGACATCATTCAATCGAATCATTTCCAAGAAATTGCTAAGCTTTGGAATCAGATTAATATTGCTATATTTGGAATTGGTTCTGCAAATATTACCAGTAAAGCTAGTTGGAGTGCCTTCTACGGTGATGCTATTATTAAAGAACTAGAAGAAGGAAAAGTGGTAGGAGATATTTGTTCGCGATTTTTTGATGCTTTAGGAAATCAGGTGAATACAAGTATATATGATCGTACCATTTCTATACAATTAGATGTACTAAAAAAGACAAGATATTCGATCGGGATTGCTGAATCTGCTGAAAAGGTATCTGCCATAATTGGTGCGCTAAATGGTGGATATTTGAATGTTTTAGTGACAACTGAAGATACAGCTAGACAAATTGTTGAACATACAAAAGACTACGAAAAAAGATAGGTTCATCCATCATCATGGAAGAGCCTATTTTTATTTATATAAATAGAAGTATTCTTGAAAAATGTTATACAAGAAAAATAAAAAAAAGGATATAATAATGATTTCTGTTAGAAAATCTAAGTTTTTTATATAGAAATAATAAATTTTATTTACAACATCGAAAATGGACATACTTTGTATAGAGGAGAGTAGGTATGAAAAAAAGGATTTTAATTGTAGAAGATGAAATTGCCATTTCCAATTTAATAAAATTAAATTTAAATTTAGCCAATTATGAAACGGAGCAAGTTTTCGACGGGAAGTCCGCAATCGATATTATTGAAAGAGAGCATTTTGATTTAGTACTCCTAGACGTTATGATTCCAGAAATAGATGGGTTTTCAGTCATGAAAAAAATTCATTTTATTGGTGTACCGGTCATTTTTTTAACGGCAAAAAATACGGTAATGGATAAAGTAACTGGATTACGTTTGGGTGCCGAAGATTATATCGTGAAGCCTTTTGAAACGCTGGAATTGTTAGCAAGAATTGAAACCGTCCTACGTAGATTTGGAAGTGAAGAAACGACACTTTCATATAAAAATATTACCATTAACTTAAATGAAAGAGTTGTAAAGAAACAAGACCAGCTTGTTGATTTAACAAAAAAGGAATTCGAATTACTCTGTATTCTCGTTCAAAACGTAAATATTGCATTATCACGAGCTACTTTACTTGAAAAAGTATGGTCTTTTGATTTTGAAGGAGGAACGAGAACCGTTGACATGCATATACGTGCATTAAGAAAAAAGCTAGACCTTAATAAAGAGATTAAAACAGTATTTAAAGTTGGTTATAGACTGGAGAGCTAACATGAAAATTTGGCAAAAGGTATATATTTTTTCGGTGTTAATCTTTTTTATTATCTTTAATACCACTAATATCTTTATCATTGAAAAAAAATACCGTACTATGCTTAATAATGATATTCAATTAGCCCTCGCAGAGCAATTTAGTTTTTATTCAGGATTAAATGTCAGTATCCCTCTGTATACTCAGATGCAGTTGTATTCAACCAATATATATTCAATGGAAAATCTCATTTCTAATTCTATAAAAAACTATATTGAAAGTAACAGCAAAAATGAAGCAATTGTAGAGGTAATGGATAAAGAGGGGGCCATTTTATATAGTAATGCTCCCTTTAAAATACCCACGAATCGTAAGGAAATAGAAGACTTAAAAGAAAACACTAGGCATTATATCATACGAGATATAGATGACAAAACATATATTTTTATTTCAAACCTCATTACTATAGAAAAAGAGGACTATATTTTAACTTATATTCGCGATATATCACCTGTTTTTAAAGATCGTAAAAATGACTATTCATTATTTTTAAAAATTGATTTTGCTGCCACAATACTATTTGTTGTTATGATGTTTTTTGTAAGTAGCTACATAACACGTCCTATTCATCATCTTATCGATGCAACCAAACGAATATCCAAAGGTCATTTTTCAGAAAAAGTTCGAGTTCAAACCAAAGATGAGTTTGCTATACTGGCAAAGCATTTTAATACTATGTCAGACATGATTGAAGAGAAGATTAATGAATTAAAAAAAAACAATGAAGAAAAACAAAGATTTATAAATAATTTAACCCATGAATTAAAAACACCTCTCACCTCCATTATCGGTTATTCTGATTTGTTAAGGAAAACTAAATATGATGAAAAGATTTTCAATGAAGGGCTGCATTATATATACAAAGAAGGTAAACGTCTTGAAGACTTAGCTTCACACTTAATGCGTTTATTAGATAAAGATGAAAATGTATTGCTAAAAAATGAATCGATATTAGATGTCATTCTTGATATTAAAGGAGCTATCACCCCATATTTAAACGAAAAAAATATGAACTTACTTATCGAAGGAAAAGATTTTAAAGTTGATATGGAAAGAGAATTAATAAAAATTGTTATTTCTAATTTAGTTACGAATAGTATTAAAGCTTCTCCTGAAGGGACAACAATTGAAATTCATGTAAATAATAAGGATTTTAAAATTGAAGTTAAGGACTATGGTTGTGGTATCCCTAGAGAACATATAAAAAACGTATTTGAACCATTTTTTATGGTCAATAAATCGAGAACGAGAAATAATAATGGTGCGGGGTTAGGGTTAGCTATTTGCAAACGAATTATGGATATTCATCATGGTAGCATCATGATTGAAAGTGAAGTAGGAAAAGGAACAGTTGTTACTTTACTTTTTGATTCTAAATAATGGTAGGAGAAATAAATGAATTATATTCGTATTAGTCTTATCTTTCTAGTTGGAATATTCCTTACAGCTTGTAGTGATCTTTCATTACCAATTAAAAAAAATGAGGTAGTAATAGAGAAGATTGATATAAATGATACAGTGAAAAAACCATCGATATTATCTGAACAAGAAATAAAAATTAAAGCTCTACAATGGTTAGAAGATGCTTATGATCAAAAAATATATTTAGATAAATTCATCAGTTATGTTGATTATATCGATTCTACTTGGATGAGCTATTATAGTAAAGAATATATAAATAAAGTTCTTACTCAATTTAGCAAAAAAGAGATTGAAGATGTGAAGAATGGCTACTATATTGTGACATTCGTAAATAATGAAATACGGTCTTATAATAAAGGCCTTTAAATTAGCACTTTCTGCAAAAACAGGGGATGTATTAAAATTTGATTACTATCCTGTGGACGGTAGTAACACCGAACGTATTCATACATCTGTTGATTCAGGAAAAACAATAATCGATAATTTTATACAAAATATAGAAAAAACCCCAACCGAACTTGTGGAAAAAAAAGAAGCTCAGTTAGAGTATCAGCCAGGCTATTTATATACGTATAAAAATGTCGAAAATGAATTATTATATGTTTTTATTTTTGAAACCTCCCCAAAAATTAATTACTATGCAAAAGGTGTTTTGTCAAAATTAGAAGGAATTTAAAGGCAGTTCTACAAAGTAGAATTGCTTTTATTTATTTGTAACTTACATTGATCATTTTAAAATATTTTTTATGTTTTACAACTTATTTACAAGTTCGATGTTATTTCAATATAATTAAATAGTATTATGTGTTTATCGTAAAAGTTTTACAAAGAGGAAGAGGATAGAAAAATGAAAAAAAGAAAAAGTAAATTGGCAGCAACTATATTATCAGGTGTGGTTCTTTGTGGATTATTAAATCCATTACCATCAGAAGCAGCTACAAAAAAACAAAAGCAAAATCTCATTTCTTTACCTACAATTGAATACAATCAAAAACAAAAGAATGCACCTTTGGTATTTAACGGACAATATCGAAAGATAGCGTTTCTAACGATTGATGATGGTCCATCTAAATACTCTGATCAATTGATCAAAATATTGGATCAATATAATGTACCTGCTACTTTCTTTTTAATTGGGAGCAATATTAAATTATATCCTCAATACGTTAAACAATTTTATGAACGTGGCGATTATGTAGGAATGCACTCTATGACTCATAATTATAACAAATTATATACACAAGGTCAGATTGTAAAAGAAATGAAAGAAACGCAAAAGTTAATCACTGAAATCACTGGGGAAGAACCTGTACTATTCCGCTCTCCATATGGATCTAGCCCCGGATTATCTGAGAAATTAAGAGATCAAGTGGCGCAGGCTGGATTAAAAACATGGGATTGGTCTATTGATTCAAATGATTGGAGACACCAAAATAACCCCTCGCAAATAGTGGCGGAGATAAAACGCCAGTTAGACAAACCAGTTGAAATCATTTTAATTCACGACAAAAAAGGAACAATTGAAGCATTACCTCAAATCATTGAAACAATTGAAGCAGCCGGTTATGAGTTTGCTGTTTATGAGGAGTCAAAGCATTTCATGGCAAACTTTACAAAAGATAAAAGAATTTAAGAGATTTCGGGAGAGTAAATATGAAAAAAATATATGTTTTAACGGTTGGTATTATCTTTAGTCTTCTATTAAGTGGATGTAGCAATTATGCAGAAAAATATTTAGAAAGACACGAAGAAATAGTAAATAACGCATTGCAACAATCGAAACAGCAAATTTTGTTTAAGGAATTAAACAAAGATGAAGAGGACCTCTTTACCATTATTATGGAAGAAGGTAGAGATAACATTTCAAATGTGACAGATAAAATTAATCAAGTTTTAGCTGTGATTTCAGATAGTAAGAAGTTAATAGATAAAGAGAAATCAAACGTTGCTTTAGTGGATAATCAATTAAAAGATACAGAAAAAATGTTAAATAAATTGAAGGATAACGAACAAAATAACAAAATAAAAAATCTTCATAAAACATTTATGGATAGACAAGCAATCTATGTAAAAACGTTAGATAAATATGATTATTTATTAGATCTTGAGAAGGAATTGTACAGCTCATTAATGAAAGGTTCAGAGTTAAAGGTTGTATCTAATAATATTGATGTCATAAATGAAGTTGGCAAAGAAGTAACAAATCTAGTAAAAGAATTCAACGAAATGACAAATCAATATAATAAGATTAATATATAATAGTAAGAGCACTGTATAAGGTGCTCTTTTATTTTGAGAAATTTGCTGATGTTGTTTTTATTAGAATGAAAAATATAACTAAATTTGTTTACTTTAATAATATTTCGTTAACTTTTATAGATAAAAATATAGCGATTAATTATTTTGATATAATAAAATAAAAGCTAAGTTTCTTTTTTATACGATGCACTGAGGTTATTAAAAACAACAAAGTTTTTAGAAAACAAACTATTACATAAAAACAAACTAATAAATATACGGAAAATTTGTAAATGTATGTGATATAGAAAGGAGATTAGTTGTGAACTCGTATCAAACTAGTATTGATCAAATATTAAAACAAACAGGAAGTAATGGAAAATGGTCTGTCGACGAAGGAAATTCAAATTAGACAAGAGACGTTCGGGTTTAATGAATTGGAAGCAAAAGAAAAGGTGCCATTATGGAAGCTATTTTTAGAAAACTTTAAGGACCCAATGGTCATTGTTTTACTCATTGCAGCTGGCGTACAGATAGCTTTAGGAGAAATTGTTGAATCCGTTATTATTTTCCTTGTATTAGTGATAAACTCTATCATTAGTGTCGTACAGACAAAAAAAGCCGAAAGCTCATTAGAGGTATTAAGTGAATTATCGGCACCTGAAGCTAAAGTTATACGAGATGGGATTAAACAAAATATTCCAGCAAGAGAATTAGTTGTAGGTGATCTCGTATATTTAGAAGCAGGTGATTATGTACCTGCTGATGGCCGTTTAATAGATTCAGGCAGTTTAAAAGTAGATGAAGGAATGCTAACTGGAGAGTCAATAGCTATTGAAAAAAACATCTCTGTTATAGAAAATAAAGTACCACTTGGAGATCGTTTAAACATGGTATTTAGCGGCTCAATGATTGTGTATGGCAGAGGAACATTTGTAGTCACCGATATTGCTGAAAACACAGAAATTGGAAAAATTGCTAATTTACTCGAAAGTGCTGCTGCTAAACAAACACCACTACAACAAAAACTAGAAAGATTTAGTAAGAAGCTAGGCATTGCCATATTGATTCTATGTGTTTTGATTTTTGCAGTAGAAGTAGGACGAGTGTTAATGGAAAATAATACACCTGACTTAACAACATCCGTTTTACAAGCTCTTATGTTCGCCGTGGCCGTTGCAGTAGCTGCTATACCAGAGGCTTTATCCTCAATCGTGACAATCGTATTAGCTGTAGGAATGAATAAAATGGCAAAACAAAATGCTATAATACGAAAGCTACCTGCAGTTGAAACACTAGGTTCTACAACGGTTATTTGTACCGATAAGACAGGAACATTAACACAAAATAAAATGACAGTCGTTGATTGCTTTTTACCTATTAACAAAACCAATAAATTTGATTTAAATCAACAGAAATGGACGGATAGTGAACGATGGTTATTGCATATCGCAATACTTTGTAATGATTCAACGATTAACGAAGAGGGCAATGAATTAGGTGATCCTACAGAAGTTGCTCTTCTCACATACGGCTTAAAAAATAACTTGAATGCAAATTCTATTAGAGAAACGTTTCCACGTCAGGCTGAAATTCCATTCGATTCCGACCGGAAACTGATGTCTACGATACATATATTTGATGAGCAAAAAACAATGCTTGTAAAAGGTGGACCAGATGTTTTATTCAATCGTTGTTCACATGCGTTGATAGAAAATTCTGAAGTTCCCATAACTCAACAGATTTTAGATACTTTCCATCAAGCCAATGAAGATTTTTCTAATAAAGCATTGCGTGTTTTAGCTTATGCGTATAAAAAGATACCGAATAACCAAACATCAGTAACTATAGAAGATGAAGATAATCTTGTTCTAGTTGGACTTACAGCCATGATAGATCCACCTAGGGAAGCTGTATATGCCTCAATGGAGGAATCGAAACAAGCAGGAATACGAACTATTATGATTACAGGCGATCATAAAACAACTGCTCAAGCCATAGGTAGAGACATTGGCTTAATGAATGACGGAGATGTAGCAGTAACGGGACCTGATTTAGATAATATGACAGAAGAAGAACTAAATCAAAAATTAGAACATATTTCAGTCTATGCTCGTGTTTCCCCCGAAAATAAAATTCGTATTGTTAAGGCATGGCAGAAAAAAGGAAATATTACCGCTATGACTGGAGACGGTGTAAATGATGCTCCAGCATTAAAACAAGCTGACATCGGGATAGCAATGGGTAGCGGGACGGATGTAGCTAAGGATGCCGCTGCAATGATTTTAACTGATGATAATTTTGTTTCCATCGTTAATGCTGTTGGTGTTGGTAGAACCGTATTTGATAATATAAAAAAATCAATTGCCTACCTATTCGCTGGTAATTTAGGTGCTATCATAGCCATCCTTTTTGCGCTTTTCTTCAATTGGGTGAATCCTTTCACAGCGTTACAACTGTTATTTATTAATTTAGTTAATGACTCTTTACCTGCCATTGCATTAGGAATGGAAAAAGCTGAGCCAGATATTATGAAACGAAAGCCTAGAGATTTAAAAGAAGGCATTTTTGCAGGTGGAACGATGCAGGCCGTTATAATAAGGGGGGCTCTTATAGGAATTGCTGTAATCATCTCTCAATATATCGGTATGAAGGAATCTGCTGAAGTAAGTGTAGCTATGGCATTCACAACTTTGATCTTAGCACGTACTTTACAAACTTTTGCTGCTCGATCTAATAGGCAAACAGCTATTCAATTAGGCTTCTTTAGTAATAAATATGTATTCGGTGCAGTGGCAGTATGTTTATGTTTATATGCCATTACAATACTGCCTGGTGTCCGTAGCGTATTCTCTATCCCTTCGTCATTCGGATTTAACAATTGGTCTATTGCTGCTGGATTAGCTTTACTTACGGTTATTATTATGGAATTAGCAAAGTTGGTTCGTGTAAGAACAAGTAAATAATGATGAAAAGGGCTGTTCAAAAGGTGATTTTTATTCACTTTTTTTGACAGCCCCTACACTTTAATTAGAAATATTTTGTAAAAAAGCTGTTTTTACGATCTTAATCATATTAATATTTCTTATTGGTGAGAATAGGAATTAGACAAAACATCTTCCTTTTACGAATTTACTTTATTCGGCTATTTTCACTTCATTATGTTGACTTTTCTTTGTTCGTGAAGAAATAATAACACTAAAAATAACAATAACTCCACCTACAATTTGATACCATCTTATTACTTCATCTGTTAATAAAGGAGCTAAGATAGCTGCAAAAATAGGCAAGAGGTTTAAATATATTCCAGCTTTAGCAGCACCTACTTTGGCAACGCCATTATTCCAACATAAAAAAGCAATAACTGCTGCAAAAAATCCTACATAGAAGATAATACTTATGGATGTAGGATTCCATATTATATGCTGAGTTGAACGAGCCATTTCATATAGGAAAAATGGAGCTAGCATGATTAGACCAATAAACGTAGTTATATAAAAACTAGTGTAAGTTGGCAAAATATTCGCATATTTTTTTACATAGATTGAATACAGCGCCCAAATTAAAACAGCAATGAGAACAAGTAAATCACCTTTGTTAAAAGTGAATGAAGTGATATTATCTAATGAACCTCTAGATATAGTAAATAAAACTCCAATAATAGAAAAGATAATTCCTAACACTTGAGATCTTGTAATTTTTTCAGACAAAATAATGATTGATAAAATGGCTATAAATATGGGGGTTATCGGATTGATAACCGCTGCATTTATAGAAGTTGTCCAATGTAACGAAATATAAATGAGTGTATTATAACCAGCTACTCCTGTAGCAGACATTAGTAAGATAATCCATTTATGATTCCATAATACTTGTCGATCTCTTAAAAAAGCTTGAAACAAAAAGGGAGTTAAAACCAAAAATGCAATCAACCAACGCAAAAAAGCGAATGTGAATGGAGGAAAGTATTCCTTACCAATACTTCCGAGTACAAAATTTCCACCCCAAAATATATTTGCAACTACTAGTAGGACATAAGGATAATTTTTATTCATTTGTTGTTTCACCTTTACATATACCAATCATTTCTTTTTATTTTTCTCCGGTTCCATTACAAGACTCACAATCTTTAATAGCAGGGTATAATCTTGTAGCTCGCTTGAATGCTTCATAATATGAAAATTGCCCACCATCTATTAATCGGATCAATTCATTATCGAGGTTTTCATATTGTTCATGCTTTTCATCAATTACTTTTCCATCAAAACATTCTGTACATTGTGCCATATTTTCACCTCATTTCCATTTTGAAATATATATAATGTATTAATCATACTACCAAATCTTATTTTGGTCATGAATTAAGATTTGATAAGGGTAGATTTGAAAGATATTAAGTTGAAATAAGGTTGCAATCAAATACAACTAGTAGTGTAAAGTAAAAGTAATTTTGCTACAGAGCCCCTCAGCAACATCCATTATTTGTTAAAAAATCCCAACATCAAGATCAAGATAATAAATTTTAAAAAATCATTATACAGAAAAAAGACAAAAATTTTATAGAGAAAGTATTTTGAAGTTTATGTTGATGCCAAAATAATTAAAAACGTCGCCAAATTGCTATTTGGCGACGTTTTTTTATGGTATAATTGGACAATACGACACGATTTTTACGGAGGATAAGGACATGAAGGTAAAACTTCCAAAACTACTGAAAGATTTTTTAATTTACTTAACAACAATTAAAGGAAAATCCCCCCGTACAAGAAAAGAGTATCAGTATGATATAATTTTATTTCTCCGATACTATAAAGCATCTCAAGATGAAGACATGGAAGAAATGACAAAAGAAAATATCGAGCAAATTAGTATTCAAGATGTGACGATTGAAACAATTAAAGAAATAACATTAGAAGATTTATATGGATTTTTGGAGTACTGTGAAGTGGTGAGACATAATAGCGCCCATTCTAGGGCAAGAAAAGTGGCTTCTATTAAATCTTTTTTTAAATATGTTACGGTCAAACGACGCTTATTAGAGTATAATCCAGCAGATGAATTAGAAAGTCCAAAGATCGGTAAGAAGACACCCATTTATATGAATATTCAAGAAACAAAAATTTTTCTAGAAGGAATACAAAAAGGCAATCATTATTATCGAAATACTTGTATTATCACTTTTTTCTTGAATTTAGGTTTACGAGTATCAGAGCTCTGTAATTTAAATTTACAATCCATTCACGGCGATAGCATTCATATAATAGGTAAAGGAGATAAGGAACGAACGATTTTTTTAAACCAATCTTGCTTGTCAGCACTAGAGGACTATATAAATCATGAGCGAAATCAATTGACAGGAATTGAAAATGAAAAAGCCGTTTTTTTATCTCAAAAGAGAACGAGAATTTCAAGAAGAAGTGTGGAGCGGATTGTTGCTAGCATTAATCTACAATCTGGGTTAAACAAGGAAAAACTATCCCCACATAAACTTAGACATACCTCAGCAACCTTACTATATAAAAATGGAGCAGATATTAGAAGTTTGCAATACATTCTTGGGCATGCTAGTGTATCAACAACACAAATTTACACACATGTTGAGGACAAAGAGATTCGACATGTATTAGAAAACAACCCTTTAAACCTCTAATGTAACATAATAATATTATGTTAACTAATGATTTTATTAGGATTTCTAAGAAAAAAATGGTATTCTGAAAATAGTGTTCTTTGAACAATTTTGATTTAGGATTCGCTCATAAAGGAAGTGCTACGATATTGAATTTAAGCATCCCATTTTTAATAGAACATTTTGCGTATTTTGGAATTGTGATAGCGTTAATAGGTGGTATGGTTGGTCTGCCTATTCCTGATGAAATTTTGTTAACATATGTTGGCTATACAGTTTACCAAGGTCATTTATTATTATTCCCATCATTAATTGTTTCGATTTTAGGGGCTATGGGAGGGATAACAGTTAGTTACCTTTTAGGATATAAACTTGGTTTACCCTTTATTAAAAAATTCGGACATAAAATTCATATAACTGAAAAAAGACTTCACTACTCAGGTAAGTTATTTAAAAAAATGGGATCATATTTACTGTTTATTGGATTTTTCATTCCAGGAGTACGACATATAACGGCCTATTTAGCAGCAGTACATGGTTATTCTTTTAAAAGATTTTCGTTGTTTGCCTTTTCCGGTGCAATTGTATGGGTATCTACTTTTATTATTCTAGGTAATGTTTTAGGTAGTAAATGGATGCTCGTTGAATTTTATGTAAAGCAGTTATGGATGGTTTTTCTTCCACTCTTAATTGTTCTAGCAATATGTGTTATTGTTATTTATAGAAAAAAAATCACGTTGAAACAAAATGCTTAGTAGATAAAACCGTTGTTAGACAGCGGTTTTTTTATTTGAATGAACTAGTATTTCAATTCTAATGATTAAAAGCAGAGGAGTATCATTTAATAGATACTCCTCTATCATTTTCTAGCTTTGCAATCGTTGAATAGGTTAAATTATGTAAATACACATAAAATTCGTTTCAAAATACTAAATATTTGGTTTAAATTTATATAGGGCCTCACATAAAATGCAGCAAACATTCGTCAGAGGAGTTTTAATACATATGAAATCATTGAAAAAAATATTTAAAGTTCTTTTCCCGATATGTGTAATCGTTTATATCATCTATCGAGCTGAGGAAGAACTCCGTAACATATCCATTAAGGAAGTGCTACAAACTGCAGCTAATCTGAATAGGTTTGACATGATTGTAATCGTTATCTTTGGTACTCTTTCGGTTCTAGTTATGTCGTTATACGATGATACATTAGTTCGTGCTATGAAGATAACTATTCCTAAGAAAAAGTATATTAAAACGGCTTTTATAGCTAGCTCTATTAATTCTATTATGGGTTTTGGTGGATTAGCCGGGGCCAGTTTACGACATGTTACGTATCGCTCCTATACAAATCATCATAAAGATTTAATGCAATCTATCACATGGATGACAACATCTGCGTTAAATGGATTATCATTTTTTTCTATTCTAATATTGCTTCATGTATTTCCTGCAACTAAGTTGTTAATGGATAAACCATGGATGTTTTTCGTTATAATCGGTATGGCATTATTTTTACCATTTTATTTTATACTTGCCTATATAAATAGAAAGAAAGTAAAAAGTAAGGATCAAGAAATTTCTTTTTTTTCTATGAATATTCGTTTTACTTTAGCTAGCATTATAGAGTGGGCATTTGCAGCCATTATCTTAATTATTCTTTTACAAATGTTTGATATTCAATTATCTTGGCGGATAGCAATGGGGATATTTATTATTTCTGCTATTGTTGGGGTAATCAGTTTTGTTCCTGGAGGATTTGGATCATTTGATTTAACTTATCTTTTAGGTATGAGCTATTACGGCGTAGCCGAGGAAGATATCTTGTCAGTCATTTTATTGTATCGAATTGTTTATTACATCATTCCTTTCTTAATCGCTTTATTATTTACCGTATTTGAATATACGGGCATTACCATTAGAAAAGTTGAGGATAAGCCCATTATTGGTCCTGCCATTGAAACGACAGGAGTCGTTTGGGCTATATATCGTGATATTCTCTCTAAAATTGGATACTGGGCACTAAGTATCCTTGTACTTTATGCTGCATGGCTCAATATAACATCTGTCTTAATAGTCCCAGTGAATGATTCTTTATTTAATAAAGCGATATTTGATCTATGCTATAACATCATACTAACATGCTCAGTTATTTTAATTTTAAATATAAAAGGAATTTTTCATCGCACAAGAAAATCATTCTTATTTGTCAGTTTTGCTTTATCCTTAACGATAATTGCTCATCTAGCAAAATCTTTGGACTATCATGAAGTGATATTATTGGGGATCGTTTTGGCAGTATTGTTAAGTGTTCATAAACAATTTATTGTAGAAGATATGCTTGTAACGTTTTTTTACTATATCCGTGTAATAATTTTAGGTTTACTTATTTTAGCTCTTTATTTTTATTTCGGCACAATCTTATCGACATTAGAGAATACAGAGGATTTCAGAAGTTTTTCTGAAGTAATAGAATCGACTGTATTTAGTCTTATTTTTGTTCCGTTCATTATGATTGGTGGTTCTTATCTATTTAATAGATTGAGAAAGAAAGAAATAGGAGAAGAATTCGATTGCCAACGCTTTAAACAATTTCTTACAACTCATATTGGTAATTCATTAACATATCTAGGTTTTATGGGTGATAAACGAATGTTCTTTTCAAGCGATGGAAAAGCGTTAATTCTGTTTAGAAAATATAGAAACCGTTTGATTGTATTGGGAGACCCTAGTGGTGATCCCTCTTCATATGTAACCGTATTAACTGAGTTTATGAATCAAGCTAATCAAATGGGATATTTAGTTGTTTTTTATCAAATTGATCAGAAAAACATGCATTTATACCATGATTTTGGATATCAATTTTTCAAATTAGGAGAAGAAGCATACGTAAATATCGATGAATTTTCACTTAGTGGTAAGAAAAAAGCCGGCTTAAGAGCGACATTCAATCGATTTGAGCGCGAAGCTTATCAATTACAAATCAAGGATAGCATAAACGATGATGAGTATGCAGAATTACAATCGATTTCGAAACAATGGTTAGGCAAAAAGAAAGAAAAAGGTTTTTCTATTGGAGAATTTAATCGCCCGTATATCAACGCTTCACAGATTGCCATACTTCGAAATGCAAACAATGAAGCTATTGCTTTTGCTACTATCATGCCAATGTATGAAAAGGGGAAATTCTCAATCGATTTAATGCGTTATTTACCAGACGCTCCAGTTGGAACAATGGATGCTATGCTCATTTACTTGTTTCAATACGCTAAGGAACAAGGTTTCCACTATTTTAATTTAGGTATGGCACCTCTATCAAATGTTGGAACTCAAAATGACGCATTCTTTGCCGAGAGAATTGCTGCGAATGTATTTAATAACGTTCGATATATGTATAGTTTTAGTGGCTTAAGAAAATTTAAAGAGAAATATCACCCACAGTGGCAGGGAAAGTATCTAACCTACAGAAAAAATAAAACATTAGTTGCATCCATGATTTTAGTTACTAGGATGATATCTAAAGGGAATAGTTATAAGGAAAAGAATCCAAATCAAAATCCTAGATTTACTCATAGAAGATTGAAGTTTCCGAGCTAATCTACACATTTATATAGTGAATCATTTAAATAAGAACTATAGCATTTACTAAATAAATATGATAACATTTACCTTTACACATATAGAGGACGTGATTGAACATGATTAAAATTGAAATACCTGAAGTAGATGTTAGCATTACACAACGTAAACAAATTTTAAAACCTGGTGATATACAAATTCCTAGTATCAATGGTTTTATTGATTTGCATCAAATTCCAAGAGATAAAGGTGGAATCTTTATGTTTTATAACATTCATGATGAACTCCTTTTCGTTGGGAAAGCTAGAAAGTTAAGACAGCGTATTAAAAAACATCTTGAAGATAATGTTTCACCTATGAAGAAATATCGTGATGAGATTTATTCTATAGATGTTTGTATTGTTGATGATCCAATGGAGCGTGAAATTTACGAAACATATATTATCAATAAATTACATGCTAAATATAATATCGATAAAGTTTTTTATCAATAAAATGGAAAAGGCAGCTGATTACACTCTAGTAGTCAGCTGCCTTTTTTTATTTACGATCTCCTTTCTTTCTGAATTTTCATGCTATAATGTGTAATCATTCGGAAAGAAAGGAGTGAAGTAATGAAGGTATTACGTATGCATCCATTTGTTGTTAACATCATAATTGGAACATTTTTTGCACGATTAACCAGTTCGATGGTTATGCCGTTTCTTGCTATTTACTTAACGAAAGAAAAAGGAATATCGCCAGTACTAACAGGAGCGATTATTGGCATTAGTTCACTTATTGGTGTGTTTACAAGTTTTTTAGGAGGGTACTTATCTGACCGATTTGGAAGGAAAATTATATTACTTATGTCTTTATTTATGCATTCAATTGTTTTTATCGGTTTTGCACTTTCTGATTCGGTCATTATGTTTTTTGTTTGTAGCGCACTTAATGGAGCTTGTCGATCCTTTTTTGAACCTTCATCAAGAGCGTTGATGTCTGATTTTACTGAAGAAAAAAATAAGCTTTTGATATTTAATTTCCGCTATACAGCTATTAATGTCGGTGTAGCAGTTGGACCATTACTAGGATTATTGCTAGGGAGTTCATCAACAACAACGCCTTTTTATATAACATCAATTATGTATTTTTTATATTTTCTTTCATTAGTACTGTTATTTAAACGATATCCTATTCAATCTGAAGGGAAATCGTCGTTACCGACAACTTTAACTCAAGCACTTTCGGTATTAAAAAAAGATCGAATATTTTCACTTTCGATTATTGGTATTATTTGCGGTGTAATAGGTTATTCACAATTTGGTTCTACCTTGCCACAATATTTATCTAGTAGTCCTATTTTTTCAGGATGAAGTTAAAATATTTACTTTTATGCTCGTCTTAAATGCGATAACGGTGATTGTTGTTCAATATCCTTTACTCTCTATTTGTAAAAAATATTCCGCTTTGACTTCTATGAATTTAGGTTTAATATCGATAGCCATTGGATTAATTGGAATTTCTTTAGCACAACAAGCTTGGGTATTATATGCTTGTATGATTGTATTCACCATAGGCGAAGTATTGATTTTTACTGTAACAGATTATTTTGTAGATGAAATTGCTCCAACGCATCTTAAAGGAATGTATTTTGGAGCCATGGGCTTTAACTCAATAGGACAAGTGATTGGACCTGTATTAGGAGGATTTATGCTTGGTATGTTCGGTTCCATTAGCTCTCATTTCACTTTTATTATTATAGCCATCATAACTTTAGTAGGTAGTCCATTTCTGTTCACAGCAAAAATGAAAAGGGAAAAGGCGGCATCACTTCGTATAACTTCTGAATAATTTGATAATATTGACAAATAAAAACAAAAGGCTTACTATTATAACAAACAAAACTAATCGGAATTATAAGAATTTAGAAGGGATTATCATATTTTATACTTCCGTTTATCCTTCATATAATGTGTAGTATGCATTTTATAAAGAAGTTGAATAACAGGCATTGCAGGGGGTTTTTTGATGAGTTTTATTCGTAACCATTGGGAAGAAAGGTTTATAGAAAAATTATCTGAAAATCTTGATGCTTTTTCAAAGAGAGCTCAAGAATTAGATGAAAAAAGAGAGTTTCCTTTTCAAAATATTGCTGATTTAAAGGAGTTAGGATATACCAAATTAACCCTACCTATAGAATACGGAGGTAGCGGAAAAGGCTTATATGAATTTCTGTTAGGACAAGAAAAAATAGCGATGCACTGTGGGCCTACAGCATTATCCATCGGATGGCATGTAGGTATTACTATACAAATTCAAGATAAGAAACGAAATTGGAATGAAGATATAATAAAAGAAACCTTCGAAAAAATTTCAAAAGGAGCCCTAATAAATCGGCTGGCAACAGAGCCGCAAACAGGTAGTCCTACTCGTGGTGGGAAGCCAGCTACTACGGCTACTAAAGAAAATGGACATTGGGTTATAAATGGAAGAAAGACTTTTTCATCTTTAGCACCTGCTTTAGATTTACTAATTGTTAGTGCGTGGATTACGGAAGATGCTGAGCTTGGTTGGTTTTTAATTGATCGAAACACTAAAGGAATTACCATTAATAAAACTTGGGATGTCATATCTATGCAAGGTACTGCAAGTGAGGACTTTATTTTTGAAAATGTTAAAATTGAAGACAAATATCTTGTTGAAAAAGGAAGAAAAGATGTGAACTTTGATGACAGCTGGCTGTTACACATTCCCGCTTGTTATATTGGAATTGCAGGAGCGGCTCGTAATTATGCCATTCAATTTGCTACAACGTACTCACCAAATAGCATTAAAGGGACCATTAGTGAGCTTCCAAACGTTCAAAGATTAATTGGAGAAATGGAGTTAGAACTTTTGCAAAGTAGACACTTTTTATATAGTGTCGCAGCGATGTGGGAAGCACAACCTGAAAATCATCTAGCAATTAAAACACAATTAGGAGCTGTAAAAAAAGCTGTTACAAATTCAGCGATTTCAATTGTAGACAAAGCAATGAGAATTGTTGGAGCTCAGAGCTTACAAAGAAATAATCCATTACAACGATACTACCGTGATGTAAGAGCTGGCCTTCATAATCCACCAATGGATGATATGACACTTTCTTTGTTAGCAAAACAAGCTTGTCAGCAATCCGAATGATTAATAGATCTTTCAAGAAGAAACTTATATTAAGAACACCACAAAAGTTATTCTAAAATACTTATTTGGTGTTCTTTTTTTTACATATTATGAGTTTGAGAGCTTATTTTAAGGATATATATATTATATAAGTGTTAGGAGGGAGTAAAAATGAAAGAAAAATTTAGTCTTTGGAAAAAACGAAAAAAAGAACCTAAACCATTTGAACATCAGAGTTCTACAGCATTACTAGATGAAGAAAAACCGAATATAGATAAAAAACTACTTGATCCAGAATTAGTGAAACATGTAGAAGGAGCAATGAAGTATATTTATCAAACAAGTTTACTCGTTTCTGATGTTGATTCTAAAATGTATGACTTATATATCGAAAAATACCTTAAAAATAATGAAAAATATCCAGGTGACGTGAACGGTGAACTAATGAATGAAATGGAATTATTAGATGTGTTATTTGGAAACTTCTTGATTAGGAAACAAGGATTTGAGGAAGGTTATGTATTTACAGAAGATGAAGTAAAAAGTTATATTGAAAAAATTATTAGACAATGCAGTGATATGAAAAAAAGATTTCAACTAGATTATAAATAAACCAAATAGGAAAGCATTCTTACGTGTGCAAAAGCTATGTTAAAACAATCCTTTACAATCGTTTATCTGTATATTTAAAGTCAATTGTATAGGAGAATAATTATTTTTGTTGTATGATATATCTCGTGATACTAAATATAATATTTTTATAGAAGAATAACGAGGTATGAAATTAGATGCAAACTGAAAAATTCTTTCAAAATCCGTGGGGGATGGCTTTATCAGCCATAACCGCAACATTTCTATGGGGAAGCGCGTTTCCTGTTATTAAATTAAGTTATCAATCATTAGGTATAGGTCCAGCAGATGTCGGCGAACAAATCTTATTTGCAGGCTATCGATTCTTTCTTTCAGCACTATTAATCTTTTTATTCTATTTAATAATTGGTAAAAAGAATGAATTACGATTTGAAAAATCATCTGTAAAAATCATCATCGTTTTAGGAATTTTGATGACATTTTTGCAATACTTTTTCTTTTATATCGGTTTGTCACATGCAACGGGAATCCAAGGAAGTATCATTTCTGGTACAAGTTCTTTTTTCCAAATCATCTTTGCTCATTTTTTACTAAAAGATGATCATCTTTACCCTGCCAAAGTAATTGGACTACTTGTTGGTTTTTGTGGAGTTATCATCACTTATATTCCAAAGGGTGATGTAAGTTTTACAATTGGCTATGGAGAATGGCTGGTACTTGCTTCCATAGTTATTGCTGCATATGGAAATATTGTAACGAAGCGTGCATTGGCCAATTGGAGAGCACATTATCTATCAGGTTATGGAATGTTAATTGGTTCAGTGTTACTCCTTCTATTAGGTATGTTTCTAACCGATTTCACATTTTTCACATTTTCTATTAAAGATCTAATTATGTTGCTTTATTTAGCCTTTTTATCAGCCGCTGCTTTCTTACTTTGGAACAACATTTTGAAATATCATCAGGTAGGGAAAGTAACGTTATTTAACTTTCTTATTCCAGTATTCGGGGTTTTCTTAAGTGGGATTTTCTTAAATGAAGCAATAGGAATTACAGCAATTATAGGATTGATATTAGTAACTCTAGGAATCATTTTTGTAAATGCGAAATCTATAATTAAAATTAAAAAAGAGCACCAGAATTAATGTCTGGTACTCTTTTTTTACATTTCTTCAGAATAATGATCTTTACAAAATGTGTTCAGTACAGAGATTTCATCATCTTCTAATTCGAAATCCAAAAGCGTATTTTCTGAACGTTCAAACAAATCATATGTAAGAATCTCTTCTTTGTCTCCATCGACAAGAAAAATCACTTTAGCATATACTCCGTTTTCATGATGTAATTCATCATCTTCAGGAACATCTAAATATAACAAAAACTCATATCTATTTCCGGGTAAAATTCCAAATTGATCGTTAATCAATTGGATTTCATATTCTGTAATAGTAATCATCTTAAACATCCTTTCTCAATTCCTTAACTTATTATATCCTTAAAGCTTTTGTAAGGAAAGTAGACAATATTCAATTAAAGTAAGCAATTAGCGGCTACTCATAACTTTCCGGATAAACTGTTTAACAAGTTAACCTTATCTATATATTCAGAATAGTTTTAAATTAATAAAAAGATAAAGGATATGGCGTAAATGGTTGACATATACATCTTAAGTAATTACTATATTATTATATTAATAATGATAGAATCTCCATCAGATCACGGTGGGGTAGAGGTTGCGATGTTTAATAGTACATAAACAGAGAGACAGAAAACTCAAAGACGTTTATGGAAAGGAACCATCGCCGAAGTGCTATAGTTTTCTGGCTATAGTGAACTGGGGCTACATCATAATAGGTGTAGAACTGTCATAGTTTAAATGCTATGAAGAGCTATCACAACAAAGTCTGGTGTCCATTTGATTTGTACTCTTATTACACACCAACTTATTGGTGTGTTTTTTATTGTAAAAATAGCAATTACTCTACCACTGATGTTTGGATATCTACTCTATATTAATAACAACTAATGTATATACTTTACAACATAAAAGTATAGAGGGAGTATACGATGAAACAACAAAAATTAGGATTTTGGATTTTAACTTCATTAGTAGTTGGAAACATGGTTGGATCGGGAATCTTCATGTTACCACGTACATTAGCCGAGGTGGCAAGCCCTGCAGGCGTTATGCTAGCCTGGATATTTACAGGACTCGGCGTTCTTTTTGTAACATTAGTTTTTGGGAATTTAGGTAAAAGAAAGCCCGAACTAAATGGTGGTCCACAAATATACGCGAAAGAATTATTTAAAAAAGGATCACAAGCGGCCCAATTATCCGGGTTCATGGCAACATGGGGTTATTGGATTGGGAATTTAGCTGGAAACATTGCTATTATTACAACTTTTGCTAGTTATTTATCCACTTTCTTCCCGCAATTAACAAACCAAGCTGAACTATTTACGATTGGTAATTTTACTCTAAAAGTAGGAAATGCTTTAACTTTTATCGTTTGTAGTCTATTACTATGGGGTGTACATTTTATTGTTATACGAGGAGTTGGCAGTGCAGGTAAACTAAACCTATTAGCAACAATTGCTAAAGTAAGTGGTTTTGTCTTTTTCATTATCATTGGCTTAACCGCATTTGAAGCTTCCAATATCACACCTTTCGTTGCCGAAAATGTTAATTCTAGTGGTCATTCTGTTGGGCTATTAGGACAAATAAATGCCGCTGCAGTTGCAACTCTTTGGGCTTTTGTAGGAGTTGAATCAGCAGTAGTCTTTTCCTCACGTGCGAAAAAACCAACTGATGTAAAAAAAGCGACAATTCTTGGATTACTTATTGCCTTAGCCATTTATATTGGAATTAGTTCATTAGTTATGGGATTACTACCAAAAGAAGAATTACTTATGTCTGAAAAACCATTAATCGATGCCATTATTACGGTTATGGGTCCGATTGGCGGTAAACTACTAGCAGCATTAGGATTGATCAGTCTATTAGGTTCAACGATTGGTTGGACTATGTTAACAGCTGAAGTGCCAAGTGCAGCTGCAAAACAAGGGCTATTCATTCCTAAATTTATGAAAGAAAATAGCAAAGGATTTCCATCCTTTTCACTAATTTGTACGAATATTTTAGGCCAAATGTTTATTTTTTCAACGATTTCAAATTCTATTTCACAAGCTTTTGAGTTTATTATTTATATCGCTACATTATCTTATTTAATTCCATATCTTATAGCTACGACATTCCAAGTAAAACTCGTTATTACTGGAGAAACATATAAAAATGGTCAGGGAAGAATTACAGATATAATAGTCGGTACGCTAGCGTTCTTGTACTCCGTATATGTACTAATTGCAGGTACGGCCGATCTAAAAACCTTTTTATTTGGAATGCTTTTATTAGCAAGTGGTATACTATTTTATCGATATGTTAAAGAAAATAAAGTAATTGAATAATTTATAACGAAAAACACGATATAAAAATATCGTGTTTTTTATTTACGAAACGTCTACGTTAATATTCGGTGAACCTTACTCGAAAGCGGAGTTAATCGACAGTTGAAAGTGTAGCCATTGTTAATCTAAGGAGTTGCTTTTCATAATTATGATGTACTACCTATTAGTAATAAAATTATGAAATAAGTTAAAGGAGAAAGGGCATATCTAGAGGGTAGAGAAAAATTCTTGAATTTCAATGTACAAAACCTTCCTGAACATATTGAGAATGGTGTTTTCGTTAATCCAGATTCAATTAACGTTAGACTGGAGTAGAAATACAAGCTGAAATAGTATCGATACAATAAACAACCAAGTAGAAATTGTTAAGCTCTGCAACAGAATACCATACTATTTTTGTGTTTACTTAAAATATATTTTTTTGTTTTATTAACGATTTGTTAATAGTTTGTTAATATTTTCACGTTATTATTATCAATGTCTTGAAAAAGAAATTATGTAAGGTGACGAAGAATCCGCTTAAAAAGCAATGTTTCACCTAACCAAAGAAAATATGATTAATGGAGAAATGATAATGACAGAATCAAAAGAAACAAACAACGAGAATATGAAAAATTTAGAACCAACTGAAAATCAAGATTTTGACAAAAACTTAGAGGATTATGTTGAGAAAGAATCCGCAACTTCAACAGATCATGTGTCTGAAGAAACATTAAACGAAACTCAAACACCAACAAAAAAAGCAAAATTTAAAAATAAGAAAGCAATACTAATAATTGGTGGAGCTGTTATCGTTGCTTTAGCAATAGCATTTAGCCCACTTTTAACAAAAGGGAATGTTGTAGCAACAGTAGGTGGAGAAAAGATAAAAAAAGAAGAAGTATATGATGCGATGGTTGGACAATATGGTTCATCTGTAGTTGATACATTAATTAAAAATAAAATTATTGAATTAGAAGCAAAAAAAGAAAACATTACTATTTCGCAAAAAGCCATTGATAAAGAACTAGAATCTTTCATTCAATCATATGGTGGTCAGGAGGCTTTTGATGCTTCCCTAGAGCAAAGTGGTATTTCATTAGAAACATTTAAAACAGATATAGAAAACTTCTTAAAATTAGAAAAACTTCTTAAACCATCAATCAAGATAACAGATGAAGAAATGAAGGAGTATTTTGAAGAAAATAAAGATTCGTTTGATGAACAAGAACAAGTAAAAGCAAGTCATATTCTAGTTGATGATCTAGCTACAGCACAAAAAATTAAAAAAGAATTAGATAATGGTGCTGATTTTGCTGAACTAGCGAAGAAAAATTCAACCGATACTAGTTCGGCAGAAAAAGGTGGGGATTTAGATTATTTCTCTAAAGGAGATATGGTTGAGGCCTTCGAAACGGCCGCATTCTCATTAAAAGAAGGAGAAATTAGTGATCCAGTTAAAACAGACTATGGTTACCATATTATCAAAGTAACGGGTAAAAAAGCGGCTAAAGCAGCTAAATATGAAGACCATAAGAAAGAAATTAAACAAAATTTATTTGATAGTAAATTAAATGAAGAATACCCAACTTGGTTAGAAAAGAAAAAGAAAGAATACAAGATCACTAACACATTAGAAAAAGAATAAATAGTGAAGAACACGATATTTTCTTGTAGAAGATATCGTGTTTTATTTTATGGACTGATAAAATGAGTATCATCATACATAAAAGGGGAAACCGATGTGATTAAAGCGATATTATTTGATTTAGATGGAACATTATTGAACAGGGATGAATCTGTTAAGTTTTTTATTTCAAATCAATTTGAGCGGCTTTACAATCATTTAAAACAACTATCGAAGGAAAGTTATACCACACGTTTTATTGAACTAGATGCAAGGGGATATGTTTGGAAAGACAAGGTTTATCAGCAAATTGTAGCGGAATTTCCTACTATTGATATCAGCTGGAAGACATTATTGCAAGACTATATGGAGCATTTTTCTAAACAGTGTGTACCTTTCCTAAATATTCATCATATGTTGACTACTTTAAAAAACAGCAAGTATAAACTTGGAATCATATCAAATGGCTATACTTCATTTCAAATGAACAACATAAGAGCGTTAGAAATTGAAACCTATTTTGATGTTATCTCGATTTCAGAAATGGAAGGAATCAAAAAGCCAAATCCTGAAATCTTTATACGAATGTTAAATAAACTTTCTGTAGAAGCACACGAAGCTATATATATAGGCGATCATCCACAAAATGATATAGTCGCTGCACAAAACGTTGGAATGAAAACAATTTGGAAAAAAGATTTTCAATATCCAGATTTCAAAACAGATAATAGCATTGATGATTTAAGTGAGATTCCGGCACTAATTAACCAAATGGTTTATTATCAAAAATAAAAGTAACATCAAAAAGAACATGTGTTCTACTTGTGAAAAACGGGCATTTTTAAACAAGAATGAATGTAAAATCATGGTAGATTACACGTTTTTTACATAAAAATACACCCGTAAAATGTAAATTAAATACACTTATTTACAAAATGTAAGCATCCAGAACATTTGTTCTCAACACTTAAAAAGCGCATATTTATCAAATTTTTATAAAATGTTAGTAATTATTTTGCTATTTAACGTATTTTTTTTCTTTTTTTGATTAAAATTTGTAAAAGAACTATTTATGTAAAGAACGGGGAAGGGAAGAGGTATATGATTGAAAATCAAACATATCATATTCAAGGTTACGAAGATTTTGATCTTACTTATACGTTATTGAAAAATGATTCTAAGTCAAATAAACTTGCTATCCTTTTACCTGGATGGGGTTACACCACTCAAAAACCACTTTTTCATTACATTACAGGAATCTACTTAAATAGTCATTACGATGTTCTACAGGTTAACTACAAATATGATCAAGATCACTTTGAAGCAAAATCAAAAGAAGAATTCATAACAGCCATTAAATATGACACAAACGCAGCAATTTCACATTTGTTAGCTAATTCTACGAATAACTATGAACAATTTAATCTAATTGGAAAATCAATTGGTACGATAGCTCTGAGTGATATTTCACAAAAGGACATATTTAGAAAGGCTAAATTAATTTGGCTAACTCCATTATTAAAAATAGATGAAGTTTTCCAATCTATTACAAATAGAAAACAAAAGAGTTTTTGTATAATTGGTGACGCAGATCCAAATTACAATACAAAAAGATTTAATACATTGAAAACTAATTCACATATTAGAACAAAACTAATACCAGGCGTAAATCATAGCTTAGAATATGATCACAATGTCATAGCATCTATAAAAGAACTCAAAAAAATTATCATTGAAATTGATGAGTTTAAAAATGCCAATTAAATTTTTTTCCAACAAAAAGAACGTTATTAATACGTTCTTTTTTTATTTAGAGGAATCATGAGTTATTAAAGAAATATCAAATGTTATTTAAATATTTGTATTTTGTCTCACTTTCTTAAGTATACTTGTAGTTTGAGACTAGATTTAGTTGTTTTAGTATTGCTTCCTATAATATATATTATGTAAACTAGAATGAAAAATATTAATAAAATACTAGGTTCCCTATTTCATGATTAGTGACACAAAAATGTATACTCAATTTTTATTCAAAGGTCCCCGTTGTGTCAAAATAGTATTTATATGTTTCGATAGACATTTTTTCTATCCATGCATTCGGAATAATCAAATTATCTAATTATCTAATTCATATTATCTAATTCATAACATATTGTACTTGAGTTTGATTTCTAATCGACTAGTAGGTTTAGTATTATAGTTCAAAACTATACCAACTTTCATAAAATGAGTTCGTTAATTAATATAGCCTAGAAAAATGCGATTAGTTTCTTCTTTATAAATAATATTCCTATTTTTTAGTTTATTATTCTTCCACTAAACTACTCCAATAGTTTTATAACAAAAAAAGACTACTCATTAGTAGCCTTGATCTTCAGCTCTAGCTCCCGGTAGTTGAATAAGGAAAAGCAGCTAGAAACAATCTTCCTAAGTACCAAACAACTTAATTCTTTTACTGACAAACCCCTAATGGATTACCATCTGGGTCATAGAAAGTAAAAAATTTAGTCTTTCCTTCTTCATCTATTGGATTCACCTTGACATTCTGTTCAAGTAAAAAATTGTAAGTTTCTTCCATATTTTGAGGGATAAAATTATAATATTTTCCCACACCAAAATTATTACTTGGAAATTTCATTGGTTGATGATTTAAGGTTTTTACAAGAAATACTACTGTTTGAGACTGTTCTGCAATCTTCATCACAGCAGCTTCTTCTTCAATGTAAAGTACTTTAAAACCAAGTATTTCTTCATACCAATTTGCTGACAATTCAGGGTCTTTTACTGGAATAAAAACTCCTTCCACAAAAAATATATATCCATTCTAATTCGATTTAAGAATGTGAAATCCTTTAATAGATATCATATTGAACTCCCTCGTAAAAATAAGAAATATCTCTTAAATACTCATGTATTCGCAGGATTTCACCCTTTTTCATAGTCCATCGTAGACCAGAATAAAAGATTAGTAGAAC
Organism: Bacillus massilioanorexius; assembly: GCF_902374955.1. Taxonomy (GTDB): domain Bacteria; phylum Bacillota; class Bacilli; order Bacillales; family DSM-1321; genus Bacillus_AD; species Bacillus_AD massilioanorexius. Next base: position 44,601 of record NZ_CABKRX010000092.1, read on the forward strand.
TTAAATTAACATTTTGAGCTTCTCCTTGCTTTCTTAGATACAGCTTTATTTTTTTTAATATAAAGGTGAGTGTATGCTAAACTACTTAGTTCGTAACGTTTTGTAATTTTGGTAAATTATTAGCATATAGATTAAAAAGCAAGTGAAACTAATTCATAGTTCCCTTGCTTTTTATTAAATTGATTCATAAGTATCAATTATTGTTCCAGAATAGTTTACTTTAAAATCATATGGTTCCCCATATCTACTATATACACGTAACCTTCTGAATCTTGTACTAATGCTACCGATGGTAGTAACTGATTATTATCAATTTCATTCCCCTATAAGAAGAATAACATGCCTGGCATATTTCATTTAACTCTTTCCTTTCCAACATATAACTGTCGCAGCCCAAGTGTAACCTGTTCCAGCGCTAACAGCGACAGCAACATCACCTGCCTTTAACTTTCCCTGTTCGTTTGCAAGATGAAGACCAACACATGGATCAAGTGATGACATATGACCATAGTTATCTAGATAAATAGCGTTTTCTTCCGATAAATTTAAGGATTGTAAGAGTTGTTTTAACATGGAGCGTTTCGTATGTAGAGGTAACAATAATTTAATATCATTTGTTGTTAACCCACTTTTGTGGAGAGCTTGACGGATGACTTTTTCAAAGTTAGGGATGGAAACCGGATCAAGTCTTTCCTTCATATTTGAAGGATTTACAACATCGATAAAATGCTGACGTTTTGTAACAGAATCTACACTCGCAAATTGTTTCGACCCTCCAGCAGGTATTCGAACATCTTCCCAAAAAGAACCATCTGTAATGATAGCGCTTTCTAAAATTTCGCTATTGCTCGCATTTCTGCTAACTAAAGCAGCAGTTCCACCATCAGCAAAATTGAACATAAATCGCGATCTTGGATTATCATAATCAAGAATTTGTGATTCCTTACAACCTCCTGCTAAGAGAATATTATTGATACCATCATCTGAACGTAGCATATCTTTCGCAACTTTTAACGCTATTGGAAAACAAGAACTCACATTCATTATTTCAAATGCATAAGCATTCTTAGCACCAATTTCATGTTGAATTTTATGAGCACAAGACCACACATAATAATCTTTATGAGGACTTCCAAAGTAAATGACGACATCAATAGACATCGGCTCGACTTGCTTCAATATAGATTTTGCTGCTTCAACAGCTAAATCAGAAGCATGTGTTGAAGAATCAGCGACATGTTTTTGATAAAGACCAAACTTCTCAACAATAATAGATTCAGGTATACCGGTTTTCACTGCTAAATTAGCCGCTGTTTCAATCCCAGACGGAAAAAAAACACCAGTTTTTTCAATTCCAATATGACTCATATTTCTACTCCTTTCATCAACATCAGACTCTGTAATCGTTTTACTGCATGAAGCATGCTGACCAATTGTAAATATAGACACCTAATCACCTCTTTTTTTATTTAAGGTCTAGTAGATTTTTTTGGACTTTTCCTGTAGCATTCTTTGGCAATTCTTGTATAAATATAATTTCTTTCGGAATCTTATACTTTGCTAAATAATGCTTACAATGTTCGATAATCACTTCAGAAGTTAAGAAACTACCCTCCTCTGCAACTACAAACGCTATTGGGACCTCCCCCCATTTCTCATCAATTCTACCAATAACAGCGACCTCACTTATTCCTGATATTTTATTAAAAACTTGTTCTATTTCAAGTGGATATATATTTTCCCCTCCTGATATAATCATGTCTTTTTTTCTACCAACAATATATACGAAACCTTCTTCATCCACACGCGCTAAATCACCTGTATAAAGCCAGCCATTTCGAATCGTTTCTTTCGTTACCTCCGGTCGATTCCAGTATCCCTTCATCACATTAGGACCACTTATTACAATTTCACCAACGTCCCCTTGCTTAACTAACTTCCCTTCTTGATCGACAAGTTGAAAGTCACAAAAGAGAGCGGGTTTACCAATTGACCCTTTTTTTCGCATAGCATCTTCTTTTAAAAGCATAAACACAGTAGGCGATGTTTCTGACATGCCAAAACCTTGCCCAAATAAAAATCCTTTTTCAAAAAAGGCATCTATTAATTCATGAGGACAAGGAGCACCCCCATTATAAAACCAACGAACGGAAGTTAATTTTCTCAATTCAAATGACGGGGAATGCAATAAAGCATCATGGATTGCAGGTACCCCCATGACAATAGTAACTTGATGTTCTTCCATCATAGTTAACGCTTTTTCAGGTTCGAATTTACCTGGAATAACTATCGTTCCACCCATGAAAAGCGTTGGAAAAGCAAAAAGACCAATTCCTCCAATGTGAAATAATGGAAGTAATACTATCGTTCGGTCATTAGATGTTAAGTTTATTGCTGTAGTATTATTAATGGCATTCCAAAACATATTAGCCTGCGTCAACACCGCTCCTTTGGGTTTACCTGTTGTGCCAGAAGTATAACAAATCAAATAGGAAGCGTTTTCATTTATAGGTTCAAAAAAATTATGCTCATTCTCTAAATGATTTACTGAATCTATATCTACTATTACTTGAAGTGATCCATTTTCCTTTAACAATGTGGCTTCCTTTTTAAATTGTTCTTCACCAAATAAAACCCTCGTTTCACTATCTTGTAATTGAAAGCTAAGTTCATTTATAGTGAGACGAATATTTAATGGCACTGCAATACATTCTAACTTTGCAATAGCAAATAATAGTACGATATATTCATAACGATTTTGTGATAAAATCGCTACCCTTTCTCCTGCATTCAACCTAAGTTCTGCTCTCATAAATGTAGCTGTTTTATTAATTTGCTCATTTAATTCTCTATACGTGATTTGTTTTTTATCTGTAATGATAGCAATGCTTTCTGGATGTATAACTGCTCTCTTCTCAATCCAATAGGCAATGCCTTGCATAGCTTACCACCCCTTATTGATTATTAAGTCCTTGGAATATTAGTATCATTGCTGCATCAAATGCTTCCTCAGGAACGTCTTGCTTTTCCCAATAAACCCATCTCATTCCCATAAACTGCCCAATAGACATTAAACAGTAAGCGACTGTTTCTTGATCAATCTTCTTGAATTCACCTGCTTCCATACCTGCTGATAGGCTTTTAATAAAACCAGCAGCTAATTTATCGTAATACCAGCGATAGATTGATTGATCCACAACAACCGCTTGTTGGACAACGCTATACAAATTTGGTCGATTCTTAACCCAATTAAAAAATGCTTGAAAACCTTTTTTCTGCGAATCTTCATAACTAGAACCAGTTGCCATTTCATCTTTAATCGTTAAACGTAATTCATGACTATATTGACGAATTAATTCATCGAATATATCTTTCTTCGATGGAAAGTAATTATAAAAAGATCCATTAGCCATTTGAGCTGCTTGTGTAATATTTACAATAGATGCTTCATAATATCCTTTCTTTCCAAAGACTTCTTCCGCTGCTAATAATAGCTTCTCTCTTGTTTCGATTCCTTTTTGAGTCAAAGATTTAACATCATGAATTATTTTTTCTGACATATGAATCACCTCTCACTTTGTATTATAACTACTTTCCAAATTATTTCAATTAGTTTTTTGAATTTTATAAATTTAATAAACTAATTTTTAGAAATAATCACCATTTTGTTTTAACAAGTAAACGACAAATAGACCTAAAGGAGTCATTTTTAGTTCTATTTTTTATTCTTTCAATTATTATGGCTAGGCACTTTGTATATGGATGATAGGTCCTATGATCACACTTTATTGGATATAAAATCGAATCTATTACCTACAGTTTAGACAATTAAAGTTCATCATTTCATTTATGTTCTCCCTATATTCTTTCGTTGATTTCATTTCTCACATTGCTTTTTTATAACCTTTTTTATGTCTCATCATTCGTACTTTGAATTACTAGCGTAAACTCTAAATAGTGCCTCTGATTTTTCAACATTTAGTTGCATTTTCTTTTTCTCTTATTGCACTAACCTGTCCTTTTAGCTCCATAAGAAAACTAGATTCTATTACATAAAATCTACGTTATATGACTTGTAGCTAACAAATTTTCACTTCACATTTTGTTGATTTAATCTTTATAAATTTAGCAAATCATTCAATTATAATGTATATTATATTCTTTAAAATTATTAAAAATGTGGTGTGTAAATGGAAAATCTTAAATTCACTTATCTGTCTTTATATTTTTTTATTCTTAGTATAATAGCATTTCTAATTTATTTTGCAGTTTTATTTTTGGAAGCTTCAACATTCCCGATTAGCTTTGGTTTATTGTATTACTTTAATGCTCAAATTGTTTTTATTATTTCTTCAGTTGGTCTGATAATCGCTTTTATGGGTGTCAAAGGACCCTCCATGATTTGGAACATTGTATTGAACTTATTGCTCCTTATTTGCTACAAGGTACAACTATATGCATTTTTCTACTAGGTACTTAAGCTCTGTATTGTTATCGAAATAATCACCTCTATTGGATATTTATAAATATATTTGTTTACTGTATTTAAATGCGATAAATAACTAGAACACATTCATTTATCTTACATAATCTAACATTACAAGGTAGGAAGAACTGCAACTAGATTCTTTCTTTTAAAATTGTATTACTGAAATTGATTGACTTTTAGATAATAGCCCTTATATTCGTCAGTCACCTATTTATTTAACCAATAAAAGGGCTTTTTTGTGTTAACTAGATCCAACCTTACAACCAATTTGCAGGTAATATATACAATATACCTTATACAAAATTTGTTTCTTATGGAGCTAACCTGCTCCATTTGTGGAATAACAAAAAAGAGCTGATCACAGCTCTTGATATTGAAGTAAAGCACCCGTTCGTATTATTAGCATTGATATAAGCTTCTTTCTGTAAAAGCTGAGCCAATTGAAAATAAACTTAAAGTCTACCTTCTAATACAGTTTCTCTATTTAATGTCTTATTTCCATCTCTCAAATTAATAATCTATCTTTGTTATAAAACATTCTAGCGCTTTATCAAGTGGAATTGGTTTTGCATAAAAGAAGCCTTGAATATAATCACAACCTAGTTTTTTTGCAAGATTATTTTGGCTTTCCGTCTCTACACCCTCTGCAAGTACATCAATATTCATTTTCTTAAGTGCAAAACTAATATTTTCTACTATTACTTTAGATTTTGGCATTTTTTCAGCCGCCCATATAAGATACTTATCTAGTTTGACCGTTTCTACAGGAAGATCGATAACTGTTGAAATATTTGAATAACCTGTTCCAAAATCATCAATTTCAAATCTAAATCCCTTCTCAGTCATTTGATTAATTATTTGTTTCATCCTGTCTATATCCTCAATAAGCGTACTTTCTGTAATTTCAATAATAATCATTGAGGGAGGTATTTTATATTTATTAATAATGTAAAAAATCTTCAACAATAAGTCTTCTTGTAAGAATTGTATATAGGAAAAGTTTATTGCAACACCAGTAATGGTAGTCTTTTTTAGCTGCTTTTGTAATGTTTTACATATCTCCTCTAATATCCAATAAGTAACTTCTATAATTTGACCACTCTCTTCTAAAATAGGGATAAACTCGTCAGGTCTAATTGTTCCTATCCGCGAGTTATTCATTCTTAAGAGAATTTCTCCCATCTCAAATCGATTCTTTTTTACAGAATAAATAGGCTGCATATAGATTTGAAAATTCTTTTCGATAGGGATTTCTTTAATTTCTTTTAATATTTCACCTTTTCTTCTTGCTCGTTGTATCATCTTTAAATCACAATAAGAATAATTATCTTTATTCTCTTTTGCAGTCTCTATTGCAAGATTAATCCCATTAATTATATCTTCTATATTTTTCGCGATATTAGGATATGCAACAGCAGCTATACTAACTGAAAGTATATAATCACACTCCTTAATACACCAAGAATTGTTAAAACGATTTCTTATTCTTGCAATAACACTACCTATATTTACTTCTTGATCTATGATGATAGAAATACCGTTATCGCTAAAGCGAAATAGAGAAGCTGGATTTACGATTTTTTTAAAATAAGATGCAATTTCTTTCATTAAAATATCTCCGCTAACATAACCAAATTGCTCATTAATAAACTTTAAATCTTTTAAAGATACAAGAACCACTGTAAATGGAATTTTATTTTTATCTTTTACCTTGTTTTGCAATACTTTCATAAACTCTTGTCTATTTAAAAGGTCTGTTAAATGGTCTTTCGCCTTATCACTATTCTGTAGATAGAGAAAGACAATTAATAATGAACAAGTAG
>NZ_CABKRX010000093.1 GCF_902374955.1 Bacillus massilioanorexius
AATGGTTCTATGAAGCTAAAATGGGTGGTCCGGAAGTAATGGAGGAAATTAAAATAGGTTTACATAAGTTTTATGAGAAAGTGGAGAGAAGTGGTATCTCAGAAATGAAAAAGACCATTCAAACATACCGGAACTGGGAGACTGAAATCCTTAATCGCTTCTTCATTGATTACTCAAATGGTTTTTTAGAAGGGTTAAATAACTTAGCGAAAGTAATGAAAAGAAATGCGTTTGGCTTCAGAAATTTTTCGCGTTTTAGAGCCTGTATTCTGCTTCATCACCAATATAAATCAATAGGCAATTCTATAGGGTAAAGGGCAGAGAAAAGTTCTCTACCCCAACACTTGAAAAAGAACCCTTTTTTGATGAATGTGTGTGTTGTTTTTGTGTGTATTTTTATTTTGAAAATAAGCTGATATTAAGCGCTTTATAAGTCTTCTTTCGTTCTATATATCAATAAGTGTAGAGGATAAAGATGCTACATTTCAAAATATTAATCATCTGATGGTGGTATAAAAAATTTAAATTTTGTAAATTTAATTGAAGCTATTGCATATCTACAGAAGAGATGATATTATTATTTTTGTTGTTAGCAAGGACAACAGTTCCAATGCCGGGGTGGCGGAACTGGCAGACGCACAGGACTTAAAATCCTGCGGTAGGTGACTACCGTACCGGTTCGATTCCGGTCCTCGGCACCATTAGAATGCGCCCGTAGCTCAATTGGATAGAGCGTTTGACTACGGATCAAAAGGTTATGGGTTCGACTCCTTTCGGGCGCGCCATTACATATTTATATATGCGGATGTAGTTTAGTGGTAAAACCTCAGCCTTCCAAGCTGATGATGAGGGTTCGATTCCCTTCATCCGCTCCAATTAAATTTAATTCCATATGGATATACAAATAAAAAAAGACAAATGACTTAGTTAAGACAAGTCATTTGCTTTTTTCTATTTTCATAGCTAATTAGTTAAGCTTCAACATGTTTCATACTTTGCTCAAGTATATGCTTTTTACGACGATCATATAAAGCATAATACAGAAGGATGGTAAACAATATCATTGCAGAACAAATGATATACATCGTTTGATAGCTATATTTGGCAGATAGAATACCATTTAAATACGCTCCAATTCCAATTCCACTATCAAAGAAGATGAAATAGGTTGCTGTTGCCATCCCACGACGGTTATGTGCTGCATATTGAATTGAGATGGTTTGGAAACTTGGTACAATTGCGCCATAACCAAGTCCGATAATACCGGCAGCTAGCATATAAATAAAGGCATTGCTTGTAAAGCTTAGTGCAGCCATTCCAATCATAAATAGAACAAGAGCAGGATAGATGACTTTGCTATCTCCGTATAAATCGAACCATTTTCCAGTAAATGGGCGGGAGAGTACAGTGACAATCGCGAATATAACGAAAAACATTCCAGCTATATCTGCTAATCCTATTTCAGTAGCAAATAATGAAACATATGAAAGAATTGAACTATAAGAAAAAGCTAAAACCATGGCGGCAACGGAAATTGGAATAGCAGATAGTTCAAATATGCTACTAAGTTTTAAAGAGGATTTTTGTTTTTCAACTTTCTTTGTTTCGAATTTTGGAATTTTTACAATGATACCTAATAAAAAAGAGAATATGGCACACACAACACAAATCGCAAATAATAAAGTAAAAGAGTACTTTTGAATAATCGTAAGGCCAAGATATGGTCCACATACCATTGCTAAGCTCATAAACATCCCATAATAACCTATTCCTTCACCACGTCTACTCGCAGGAACAAGATCGGCAGAAATAGCTCCAGTCGCAGTTGTTGCTAAACCGAATCCTATTCCTTGTACAAATCGTAATATTAATAAAGCTCCATAAGTATGAACAACTAAATATAAAGCTGTAGCTATAAATAATAGAATAAGAGCAATAGTTAAGATTTTTTTTCGTCCAATGGAATCAAGCCAATTTCCAGCAAATGGTCTGATTAATACCGCTGCTAACAAGAATGCAGAAATAACTAATCCAACTGATTCTTTAGCACCGTGAAGTTCATCTAAAACAAAAAACGGCAAAGCCGTTAGCAAAGCATAAAAGGGCAAAAATATAAAAAATGCACTAAAGCATAGACTAGTGAAGTCTTTCGTCCAAATTTTTTCCTTGTTCATTAATTTCAACTCCAATTTTTCTATTGTTTCTGTAAAGCAGAAACGATTTTTGTTAATACTTTGATGGTTGTTTCCATTTCTTCAGCTGTTAAAGTATCGAAAATTGGATTTTCAAAGTCATCAACTTGTTCTTTCCATTCGGGTATTTTTTCTAAAGCCAAAGGTGTTAAATGGATTTCTTTTGCTCGTCGATCTATACCTTCCTTGCGTATAATTAAACCTTGCTTTTCCATTCGATTTAATGTGCGCGTTAGAGATGGTGCTTCCACTTTTAAATAATTGCACATTTGAATTTGTGTAGAAGGACCATGGTTTTGAAGATATCGAAGTACAGTCCATTGAGCGATAAATAAACCAGATGATACGAATTGTTCATTAAATGATTTAGCTAATTGTCTGGCTGCTTGATTCAGAGTATGGATTAGTTCTTTATGAGATTGTGACATATGATCTTCCTTTCCATTATATGTTAAAATGTCACTAAATTAGTTACCTAGCTAATTATATAGAAGTGTGAAAAGATAGTCTATCATATTGTTTCGTGAATTATTGAACATTATATGATTTTCTTAAATAGTCTTCTTTGTCGGAAAAGAAGAAATGTGTTAAACTAATGTGAGTTGTGTTATCTAAATAAATAATTCAACTGAATAATAATAAAGGAGAGATTCCTACATGTCTAAAAAAGGATACATCTTATTAAACACTGGTGACAAAATTGAATTCGATTTGTTCCCTCAAGAAGCTCCAATTACAGTTGCTAACTTCGAGAAACTAGCAAATGAGGGTTTTTATAATGGTCTAAAATTCCACCGAGTTATTCCTGGTTTTGTAAGTCAAGGAGGATGCCCTATTGGAAATGGCACTGGAGGTCCTGGATACACAATTAAATGTGAGACAGAAGGAAATCCACATATCCATAATTCAGGTGCTTTATCAATGGCACATGCAGGTAAAGATACAGGTGGAAGTCAATTCTTCATCGTACACGATCCACAACCACATTTAGATGGAGTACATACAGTATTTGGTCAAGTAACTTCTAGTCTTGAGCCAGTTTACAATATGAGACAAGGTACAATTATGGAAGAAGTTAAAGTTTGGGAAGAATAATTTACATGTAAAAAAGAAGTAGGACTAGAGCCTACTTCTTTTTTTATGGATGTTAAATATACCTTTAAAAAATTACTCTAAATCCACATCCAAGTAGGTAAATTTTATATACTTGATAGAAAAATACGATTTAAGTGCTAAATTTCTACTCGTAATGTTCTTATTGAGAATAAAGGACTATAGAATAAAAAAAGAGATTCATTTGATATCCCTGATCTGATGAATGAAACAATTTTAAACAAAAAAAGGAAAATGTAAAATTTTGTAGAATATGTACTTTTAATTATTTTTACATATTATGTTCAATTATTTACGAAATGTGGTGAAATACTTGCTGTCCAGAGAAAATTTGAAAGGGCTTTCTCTACCTGCACTTTTATTAGATATTGATGCGTTTGATGATAATTGTCAACAAATTGCAGCTAAAGCAAATGGTAAAAAGATTAGAATTGCAACAAAATCATTACGTTCACTATCTGTGATTCAAAGAATACTCCATTCCAATCCTATATTTCAAGGAGTGATGTGTTTCAGCCCTCATGAAGCAATCTTTTTAGAAAAGCAAGGAATAGATGATATTTTACTAGGCTATCCTTGTTATGACCAAGAGGCTTTGTCTCTTATTGCAAAGAGCAGTGCTAGTATTGTTTTGATGGTGGATAGTATCGATCATTTAGAACATTTAGATCGTATTGCCAAAAAAGTAAACGGATCATTTAAGCTATGTATCGATGTCGATATGAGTACAAAATTTGCTGGCTTACATTTTGGTGTAAGACGTTCACCTATTCAAAATGCTGATGAAGTTGTGAGAATGGCCCAGAAAATCAAACACTCCGATTATTTATGTCTGAAAGGTATTATGGGCTATGAAGCTCAGATTGCAGGTGTAGGGGATCAGATGCCTTCTCAATTTATGAAAAACACTCTAGTTTCGTATTTAAAAAAGAAATCTATAAAAAAAATTGAAAATCGTAGACGTGCAGTTGTGGATTTTTTAACAAAAGATGGTTTTTCTTTAGAAATAGTAAACGGTGGTGGTACAGGAAGTTTAGAGACAACTTGTCAAGAAGAATTCATCACAGAAGTGACGGTTGGTTCTGGATTCTATTCACCATTATTGTTTGATTATTATCATAATTTTAAATATTCCCCGTCATTATTCTATGCTTTACCAATTGTGCGTAAGCCCACGGCGAATATTGTTACTTGCTTAGGTGGAGGATATGTTTCTTCGGGCCCAGCAGGTAATGATAAAGTACCGCAGCCTATCTATCCGGGGGGAGGGAAGTTACTTCCTTTAGAAGGGGCAGGGGAAGTTCAAACACCTGTGTTTTACCAAAATCATACGTTAAAAATTGGTGATGCAGTTGTATTTAGAGCAGCTAAGTCAGGAGAAATATGTGAACGATTTAATGAGATCGTCGTTTTTTCTGAGCAAACAGTTATTGATCGTTTTAAGACATATAGGGGGAATGGTGTATGCTTTCTGTAACGAATCAAGAATGGAGAAATTGGGCAGATACAAGTACCGGTACACCAAATATTACATTTTATCCAGAATCCATTGAAGATGTCTGTACGATTGTTAAACAAGCTTCAAAAGAAAATCGAAATGTACGTGTGGTCGGCGCAGGACATTCCTTTACGAAACTAGTTGCTACAAACGATTACCTAATTTCTTTGGATAAATTAAGTGGTATAGAAAGCATTGATGAAAGGGAAGGGATAGTAACTGTATTAGGAGGAACGCGACTTTTCAATATTGGAAGTGAACTTGCAAAAAAGGGATATTCTCAAGAGAATCTGGGGGATATTAATGTTCAAAGCATTGCAGGAGCTATATCCACTGGAACACATGGTACTGGAATTGAGTTTGGAAATATTCCTTCTCAGGTATTAGAACTGACGATTGTAAATGCTCAGGGAGAAATCATGGTATTTTCTGAAGAAAACCATTCAGATCTTTTTAATGCATCGTTGATCTCTTTAGGCATGTTTGGAATTATAGTAAGAGTGAAGCTCCGTATAATTAAAAGTCCGGTCTATGCATATGAAAGTAAAAAGGTGAAATTTTCGGAGTTATACACTCGATTCGAACGATATATTTATGAAAATCGACATTTTGAATGCTATATCTTTCCTTTTTCAGATCTAGTGCAAATTAAAACGATGAATATTACAGATCAACAACCACAAAAATTAACCATTCATAATTGTAAAAATCTCCTAATAGAGAACTATTTATTTTATGTACTGTCAGAAACAAGTAGACTAATACCTAAGACTAGTTCTTATATTAGTAAATTCTCGGCAGTAGGTGTTTCTTCTACAAAAGTCATTGCAGAAAGTCATCAACTATTTGCAACCCCAAGATTAGTCCGCTTTAGAGAAATAGAGTATTGTATCCCTTTAGAATTCGCTAAGGATGCTTTACAAGAAATTCGAGCTACAATTGAAGAGCGTAAATATAAAGTGCATTTTCCTATAGAATGCAGAACGGTTAAAGCGGATGATATTTGGCTTAGCCCTTCTTATCAAAGAGATTCATTTTATATTGCTTTTCATATGTACAAAGGTATGCCTTATGAGACATACTTCCGAGATATGGAAGCTATAATGCAGAAATATCAAGGTAGACCTCATTGGGGGAAAATGCATCATAAATCGAAAGAAGAATTAATGGAGCTATATCCAAAATTTAATGAGTTTAGAGAAAAACGAGAAGAATTAGATCCGAACAATTTATTTATGAATCCTTATATGAGTAGCTTGTTCTCGTGAAATCAGTATGACCTTTTTTTGTTAAAAATCATAAATAAAATCCATTGACCAACATGTAAAGAAATTTTATAATATATAATATACAGTGAATTATCAATATTTCATGTTCTGTTAATAATTTTATATAGCCTTTATCCTTTTAAAGGGGAGTAGCTATAACAGTTTAGTCGTCAATACAGGTATATCCTCGGCTATGCTGGCAACACAAAAATGTTGTTTGCGAGACCTTTACCATTTGTTTGGTAAGGTCTTTTTTGCGTTTTTAAGTAGATTAGAAATTGTATGTCTAAGACATAGGGAGATGTATATTCTTGAAAAGTAATATATATTCAAAAAGTGTAAAGTTTAAGAACAAATCGTATGGAAGAATCCAGGTAAAACAATATCATCAAGACCTGATTCATATTGGAAGTGGTAGAAGTGCTTGTGTATTTAGAATAAAAGATACGAACAAAGTAATTAAAGTATTTCCTCCTAGATTCATGAATATTGCAAAAGAAGAAGCAGAAATTTATCAATTACTAGCTCATATACCATACTATCCAACTGTTTATGAATATGGTCCAAATTATATTGTTATGGAGTATGTGGATGGACATACTTTATTTGATTGCTTAAATAAAGGAATTACGATTAGTAAAGAACAAATTCAGGATGTTGATTATATCTTATCTTTAGCTGTACAGGTTGGTTTAAATCCTTCTGATATTCATTTAAGGAATATATTGATTACAGCAGATAACAAAGTAAAAATTATAGATGTAGCTAGATTTAAACAAGAAAAGAATTGTCAGCAATGGAATGATATCAGAACTGCCTATTTTCGTTATTATAATAAACGTTTCTTTCCGAAGCGAATCCCACAATTTATCTTAAATATGATAGCGGCGCTTTACAAAAACAATCTGATACCTGATTCGTTAAAATAATCTTATTTTTCACAAAAAACTCACAAAGTGTATTTTACTTAAAAAACTTAAAATTTGTTAGACTACAGAAAAAATGTAGAATATATTATAATTTATAAGAAGTTTGTAACATAATAAATGTATATCATATGTGAACATGCATAATTTTGGAGGATTATTTAATGAATCAGAAGTTTGCTGACGACAGCTATGCCCTACATACAGATTTATATCAAATAAACATGGCTGAAACGTATTGGGAAGATAATATGCATAATCGAAAAGCGGTGTTTGAAGTATACTTTCGAAAAATGCCGTTTCAAAATGGTTATGCCATATTTGCTGGTCTTGAGAAAGTGATCGATTATTTAACGAATTTTCGTTTTTCAAAAACGGATATTGATTATTTAAGAGAGCTGGGATATCAGGAAGATTTTTTAGATTATTTAAAGGATATGACTTTTACGGGAACAGTTCGGTCAATGAGAGAAGGAGAATTAGTATTCGGGAATGAACCGTTAATTCGAGTTGAAGCTCCATTAGCAGAAGCTCAAATAATTGAAACGGCTATATTAAACATTGTGAACTATCAAACATTAATTGCTACGAAAGCTTCAAGAATTAAACAGGTCATTGGTGACGATGTGGCGATGGAATTTGGTACTAGAAGAGCTCAAGAGTTTGATGCTGCTATTTGGGGAACTCGAGCTGCATTTATTGGAGGATTTGAAGCTACATCTAATGTTAGAGCTGGAAAACTATTTGGAATTCCAGTATCAGGTACACATGCACATTCACTTATCCAAGCATATCGTGATGAATATACTGCTTTTCATAAATATGCCCGTCGTCATAAAGATTGTGTATTTTTAGTTGATACATATGACACGCTAAAATCAGGTGTCCCTAATGCAATTAAAGTTGCCAAAGAACTAGGCGATAAAATTAATTTCTTAGGAATTCGTTTAGATAGTGGAGATTTAGCTTATCTTTCTAAGAAAGCTCGAAAAATGTTAGATGAAGCAGGTTTTCCAAATGCTAAAATTATTGCTTCTAATGATTTAGATGAATTAACTATTCATCAGTTAAAGGCACAAGGAGCTAGAATTGATACATGGGGAATTGGTACGAAACTTATTACTGCTTACGATCAACCAGCTTTAGGAGCTGTTTATAAAATGGTTTCCATTGAATCTGAAACAGGGGAAATGTTAGATACAATTAAGATTAGTGGTAATCCAGAAAAAGTATCCACTCCTGGTCTTAAAAGAGTGTTCCGTATCATAAACATAGATGATCAAAAATCAGAAGGCGACTATATTACGTTAGAAAATGAAAATCCTCAAGATGAAACGTTTTTAAAAATGTTCCATCCAGTACACACGTTTATCAGTAAATATGTAACAAATTTTGAAGCGAGAGAGCTCCATCATACAATATTTGAAAATGGAAATCTTGTTTATCAATGTCCTGATTTGAAGGAAATTCAAGCGTTTGTTAAAGATAATTTAAACTACTTATGGGATGAGTATAAACGTACTTTACATGCAGAAGAGTATCCAGTTGATTTAAGTCAAGCATGCTGGGATAATAAAATGAAACATATCGCTGAAGTAAAAGAAACGATAAAGAATAAGCTGAATAAATGATAGTACAAATAATTAAAAAACACCGTTAGATCTATTATGATTTAACGGTGTTTTTTTGAAGTATTATAGAAGCTCGTTGAGTTCCGCGAGCAGGGACGAGCCGCTTCCTTCGCTTCGCTCATTCCAAGGTCTCGACTATCCCGCTTTTCCCACAGGAGTCGCCACTCTTCGCTTCCATCAACTGAATGTATGAATATCGCTTGCACAATTTACTGTAGCTAAAGAAAAAATTTGTAAAAATGTGGGGATGGGGTTTGAAACCAAAGCCAGTTAATTCAGTTATTGTAGGAAGCAATGATATATCCTTTCATTTATCTATTATCGGAGTAAAAGTAGTTTTAAATTTGGAAGATGTTGATTAAATAATGTTATTTAAGAAGCCTTATTAATATGTATGTACTATTCTTTCTATTCGATTAAATGAAGATTGCTTATCCTTCGCCAAATAATTTAGCTTCCATATTCGAAATAATATCCTCTGCTGTCTTATTAGCAATATACAAAAATAATTAACGTATTTTTAAAAAATATTTTATAAAAAAAGAAGGAGTTTGCTAAGTATTGTCGAAAATGTATAAAAATAGTAATACGTGGGTGTTTTTGTTTAACAGTATGGTTGGTTAAATTGAAATATGTGTTACTGCTATTTTTTTACCGTCAACATACTAACCGTTTAGTTAGAAATCAAATGGGATAGGGAGAGAGATGAATGCAAAATAGTGATACAAAACCAGTCAGACATGGGGAAGAACTAGAAATTGATGTATTAGAACATTTTTTACGGAAAGAAATCGTTGATTTACCAGACGATGAATTACAGATTGAGCAATTCGGAGCAGGACACTCCAATCTAACCTATTGTTTAAAGATTGGTAACTGGGAAGCAGTGTTAAGAAGACCACCACATGGACCTATTGCGCCAAAAGCGCATGATATGAAAAGAGAATTTGAATTTCTAACTGAGCTTTATCCTTATTTTAAGATTGCCCCAAAACCGTATTTATATTGTGAGGATGAGAAAATTGTAGGAAGTCATTTTTTTGTTATGGAAAGAAAAAAAGGGATTGTTTTAGATACAGACTTTCCTTTGAATATTCATCCAACAAAAGAAATAAATCAATCTATTTCAGAACATATGGTTGATCATCTTGTACAACTTCACAACATAGACTATCAATCCACTAAGCTAGGAGATATGAGCCAACCTATAGGTTTCATGGAACGTCAGGTGAATGGTTGGATTTCAAGATATGAACGTTCAAAAACAGATGAGATTAAAGGTATCGCAGACTTACAAAATTGGCTTTCTAATCATTTACCTACATCGTTAGCACCAACTATTATCCACTATGATTACAAATTAAATAATGCGATGTTTTCTGAAGATTTAAGTGAAATGATAGGTTTATTTGATTGGGAAATGTCTACTGTTGGTGATCCACTAGCAGATTTAGGTGCTGCCTTAAGTTATTGGACGGAAAGTGATGATCCGGATTTAATCAAATACGGATTAGGTAAACCTTCTGTAACTACTATGAATGGTTTTTTTACAAGAGATGAATTTATTCACAAATATAGTCTAAAAAGTGGTCGTGATGTAAGTCAGGTTCATTATTATTTAACTTTTGCCTATTTTAAACTAGCAGTGATTTGTCAGCAAATCTATTATCGTTATAAAAAAGGTCAAACGAATGATCCGAGATTTTCAAAGTTAGACGTAACAATTAATAGTATCATTCAACATGCAAATGATATTTCAGTCAAGCCATTTTAAGATATCGTGAAGGGAGAATTTTATGACAAAAGTACATCTTCTCCTAAAAAAAGAAGAAATTGATCAAAAAAAGATGGAAGATAATAAGATTGCTGTTGTGTTTGATGTGTTACTTGCCACATCAACGATTGTAACAGCACTGTATTATGGTGCGAAAGAAGTAATCCCAGTATTAAATGAAAGAGATGCGAAACAAAAGGCTAAAGGAAGAGATTTGAGTAGTTTTTTACTTGTTGGAGAATATGAAGGTACAACAATTGAAGGATTTCTAGATCCAAATCCATTACAATTGGTTGATTTATTAGAAGATAAAACTATGATTCTTTCTACAACAAATGGAACGGTTGCTATTAATAACTGTTCCTCAGCTAAAAAAGTGTATATCTGTTCGCTTTTAAACGGGAAAGCAATAGCAGACCATATTCACAAAACACACATAGATGAAACGATTGTCATTGTGTGCTCAGGTTCCTCTAATCATTTTTGCATCGAAGATTTTTATGGGGCAGGCTATTTTTTAGATTGTCTCATTCAAAATAATCCATTAAAATTCGAGCTTTCAGACTCAGCACGTGCTGCTCTACTTTTCTTTCAAAATACGTCTGATAAGGCGGAAATGATCGTAAAATCAAGTCGAGTTGGTAGAATGTTAGAGCATCTTCATTTTGATCAAGAAATAAAACATGTTGTGAATAAGGGAGTATTACCAATTGTCGCTTCTTTATCAAAAGAAAAAAGTATTATTGCAGAATAAATTATTTTATGGGTAAGGTTACTATAGTTTTTGATAATAACAAATACAAGGGGATGTACAAATAATGAATTTTGATTATTCTGATAAAGTGAAGGAACTTCAAGCTAAGCTCAATACTTTTATGGAACAATATATTTTTCCAAATGAAAAAGTGTATGAAGAGCAAATTGATCCAGCCAATCGCTTTGCTAGTGTTCCTCCAATTATGGAAGAACTGAAACAAAAAGCAAAAGATGCTGGTCTATGGAATTTATTTTTACCAGAAAGTGAATATGGAGCGGGCTTAACTAATGTAGAGTACGCACCACTATGTGAAATAATGGGACAATCCATCATTGCTCCAGAGGTATTTAATTGTAATGCTCCAGATACAGGAAATATGGAAGTAATCGTTCGCTACGGTACAAGAGAACAAAAAGAGCAATGGTTAAAACCACTATTAAATGGTGAAATTCGATCATGTTTCTCAATGACCGAACCTGATGTTGCTTCATCAGATGCTACAAACATACAAACGAGTATCGTCCGTGAAGGAGATGAATATGTGATTAACGGTACTAAATGGTGGTCTTCAGGTGGAAATGATCCTCGTTGTAAAATTGCTATTGTAATGGGGAAAAATGATCCAAATGCTAATAAATATGAACAACAATCTATGATCTTGGTGCCTTTGGATACATCTGGTGTAACCATTAAAAGAGCATTACCTGTATTTGGTTATGATCATGCTCCACATGGACATGCAGAAATAGAATATAAAAATGTTAGAGTACCGGCTTCAAATATCATCTGGGGTGAAGGCAAAGGTTTTGCTATTGCACAAGGAAGACTAGGACCTGGGCGTATTCATCATTGTATGAGAGCTATTGGTGCTGCAGAAAGAGCATTAAAGGATCTTTGTACTAGAGTCCAAGATCGAACAGCTTTCGGGAAAAAATTATCGCAGCAAGGCGTTATTCAAGAATGGATAGCAGATGCACGAATCGAAATCGAACAAGCTAGACTATTAACTCTTAAAGCAGCTTATATGATGGATACTGTTGGTAACAAGCATGCGAAATCGGAAATTGCTATGATCAAAGTAGTAGCACCATCAATGGCATTAAAAATTATCGATCGTGCTATACAAGCGCTAGGTGCAGCTGGAGTAAGTGATGATTATTCTTTAGCATCAAGCTGGGCCAATGTACGAACTTTACGTTTAGCAGATGGGCCAGATGAAGTTCATCGCCGAGCGGTTGCAAAATATGAACTACAAAAATATCAATAAATGGAGGAATTCAAATGAATGTGAAGCAGTTATTTGATTTAACAGATAAAGTAGCTATTATTACCGGTGGCGGTCGTGGATTAGGGCAACAAATTGCTGAAGGGTTAGGGGAAGCCGGGGCGAAGGTTGTTCTTTGTTCCAGATCTATGGAAGCTTGTATGGAAGTTGCTAAGGAATTAAATGATCGAGGAATTGAAGCTTTAGCATTAAAATGTGATGTAACAGAACCAGTTGATGTAAAAGAGGTTGTAAACAAAACATTAGAACACTTTGGTAGAATTGATATATTGGTAAACAATAGTGGAGCTTCATGGGGAGCGCCAGCTGAGGAAATGCCATTAGTAGCTTGGGAAAAAGTCATGAATGTAAATGCTACTGGAACATTTTTAATGTCGAAAGCTGTTGGAAATGTCATGCTTGAACAGCAATCTGGAAAAATAATTAATATTGCTTCTGTAGCAGGTATAAAAGGCTCTGATCCTAAATTAATGGATACAATTGGATATACAGCAAGTAAAGGTGCTGTTGTTGCATTTACAAAAGACTTAGCAGTGAAGTGGGGTCCACGGGGTGTCAATGTAAATGCTATTGCTCCTGGGTTCTTCCCTTCAAAGATGTCAAAGGTGTTGATACAAAAAGGTGGAGATAAAATTCTTGAAGGAACAGCTTTAAAAAGATTTGGCAACGAGAATGACTTAAAAGGAGCTGCGCTCTTTTTAGCATCTGCTGCTTCTGATTATGTTACCGGTACAATTTTATCTGTAGATGGTGGTATGACAGCGATGTAATCAAAGAAAATATTTTTCTTTAATATGATATAATAAGAGGAAAATTGATCCAAATGTGAGGAATAACGTATGAAAGACAAAATATTAGAGGCATGTATCGATCTATTTGGTGAAAAAGGATATAAAGAAACATCCATTCAAGATATTACAAAACAAATTGGTGTCACTAAAGGTGCCTTCTATTACTATTATAATAGTAAGCAAGAAATCTTAGGTGATATTTGCATGTCTTATATAGAAACACAACTTGAACAACAGCAAGTTGTGTTAGATAATCCATCCTTGGATAGTAAGGAAAAACTTTATCAGCTCGTCCTTATAGAGATTAAAAGTATCAAAAATGAAAGAGGAAGTGCTCGTATTTTCTTTCGTGATATGAGAAATATTGAGGACTCTCAGTTAAAAGAAATAAAAGTAAAAAGAAACCAATTCCGTAAAAACTATCAAACTCTCATAAATCAAGGAATCAATAATGGTGAATTTAAAGAAAGCCTTGATGCAGAAATGTTGACATTTGGAATACTAGGTATTGCTAATTGGACGTATTATTGGTTTAAGCCAGATGGTAGAATGTCTGAAGAGTCAATAACCGATATTTTTGTCGATATGATTTTAAATGGGATTACTAATGATAATTAATCGTTAAAAAAGAGTCTAAATAGTGTAACAAACTGCTATATAGACTCTTTTTATTATGTTGTTTTCGTTTACTTTGTTGCATATGAATAAGTTGCGAATATTGGGTTGTGTTGAATTCTTTTCCAGGAAGGTCGCTTTCCTTGGTACTCGTTTGGTCTCACCTCACGCTCCGATCGACCTTTTACAGTATATTTTTTCACCGAATTTTTTTAAAAAACAACATTTTTAGAAACCTTTTTATATAACCATGTATGAATTGGCTGGATAATTTAGCAGTTGTCCATTTATACGTATGACATCGCAATATCTTCTAGTGCATCGATAAATAACGGATCATCATTAGCGGCTGGTATATAATGATAAGATTGTCCACCAGCATCTAAAAATAACTCTTTATTCTCTACTTCTAATTCTTCTAACGTTTCAAGACAATCTGCTGTAAAGGAAGGTGCCATAATCATGATGTTCCTATACCCTTCTTTCGCTAGCTGTATTAATGTGTCGCTTGTTGAAGGCTCAACCCAGGGCTCTTTACCGAATTTTGATTGAAAGCTTTCTATTATATGTAAATTTGGAAAATGCTGTTGTATCGCATCTGTTGTTTTTCTACATCTTGAAGGATAATCATCTCCTGTTTCTGCGTATCTAAGTGGAATCCCGTGATAAGACAAGACTAGACAATCAGGATTACCTTGTATATCAATGCTAGTTTGAATACGATTTGTTAAAAACTTCACAAAAAATGGATGATCTGGATAATCACGAACAAATATTAGTTCTGGTATATCTCTCGATTTACTTAAAGAACAAACAACACGATCCCAAACAGATGCAGTAGTAGTAGAAGAATACTGAGGGAATAATGGTAAAACGATTAATTTTTTGATTCCCATTTTATGAAGTCTTTCTACTTCAGATGCAATAGATGGATTGCCGTAAGTCATAGCTAAGCCAACATGAATATTTTTAGAATTAAATCTTTTTTGAAGTGCATCTTGTTGTTTTTGGCTATTCAATAAAAGAGGTGACCCTTGTTCCGTCCATATAGATTGATACAACTTCGCGGACTTTTTAGGTCTAACTCGTAATATAATTCCGTGAAGAATGGGTAACCATTGTATTCTAGGTAGGTCGATTACTCGTGGATCACTTAAAAATTCTTTTAAATAAGATTTTACAGATGCAGGCTCAGGTGTATCGGGTGTTCCCAAATTAACTAGTAAAATTGCTGTCTTTTCCATTTTGTGCTCCTTCATTAAATACGGTATTTAATAAACTTCTCAAATAGATGTGAGACTTAATCTTAAGTCTTCAAAATATAATTAAAGTTGTCAATATTGTACAATGATATTATAGCATCATGAATAGGGGGAAATCATATATGTCACAAATTATATTACAAATTGATTTTCCAGTAGAAGGACCTTTTGGTCAAGAAATGACTGAGGCTTATGCTGAACTATCTAAACATTTAGCTAAAGCACCAGGTTTAATCTGGAAAATATGGACTGAAAATTCCGACACAAAAGAAGCGGGAGGCATTTATTTATTTACAGATCAAGAAAGTGCCAAGGCATATTTGAAAGAGCACACAGCTCGTCTAGAATCGTTTGGTATTACAAATTTACGTGGCAAAATATTTGAAATTAATGAACCACTATCTAAAACAACAAAATTTCATATAGAACACTAAGCAAAAAGCAATCTATTCTTTGTTGAATGGATTGCTTTTTGCTTACATTTATTCTAAATGAATTGAGATTGGGGAGAAGCAAAATTATTAAAGTCTTTCTAAAGCATGATAATCAATGTATAAGGAGATAGTAATCTAAATATACTAAACGCTATGTAACATTGCTGTGATATTTATTTTTTATATTTAAGATACAAGGATCAAAGGGATGTAACATATTGAATATTTTAATTGCTGATGATGAAAAACATATGACTATTATTTTAAGCACATATTTTGAATGGGAATCCATCTGTAACATACGCTCATTTTACAGATGGATCACTCATGAAATTTATAAGGAAAAGGATTTTTATATGTTTGTTAAACTATTGTAACAAAAACTCGGTACTATAGGGTTGTAGCAGAAATTCTACAAGTTAAGGAAATTATAAAATAACCTTAAGAAAATCTTAAAAAATAGGAGATATGATTAATGAAGCGATATATGGTTAATTCATTATTGGTATAGCTATCTATCTAATGTAAGTAAAGAATAATATAAACTACCTCCCGGAGTGGAAGAATATACAATAGATTTTGATGTATTATAAAAATTTTAAGCAAATATATAATAAAAGAATCATATTCTCACAAAAAAGAAAATATGAATTGTAGTCTGATAGGGAGTGAGAACATGAAAAAGTATAAAATAATATGGCCAATTACTATCATATTAGTACTAATCGTTGCATGGAATATTTTTGAAAATGAGAATAAGATCAATATTTCAATAGAAACAATGAAGTACATTTCAACTACCGTAGATGAAAAAAGCAAAGGAAAAGCTCAAGTAAATTGGAAAAATGTCGCTTCAGTTATAGCAGCAGAACATGACTTAATGGATGTATCAACTGATAGCATCGAAAAGACTGTGAATCTTTTCATTGAAAAACAAGACGATAAATATATTGTTAAATCACTAGATGATGTGACAAATTCACTTCATTTTTCAAATAAACAGTTAAAAACAGTAGAGTTATATAAAACGTATTTTGATAAAAAAGGCGTTTTTACTAGTAGAATGTCAGAAGATAGTATTCACAAAAAGTTTATTGCCAGTATTGAGAATGCCGCCAAAACAAACTTTGAGAAAACAGGAATTCTACCTTCCATTACTATTGCTCAAGCTATACTCGAATCAGATTGGGGACGCTCTAAGCTTGCAGTCGAATATAAAAATCTTTTCGGGATAAAAGGACATAATTGGAATGGTGAAACAGCAAGTCTAAATACGAATGAATTTTATGATAAAGAAATCAAAGCAGAGTTTAGAGTATATGATTCTATAACAGATTCAATTAATGACCATGGTGTTTTTTTAATGGATAATCCAAGGTATAAAAAACATGGTTTATTTGAATCAAAAACGTATTTAGAGCAGGCTATGTCATTACATAATGCAAATTATAGTACTGCAGAGAATGAAAAAGGAGAAAAAATTTATAGCGAACTTTTAGTTCAATTAATCAAACAATACCAGTTGCAATTAATTGATAGTCAAGTTTATGAGAAATACAACTAGTGTAAAACATAAACGATTAATGAACTTCCTAATCAATTTTTTTGTAAATGCATAAACGACCATATATAATGTCATATAATACCTATAAATTGGAGGGGGAAATATGAACGTTGAAATATGGTCGGATTTTGCATGTCCGTTTTGTTACATGGGAAAGCGTCGTTTTGAATCTGCATTACAATCATTTAATCATAAGGATAAAGTAACGGTTTCATTTAAAAGCTATCAGCTTGATCCCTATTCACCAAAAGAAATCGATAAAGATATTTATACTGTTCTATCTGAAAAACAAGGCGTTTCTTATGAGCAAGCGAAAGGATTCACGAAACAAATTGCTGCTCAGGCAAAGGAATTAGGCTTAGATTATCATTTTGATACTATGATTCTTACAAATACTTTTGCTGCTCATCGATTAAGTCATTATGCAAATAAACATGGGAAAATGTATGAAATGATTGAAAGAATACTGCATGCTTATTTTACAGATTCCTTAAATATTAGTGATTATCATGTACTTGTTAAACTAGCAGCTGAAATAGGCTTAGATGAACAAGAGTCTTTGAAAATTCTTGAAGAAGGCACATATAGTGAAGAGGTTCAGAACAATCAAAATGAAGCAAGAAGTATTGGCGTCCAAGGTGTACCATTTTTTGTGTTTAATCAAAAATATGCCGTTTCAGGAGCTCAAACAAGTGAAGTGTTTTTACAAGTGCTAGAAAAGGTATGGGAAGAAGAAAGTGAGCAAAAACCAATTCAAGTATTAGGTACTAACAATAACAGTAATAATGATGGATGCTCAGAAGGTTCTTGTAAGTTTTAAACCATACTAATATTACATCTATTAGAAAAAGTGTGCAAAATCAGTTTATTTTTGTAAGTAACAACATACACATACTAAGGTAAACCCTATAAAGCTTTGGGGCATGTGAAAAGTGATATTTTATCACTGCTCACAGGCCCCTTTTCTTATGTAATAAGTTTCTTAGTATTATATATGCTTAATTTTATAGTTTACTTTTCTTTTTCATAATCATAGCTGAGTTGAAAATAAAATAACTGATAATTAATACTAAAATCGCACAAGTATATAGTAGTGTATCAAAGGGATCATAATGCTCTACGATGACAAGACGAATCATGGCAGTGATTCCAATATAAAGGAAATAACGAATAGGGAAATGGTATTCCTCTTGGAAATATTTAACGATCATCGCTATAAATTCAAAATAAAGAAAAAATGTAAGTATGCGTTCAAATAAGGCGTATTGCCCTTCGATAACTTCGCTAAAAAATGCATGTTGAATAAATAGAAAGAGCTCTTTGAAAAGTAATACGGATAAAGTAATGGCTAGTACTATTAAAGCTGTATTCAAAATGTATTGTAGCAATTTATCTATTTTACATTTTGTCTTGATATTACTAAATGATAGTTTCATTTATTTCTCCTTTTTTAGTTTTGATAGGATGCTTTTCTTAGTAGATAGAAACTTTCCGTGATACTTAAAGGAAAATGGCCTCAGTCAATCATTTACGTTGTTATGGATATGTTCGGTGAATAAAATCAGCGTCAAAAGGTCGATTGGAACATAAGGTGCGAGACTTCTCCAGGAGTACCGCCCGCCAAGAGGAAAGCGAGTATCCCGAAGCGTGGAATGCAACACAGCCTATATGATTATTCAGCAACAAATTATTCGAAAACAGCTATCTAAAATTATAATTATTTTCTTAATAAAATAATTATAACGATGTATCGCACGATAGACTAGTTAAGATTTTGTTAAAAAATGAAGAAATTTCGAACTATTATAACATTTATAATATATATAAAGAAAAGCCGTAGCAATGCGACTAAAATGTTTGTATGATTTTAAAAAAGGGTATTATTTTGTTGGAAAACTATTTTATGGAAAATAGTAATATTTGCCATTTGCGAAAAATAACAGCAGTGTTTGGAGGGATTTATATGGGTTTTACTGATTATTTAGTTATTGCTTTATGGATTTTTATTGCTTTTTTCTTTTTAATGCCTATTTTTATTTTTATTTATTTGTACATACGTGATCATAATCAAAAACAGCATTCTATATTAAGAAATTTTCCTGTTCTCGGTAAAATTAGATATTCTACTGAACAAATTGGTCCAGAGATTAGACAGTATTTAATTAATAATGATACGGATGGAAAGCCTTTTTCTAGAAAGGATTATCAAGATGTTGTAAAGGCGGGAAAGTACAAAGAACGACTTGTTGGATTTGGTTCTCTAAGAAATTTCAATGAGAGCGGTTTCTATATAAAAAATACCCTTTTTCCTAAATTAAAGGAAGAAATGGCTGTAGATCAATCACAAAAAATCAACACACGCATTTATAAAATTGATAATGAAGGTCTATTTTTACGTAAGGAGCATCAAGAAGAAAAAGTCATAGATCCTTATTATTTGAAGGATAATGATGCAATTGTAATAGGTGAGTATACATGCAAAACACCTTTCGTAACAAAGGGGTTGATTGGACAATCAGGTATGAGCTTTGGAGCACTTGGTGATCATGCGATTTCAGCTCTTTCTAAAGGTTTACATTTAGCTGGAGGAACGTGGATGAACACAGGTGAAGGAGGCATCTCGCCCTATCATTTACAAGGTAAAGCCGATATTATTATGCAAATAGGACCTGGATTTTTTGGGGTTCGAAAATTAAATGGAGAATTTTCATGGGAAGAATTTCAAAAGAAAAGTCAAATAGAACAAATAAAAGCTTTTGAAATTAAGTTAGCACAAGGTGCTAAAGCAAGAGGAGGCCATGTTGAGGCAGAAAAGGTTACGGAGGAAATTGCAGCCATTCGTTTAGTTGCAGTTGGAAAAACAATAGATAGTCCAAATCGTTTTCCAGAATTCAGCGACGTTCCATCATTATTTGAGTTTATAGAAAAATTAAGAACTGTTGGTGGTAAACCAATAGGGATAAAAATAGTAGTTGGTGATATGGAAGCATTGGAAAATATGATTAACTATATGAAAGTAAGCGGAACAGGTCCAGATTTTATTACAGTTGACGGAGGAGAAGGAGGTACGGGCGCAACTGTTCAAGAATTAGCAGATGCTGTTGGATTGCCTCTACATGCAGCTTTACCTATTTTAGATAGTATGCTTAAACAGTATGGCATTCGAGATCGGGTAAAAATCATTGCTTCTGGAAAATTAATTACACCTGATAGAATAGCTATTGCTTTAGCTATGGGAGCTGATTTAGTAAATATTGCAAGAGGATTTATGTTTAGTGTGGGATGTATTATGGCGGGGAAATGTCATACAAATGAATGCCCGGTTGGTGTTGCTACTACTGATCGTAAGCTGCAAAATGGTTTAGATATAGAAGAAAAGCATTACCGAGTATGTAATTATGTTGTTTCTCTTAGAGAAGGCTTATATAATTTAGCTGCTGCAGCGGGTATTAATAGCCCAACAAAGTTTGAGCAAAAGCATATAGCATATAAGGATGAATATGGCAGAGTCTTTTCATTGGAGGAAATTACACAATCTCATGATCGCGTTCTACAAAAAGTATAATTGAATACATCCATCTCAGTTTATATATTATGGTTTTTTTCTAGTAAAAAATTATTATAATTTAGAATTTTAACATAAATATTTGCCAACCAAATCATACGAGAGTAAAATGATACCATGAACTTTATCTAATCCTTTAAGACATTAAAGTGCAAGGATAAGGTCAAGTAATGCACAGTTTCATTTGCAACTGTTTTGTTAAGAGGGGGCGCTTTACAGTATGACTCATAAGCTATCAAAGAAAATGATATTCTTTTGGCTTACAATCATTCTATTTACGGTCAAAACATATATTTCATATCAAGTTGAATTTAACCTTGGCATTAAAAATGCACTACAATCGTTTTTATTAATGATGAATCCTATTAGTTCAGCTATTATCGTTTTTGGTTTAATATTATTGATAAGTCGCTCTAAGCGTACTGGAATATATATAATGATTGCTTATTTTGTATTAAGCTTATTCTTATATACAAATATTTTGTATTATCGTTTTTTCAATGATTTCTTTACATGGCCAACTATCTTTCAAACATCTAATCTTGGCAATATGGGTGGAAGTATTACAGGAAGTATGCATTGGCATGATATCTTTTATTGGGTTGACTTTATCTTTCTTATGGGAGTTCTTAAATGGAGCTTCAAATCTTGGTCAAATGAAAGAGTATCGCGTAAAAAATCAGGTTTTATATTCATTCTAGGTGTTATTGTTCTTATGATAAATATTGGTCTTGCAGAAGTTGATCGACCACAGTTACTTTCAAGAACATTTGATCGTACGTATATCGTTAAATACTTAGGTGTTTATAACTATAGTGTTTATGATGGTATTCAAGCAGTTAAATCGTCAGGCCAACGTGCACTTGCTAGTGCTCCTGATACAGATAAGGTGAAAGAATATACAGATGAACATTATGCTGAACCAAATAAAGAAATGTTTGGAAAAGCAAAAGGTATGAACATTATCAAAATTCATTTAGAATCCTTTCAATCATTTTTAATAAACTATAAATTAAATGGTCAAGAAGTTACACCATTTTTAAATAGTCTAGTAAATGGTAAGCAAGTAACGTATTTTGATAATTTCTTTCATCAGACTGGACAAGGAAAGACTTCTGATGCTGAATTGATGTTAGATACATCCTTATATGGATTACCGCAAGGATCTGCTTATTCCTTAAAAGGATTAAATACGTATCAATCAGCTCAAGCAATCTTAAATCAAAAAGGAAATTATACAAGTGCTGTTTTACACGGTGACTATAAAACGTTTTGGAATCGTGATGAAATATACAAAAGCTTTGGTGTAGATAAGTTTTTTGATGCTAGCTATTACGATATGTCTGAAGGTAATGCTATAAATTACGGACTTAAAGACAAACCGTTTTTTGAGGAATCCATTCCAATGTTGAAAAGTTTACCACAGCCTTTCTATGCGCATTTAATGACATTAACGAATCATTTTCCTTTCGTATTAGATGAGGAGGATATTGATTTTCCAAAAGCTGAAACAGGTGACGGTGTAGTCGATCGTTATTTTCAAACGGCTCATTATTTAGATGAAGCGTTACAACAATTTTTTACACAATTAAAACAAAATGGACTATACGATAATTCCATTGTTCTTATTTATGGGGATCATTATGGAATTTCTGAAAATCATAATGCTGCTATGGAAGAAATCATTGATAAAGAAATTACCCCATACGAAAATGCACAACTTCAAAGAGTTCCGTTGATGATTCATGTTCCTGGTGTAGTAGGTGGTATTAATCATACTTATGGTGGAGAGATTGACGTGTTACCTACACTGCTTCATCTTGTTGGTATTGATAGTAAATCTTATATCCAATTTGGTACAGATTTATTTTCCAAAAATCATGATGGCGTAGTGGCTTTTCGAAATGGAGACTTTATTTCAGAGAAATATACAAGTATAAATGGTTTGTACTATGATTCAGCTACCGGAATGACGATTGAATCAAATGATGAAATAAAAGCAGCAAAAGACAAGGTTCAAAAAGAGTTAGATTTATCTGACCAGGTAATGTATGGAGATTTATTACGATTCTATACGCCTGACGGTCTGAAAAAAATCGATAGAACAAAATATTTTTATCCAACAGGTAATGGTAAGACTGTTAAAGAAACAGAAAAATAAATACGTTCATTCAAAGCAAGCTGTGTCAAAAAGGCATTCACCTTTTTTGACACAGCTTTTTAATTATGGCTTTTTTTAAGCAAACTTCAATCTTTCTGCTATTATGTAGACACTTCATTTGTAAGAACCCCCTTATTTATAACTAAAAATGGTAATTATAAATTAAAGTAAAAGCATTCATACTAACAGAGTAGTTAACATTTGAAGGAGGCGTCATTTATGACCGTTATTAATAACGTAAAGACTACACTTGCTGAATTAAAAAGTGCTCAGGCTAGTTTTGAAACTTTTGCTTTAAGTACCGATAACCAACAAGCAAAACAACTTTATCAAAATGCGGCACAACAAACTCAAGCGATTGTTGATACGCTTAGTCCACGTGTTCAACAAATGGAAGAAGAAGAGCCTCAATATAGACAATAAAAAGTTTGAGGAAATAGGTTGGTTATTGCTACCAGCCTATTTCCTTTATTCCTTTTTGAAAATACTGATGTTTGGTTATTTAAACTGACTTTAATAAAAAAGATTATAGGTGTTAGGATGAATACACCTTTTTCGAAATACTATATTGAATGTACAACATATTGGAGTGTGAAGGAATTGTCCAATAGTAAGAAGAAAAATTTAACACCAGTACAGCAAGAGTATCAAATACTCCAAAAACAAATTGAAATTAAGAGACCTATTTTAAAAAACTGTTTACGAGCATTTTTAATGGGTGGGTTCATTTGTTTAATAGGACAAGGATTTGAATTGTTTTATATGTATTATTTTAATTTCACAGAACAGACTGCTGGAAATCCCACAGTAGGGTCAATGGTTTTCCTTTCTATGTTGCTAACAGGCTTTGGTGTGTATGATCGACTTGCTCAATTTGGTGGAGCTGGTACGGCTGTGCCGGTGACAGGATTTGGTAATGCTGTAATATCAGCAGCTATTGAGCATCGTAAAGAAGGTTTTGTATTAGGTGTTGGAGGCAACCTTTTTAAATTAGCTGGGTCTGTTGTCTTGTTTGGTGTATTTTCCGCTTTTATAGTGGCCTTATTAAAGTATTTGATAATGAAGTGAGGTGAAGTTTTCATGCAGAAGGGTTATAGAACGTGGGTTTTTGAAAATAAACCCGTTATTATCTCAACTGGTACTGTAGGAGGCCCGTTTGAAGGAGAAGGTTTATTAGCTGATGATTTTGATTTGCTTCATTCCGATTTGTGGTTACAGCAAGATTCATATGAAAAAGCACATCGAGTTTTATTAGAGGAAGCTTGTCAAAAAGCTATGGAAAAAGCAAGTCTTCAGAAGGAACAAATTGAATTTTTTCTTGGAGGAGATTTAATCAATCAAATCACACCAACAAGCTTTGCATGTAGAACTTTTGGATTTCCGTATTTCGGCTTATTTGGAGCTTGTTCAACCTCTATGGAAGGTCTCGCATTAGGTTCATATATCGTAAATACGAATGGAGCAAAATATATTTTAACGGGGGCTTCTAGTCATAATACGGCAGTTGAAAAGCAGTTTCGATATCCAAATGATTATGGAGCACAAAAACCTCCAACTGCACAATGGACTGTTACGGGAGCAGGAGTAGCTGTTTTAAGTAATGATGGTGAAGGACCAAAAGTAACATCTGCAACAATAGGAAAAGTGGTAGATATGGGAATGACGGATCCTTTAAATATGGGTGGAGCGATGGCACCAGCAGCAGTCGATACAATTGAAGCCCATTTACATGAAAGAAATGTTGACCCGAGTTATTATGATTTAATCGTCACGGGAGATCTCGGCCAAATTGGACATGAAATTGCTTTAGAATTATTCAAAAAACATGGTACACCAATATTTGATAATAGTTTTAAGGATTGTGGCATGATGATTTATCGTGATGATCAACCTGTATTAGCGGGCGCTAGTGGAGCAGGATGTTCTGCAACAGTTGTTTATGGCCATTTACTAAATCAAATGAGAAAAGGAGAACTTAATAAGATCTTAGTTGCCGCAACGGGTGCTTTATTATCTCCGTTATCATTTCAACAAAATGAAACAATTCCATGTATTGCGCATGCGGTATCAATTGAGATGTGAGAAACATCGAGAATATGTCTATAAGGAGTTGGTAACATGACCATAGCATCTGATGTGAAACAATGTTTAGCGAACCTAAATGGAATTATTGCTTCACTTTCTAGTTTAGCTATAAAAACGCAAGATGAACAAGCGGCAAGAGATTTACATGAAAGTATGTTAACTGTTACGGAAGTAGTAGAAGATATTAAAAATCGAGTAGGCGAATTGGAACGTGAAGAAATTCAATATAAAGGGTTTTAAACCGTAAGGAGGGTGATTATAGTGCCCGATTGGTTAGATGTCGTATTTAGGGCTATATTGTTTCTAGTAGTGTTGTTGATTATTACCAAGATATTAGGGAAGAAACAAATAACACAACTTTCCTTTTTTGAGTATGTAACAGGCATAACGATAGGAAATATTGGGGCAGAAGTCGTAACCGGACTTGACCAAAGCATCCCTTTAGGTATTTTAGCTATGGTCGTGACAGCGGCAATCCCATTTATAGCTGGACTAATATCATTAAAAAGTAAAAAGTTTAGAGATTTAGTAGATGGAAAAGGAACGGTTTTCATAAAAGACGGAAAGATTTTGGAAGATAATTTAAAGAAAGAAAAAATGACCATTGATGAGTTTTCTGAAATGCTAAGGAACAAAGACGTTTTTGATATAGGCGAAGTAGAATATGCCGCTTTAGAGGCAGCCGGAGATTTAAGTGTCATGTTGAAAAAAGAATACAGACCAATCACTGCAAAAGACTTACATATGAAGGTTGCTAATGAAAAAGAGCCACAAACCGTTATAATGGATGGGAAGATTTTGGATGAACCACTAGCAACTTTAGGGAGAAGTCGTCATTGGTTAAAAACTGAATTGGATAAGTTAGGTGTAACAATTGACAATGTTTTTTTGGGGCAAGTTAATTCTTATGGGGAGGTAACAGTCGATTTATTTGATGATAAAATAAAGGTTCCCTCGCCACAAGAAAGACCTTTATTATATGCAACCATGAAAAAATGTCAGGCTGATTTAGAATTGTTTGCTTTAAGTACGGATAATGAACAAGCTAAAAAGATGTATACGAGGAATAGTCAAAAACTCCAAAAAGCAATTGATCAAGTCGTTCATATATTAAAAGATTAGTGATTATTTATTATTTTAAGATAATTTAAAAATAATAAAGACTTTTGAAAAGAATAAAAAAAATGATATAATCAGCGGAATACTATTTTTATATAGTATTTTTATAAGTGCATTTTGTTAGTAAGTGTAAAAATATTAAACAAAATAGTATTTTTAGTAAAGTATTTGGAGGAACATCATGAATCGTACATATCCTTTTTATTTGAATGGAGAATGGGTGAATAGTGAATCAAATGAAACGATTACTATTTCTTCTCCTTATTCGAAAAAAGAAATAGGTAAATTGCAAGCAATAACTCAGTCAGAAGTAAATGAAGCAATCGTAGGAGCAAATCAAGCACAAAAAGAGTGGGCTAAATTAACAGTTCGTAATCGTGCGTCGTATTTATATAAATGGATTGATGAGCTATTAAAGGCTAAAGAAGAGATTGCTACTGCTATTATGCAAGAGGTTGGTAAACCATATAATGATGCAATTAAAGAAGTTGAACGTACTGCGGATTTTATTCAATATACAATTGAAGAAGCCGTTCATATGCAAGGTGAAAGTATTTTAGGAGAGAATTTTGTTGGTGGAAATCGAAATAAAATTGCAACGATTCATCGCGTACCGCTTGGTGTAGTACTTGCTATTGCACCGTTTAACTATCCAGTTAACTTATCAGCAGCAAAAATTGCACCAGCCTTAATGGCAGGAAATGCGGTCGTATTTAAACCTGCAACACAAGGCGCCATTAGCGGAATTAAAATGATCGAAGCTTTGCATAAAGCCGACTTACCAAAAGGTATTTTAAGCTTAGTAACAGGACGTGGTTCTGTAATCGGAGATTATCTTGTAGAACATCCGGGTATTCATATGATTTCATTTACTGGAGGTAGCGGTACAGGTAAACATATTGCCGAAAAAGCTAAAATGGTTCCTCTTGTTATGGAATTAGGAGGAAAAGACCCTGCCATTGTTCGCGAAGATGCAGATATCCCTTATGCAGTTAAACAAACGGTTTCTGGTGCTTTTTCATACTCAGGACAACGTTGTACGGCTATTAAGCGTGTTTTAATTCATAACGATGTAGCAGATGAATTTGTATCATTGTTAAAGCCAGAAGTCGAGGAATTAACCATTGGTTCACCAGAAGAAAATAAAACGATAGTTCCATTAATCGATGATAAATCAGCTGATTACGTACAAGGGCTCATCGATGATGCACTTGAAAAAGGTGCTACACTAATTACAGGTAATAAACGTGAAGGTAATTTACTTCATCCAACGCTTCTCGATCATGTAACTCCAGAAATGAGAATTGCTTGGGAAGAACCATTTGGTCCAGTATTACCAATTATTCGAGTATCTGAGGATGAAGAAGCAATACAATTAGCGAATGAATCTGAGTTTGGTTTACAAGCTAGTATCTTTACAAAAGATATTAATAAGGCATATATTATCGGTTCTCAGCTTGAGGTAGGTTCAGTTCAAATAAATGGTCGTACAGAACGTGGACCTGATCATTTTCCATTTATTGGCGTGAAGTCATCAGGAATGGGGACACAAGGAATAAGAAGAAGTATTGAATCCATGTCTCGTGAAAAGGTAACTATTTTAAATATTGTTGAATAATGAAAAATAGGAGGCATCTGAAAAGTAATAAAAATTACCTTTAAGATGCCTCAAATCTTCATTTTGTAAAAAAAGATGGTGTTTCTAAAGCTTAGCTTTTCAACACCATCTTTTTTCCTTTTTATATTTTCATTTCGATTTTTTTGAAGTAATCCATATCTTCTTTAATATTTTTCATCTTGTCATCTAAGAAGTGTATCGTTTCAGCAGCTGATTTTAATTCATTAGCTAAAATATCAGGTACTTCTTTATCAAATTTATAGTATATTTTATGTTCTAAGCTTGCCCAGAAATCCATGGCAATTGTCCGTATTTGAATTTCAACCTTCACTCTCTCAGTACGATCTGTTAGAAATATTGGCACTTCAACAATGAGATGTAAGCTTTTATAACCGTTTGGTTTAGGGTTCGCGATATAATCCTTTTCTTTTAAAATCGTTAGATCATCTTGATTTTTTAGCATTTCATAAATTCTATAGATGTCTGTAATAAATGAGCACGTAATTCTTATGCCAGCTATGTCATTTAAATGGGCTTCAGCATTTTCAATGGTGGGCTCTAGACCTTTTCTTTTCAACTTATTAAATATGCTTTTTGGTTGTTTTAGACGTGATTTTAAATGTTCGATTGGATTATGATCATGTAGTATTTGAAATTCTTCATTTAGTATAGTTAGCTTTGTATTTATTTCATCTAAAGCAAATTTGTATTTCATCATTGTAAATTTTAATTCATTTAATGTAGCATTATTTGGGATCTCCATTTTGTTTTAATCTCCTAGTTGTTGTATCAAATTGATAGTTACTGTAAAAGATAAAATGTTTTTGCTAATAAATTTGAAAACTTCTTGAAAACATTTGCCTTTCTTGTAAAAATCATAATCTTCACAGACCTAATACTCAATGGTAATTATTTCAGTAGTTAAAACAGGGTTATTTATATACATGTTTGTAAAATGTCTCTGCTTTTGCAGTTACTTTTTTAAGAGATCTTGTTATTTGTATTAATAAGAAAATAAGAAGTAATGAGATCCCCAAAATCATACATACCACACCTGTCCAATCAAAACTAGCTAAAAATAATCCTCCTGACCATCCAACGATACTAGAACCTAAATAATAGAAAAATAAGTATAGTGATGAAGCATAAGCTTTAGATTTAACAGATGAAATCGAACTAACCCATCCGCTTGCTAAACTATGTCCGGCAAAAAAACCACAAACAAAAAGAACAACTCCAATGAGAACAATAAATAAGTTTTGTGAGAGAGTTAATATAACACCTATAATAAGTAAAATGATTGCATAACTCATTAATTTTGCTCTAGAGTGTGAAGCGGTTAATTTACCAAAGAAAATAGAACTCCAAGTACCGATTAACTGTAAAATAAATAGGGCACCAATTACAGTTTGAGATAAACTAAAGGGTTCTTCTGATAATGGAAAACCAATATAGTTAAAC
The DNA here is from genome assembly GCF_902374955.1 of Bacillus massilioanorexius. Classification (GTDB taxonomy): domain Bacteria; phylum Bacillota; class Bacilli; order Bacillales; family DSM-1321; genus Bacillus_AD; species Bacillus_AD massilioanorexius. The sequence continues at coordinate 29,120 of NZ_CABKRX010000093.1, forward strand.
AATGATGCGTAAGATCCTAAAAATAAAAAACCCATTCCAAATAGAAAAAGTAAGCCAGGATTTTTTAATGCATTTCTATTCCCAACGATCCAATTCGTAAAGGATACAGTGGATTTTGCAAAGTTTTTTGACTTTGGTAACAAGAGTATAAATAAAATGGCACAAATTAAACTAAAAAGACCTAAAACTAAAATGGCAGTATGCCAATAAAAGAAATCAGTAAATACACTTGTGATCATTCTTCCAGCAAAGCCTCCAATTGCTGAACCAGCGATATATACTCCCATCACACTACCTATGCTTCTAGGGGAAATTTCTTCACTTAAATAGGTCATTGCGATTGCTGGAAATCCAGCGAGAGCAACTCCTTCAGCAAATCGAAATAAAAGGAGAATGTGAAAAGAAGGACTGAAGGCTGATGCGATACTAAGTAAAGAAGTAGCTAGCAGAGACACCATCATAATTTGCTTACGACCCCAGGCATTTGAGAATACAGAAACAATAAGCATTGTAAATGCCATAGTTATTGTGGGAAGTGATATCGTAAAGCTAGAGGTAGACGGCGAAATATGGAATTCTTTCGATTACGTATGAATGAGTGGTTGTGGGCTATATAAAATGGCAAACGTTACTAAGCTTCCCAGCAGCATGCTTAACAAAGTTTGATAATACTCTCGACTTCCGACTTCAATATAACGCAAAAGTGACATCCCCTTATGATGAAAAGTCTAAAAACTCCAATTATTTATTATACTAATACAGTTTACTCCTCTATATAAATCACGTCCAATATATGGCTTTGTTCCAGAAAACAGAAATAATTCCTTACATACATTGATCTTGTTATTAAAATATTACATAATAAATCATTTTTCAGTGTTATTATTCATTTTTAGAAATAGACATTTTATGTGTGAATGATTTAAAAAATTTATTAATTAAAGGAGGCATATTTTTTTGGATGATTGAAAAAGAAAAGGTATGATAGTAAGGAGTAACTCTTTCTATTTCATTTTGATTATTAATAAGTATATTTTTGAAAGTTCATAATTGAGCATAATAAAAAAGTGAATTAAAAAAATGTTCAGTCTTCATTTTCACTTTATTCTAAAAGATTTTGATTTATAAATTAGTTCAGTGAATATAAAATGCATCTTGAAACGGAATTCAAATCAATCTATATTCACTAGTCACAATGTGGTGAAAACATCCTTCTTTTTAGAGTCAATTTTGTGTAAAATAGGAAGAGTTATTAGCTAAAAATAAGGGGAGCAGATTGTATACATATGAAACTTGTATCTTGGAATGTCAATGGACTAAGAGCTTGTGTAGGAAAAGGCTTTATGGATTATTTTAATAAAATGGATGTAGATATTTTCTGCATTCAAGAAACTAAATTACAAGAAGGCCAAATATCATTAGAACTTGATGGATATTATCAATTTTGGAATTATGCAGAGAAAAAAGGATATTCAGGTACGGCTGTATTTACAAAGTATAAACCATTATCTGTTTCATATGGTGTTGGTGATTATGAAGATGAACCTGAAGGTAGGATTATTACATTAGAATTTGAGACATTTTATTTAATTAATGTGTACACACCAAATTCAAAACGTGATTTATCACGTTTACATGATCGATTAAATTGGGAAGACCAATTAAGAGAATATATGGTAAAGTTGGATCGAGTCAAACCAGTCATATTATGTGGGGATTTAAATGTTGCTCATCAAGATATAGATCTAAAAAATGCTAAAACGAATCGTGGGAATTCTGGTTTCACTGATGAAGAAAGAGAAAAGATGACAAATTTGTTGGCCTCAGGTTTTATTGATAGTTTTCGTACGTTGTATCCTGAAAAAATCGAATGTTATTCTTGGTGGTCTTATATGAATAAGGTTCGTGAACGTAATATTGGTTGGAGAATTGACTACTTTATTCTGTCCGAAAGACTAAAGTCAACGATAGTTGCTGCAGAAATACATTCTGAAATTTTAGGAAGCGACCATTGTCCAGTTTATATTGAAATTACGCTATAGGATGGTGTTGAATAAATAATTAGGTAACACTTTTGAAAGATGAGACATATTGGAGGAAATAAAGAATGCTACAAGATAAATTACTTAAATACATCGAATTGAACATTTCTAAGCAAGAAGATAGCAATCCTACTTCTATTGAGCTATATAGTATTGAAAAAGATTACGTATTAAATCATCAATTAATGTGTGAAATTGGTCACGATGAAATGAAGTTAATAGAATTAGATGATAATACTCGTTTCTTAGAATCTTATATGGAACGATGTGATAAAGAATCAGAGAATTTTCTATCAGAAGAAGGTAAATCATTTTTACAAGAGCCAATTTCTTATTTTAAACAAAATAAGAAAGAGTTTTTATATACAGAATCCATTTGGTGGGAAATGGTAAACGTTGAGTCTGTTTCTTTGGAAGTGGATGATGTGTTTGGCACATATAACATCATGATTGGTTTAAAGCTCCCTAAAAAATGGGAAACGCAAATTAAAGAGTACTTATCTTCGAACCTTCACGGAGATGCACCTATGTTTGGTTTAATATTCAGTCAAAATGATGGATTATGGGATTTAAATATTACTTTAGACTATATGAAGGATTTTAAAGAAGATTTATCTATAGCTGGTGCTCTTACACTGATTTATAAATTTATGTTTAATCTAATCGAATTTTTAGAAACAAATAAATAATACTGAAACGGGGCCTCCAAAAAGTGATTTCGAATTACTTTTTGGAGGCCCCTACGCTTTATGTAATCGCCATTTTTTGATCCGTTTTGATAAAGTATTTATTTTCAAAGAAAGCTAATACTAAGTGCTTTGTCCTATGCAACGATTCATTTTACTCATTGGTCTGAGATCAGCAAGACAATGAAAATCATATAAAAAGTTAGAGGATGCCCATCACATGTTACTTTTGGGACAGGCTCTTTTTTGGGGTAAATGACTGATTTCAGTACGTTCGGTGAGTAATATCGGTGAGAAAAAGATTGAGTGATTGGATCGTAAGCTGTTAGCACCTTGGTGCAGAATTCAACCTATCCTTGAAAATGGCATGGTTACTTGTATTCGACAGAAATAATAGAGCTTGTCGAGAAATTTTAATAAGATTCGTTTCATAAATATTCATTCATTATAGTAGAGATGAGTTATTACTAGCTAATGATATATGCCTAAAAGGAATTTGTTATTCGTTTGTATTCTACAAAATTTTTAGACTATCTATGTTAAATTTGTAAAAAACAAATAAAGGTACAAGTTTACATGTGCAGTTAGTAAGTTGTATTTCCTACTAGTAAATATCCAAATGAATGTTTTACAGTTTGGTAAAATTCATTTATAGATGATTTGACAACATGTATAATGTTTTCTATTTTGTCAATTTGTACAATGAAAGTATGATGAAGAGATTTCTGTTTCTTTAGAATAAACTTGTTTATTAAAGGCTTGTTTGAAACGGATTTCTTGACAATTATTGAGATTTTTTGAGGGGGGAACTTCATGTCAGATCACGTAAAGATTGGTTTAATTCAAGCTTCTCATGATGTTAACGGAGAGGAGGCAGTAAATGTTCATAAGGAAAAGGCCATAGAAAAACATCTTACTATGGTTAGAGAAGCGGCTGAAAAAGGGGCTCAAATCATTTGTTTACAAGAAATATTCTATGGACCCTATTTTTGTTCAGAACAAACAACCAAATGGTATGATGCAGCCGAGGAAATACCAAATGGTCCGACAACCGTTCTGTTTCAACAACTTGCTAAAGAATTAGGTGTTGTTATCATTCTACCTATCTATGAGAGAGAAGGAATTGCCACCTATTATAATACGGCAGCGGTAATCGATGCAGATGGCTCTTATTTAGGAAAATATCGTAAACAGCATATTCCACATGTAGCTGTTGGTGAAGAAGGGTATGGATTTTGGGAGAAATATTATTTTAAGCCAGGAAATTTAGGCTATCAAGTGTTTGATACAGCCTTTGCAAAAATCGGGGTGTATATATGCTATGATCGCCACTTTCCAGAAGGTGCAAGGCTATTAGGTCTAAACGGTGCAGAAATTGTTTTTAATCCATCCGCAACTACAGCAGGAACTTCTGAATATTTATGGAAGCTTGAACAGCCTGCGCATGCAGTAGCTAATGGATATTATGTAGCAGCTATTAACCGTGTAGGTTTTGAAGCCCCATGGAATATGGGTGAATTCTATGGTCAGTCTTATTTAGTTGATCCAAGAGGTAAAATAGTATCCATTGGTAGTCGAGATAAAGATGAAGTAATCATCGGAGTAATGGATAAGGAACTGATTCGAGAAGTGCGCGATGTATGGCAATTTTATCGTGATAGACGTCCTGAAACCTATAATGAAATGACAGAATTACTTCCATAATGCTAGTACTTTCATTCTTTATTATATGATGAGTTATTTTGGCTAATAGTGACCAAGGGAGGGTTCTCATTGACGAAAAAGAATCAAGCAAGAATTTCTTTGACTAATCTTGAAAGCAATTTTCAAGAAGTGGATGTTGGTTTAACTGACCAAGAAGCTTATGAAGAATCATTTAGATGTTTGTATTGCTATGATGCGCCATGTATACGGGCTTGTCCAACAGGTATTGATATACCGACATTTATTAAGAAAATTTCCTCAGGAAATCTACTAGGATCTACAAAAACAATTATGTCCTCCAATCCAATAGGTGCAAGCTGTGCACGAGTTTGTCCAACTGAAGAACTCTGTGAAGGTGCTTGCGTGTTAAATGACTCCACAAAACCGATATTAATAGGAAAATTACAAAGATATGCTACTGATTGGGCTATTACCAATGAACAGCAATTGTTTCAACGAGCTTCTAACAATGGAAAGAATATTGCGGTCATAGGTGGTGGCCCTGCGGGATTATCTGCAGCTCGTGAATTAGCTAGATTAGGTTATAGTGTAACGATTTATGAATCAAAAGAACAAGCTGGTGGATTAAATACATTTGGTATTGTTTCCTTCCGTTTGCCACAAAACATTTCATTTTGGGAAGTTGAACAAGTCAAAAGCCTTAATGTAAAAATAGTAACGAATACAACAGTAGGAGAAGATATCTCTGTTGAATTCTTAGATCAAAATTATGATTTTATTGTTTTGGCTGTTGGAATGTCTGCGGTTCCTCAATTGCAGATTGAAGGAGAGGACCTAGAAGGAATTCATGATGCTATTGAATTTGTTAAATCAACAAAAAGTGGCCAAATCCCAAAAGATTTTGTAGGGAAAAAAGTCGTGGTAATTGGAGCAGGAAATACGGCAATCGATGCTGCAACCTGTTCAGTCCGTCTAGGTGCTGAAAATGTAAAAATCTTGTATCGAAGAACAATAGAAGAAATGACGGCCTATGACTTTGAATATGAGTTTGCCAAGCAAGATGGTGTTGAATTCCGTTGGTTAACAGCTCCAAAGAGAATTATTGGAGTTGAAGTAGGAAAAGTTGTTGGAATTGAATGTTTACGAATGACATTGGGCGAAGAAGACAAGGATGGTCGAAGAAAGCCTGAAATAGTTGAAGGTTCCGAACATATTTTACCTGTTGATATAGTCATTAAAGCAATAGGCCAGTCGAGATACGTTGATTTAATAGAGCAGTTAGGCCTAACGCATAAAAATGGTGTTGTTCATTACAATCCTGAAACAATGCAAACATCTAATTCAAAAATATTTGCTTGTGGTGATGTCATTTTTGGTAAAGGAAATGGCGATGCGATGGTCGTTACTGCCGCCCAGCAAGGTAAGGAAGTGGCTTATGCCATTGATAAGCTTTCTACTATGAAAGTGTTATCTTAGATATATGTATAAAGAGCATTAGTTATAGGATTACTGGTAAAGTACGATAAAGTCTTATATTTTCTAAGAAAGAGAGATGATGATATGGCTGATTTAAGTATTAATCTGGCAGGTATTAAATCTCCTAATCCGTTTTGGTTAGCTTCTGCACCTCCTACGAATTCTGGCTATCAAGTACAGAGGGCTTTTGAAGCAGGTTGGGGAGGAGCCGTATGGAAAACTCTAGGTGACCCAATATTAAATGTAACCTCGCGTTTTGCAGCCGTAAGTTTTAGCGGAAAGAAGGTAGCTGGCTTTAACAATATTGAATTAATAACAGATCGTCCATTAGATATTAATCTTAAAGAGATATATGAGACGAAAAAAAAATATCCAAATCATGCTATTATAGCATCCTTGATGGTTGAGCCTAAGCAAGAGAAATGGCATGAAATTGTGAAGAGAGTTGAGGATGTAGGTGTTGACGGCTTAGAATTAAACTTTGGTTGCCCACATGGAATGGCAGAAAGAGGAATGGGGTCAGCTTCAGGGCAAGTCCCTTCACTAGTGGAACAGCAAACATATTGGGTAAAAGAAGCAGCAAAGACACCAGTTATTGTGAAATTAACACCAAATATAACAGACATCACTGCAACAGCTGAAGGAGCTGTAAAAGGTGGTGCGGATGCTATTAGTATGATAAATACCATTAATAGTTTAGCGGGAGTAGATCTTGATACATGGAATACAATTCCTCATGTTGCTGGTAAAGGAGCACACGGTGGCTATTGCGGTCCTGCAGTTAAGCCAATTGCTCTTAATATGGTAGCAGACTGTGCGAGAAGTCCATTTATTAACGTTCCCATTTCTGGTATTGGTGGGATTTCCAATTGGCAAGATGCTGTGGAATATTTACTAATGGGCGCTACAGGTGTTCAAGTATGTACAGCTGCCATGCACCACGGTTTTCGAATTGTTGAAGATATGATAGAGGGATTAAATTATTATTTAGATGATAAAGGTTTAAGCTCAGTTACTGAATTAATTGGTAAATCTGTACCAAAATATTCTGATTGGGGTAACTTAAATTTAAATTATAATATTGTAGCAAAAATTGATAATGATATTTGCATTAATTGCAATAAATGTCATATTGCTTGTGAAGACGCGTCACATCAATGTATTGATATGCTTGTTGATGCAAACGGAAGAAATGTTTTGAAAGTTAGAGAGGAAGATTGTGTAGGTTGCAATCTTTGTTCAATTGTTTGTCCTGTTGATGGTGCTATTGAAATGATAGAAATAGTAAATGATCTACCTCCTATGACCTGGAATGAACGACAAAAGGCGTTATTACAAGTAACAGAATGTCAAACAGACGTTGCAAAATAACAAAGGAGTGACGAATGGATGAAAAAATTAATCAAGAATGGGACGATTGTTACAGCTACAGATACATTTCGGGGAGATTTATTAATTATTGATGGAAAAATTAATAGTATAGGTGTTCAGTTATCAGATACTGATGCTGAAGTGATCGATGCAAAAGGTTGCTATATTCTACCTGGGGGAGTCGATCCTCATACCCACTTAGAAATGCCGTTTGGTGGAACGGTAACAAAAGATGATTTTGAATACGGTACAATTGCTGCTGCTTTTGGTGGAACTACAACAATCATAGATTTTTGCTTAACAGATAAAGGGGTACCATTAAAAGACTCTATTCAAACTTGGCATGAGAAAGCAAAAGGAAAAGCTGTTATTGATTATGGATTCCATCTTATGATAGGTGAAATAAATGAAAAGGTATTAAATGAATTACCTCAAGTACTAGAAGAAGATGGAATTTCTTCATTTAAAGTATTTATGGCCTACAAAAATGTTTTACAAGCCGATGATGAAACATTATTTAAAACACTTATAGCCGCAAAAGAATTAGGTGCTTTAGTTATGGTACACGCAGAAAATGGTGACGTTATTGATTATTTAACAAAAAAAGCATTAGCAAACGGACAGACTGAACCTATTTATCATGCTTTAACTAGACCTCCAGAGCTTGAAGGAGAAGCCACAGGTAGAGCTGCTCAATTAACAGCATTAGCTGATTCACAGCTTTATGTTGTACATGTGTCATGTGGTGACGCAGTGGAAAAAATTGCTGAAGCACGAAATAAAGGGATTAATGTTTGGGGAGAAACATGTCCTCAATATTTAACTTTAGATATAACCGCACTAGAGAAACCAGAATTTGAAGGAGCGAAATACGTTTGGTCCCCACCATTAAGAGAGAAAAAACACCAAGAAATTCTTTGGAATGCATTAAAAAGTGGACAATTACAAACGATTGGATCAGATCAATGCTCTTTTGATTTTAATGGTCAAAAAGATTTAGGAAAAGATGATTTTTCAAAGATTCCAAATGGAGGTCCGATGATTGAAGATCGAGTGTCTATTTTGTTTTCTGAAGGCGTTAAAAAAGGAAGAATTAGTCTGAACCAATTTGTTGATATTATAGCCACAAGATCTGCTAAATTATTTGGCTTATTCCCACAAAAAGGTACATTGGCTATTGGATCTGATGCCGATATAGTCATATTTGACCCGAATGTAGAAAGAGTCATATCTGCAAAAACACATCATATGGCTGTGGATTACAATGCTTTTGAAGGACTAAAGATAACTGGGGAACCAATCTCCGTTCTTATTAGAGGAGAATTTGTTGTACGTGATAAAAAGTTTGTCGGTAATCTTGGCTCAGGTAAGTTTTTGAAAAGAGCGAAATACAATACTGAAATTGTTATGGATCAAAACGAAACATTATCGATTTAATACTCTTTTTCATTCCAGCAAACTATTTGGAATGTTTCATTGATCTGAACAACTCCTGCAATGGCTTACTTTACTATAGCTTATTGCCTTCTTTGAATGAATAACAAAACATCAAGAGATTCGGTTATGAATAAATGCAAAAAAAATAAATAAACCGAAAAAGGAGTGTTCATTATGAAAAAGAGTCACTTGAAATCACCTGATTTGTATCCTATTCAACAAAAGGACCGTACGATTACATCCCTAGGGTATTCATTTATGTGGGTTGGAATGGTAGTTGTTCTAGCTACTTTTGCTATTGGAGGAGCTGGGGTTCAATCTCTACCATTGCCTTTGGTTATTCTTGCAACGGTTATTGGTTGTTTAGCTATTGGATTTTTTATTTCCTTAATAGCGGATATTGGTATTGAGCACGGATTATCTTTTCCTGTCTATATGCGAGCTCCATTTGGTACTGTTGGTACTCATATTCCTTCTATTGTTCGAGGGATCTCGGCTTCCATGTGGTTCGGGATAAACACATACTTCGGAGCAACTGCCATTAATGGGATTTTAGATATACTATGGGGTGTTGATAACTGGTTTGTTTGTTATTTATTATTCGCAGCCTTTCAATTAATCAATACTGCTTTAGGTATTAAATCTATTGAACGATTTGCCGATTTAGCAGCTCCTATTATCTTATTAATCTCTATTTGGATGTACATGTCTTTATCAGATACTGCTGCAACACAAGGAAGAGATATTTGGACTTGGTCTGAGAATACTGTTTCAGGAGGAGCAGCTTTTACAGCTTTTTTAGTTGTTATCTTTAGTAATATGGGATTTTGGGCGACACTTGGTGCAGATATTCCATCAATCTCCCGTTTTATAAAAGTGCCAAGAAATGAGAAAAACTGGTTTAAACGTAACAAAGGATCGCTCTATGGCAATCTTGTCGCAATGCCATTAACTCAGACTTTTATGATTATTATAGGTGCGGTATCTTATATTGCAGTGTTAAATGCTGATCCTGTCGTTGCGCTACAAGAATCATCAACGGGTATTTTTTTAGCTATTCTTCTCTTAATGATAGTGCTAGCGCAATGGTCTACAAATACAGCTGCTAATGTAGTGCCTGCGGCAACTATTTTTTCGAATGTTGGTGGACCAAAATTTCCGTTTTGGGCTGGTGTAATAACAGCAGGGGTAGTTGGAACAATTGTTAGACCGTGGGAGTTATTTGGCGTTATTATTCCTTTCCTTTTAATAGTGGGTGGAATTTTATCAGCGATAGTAGGAATTTTATTTGCGGATTATTATTTAATAAGAAAACGCCGAGTTAATGTGCCAGACTTATATGAAAATCACGGACAGTTTCGATATATGGGAGGAATTAATCTAGCAGGATTTATTTCGTGGATTATTGGTGCAGTTGTATCATATTTCACACCAAGTTATTCCTTTGTTGTGGGTTTTGTCATTGGTGCAATGATGTATTATGTACTTGCTAAATTTTGGTGGTTTAAGAAATATAAGCAAGCTGAAATTGATGATCCGAGTGATGAAAAGTATTTAGGCATTTCCGTAGGGAGAGATTGGATTATCGATGATGAAGATATGAAAAAGAGTGTTAGTGAAGAACCTCCTGCTGTTTAATCGAAAAGCATCTGCACCATTTATTATTCGTGTGACTAAAATATATGGGAGGTAGCATATGTCAGATTATGCGAAATGCCAATCTGAGAAAGAACAAATTGATTTTTTATTGGATAAAGGATTTGTTATTTCCAAAGTTACTGAAAATTTGAACGGGTCACATGTTGAGTTTACTCTTAATCAAGAAACCGAGAGTTTACAAATTACAACAGCTAACGCAAGAAAATATTTTTCGAGTTTACTATACAAGGATAAATCAGAACATCATAAATAAAGATAGAAAAGGAGCGGGAAAGGATGGAGTTTTTATTGCAAGTAAAAGACAATGCATTCCCATGTGAAGTAACTATTGATGAAGATAACGGCAGGTATATGATTAGAAAATCTGATTCAAGTGGTGAAGTCTTTAACTCCCCAAAGGAATTATTTGCGTGGATATTGGCAAATTGGGGTGCAGAAGATTTTATTGATAAAAAGCAATTTGAAACAATGCTTGCAGAAATACAAGCCAACTTTCCTCGCATTCATTGAAAGGTGATAGTGTGTTATAAAAAAGGATACTCTCTCTTCAAAAATCACAAATAGATTTTTGAAGAGAGTTGATGCATAAGGAGGTTAGACCATATGAAAGAACGCTCCACTTTAACAGTTGCTGAAATACTTAACCGGAAGCATTTTGAAAGTGCGTTAATTGTAGCGGGAAAACAAGGAATTCATCGAAATGTTAAGTGGGTGCATGTCGTTGAAGTGACGAATATTAAAAATTTGTTAAATGGTCAAGAATTAATCTTATCAACCGGTGTTGCTTGGAAAGAAAATGAATCATCCTTCTATTCAGTAGTAGAGCAACTAATCGATCATCATGCAGCTGGTTTATGTATTGAAATGGATACATATATGTCAAATATACCTACAGAGGTTATTCAATTAGCCAATGAACATTTATTTCCCATTATAATCTTTCAAGATGAAGTACCATTTGTTGAAATCACACAAGATATTCATTCATTGATTATTAACCAACAATATCAGATGATATCAAATTTAGAAAACTACTCACAGAATTTAAATAAACGTCTCCTATCTATTGATTCATATAATGACATCCTTCAATTCGTCTTTTCCTCATTAGATATGCAAATCATTTTTAAAATCAAAAATCATGATTTTGAGTTTGTGCCTGAAATAAGTCTGCAAGAACAAGAAAAAATAATACATCACTTAGAAAATGAAAATATCAATCATTCGTCATTGTTTGCGATGGCCCCCATTCATTTATTTGGTCAGGAATACGCTGAACTGTATATTTACTCAAAAGAAATTCCTATTAGCGAGTATGAACTTTTGATTATGGATCGTACTTCAACAGCATTAGCTCAACATTTGCTTCGTGATTTATATGTTGGTGAAAAAAAGAAGGCGGAAGAGTATGAATGGTTAAGTGGGTGGCTCGAAGGAGAGCATTCAAATGAAAATATTCAAGAATACTTGCTCATCCAAGGCATGAAAAACATTCCAACACATGGCGTTGTATTAATAGCTAAATATCCAACGATTAAAGATACCATTTCAAAAGATGTTACATTTGTTAAACTGTTTTTTCGTTCGATTTTCGAGCAGCAGGGATTTTCAGTTTTTGTGATGGAAAAACGAAATGAATTAATATTTATTTTATTAAACAACAGGAATTCTAGCAGTTTAAAAGAGAGACTACGTAAAGCGATAGACAATATAAAAGAGTCTGATTTTGTGAAGAAACAAAAGACCACTACGTTAATAATAGGGGCTGGAATGAAAGTTAAACAACTTACTGATATTCATAAAAGTTATCAAACTGCTAAGGAAACATTACGTATCCAACAAAAATTGATTACTAAAGAAATTCATTATTTCTATGAAGATTTACATTTATATCGGATTATCTCGTTAATGAACAAACATATTGATTTAAAGGAAATTGTAAAAGAATATTTACAGCCTGTAATAGATTATGATTCCAAATATAATGGCAAATTATTAGAAACTTTAAAAGCATATTTGGAGTGTAATGGTTCTAAACAAGAGACATCTAAAAAACTATATATTGTAAGACAAACACTATATCATCGCCTGCAAAAACTTGAAAATTTGCTCGGAGATGATTTTATGCAACAAGAAAAAAGAGTAGCAATCGAATTTATGATATTAGTAAATGATTATATGACTCCTAATAATCAGATTATAGGTATGAAAAGAATAATGAAATAGCTGTTTCAATATGTGCAGTAAGTTATGGCTCATTTTTTACATAATGTCTAATGAAAGTAAAGTGTTTCAAAGAGATAATATATGTATGACAATAGAATTTTTACATGTAGAATACTTATTTTAATGGAGGGGAAACAATGAGTATTACAAGTAATGAAACAACGATTTTGCGAAATTTTATTAATGGAAAATGGGTAAGTTCTAGTTGTGAAAGAACGATTGAAGTACCTAATCCAGCAACTGACAATGTGTTAATACAAGTACCAGTTTCTACAAAAGAAGATGTAGATTTAGCTGTTTCAGCTGCTAAAAACGCATTTAAATCGTGGAAAAAAGTACCTGTTCCTAAGAGAGCTAGGATTTTATTTAAATATCACTATTTATTATCTAAAAATCATCAAGAGTTAGCAAAACTCATTGTTCAAGAAAATGGTAAAGCGTACAAAGAAGCTTACGGGGAGGTACAACGAGGAATAGAATGCGTAGAATTTGCGGCAGGCGCTCCAACATTAATGATGGGGGAGACTTTGTCAGGAATTGCTGAGGATATTGATTCAGAAATGTTTCGATATCCATTAGGAGTAGTTGCCGGAATAACGCCTTTTAACTTTCCTATGATGGTACCACTATGGATGTTTCCTTTAGCCATTGCATGTGGAAACACCTTTGTACTAAAACCATCTGAAAAAACGCCAATCTTAGCTAATAAATTAGTAGAATTGTTTACTGAAGCAGGTGCACCTGAAGGGGTATTAAATGTTGTTCATGGTGCACATGATGTAGTAAATGGATTGCTCGATCATGAAGATATTTCAGCCATTTCTTTTGTTGGTTCTCAGCCGGTAGCTAAATATGTTTACGAGAGAGCAGCCGCAAACGGTAAAAGAGTTCAAGCTCTTTCAGGAGCAAAAAATCATCATGTTATCATGCCGGATGCAGATATCGAGAAATCTGTTCAAAATATTATGAGTTCAACATTTGGTAGTGCTGGACAGCGTTGTATGGCATGTAGTGCTGTCGTTGTAGTAGGTGAAAATAATCCGTTACTACATGCTTTAAAGCAAAAAGCTAATGAGCTTGTCATTGGGAATGGATTAGATGAAGAAGTACTATTAACGCCAGTTATCAGAAAAGACCATCGTGAAAAAATCATTAATTACATTGAAAAAGGCATAGAAGAAGGAGCAGAACTTCTTTTAGATGGTCGAATGGAAATGTCTGAGCATGAGGAGGGGAACTTTTTAGGGCCAACTATTTTTGATAAAGTAACTCCTGAAATGACAATTGCAAAAGAAGAAATTTTTGGTCCATTATTGAGCATCCTTCATGCGGATAGTCTCGATGATGCTTTAGATATTATTCGAAAATCGCGCTTTGGTAATGGAGCTACGATTTATACGAACAATGCAAGTGCCGTACGTCAATTCAGAGAGGAAGCTGACGCAGGTATGCTCGGTATCAATGTAGGCGTTCCTGCTACAATGGCATTTTTCCCATTCTCAGGTTGGAAAAATTCTTTTTATGGTGACCTACACGTTAATGGAAAGGACGGCTTGAACTTTTATACAAGAAAGAAAATGATTACATCACGTTTTGATTTCTAAATGTAAACCTTTTTAATTATTTGAGAGGCTGTGTTCTTTTAAATTATCATTGTTCCTTACGGTCCTTGAATAATAATAGTGGAGTCGGTTGATTGGGGCGTAAAGGGCAAGAATCTTGAAGGAGAACAAGATACAGGTGAGATCCTACACTATGTGTGCCCTAGGACTCACTGCCTCCCAAGAGAAAGTGAACATTCTAGAGCACAATGCAGAAATCTTTGTTAATAGTTAGCAATGTTTTCGAAAACGGTCATTCAAAAACTTATTGTTTAATTAGCATGATGAACAGAGTAAAAATTAATCAGGAGGTATGTGTAATGGTTCAATTAAATAACTCTGAAAATTCATTGCATAAGCAAGATGATCAATACGTTTGGCATTCAATGAAACCGTATAATCCAAAGGTAACGATCGTGGCCGAAAAGGCAGAGGGTGCATGGATTACGGATATTGAAGGAAATCGATATTTAGATGCAATGGCAGGACTTTGGTGTGTAAATGTAGGTTATGGTAGAACAGAATTAGCAGATGCAGCCTATGAACAGTTGAAAGAAATGGCGTACTTTCCTTTAAGTCAAAGTCATATACCTGCTATAAAGTTAGCGGAAAAGTTAAACAAATTATTAAACGATGAATATGTGATATTCTTTTCTAACAGTGGATCAGAAGCCAATGAAGCTGCCATTAAAATAGCAAGACAATATCATCAACAAAACGGTCAACATAATCGCTATAAAATTATTTCTAGATATCGAGCGTATCATGGAAGTACCATTGGTACTTTAGCAGCAACTGGTCAGGCACAACGAAAATATAAGTATGAACCATTAGCGCCAGGTTTTGTTCATATAGCGCCACCCGATTCTTATCGTGACGAAAACAATGGTCATGATCCAGAAGATTTACAATCTGTAAAAGAAATTGATAAAGTAATGACTTGGGAGTTAAGTGAAACAGTAGCGGCGATGATCATGGAGCCTATTATTACAGGTGGCGGTGTATTGATTCCACCTGAAGGCTATATGAAAGCAGCCAAAAAAGTTTGTGAAAAACATGGAGCCCTATTAATAGTTGATGAAGTGATTTGTGGGTTTGGTAGAACTGGAAAAGCATTTGGTTTTATGCATGAAGATGTAAAACCAGACATTATTACAATGGCCAAAGGAATTACAAGCGCTTATTTACCTTTATCAGCTACGGCAGTAAAAAAAGAAATATATGAAGCGTTTAAGGGAACAGAAGAGTATGATTATTTTAGACATGTAAACACATTCGGTGGTAATCCTGCAGCTTGTGCCTTGGCTTTGAAAAATTTAAAAATAATGGAGGAAGAGCAATTATTTGAGCGCTCAAAGCAACTAGGAAAAGCAGTTGTAAGAGATTTAGCAAATCTTCTTTATGATCATCCATTCGTTGGAGATGTTAGGGGAAGAGGTTTGCTAATAGGGATTGAATTAGTTGGAGATAAAAGAACTAAGACGCCATTAGATGTTGTTCTAGTAAATGAAGTAATTGCCATCTGTAAACAAAAAGGGGTTATCATTGGTAAAAATGGAGCGACTGTAGCCGGTTATAACAACGTTCTAACACTTTCTCCACCATTATCTATTACTCAGGATGAATTAGATTTCTTAGTAAGTACGTTATCATCTGCTTTAGATAAAATTAGATAATCAAGCTAGAAGATCATGTACTAAAAACTATATTTCTTACATTCTATGTTTTGAAAATTACATGCTACTAAAACAAATGTTACCATAATATAGCAAAATAAAAAAAGTTTGTGCTCTTCAT
>NZ_CABKRX010000094.1 GCF_902374955.1 Bacillus massilioanorexius
ATTTTTTAGAAGTTATGTTAAGCATTGACACGATCTTCATGTGCGTCATCCATAGTTAAAGCCATAAAAACAGTTAATGCTACAAACCCTACAAAGAATGTACCAAAAGATTGAATAAGACTTCCACTACCCCACGCATCAAAACTAAATTTAAAAGCGACAATCAATAATAGTAAAGAAAGGATTTTGCTAGCTAATTTCATGAGAATCACCCTTTTATAATTTTTTTAAAATATTTAATATTTCTAATTGATGATTTTATTATAACCCAAAACGAGTGAAATGTGTACAATTTGTGACTCGTTTTTGAATATTTTTTTAAAATAGAAAAGTGTCACGTAAAATTCATTGAATTTTGGAGCGTTTTTGCTTTCTTTTTTCTCGTATTGTGATAAGAAAATAGGGAGCTTTTATTATTTACTTGTTTGAAATCTTTTACTTAATGTAAATTTTCTAAAGCGGATAGTGAAGTATTGCACAATTCTATGAAGAATTAGCTTTATAAAAATATGAATTGTATTACGATTTCTGTGAAAAAAGATAGAAGTTAATATATGTAAAAACATTAGGAGGAGTTCAAAATAAAAACCACAAAGATTAGTATCTTTGTGGTTTTGAATGGGTTGTGAGGGGATCGAACCCACGACCCGCTGATTAAGAGTCAGCTGCTCTACCAACTGAGCTAACAACCCGAAATACAATGTTATATTGATATATTTAATTATAACACTTAATTTAAATTTTTCAAACATTTTTAATTAAAATTATAAAAAGAAAATTCTTTAATGGGAATATATTGTTGGATAATAAAGAATACAAATAGAAACCTTGTAGCAAAAGTAGGCTATAATGAAGGGGATATCATTATCTAAACAAGTGGATTTAACATATCATTTCCTGAAATTATTGTTCGTTTCTTTTTTATGAAAAAGTCGAAATAATAATAACTTATATAGAATAAAGAGGTGTGAATTTAATATGGAATGTACCGCTATCATATTAGCTGGAGGAAAGTCCAGTAGAATGGGGAAAAATAAAGCATTACTAACTGTTTTTGATCAAACGAATATAGAAAATATTGTAAAGAAATGTCAGGAAGTTGCTTCGGAAGTATTGATTGTTACGAATGAATCTTCTCAATATGAATTTCTCAATGTCCCTTTGGTGAAGGATCGTTACAAAGACTGCGGGCCGTTGGCAGGATTAGAAGCAGGGTTGCAAGCTGCTAAATATGATAAATGTATGCTAATTGCTTGTGACATGCCATTTATCCAACCGAATATTATGGAAACACTTATTCGTAGTTTCGAGGATTTCGATGCTGTTGTGCCAAATATAGAAGGAAAGCTTCACCCACTGTTTGCTGCATATCGAAAGTCATGTATTCAACCAATTGAAAAAAGATTACATGACAGAAAGCATAAAATGAGAGAACTCTTTAATGATATTCAAGTGAAATTTATGACGGAGGAAGAATTATCATTAAATTTTAAAGATGCTAATTATGCCTTTTTTAATATGAATAGACCAGAAGAATATGAAGAGGCTAAAAATATGAAAGCGATCCTTGAACAAAAGGATAAAAAGTAAAGTATAGGCCTGTTTGTTATAATTTTGAACAACTTTAATAAAATTTCAGTTTATAAAATGAAGAATAGTATTTCTTTTCGTTTGGTTAAACGTTATTATAATATAATAGTTTTTGATATTTAAAAGAAATGAAGAAGGTGGACTTGAAATGAACTGCGAAATTACAAAAGAGCCAATTGATGTACAAAAATTAATTGATAAAGTTGTGAAAAGAGAAGCAGGAGCGATTACTACTTTCATTGGAACAGTAAGAGAATGGACAAGCGGTAAAAAAACAATGTATCTTGTTTATGAAGCTTATGTTCCGATGGCTGTAAAGAAATTAGAGCAGATTGTCTCAGAAGTGAAAGAACGATGGCCAGATGCGGAAATGGTCATTACTCATCGTATAGGAAAGCTTGAAATTACAGATATTGCTGTTGTAATCGCTGTTTCAACTCCACATCGACGTGATGCCTATGATGCAAATTCTTATGCTATAGAAAGAATTAAAGAAATTGTTCCTATCTGGAAGAAGGAGCATTGGGAAGATGGAGAAGAATGGATTGGTAATCAACAAGGTACAATTGAATATCCTTCAGGCAGACCAGAGGAGGAACATTTAAATGATTAACATCTTATTATTTACAAATTTAAAAGAGAAGTTCGGTAAAGATAACATGGAGTATAACGGAAACGGGAAAAGTATTTCTCAACTGAAAGAGCAACTGATCGCTGAATTTCAATTAGCTGAGGAATTGAAAGCTGTTATGGTAGCGGTAAATGAAGAGTTTGTTGATGAAGATTATATCCTTGTTGATGGAGATACTGTAGCATTCATTCCACCTGTTAGTGGGGGGTGATAGTAGTGAGTGAACGATATTCAAGACAAGAGCTATTCTCTTCAATCGGTGAGCGAGGTCAAGAGTTAATTCGTTCAAAGCATGTACTTGTAGTTGGAGCAGGAGCACTAGGATCAGCTAATTGTGAAATGCTAACTCGGGCTGGTGTTGGGAAGTTAACAATTATTGATCGAGATTATGTTGAGGAAAGTAATTTACAGCGTCAGCAATTATATACTGAAGAAGATGTATGGCAAAAGCTCCCAAAAGCTGAAGCGGCTAAGCGACATTTGAATAAAATAAATTCTGATGTTGTTATAGAAGCGATTGTTGCAGATGGTAATGCTATAACGTTAGAAAAACTTGTCAAAGAAGTAGACGTTGTTGTGGATGCAACAGATAACTTCGAAACACGTATGGTAATGAATGATTTGGCTCAAAAGTATAATAAACCATGGATATATGGTGCGTGTGTTGGAAGCAGTGGTATGAGCTTTACGATTATTCCAGGAGAAACCCCATGTTTGAGTTGTTTATTAACAACGCTTCCATTACAAGGAATGACTTGTGATACAAATGGAATTATTGCACCAGCTGTGACAATGGTAGTAGCACATCAAAATGTAGAAGTGTTGAAAATTCTGACAGAGAATTGGGATAAAGTTCGTACAGGCTTTGTTAGCTTTGATGTATGGAATAATGATTATAGAGTGATTAAAGCAAGTAAAATGAAAAAATCTACATGTTTATCATGTGGAGAAAATCGTACCTATCCTTTTCTACAAAAAGAGAATGCAACAAAAACAGCGGTTCTTTGTGGAAGGAATACCGTACAAATTCGACCTGCGCAAAATCGACAGCTTCAATTAAATAAACTTGCTATAGAGTTGAAAGCAGCAGGTTATGAAGTGAAAGCTAATCCATTTCTCGTTGCAATTGAACATCGTGGTGAAAGAATGGTCATTTTCCAAGATGGACGAGCGTTAGTACACGATACAAAAAATGAAGCCAAAGCTAAATCCTTTTATCAAAAAATATTAGGGTAAATGATTTAAACTGTATCGAATGGAGGATGTCATGAGCGTAAT
Organism: Bacillus massilioanorexius; assembly: GCF_902374955.1. Taxonomy (GTDB): domain Bacteria; phylum Bacillota; class Bacilli; order Bacillales; family DSM-1321; genus Bacillus_AD; species Bacillus_AD massilioanorexius. The sequence goes on from NZ_CABKRX010000094.1 coordinate 3,500, forward strand.
TGAGCATAAAAAAGAGGCGCCTAACAGTGTTAATGTGATGGTGATTACTGTTAGTGATACACGTGATAAAGCAACTGATCGAAGTGGTCAAACGATGATGCAATTGTTAGAAGAACAAGGTCATCATGTGACGAAGTATCGTATTGTTAAAGATGAGCAAGAGGAAATCCATTCAGCGTTAAAAGAGGGCTGTGAATCGCCAGAGGTTGATGTCATTATTACAAATGGCGGAACAGGAATATGTAAACGAGATGTTACAATCGAAACCGTAACGAAAATTTTGGATAAAGAAATGCCTGGTTACGGGGAAATCTTCCGCATGCTGAGTTATACAGAAGATATTGGTTCGGCTGCAATACTTTCAAGAGCTATTGCTGGTGTAGCAAAAGGAACGGTAATATTCTCGACTCCAGGATCAACAGGGGCTGTGAAATTAGCGATGAATAAGCTCATTTTACCGGAAATTACTCATGTTGTGAGAGAAGTAAGAAAAGATTTACAGTAAGTATTACAAAAGCAAGGAGACTATGTGAAAGTCATATATATGACTTTCACATAGTCTCTATTTTTTAATCCATTATTAATTCAGTTATTGGGGTCGAAATTAACTGAAGAGTTTAGAAATGATTGTGTATAGAATGAATAGCTCATCTGGATTTTAGATGCGTTATCTATTTCAAAGAGGCTATAAGGCTTTTTAGAATAAGAATATGTGAAGTATGAATACATTAACACAATCAGTGTGCCTTAGGGCACACTGATTAAAAGATAATCGAAAGCCAACCTTTACAGCTCTCTAATGTAGTCTCCGTTTTTACCGCCTGTTTTTTTCATGAGCATGGTAGGTCCTATAATCATATCTTTACCGCCAGCTTTACACATATCATATATAGTTAACGCTGTAGCTGCTGCGGCTGTTAATGCTTCCATTTCCACACCTGTTAATCCTTTTGTTTTTGCTTCTGCAAGGATTATTACCTCATAATGAGAAGTTGACTCATCAATCTTCCACTCAAAATTTATGTTCACGCCAGTTAAAGCAATTGGATGACACATTGGAATAATAGAGGAAGTTTGTTTAGCAGCCATAATTCCAGCTACTTGTGCTACTGCAAAGACGTCTCCTTTTTTATTTTTACCCTCAACGATTTGGTTATAGATGTTTTCATTGACGATGATAGAAGATTTTGCGATTGCAGTACGCTCTGTTTCATTTTTATAAGAGACGTCGACCATCTTTGCTCGACCTTGTTCGTTAAAATGTGTTAATTCGCTCATGAATAGCACCCTTTCAGTTCTTGGTTCTTTTGGTATAATGACAGTGATACATGATGATGTATAATAATGAATTGTAACATTAAGATATGGATTTATACAATTTCTTATTGAAAGAAATAAAACCTATATATTTTTGTGATATAATAATTTTTCGTATAAGTAGTATTGGAATCATTATAGTAGCTATACATGAATTACATAAGGAGTCGATTGTACATGGTAGAAAAAAGAAAACCTATTCCTGTTTCAGAAGCAATTCATAAATTAATGCAAAGAGTAAATGTTCTAGATACCGAAGTAGTTTCTTTATCAGATGCATACAACCGCATTTTAGCAGAATCTATATTGGCAAAACATGATATCCCACATTTTGACCGTTCGGCAATGGATGGCTTTGCTGTAAGAGCAGAGGATACAGTTGGTGCAACTGGGGACAATCGTATTTCTTTTAAAGTAGTTGATCATATTGGAGCAGGTCACGTTTCAAAAATTACTGTTGGAAAGAATGAGGCCGTGAGAATAATGACTGGTGCCGCGCTACCTGATGGAGCAGATACGGTCGTGATGTTCGAACAAGCACGTGAATTGGACGATACTTTTTCTGTACGCAAAACATTTGAAAAAGGCGAAAATGTTTCTTTTAAAGGAGAAGATGCTAAAATCGGTACAGAGCTTGCTAATCCAGGATCACTTATTCATCCAGGTGTGATTGCCTTACTCGCTACTTTGGGTTATGGCAAAGTTACTGTAAGTAAAAAGCCGGTTGTTGGTTTACTTTCTACAGGAACGGAACTACTTGATGTGAATGATGAATTAGAACCAGGTAAAATTAGAAATAGTAATGGCTGGATGATTGAGGCACAGCTCAAAAGAATGGGCATTGAATGCCGTTCTTATGGTATGCAATCGGATGATTTGGAAAGTTGTTATGAAACAGTTGTACAAGCTCTGAAAGAAACAGATTGCTTAATTACAACAGGTGGCGTTTCCGTAGGAGATTTTGATTTATTACCAGCTATATATGAACGTCTTGGAGCAGAAGTGTTGTTTAATAAAATTGCCATGAGACCAGGCAGTGTAACAACGGTTGCTGTTACTGAAAAACATATTTTATTCGGACTTTCAGGGAATCCATCAGCATGTTTTAGTGGTTTTGAATTACTAGTTCGACCTGTGTTATTAAAAATGATGGGTAGCACAAAGCCATACTTACCACAAACAAAAGCCGTTTTACAAGAAGACTTTGTGAAAGCAAACCCATTTACTCGTTTTATAAGAGCTACCTTTGAAAACACTACAGATGGTGCGATTGTGACACCAGCAGGATTTAACAAGTCGAATGCTGTATCATCTTTAGCGAAGTGTAATGCAATAATTGTTTTACCAAGTGGAACAAAAGGCTTCACTGCCGGAATAGAAGTAGATGTTTTATTATTAGGATATGAAGAAGGAGAAGCGGAGTGGAAGCTGTGAAGATTCTACAAATCGTAGGATATAAAAATAGTGGTAAAACGACGCTTATTGAAAAGTGGATTGAGTTGTTAAAAAAAGAAGATATACGTGTTTCGGTTATAAAGCACCATGGTCATGGAGGCCCTTTAGAAATGCCTTCAGATCAAACAGATAGCATGAAGTTTTTAAATAGAGGGGCAACTAGTTCTTTAGCTATTGGTAATGGTGTCGTACAAGTACATTTTCAAGATGATTTAGTATTTAAGCAATTATTAGCTATCTCTGCTTTTGCTGAACCAAATGTGATATTAGTTGAAGGGTTTAAAAATGAAAACGAACCAAAAGTAGTCATTGTTCGTTCAGCAGAAGATTGGAAAACGTTAAGAAAATTAGAAAACATACAACTTGTCATTGTGCATAATCAAATCGATATTAATGAAGAATATGTGGTAATGAATCGAAATAATCAAGCGGAAATAGATAGTTGGCTTGTGGAATACTTAACGAAGTAATGTTTTATAAACAAATCTATATATAGTGTTGTCTTGAAATGTTACCATAAACAATTACTTCACTGTATAATATGTAAAAAAGGCGAAAAACTTTTGAAAACAAATTAGTATTGAGGAGAAGAAGTACATGACGGTAAAGCCAATGATTGACCAACTAAAACGACCAATACATGATTTGCGTATTTCGGTAACAGATCGTTGTAACTTTAGATGTGCATATTGTATGCCTAAAGAAGTATTCGGAGACGATTTTGTCTTTATGCCTAAATCTGAATTACTTTCGTTTGAAGAGATGCACCGAATTTCAACGATATTTGCCTCATTAGGTGTTAAAAAACTACGTTTAACTGGTGGAGAACCATTGTTAAGACATAATCTAGAAGTTTTAATAGAAAAACTTATAAACATTGATGGGATTATTGATATAGGCTTAACAACAAATGCCGTATTATTAAAGAAAAAAGCAAAAGCACTCTATGATGCAGGATTGCGAAGACTGAATATTAGTTTAGATGCGTTAGAACCAAAAACATTTGGTGAGTTAAATGGAAGAGGAATTGAATCATCAATCATTTTGGAGAATATCGAGTACGCACAGCAGCTAGGGTTTGAAATAAAGGTGAATATGGTTGTGCAAAAAGGTATCAATGAGCAAGAAATTCTTCCCATGGTAGCTTATTTTAAAGAAAAAGGAATCACATTACGTTTTATTGAATTTATGGATGTTGGTAATGACAATGATTGGAGCTTTGAAAGGGTCGTTACATCAAAACAAATTTTAGAAATGCTTTCCGAAACATATAATTTATCTCCTGCTCACGAAAATTATTATGGAGAAGTGGCAAAACGTTATAAATTTGATGATTGTGATTCTGAAATTGGTTTTATTTCATCTGTGTCGGAATCATTCTGTTCATCTTGCACAAGAGGAAGACTATCGTCTGATGGTAAGTTTTATAAATGTTTATTTGCATCCGAAGGCTTTGATTTAAGAAAAATGCTTCGAGATGGGTCAACAGATGAAGAAATCATCCAAGCAATTAGACAAGTTTGGGAAGGTCGAACAGATCGTTACTCAGATGAAAGAACGGCTCAAACAGTGAAAAATCGTAAGAAAATTGGTATGTCTTATATTGGTGGTTAATAATACATTTTTCTTTTAGACGTAAAAATAAGGCGGAACACATAATAAACGTGCTACATCAGCGTTTATTAAAAAGTAAGAATACACATAAACCATAACATGTTCACTGGAAATAATACAATTTGAAGCGTAGAGGCGTCTAAAAAGGGATTGACAATCTCTTTTTAGACGCCTCTTTTTCATTTTATGCGGTTGTTTTTATTTCTTCTTTAGGTTTATCTTTTGGAATCCAAAATGCAAAAAACAAACTCACTAAGGAAAGTGCTGCTAAGATGATAAATATTCCGTGTAATCCATTTGCCAAAATAGTAGGAGGAACATCATTACCGCTACTTGCGTAAGAACTAATTTGTTGATTTAAATATGTTCCTAAAATCGCAACACCTAACGTTTGTCCTAATGTACGGAAAAAAGTATTAGATGAAGTAGCGACACCTCTTAAGCTCCAATCAACTGCTGATTGTACAATGATTGTGTAAATGGTCATGGACAAACCAAACCCAAGTCCAAGGATAAAAATAATAAAAAGAATAACCCAACTTGGTGTAGAAACAGAAATAGCCGTTAAGGAAAGTGAACCGAGGGCTAGTAGGATAATTCCAATAAATGATATAGGCTTAGGTCCATATTTAATCATTAAACGACTCCCGAGTGTCGCTCCAAGTGGCCAGCCAATTGACATCGGCATTAAAATCATACCAGAAAACATGGCTCCTTTTCCTAAAACTCCTTGTACCCATAAGGGAATATAAGCAGTGACACCAATCAGTATTCCACTTGCTAAAAATGAGACTAAGTTTGAAACAGATACTTCTCGATATTTAAATACTTTAAATGGTAGCATCGGTTCTGGATGTTTGATTTGAATAAAAATAAAGATAGCAAGAAACAAAATAGAAATGGCAAATAAAGTTAAGATGATGTTTGAACTCCAAGCGAATTCACTACCACCTGTGAGTAATGCTAATAGTAAAGCACTCGTTCCTAGAGTAAATGTTAAAGCTCCACCGTAATCAATTTTACGTTTTTGTTTGTCGATTTTTTCTTCAAGGTTTTTGGCAATTAGCCAAATTGTAATTAGACCAAAAGGGAGATTGATAAAGAAAATCCAATGCCAACTAATATAATCGACTAAGAAGCCTCCGAATAAAGGTCCGATAATCCCCGCAATTCCCCATATTGAACTAAACAGACCTTGTACTTTAGCTCGTTGTTCAAAGCTGAAAATATCTCCAATTATCGTGAATGTAATAGGTACGACAGCGCCTGCGCCAATACCTTGTATTGCTCGGAACAGAATTAATTGACCCATATTTTGTGAAAGTCCACATAATGCAGACCCAATCAAAAATAAAATTGTCCCAAATAAGAATACTTTTTTTCTTCCAAAAAGATCAGCTAATTTTCCATAAATAGGAGTAGTAACCGCTGATGTCAGTAAGTATACGGCAAAAACCCAACTTATCAACTCGATACCACCAAGCTTACTTACGATTGCAGGCATTGCTGTACTAATGATGGTTCCTTCTATCGCAGATAAAAAGGTTGCAATCATTAAGGCTATAGTTATTTTTTTTTGATAAGAATTCATCTGTAGCTATCCTCCTGAATAGTAGATGGAACAAAAAGTGAAAACTATATCATATAATTTATCCAATTCATCTCATCACTGAACTTGTAAACATATGGAATAGTTTAAGAAATATTCAGTAATTGGTCAATATAAAAACTGTTTAATATTATTTGTAAATGGTGGAGAGGAAAGAATTGTTTTTTATAAAGGTAAAAATTATGAAATGTACGATTATTTCCAAAAAGACTCTCCATTCATTTTGAAAATCAGTAAGGAACTAACATAATGTGGGAATGGCTGATGGATCATGGTGTAAAAGTGACAAGAAAATGACGATAACCCTTATCAATTAGAATGCAGAGGAATTGTTTTAAAATTTTGTTTACTTCAATAAAGCTTTTATATCAGTGTTTATTTAGTTTAAAAAAAGCAATGTGTAATTTTCTACATTTACATAGGGATAAAGATGTTCAATTTTACACTCTATATCTTAAAGTACCTTTGTTACAATCTGTATAGTGAAAACGTAAGGAGGGTTATTAAAATGAAAAGAATGATTACTTATATGATGTGTTTAATAGCTTCTTTCGCTATTTTAACAGGTTGTTCTGAAGAGAGTAATTCAAATGTTAATCCAGCAGTCGATAATGGCTCTGTAGACGATAATTACATCGGAGATCCGAATCCTGTTTTAGAAGAGAACTATAAACAAACACCGGCTGAGGCTAAACAATTAGAAGATCTAAAAAAACAGATTGAACAAGAAGAAAAAGTTGAAGAAGAAGAAAGTTCTGGTGGAGGACATATTCTATAAAAATCAATCGATTTGAAAAGGAAGTGGAAAACAAATTGAAAGTGAACGAAGAGAAAATTATACATCGACTTGCTTTATATATGTTTCTACAAAAATTTTATGCAGGACATTTAAATCAACTAGATTTGTCTAACTGGAAAGAGCTTTTCATTCATTTAAACAAAGATGTTCATTATTTCACAAGCTCTGAGATGTTAAAAGCGATGGAGTCGTTTGCCAAGCTTAAAGAGGAAGATCTTGAGGATTTATTATATGATTTTAATCGTCTGTTTGTTGGACCTAATAAACTAGAGGCATCACCATTTGAATCTTCTTATCGCAGCGAGGAACGTGCAGTATTACAATTCTATACGCTTGCTGTAAGACGTTCTTATGAAAGAGCAGGTTTAGTATTAGTAAAGAAAAACAATGAACCAGATGATCATCTTGCATATGAGCTTGAATTTATTTGTTATTTGCTTGAAAACGGCTTAGATGATGAGACATATCTAAAAATGCATGAAGCCTTTTTAAATAATCATTTATTTGAATGGATCCCAGCACATAGTGAACTAATTCGAAAACATACAACGAATCCTATAATAATAGGAATTTCTTATTTATTAGATGGATTATTAGACGTAGAAAAAAATGATGGACTTCTTAAGGAGGGAAAATAATGGGTAAATTTTCTAGACGTACCTTTCTAAAAGGATCTGCTACATTAGGAGCTCTAGTAGGATTAGGAACGACAACTTCTAGCTTTAATAAGGTAGATAAAAATAAAGCACTTGCTGCAGGAAAAACAAAGCAAGTGTATGGTACATGCCCAAGAAACTGTTATGATGCTTGTTCACTTGTTTCAACAGTAGAAGATGGAACAATCAAGTTTATTACAGGAAACAAAAATAATACGTATACAAATGGTCGTTTATGTGTGAAAGGATACACATATCCTAACTATGTATACTCACCAGACCGTATCAAATATCCAATGGTACAAAAGAAACGTGGATCAGGTAAGTGGGAGCGTATTTCATGGGATGAAGCCTATGAAATGATTGCTAAGAAAATCTTAGCCATTAAAGAAAAGCATGGTAGTACATTACCAATTTGTTTAAATAAATATTCTGGTAACCAAAACATCCTTGCAGATGCTGTCGGAGGAATGATGGCTAGCTGGGGATATACAACAAAAGCAACAGGTACACCTTGTTGGCCAGCAGGTATTGATTCTCAAACATTTGACTTTGGAACGGCACTTAATTCAGATCCAGAAACAATGGGTGAATCTAAACATTTAATTCTTTGGGGAGTAAATCCTGCCTGGACTTCTGTTCACTCGATGACTATTGTTCAACAAGCGAAAGAAAAAGGAACAAAGGTTGTAGTCATCGATCCAATTATGACAGATACAGCATCAAATGCTGATGAATTCATTCAAATCAAACCATCATCTGATGGTGCGTTAGCACTTGGTATGGCGAAATATATTTTAGATCATAATCTACAGGATACGGAATGGATGAAAAACAATTCGGTAGGTTATGAGGAGTACATGAATTATGTACGTAATAACATTACTTTAGAATGGGCAGCAGAAGAAACTGGTATACCAGTTCATGAAATTGAGCGCCTTGCACGTGAATATGCCGCAGCAAAACCTGCAGGTATTTGGATTGGTTATGGCTTACAAAGACATACGAATGGTGGAGCAACAGTTCGTGCTATCGATGCTTTAGTTGCATTAGCTGGAAACATTGGTATTTTAGGTGGCGGGGCTAACTACGCTATGCTAGATAGCTATATCTTTAATTATAATTGTGCATCTGCAGAGACTCCAAAAGGTAGTGGAGGAGAGGGAGATCGTACAATCAACATGAATAACTTCCCAGCTCAAGTTCTTGCTCTTAATAATGATCCAAACGCTATTCCTATTGAAATGCTTTGGGTAGCATGTCGTAACCCAATTGCTCAAGATCCAGAAACATCTGTATCTTTAAAAGCCTTTGATTCAATTGATTTTGTTGTAACAGCAGATCTTTGGTTTAATGAGACGGTTAATCAATCGGACTTAGTTCTACCAATTAGTTCTATTTTCGAAAATTGGGGAGCAACAGCAAGTTACTGGCACCATTGGATTAACATTAACGAGCCAGCAATTGAGCCATTGTATGAAACTAAAATGGATATCGAGATTGCGATGGGAATCTCGAAAAAGTTAAATGAATTACAACCAGGTTCTTGTACGTATCCAACAGATCTTACACCAAGAGAATGGCTTGAAAAAGAATTCTCTCAAGAAACTCTTCAATCATTAGGATTATCTAAATTTGAAGATTTCTTAGATAAGGGTGCAGCGAAAATAAAAGGCTATGACAAGCCATGGTCAGATGGTAAGTTTAGAACACCATCAGGTAAATTTGAATTCTCATCTAAATTATGTGCGGAATTTGGACATCATAATCTACCTGTTTATGTAGAAAAAGTGAAGGCGCCAAAAGAATATCCGATTCGTATGATGTCACCACACTTTAAATATGGCTTACACTCTCAATTCCAAAACCTTGAGTGGATGCAATCTATCAACAATGAACCGTTTGTAGAAATTCACCCTGAGCTTGCGAAGTCAAGAGGTATTAAAGATGGAGATATGGTACGCGTGAAAAATGATATTGGTTTCTTAGACTTGAGAGCTAAATTTACGATTACTGTTCCAAAAGATACAGTTGTTATTTATGAAGCTTGGTATAAGGATCAAAAATTTAACGTGAATTATTTAGTTAAAGCAACTCCATCTGATATGGGATTAAATGCAACTGGTCAAGCTGGATTAGCTTTCCATGATCAGTTTGTAACTGTTGAGAAACTGTAAGGAGGTTTAAATGATGGCAAAGAAAAAGGAAAGATTAGGTTTCCAAATTAACATGGATCGTTGTATTGGCTGTAATGCTTGTACAATTTCATGTAAAAGTTTTTACAATTTAGAGCCAAGCATCAATCGTCGATTTGTAAATGAGTTAAGTGAAATGTTAACAGGTACGCAAAAACGCTGTTATATTTCAACAGCTTGTAACCATTGTGATGAACCAGCTTGTGCGAAAGCATGTCCTACGGGAGCATATACAAAGCTTGAGAATGGTATTGTTAAACATAATCAAGATCGTTGTATTGGTTGTCAAATGTGTGGAACGGCATGTCCTTACGGAGTACCACAATTTGATACGGTTAAGAAGAAAATGGATAAATGTTCAATGTGTTCAGATCGTTTAGCAGAAGGTGAAGATACAATTTGTGTAGCATCTTGTCCAATGCAAGCTATTTCAATCATTGACTTAAATGCAATTAATGAAACTGAACTTGTTTCTGATGTAGAAGGATTCGTGGATTCAAGTATTACTGGCTCATCTACTCGTTTCAAATTACCAGAAACAACTACTGTCGTTAGAGGTGATGTATAATGGAACATAGTATGACTCTTGTTGTATTCACATTTCTTTCTCAATTAGCAATCGGTGCGTTTGCTGGATTCTTTTTCTTAGATGTAATGAAGAAATCTATTTCTAAGAAAACTAGTTTTATTGCATTGATTACGATTTTAGTAGTATCAGTTGTAGCGGTAATTGTTTCTGTTTTCCACTTAGGTCATCCGTTTGCGGCCTATAGAGCCATTTTAAATTTTGGTGATTCATGGTTAACAAGAGAAATTGTGTTCTTCCCTTCATTTATGTTATTTGTATTTATCTATGCATTTTTTGCAAAAACAGATGGGATGAAAAAAATCATTGGATGGATTACAGTGGCTCTTGGAGCGATTACGATTTTCTGTACAGCCATGATTTATACGATTCCAGCTATGCCGGCTTGGAATAATGGAACGACAACGGTTGCATTCTTTGTAACAGCTTTATTAGTAGGACCAGTTCTTGTTCAAGTGTTAGTTTCAGTTCTAGAAGGTAAGTTTGTTGACTTTACAGTCTTGACACTTGGTGCAGCTGTTGTAGCAATTGGATTAAATGTGATTAACTTGACAATCATGAACGGAAGTTTTCCAGCTGCAGTTGAAACTGCTTCATTATTAATGTCTAGCCCGCTATTCTGGGTAAAAATGGTATTGTTAGTAGTTGGTTTGGCGATTGCAGTTATTTCATTGGTTAATCGCAAGTTTAAATCTGTTACATTTGCATCTGCCATTTTGGTTTGCTTCATCGTAGCAGAATTTGTTGGAAGAATGTTATTCTATTCAACTGGAGTACATTTATAAAATTTTTCTAAAAAGCAGTAAGCCCTGTACCATTGCGGACAGGGATTTTACTATAAACACAAGCCTGTTACATTTGAAGGAGGGGGATTGCGATGATTTTTGATCGAATTAAAAAAATGTCTAATGTTCTAATGAAGAAAATAGATAAAATTGAAGTAGATTCTAATAAATGCTTAAAGGTTCGTTCGGTAATAAGTAGTTGCCAAGCATGTATGGATGTATGTCCGGCAAATAGCATTCAGATTAAACAAGATTCTTTAGAGCTTGAAGATACTTGTCTAGCATGTGGGTTATGTACCGCTGTTTGTCCAACCAATGCATTAAAGTGGAACGATCCTCCTCTTATTCAATTGTATAATCAGCTAACTCGTATGTTAGAAAAAGAACAAATCGTTTATGTAGCATGCTCAACTTCATTTCAGCATAATCGAAATGTGAACGTAATGGAAGTGCCTTGTTTTGGTATGCTTCCAACTGAATTTTGGGTTAGCCTTGGAAAGTATGCTTCTTACTTACGTATTTTGCATGATTCAAATCATTGTACAACGTGTAAAATTCCTAACGGTGAAAATTTATTTATGGAACAGTTGCAAAAAGCTGAGCGTTTGCTAGAGATATCTTTTCAAATTGTATCAACCATTCATGAAGAAAGTGAAAATGATGTCGAAGAAATTGACCATAATCGTCGTCGTTTTTTATCTTCTATCTTTGAGGAAGTAAAAGAAACGAACACGATTGCCGTTAAGGAAGCATTAGAGGTTAATAAAACACTTTCACCTTTTGAAAAGTTTGATCGATATTATCAGCAGCAAAATGAAGTAGAAGCCATTGCGGATGAAGTAAATGAAATTAAAGAAACGGTGGTTCATCAATTGTTGAGTGATGCAGTAACGCACACGGACAAACGAGAACTGTTGTTAAATACATTCAAGAAATCAGATAAGTTGCAAGCAGAAATGAACTTTTTGATGCCGGAAATTAACGAAAATTGCACCCGCTGTGGAGCTTGCTCATTTCTATGCCCGACTGACGCACTCTATGCAGATGGTAAGGACATCATTTTAGCAACTAGCAAATGTGTATCATGTCAGTTGTGCGTAGAAATTTGTTACGAAAAGCATATATCTCTTGTACCGAAATCTGGTACAATTTTTAATAATAAATTTATGTATCTCTTAAAAGAGTGAAGAAAGTGCTCAAATATAGCACTTTCTGACTGTTATTAAAAGGTATTGAGAGGACTTCCTCTTAATACCTTTTTTTGCGGTTAAAGCGTTTTTTTATCTTAGAAGAATTGTTTGTTTTATAACAATATTTAGATTTGAGTTTACATATTCAGTTGACCGTAGCGGACAGTGGCGACCCCTGCGTGAAAAGCGGCTCGGGTACCGCCTAAGGAAAGTCGACGACATTTTATCTATAATACATATAGTCAAAGAAATAAGAGGTTGACTCAAAAGGTCATATTTTAGATGGAATAAAGAGGCATCTAGAAGCTTAATCATTCCAATCACATGACAAAGCGAGAGTCATCAGCTTTTATTAACAAGGTAAAACACATTAAAAATAATGTATTGTGAAGCGTGGAGGCGTCCAAAAGTAGCGGAACATCACTTTTGAGACAGCCTCTTTTTGTGATTCAAAGTTTAGTAAAATAGTAGAAATGATCTAGTTTTTTAAAAAAATTTTATTTTATAAAACAAATTAGACACGTATTACGTCTATACTATATGTATAAGGAACTTATTCGATTTATTAAAATATGAATATATTAAAATCAAATGTTGACAGAATGGTTTTAAGGAAGAGGAGTGAGACAACATGAAAAAGTTCTATCGTATCGTAATCGCTCTTGTGCTATTGAGTTTTGCGTTAGGAAGTATGGTACATTTTGCTTATGCCGATACCGGAAAAAAAGAAAATACGAAGAAGAGTGTTAAGTTATCCAGTATTAATTATGAATACAAAGCGAAACAAGCACCGGTAAAGTTTAATGGAAAAGTTCGGAAAATTGCTTACTTAACAATTGATGATGGACCGTCTCCATATAGTGCTAAGCTTATTCAAGTGCTAAATCAAAACAAGGTACCCGCCACTCATTTTTTAATTGGGAGCAATGTCAAAGCATATCCAAAATACGTAAAGCAATTTTATAATCGTGGAGACTATGTTGGTATGCATACCATGAGCCATAATTATAATAAACTGTATAAGCAAGGTCAGATTGTAAAAGAGCTTAAACAAGAGCAACAGCTGATTAAAGGTATCACTGGGAAATCGCCTCGATTATTTCGATCACCGTATGGATCGAAACCAGGTTTAACGAAGCCTTTACGTGATCAAGTTGTAAAAGCGGGTTTAAGAACTTGGGATTGGACAATTGATTCAAATGATTGGCGCTATCAAAAAAATCCTGCTAGAATCGTGGCTGAAGTTAAAAAGCAATTAAAGAGACCTGTCGAAGTGATATTAATCCATGATAAAAAAGGTACAATTGAAGCACTACCGCAGATTATTAAGACAATTAAAGACGCTGGATATGAATTTGGTGTATATGAGGAATCGAAACACTTTATGGTCAATTTTAATAAGGATAATCGCATATAAAGGGTATGGAATGGACGATGAATAAGAATAAGACATTACTAATAATACTATCTTTGTTAACTATTAGCTCTTTGGTCGGATGCTCAAATGAAGAGAAAGAATACATTGATAAACATACACAAATCGTTAGACAAGCGACAGAAATTTCAAAACAAAATGTTCTCTTTGGAGAATATCATATGGAAGAACAAGAGTTGTACGAGATTATTATATCTGAAGGTGAAGATTCGATAAATAATGTACAAAAACAAATGGAAAATGCATTAACAATTATTAATCAGAGTAAAGAATTAGTAAAAAGTGAAAATGATAGTTTGCTAGTAACAAAGACCAAATTAGACGAAAATGAACCATTGTTAAGTAAGCTTAGAAAAAGCAATAAAAAGAGCATTGCACTCAAGTTGGATCATATGTATAAAGAAAGAATGACAATATATCAAGAAGCGTTAAATCAATATGATCAATTATTAGATTGCGAAGAAAAACTATATGTAGCATTTCAAAATGGAGCAGAACTTAAGGAAGTTTCAGAGGAAGTAGATCATATTAACGAGGAAAGTCAGAAAGTAAGAAATGTTATACAACAATTTAATAAGGTTACTCAGAGGTACAATCAAATATGTGAGAAATTATAAAATTTTTGTCCTAAGGAGAATTTGTTTTCAAAGATGTAGAAGTCTCTAGTTCCTCAATGCTCTAAAAAATCCGTACAGAAGTTCAAGGAGCAACCTTCTAGTCAGATTTTTAATGTTAGTCGGAGGTCCACAGGATGGAGGTCGCGTCGGCATTGCCATAGAACGTGGCGATTTTTGCCGATTGTGGTTGCGCTTTTCTTCTAAGGGAGTAACTGAAAAGTCTTGAATAAACAAATAAGCGTAAAGCTAAGTAAAGATGTCACTGAGATGTCTTTTACTTAGCTTTTTCTTTTTTCATCAATAAGAGATAGCAGTTTAGTTGTGAGTTAATATATCGAAATGCTAATTATAGTTATTTTAATATGTACAAAATTACACTTGATAAGTGATTTTTGACTAGAAAATGACGATAATCATTATCATTTATCTGATGAAATGAAGATTTTGCATAGATTAACAATGGTTAAAAACTTGTGATATCAATGGTTTGAGGCGATTTTTGGTGGTGAGTGTAATTTTGAACACTGTACTGCTTAGAATCATGTATAGATTTACACTCTATTTATTATAATTCCTTTGTTACAATTATTTTGAAAAAGAAAGAAGGAGGAGCGGTTCTACATGAAGCGAAAGATAACGTATATGGTCTGTATAGTTGGAATTTTAGCTGCATTAACAGGTTGTTCAAATGAAAAAAATGCGATTGAATCTTCAAAGGTAAACAGTGGAGAAATTGATAAAAATTATGTAGGAGATCCTAATCCAGAATTGAAAGAAGAATATTTCCAATCTTCAGAAGAGTCAAAAATACAAGATGCTGTTAAAAAGGCTATTTCTGAGGAAGAGAGCGATCATGATAGCGGCGCACTTTCTGTTCATTAATTCAACATTGAGATTACGGACATCATTAAAGGAGGTACATATAAATGACTAAATTTTCTAGGCGTTCTTTCTTAAAAGGGTCTGCAACACTTGGAGCATTAGTAGGAATCGGTACAACAGCTTCTAGTTTTAAAAAGGTTAATCAAAATGAAGCGAAAGCAGCAGGTAAAACAAAACAAGTCTTTGGATCTTGTCCAAGAAACTGTTATGATACTTGTTCTATCGTGTCAACAGTACAGGATGGAACAATCAAGTTTATTACAGGAAACAAAAATAATACGTATACAAATGGGCGATTGTGTGTGAAAGGTTACACATATCCGAACTATGTATATTCACCTGATCGTGTAAAATATCCTATGAAGCAAAAAGGACGTGGAACAGGGAAGTGGGAACGTATTTCCTGGGATGAAGCATATGAAATGATTGCGAAAAAAATTCTTGCCATTAAAGAAAAGCATGGAAGTACTTTACCTATTGCGCTAAACAAGTACTCTGGGAACTTTAACGTATTATCATACGGTGTAGAAGGTATGATGTCTAGCTGGGGTTATACAACACGAGCAACAGGGACACCTTGTTGGCCAGCAGGGATTGATTCTCAAACTTTTGACTTTGGTACAATCGTTAACTCTGATCCAGAGATGATGGTGAAATCAAAGTATTTAATTATTTGGGGTGCGAATCCTGCTTGGACATCTGTCCACTCTATGAGCATTATTCAAAAAGCAAAAGAAAACGGTACAAAAGTTGTAGTAATCGATCCTATTATGACAGATACTGCGGCAAATGCAGATGAGTATATTGAAATTAAGGCTTCATCAGATGGAGCATTAGCTTTAGGTATGGCGAAGTATATACTAGATCATAACTTACAGGACAATGCATGGATGGAGAAGAACTCAATTGGCTATAAAGAGTTCATGAATTACGTTAAAAACAACATCACTTTAGAATGGGCTTCGAAAAAGACTGGAGTACCAGTTGATGTGATCGAACGTCTTGCACGTGAATATGCAGCAGCAAAACCAGCAGGAATTTGGATCGGTTATGGTATGCAAAGGCATACAAAGGGTGGAGCAGCTGTTCGTGCAATTGATGCGCTTGTAGCATTATCAGGTAATATCGGTGTAGTTGGTGGTGGAGCAAACTATGCACAACTTGATAGTTGGGGCTTTAATTATGCTGCACAAAGTGCTGGTACACCACCTGAAGGTAGTGGCGGAGAAGCGGATCGTGCCATCAATATTAATAATTTCCCAGCACAAGTATTGGCACTTAATAATGATCCAAATGAAATTCCAATAGAAATGCTTTGGGTAGCATGTCGTAATCCAATTGCACAAGATCCGGAAACATCCGTTTCGTATAAAGCATTCGATTCTATTGATTTTGTTGTAACAGCTGACCTATGGTTTAACGAAACGGTAGCACAATCAGATTTAGTACTTCCAATCAGTTCGATTTTTGAAACCTGGGGCTTACATGCAAGCTATTGGCATTATTGGATGAATATTAATGAACCAGCAATTGATCCATTATATGAAACAAAATGTGATGTCGAAATTGCAATGGGCATTTCCAAAAAATTAAATGAACTTGAACCTGGTTCTTGTACTTATCCAACAGATCGATCTATGGAAGAATGGGTAGCTATGGAAATGAGTGACGCATTTATTGAGAACTTCGGTTTTAAATCATGGAAGGATATTTTAGAAAAAGGAACAGCAAAAGTTAAAGGCTATGATGCAGCTTGGGCAGATGGTAAGTTTAGAACACCTTCTGGTAAATACGAGTTTCTATCAAAAAAATCTGCCTCATTCGGGCACCATGCTTTACCAGTTTATGTTGAAGAAATGGAAGTTCCAAAAAATGCTCCAATACGTTTATTATCTCCACATTGGAAGTACGGTTTACACTCTCAGTTCCAAAATTTAGAATGGATGCAATCAGTTCACAATGAGCCTTACATGGAAATTCATCCTGAATTAGCGAAGCAAAAAGGGATTAAAGATGGCCAAATGGCTAAGGTTTTCAATGATATTGGTTTTGTGGAAATTAAAGCAAAAATAACTCAAACAGTTCCAAAAGATGCCGTTGTCATCTACGAGGGATGGTATAAAGATCAGAAATTTAATGTGAACTATTTAGTTAAAGCAACTCCAGCTGATATGGGTTCATGTGCAACTGGACAAGCTGGATTGGCGTTCCACGATCAGTTCGTAAATGTTGAAAAAATGTAAGGAGGTTTAAGGGATGACGAAGAAAAAGAAAAGATTAGCGTTTAGTATTAACATGGATCGTTGTATAGGATGTAATGCTTGTACGATATCATGTAAAAGTTTTTATGATTTAGAACCAAGTATAAATCGACGCTTTGTTCGAGAAAGTGATGAAATGCTAACAGGAACAGCAAAAAGATGCTATATTTCAACTGCTTGTAATCACTGTGATGAACCAGCATGTGCTAAAGCATGTCCGACAGGAGCATATACAAAACTTGAAAATGGAATCGTAAAGCATGATCAAGAGCGTTGTATTGGCTGTCAAATGTGTGCAACAGCATGTCCTTATGAAGTTCCACAATTTGATACAGTTAAAAAGAAAATGGATAAATGTTCGATGTGTTCAGACCGTATAGATGAAGGAGAAGATACTATCTGTGTTTCATCTTGTCCAATGGAAGCTATTTCTATTATAGATTTAAATTCCATTAACGAGTCGGACTACGTTACAGATGTTGCGGGCTTTGTTGATTCAACAATTACTGGTTCATCAACAAGATTTATCTTGCCTGAAGCAAGTCATAGTGTTAGGAGGAAACAATAATGGAACATAGCATGACTCTCGTATTTTTTACATTCCTTTCACAATTAGCTATTGGCGCTTTTGTTGCATTCTTTTTTCTTGATGTTTGGAAGAAAAATGTTTCGAAGAAATCTGGTTTTATTTCTTTAGTGACAATTTTAGTTTTTTCGGTAGCTGCTGTAATCGTTTCACTATTCCATTTAGGACATCCGTTTGCAGCTTTTAGAGCATTGTTAAATATCGGGGATTCATGGTTAACAAGAGAAATTGTATTTTTCCCATTATTTATTTTATTAGTATTCATTTATGCATTTTTTGCAAAGTCAATCGGTGCGAAACGATTGATTGGATGGATCACTACATGTGTAGGAGCGATTACTATCTTTTGTACTGCAATGATTTATACAATTCCAGCTGTTCCAGCTTGGAATAATGGTACAACAATGGCAGCATTTTTTATTACTGCGTTATTAACGGGACCTGTATTCGTTCAAATATTAGTGTCGTTTCTAGAAGGTAAAGCTGTGGATTTTTCAAAGTTTACGATTGGAGCAGTGCTTTTAGCTTTATTAGTAAATGTGATTAATATCACAATAATGAAAGGTAGCTTCGCTCAAGCAGTAGAAACAGCTGATTTATTAATGGCAAGCCCTTTGTTTTGGTTAAAAATGGCTTTGTTAGTAGTTGGTTTAGCAGCTGCTGTTTATTCATTAATCAAAACAAATATTAAATCCTTAACAGTGGTTTCTGTAATGTTCATATGTTTTGCAGTGGCTGAATTTGTTGGAAGAATGCTATTCTATTCTACTGGCGTTCATTTATAAAAGTTTTTATCTAAAAGATTGTAGTGTGACTTATTCGTGAGCAACGAGTTAGGTGAGTATACAAAGATACTATGTGTTGAAAGGTTCACTGCTCCCCCAGTGGAAAGGGACGTCTTAGAGCGAAATTAAACTTAGCCTATATTCACGATCTGTTCATAGCAATATAGACAAAGAATACGAAACCGCCTTATAAAATGAAGATATTCTAGAATGAGATGGATAATAGGGTGACGGGAGAAGTTTGTGGTTAAAAAGTTGGGGATAATTGCTTTCTCAAATGAGTTTAGATAGTTAAAAATGATTCAATAAGTATGGGCTTGTCATAGGTGAATAGATCTCACTTTTGGCAAGCCTTTAATTAGTTAAGGTTTTTTATAGATTACCCATGCTATCTCATGTCCTGTGAAATTTTTAATGAGAGCATTAAATTCATTAAATCAGTATAGGAGTTTAGCTGTACATCTAAAATACTTTCAATTTTTTTTAACCGTTGACGAAGTGTATTTTGATGAATGAAAAGTGCTTGAGCTGTTTTAGAGATATCACCGTTATGATTGCAATAATAATATAACGTTTGAATAAGCTCCGTTTCGTTTTCTCGATCATGGTTCATGAGTTTTCCTAAATACTGCTTCGAAAAATCTTTTAATAAGTCATCATGGATATAGGATAACAGGCGAATGTAGCCAATATCTTGATAATGAATCAAACCATCACTACCTTGAACATAATCATGCATTTGTAAGGCTATTTTTGCCTCTTGAAAGCTCTTATGCAAATCTAGGTTTGAAACATAGGGACGACCAATGCCAATTACCGTTTTAATATCAGGGTATAATTCTGAAATTTTACATTGTGTTTGACGGAGCCACTGATTAAACTCTTCTTTTGATATCGTCTTGGATTTAAAAAAGATAATGGAAACAATTCGATGGCTTAAATAGGTTGAATAAATATTTAATCTGTCATGCGTTTCGAGTTGATTTTGAATATTGTTAATGATGTCTTTTGTAATGGCATGATTACTTTGCAAATTAATGGCTAATACAAAACCGTTTGGGGTAAAATCCATTTTCCAAATCTGTATGAGCTCATGTAATTCATTCTCCGTTTCAATATTGTTATTTAATATGTCAAAAAATAATTGATCTCGATATTTTAAATGGATAGATTGTGCACTTTCCTCTTGTTTAATCCATGTCTTTATAGCTGGAGTTACAAGTTGAAATAAACGAATGATATCAAAGTCCAGTCGATTGCGGATTTTCTCTAGAAAAAGATAGCCAATCGTATTCTCAAAAGAATCTTTAATCTTGTATGAGAAGAACTCATTTGAACCGTCGCTAATAATAGATATATCATTTTCGATTAATTGAAATTCATTTAAATGGTTTATATCATTGCTAGATAAATGAAATGATGAGAGATTGCCATATTGCTTTTTGTTATTAAAAAACATAACCTCTTGCCCTATAAATTTGCTAAGACGCTTCAAAACAGTATGAATATCGTTCATATTTAAAATCTCGAGCCAATAAGAGACCATTTCATTTGAAAGAATATGGAGTAGGTTTTGTTTTTCTAAAGATAATACTTGGTTTAACTGATTAAGTAAATAATGCTCATCTTCCTTTACAAAGAAGAGTAAGGGTTTTTGAATTTCATTTGCTAGATCAATTAAATAATAGGGTACAGATCTGTTGGTTTTTGAAAAAACAATAATTCCATTCGTTAGCTTGTTCTCAAGACTAGCTTCTATTAAGGGGAATTGTTGTTCAGTGCTTTCAATAATTAACACGCTATCTGGTTGAGATGGAATCTCATTAAAACAAACATTTGAAATAATATTTGCTTTTCCATTCCAACCAGCAAGAATGTTACCAAAAAAGAAGGGGTTACAGGTCATCAGTTGATTAAATGTTAGTGACATAGCTTTCTTACTCACTTTCTTTAGCCCAAATCTGTGTTCTATTTGCTTTTTGATATTTATATCGTGTAGATGGATTTGTAATTGTTTTCATCGTGTATTCTTTTAATGTAGCCTTATATAAATCATCACATTCATCATTTATTGACCCGATTGAAATAGCTTCAGCAATACATGCTTGCACACAAACAGGTTGTTCGCCTTTTTGTAAGCGCCCGTAGCACATATCACATTTATCAGCTTTATTTGTGCTTTTGTGAATGGTTATTGCTTGAAATGGACATGCAGATGCGCATTTACCACAGCCAACACAGTTTTGATTATCTAAAACTACAATACCATTACGCATTTTTCGAATACAATGGTGATTGCAAACGGTCATGCATGCTGGTGTTTCACAATGGTTACAAGATGTTGAAAAATGAATATGCTCTTGTTCATCCTGTTGATAAATAGTTTGGATTCTTCTTCGATTTGTTTGACTAGTTTCATGTTCATTGCTACAAGCATACGTACAAGAACGGCAATAGATGCATTTATTGACATCAATAAAAAAGGCAAGCTGTTTCATTGGAATCACCTCATTCATTATCATACAAGAAATGAGATCAGAAAGTAAGAAAAATGTGATGAAATTCACATATAAAGATGTTATGATTTTATCAGCTATGCCTAAAAGGAGAATAGTAATGTATTTTACTCAATTAGAAAGGTAAGCAGTGTTGAAGGCAATATTTTTATTATAATGTAGAACTTTTAATATAGCTGTTTTTTTTAGAGAGTTGCTTTTCAATATGTTCGGTGATTAAAATCAGAGGATAAAGAACACGGTTGATAGAAACGTAAGGTGCGAGACTTCTGTGGATGCAACCTATACCTATACTCACTTTCAAAGTTTGCGAAAACAGTCTTCGTTATAAATGACTAGCAGTAAAGATGTAAGAAAGGAGGTAAAGAGCTTGGATCAAAACTATAAAGTAACTCGACATATATGTCCGCGAAATTGTTATAGTAGCTGTGCTATGTTAGGGTATACGAAAAATGGAACGCTGATGAAGATTTCTGGAGATCAAAAACACGGTTATACAAAAGGAAAGCTTTGTCCAAAAGGTTACAATTATCTCTCCCATGTCTATCATCCAGAAAGGCTCAAATTTCCGATGAAGCAGATTAAAAGAGGAAGTGGGGAATGGATTAGAATTTCTTGGGATGAGGCAATTGAAATCATTTGTCAAAAAATGATTGAGTTATATGATCGATATCATTCAAACTTATCTTTAGCATTAAATAAATATTCAGGAAACTTTGGTGTACTTCATAATAGTGTAGAGGGATTCTTTAATAGTCTGGGACAAACGACTCGGGCTGTTGGTTCACCGTGTTGGTCTTCTGGATTAGATGCTTCCATTTATGATTTTGGCAATTATAAAAACTCTGATCCAAGTCAACTAGCACTAGCAGATACCATTATTTTATGGGGGAGTAATCCAGTTTGGACATCCATGCATTCAGTACCGTATTTATATGAAGCTAAACAAAGAGGAGCAACTATCATTACGATAGATCCGGTTTATACAGCGACAGCAAAAAAATCAGATATTTATGTGCAAATAAATCCAGGTACTGATGGTGCACTTGCTTTAGCGTTAGCAAAAGTTATTTATGATGAGAATAATCATGACGAGTCATTTCTCAATCAGAATACAAAAGGATTTCATGCATTCATTGATTATGTGAATTCTCTGGATTTGGAGCTGTTACTTCAAGAGTGTGGTCTATCTAAGGATGCTCTTCAAGTCATAGCAGCTCATATTTCAAAAGCCAAAAAAACGATTACTTGGATAGGTTTTGGTTTTCAAAGAAATATAAATGGTGGGCAAAATATACGCACTATTAATGCATTAATGGCCATGACAGGTAATGTTGGAAAACCAGGTACGGGTGTTTTATATGCACAAATGGGGAGTTGGAAATTCTCAAATAAAATAATGAATTATTATAACCAAGGTTATTCAGAGTCAGACTGTGTGAGGTCGATCAGCATGAATGACTTTGCTCAGTCGTTAAAGTTTACGAAGAATCCACCCATTAAGTTCCTTTGGATTTCTTGTCGTAACTTATTGGCGCAAAACCCTGATCAAAAGTTGTTGAAAAAACAATTGCAGGAATTGGAGTTAATTGTGACAGTTGATCAATTTTTAACTCCATCTGCTGAGCTTTCTGATATTGTACTACCCACTACTACCAACTTTGAAGAATGGGATATCGTACCTAGTTATTGGCATCATTGGATTGGGATTAACGAGCCTGCTATTTCACCTTTTTATGAAAGTAAAAGTGATTTAGATATTTCGTGTTTACTATCAAAAAGGCTAAATGAATTACGACCTGGATTCTCAAGTTTTCCTTATGATAAGTCTACGGAAGACTTCATAACAGAACAATTTACAGACGATATTTATAAGCGATTAGGTATTTCTAGCTGGAAAGAGCTATTACAAGGGCCACGATTGTTAGACTTTCCGAAGATTGCATGGGATAAATGGCAATTTGAAACACCATCCGGAAAATTTGAATTTTATTCAGAAAAAGCGTTAAACAATGGGAAGCCTCCTATCGCCATGTACCCATTAAGTCATGAAAAAGTAAAGAAGGATCAATTTTTACTTCTTTCTAATCACGGACAATTTAATTTAAATTCTCAATTTAAAAACTTGAACTTTTTACAAGAGAAAAGTAAAGAACCCATTGTGTATATACATCCTATTAGTGCAGAGAAAAAAGGAATAAGGAATGATTCACGAGTTGTTATTTATAATCGTAATGGTGAGTTAAAATTGAAATGTTTATTTTCACAGGAAATACATCCTTCCATTTTACTCGTTCAAGCGGATCATTTATTAGTTAATGAATTAATTTCGTATACACCTACGGATATGGGAGAGATGTCCTCTTGTTTTGAAGGAATGGCTTTTAATAGTACCTATGTGAAAATAGCATCACTTGACACATTTTCTTTATAAGAAAGTGTGTTTTCTTTGTATGGAAGAAGTGATAATTAAGTATTTTTGATAAGCTTTTACGGTTGTTAGTTAATTTTCAGAAAATGGTTTCGTCTTATTCGGTGAAATTCTTTACGTTCTTTTCTTTCAGAAATGAAAGATTAAAGTAAGGTATATAAATGTTATTTTTTATAAATATTTCGTATAATCTCATAGAGGAAGGGGGG
This sequence comes from Bacillus massilioanorexius, assembly GCF_902374955.1. GTDB lineage: Bacteria > Bacillota > Bacilli > Bacillales > DSM-1321 > Bacillus_AD > Bacillus_AD massilioanorexius. The sequence continues at coordinate 27,428 of NZ_CABKRX010000094.1, forward strand.
AGAAAATGAATATACCATATAATGCAGATTTATTTAGGCTAATCAATGATTTAGGAAAAGATAACACGTTCTTAAATCCCCTTTTTATATTCTTAGCAGAGTATATGATTTATTTTTTAGCATTTGCACTCCTTGTCTTTTGGTTTACGAGAACGAGACAAAATAGACTTATGGTAGGAAGTGCAGTCTTTTCTTTTGCGCTAGCTGAGCTGATTGGTAAAAGCTTGGGTCACTTTTATTCAAATTATCAGCCTTTTGTCGAGTTGTCGAACGTTAGTAAGCTTATTGAAAAGGATATAGGTAATTCATTTCCTAGTGACCATACTATGGTCTTCTTCGCTATATGTTTCACGTTCTTTTTGTTTAATAAAAGATTTAGAAGCCTATGGTTATTTTTAGCTATTTTTGTAGCAATTTCACGTATGTGGGTAGGTGTTCATTATCCGGCGGATGTTCTAACAGGAGCAGCAGTTGCTATTGTTTCATCTTTTATTTGCTACAAGCTCATTCCTAAAAGTCGTGTTGTTAAAGTACTTCTAGACTTTTATGAAAAATGTGAGAGTGCTGTTTTGCCTAATAAACAAAAGGGAAAAGAGAGCCAATTATAATAGCCATTTTAGAAGAAATGAAATCAAAAACACACTTTTAGGAAAAGTGTGTTTTTGCATGTGAATAAGGATGAACCATAAGATGAGTTCTTGTTTTACAGGGTAAAAAAATGTAGAATGTGAATGAGTACACAAAAGTGCTTATTCTTATAAAGAAGGGTATGACAGTTATATTGGAATGGAGAAACATTTATCGTGGCATCTTAATGGGAGTTAGCGATTTAATTCCCGGCGTTAGTGGTGGTACGATTGCCTTTATTTTAGGCATATATGATCGATTATTAAATGCGATAAGTGGATTTTTTAGTCGCGATTGGAAGAAACATATTGGATTCTTATTGCCATTGGGTTTAGGGATTGGTATTTCCTTATTATTATTAAGTCGAGTGATTGATTACTTATTAGAAAAACATTATGAGCCAACGCAATTCTTTTTTCTAGGTTTAATTATTGGTGTGTTACCCTTAGTTTCTGTACAAGCCAATGTTAAAAAACATTTTACCGGGAAGCATATCACACTTTTATTGGTAGTAGCTGCTTTGCTAGCTTCTTTAGCGTTTATTAAACCTAATGAAACGCAACCTATTACAAGTTTAACATGGGCATCAACAATTGGCTTGTTTTTTGCTGGTTGGTTAGGTAGTATGGCGATGCTACTACCTGGAATAAGCGGTTCTTTTATTCTGCTTATACTAGGTGTATATTCGACAGCCATATCAGCACTATCAAATTTAAATTTACCCATCATTTTAACTATTGGTGCGGGTGTAATTGTTGGTTTTATAGTCAGTAGCAAAGCCATTAGCTATGTGCTTCAGCATTATCCATATATAACTTATGCTGTAATCATAGGCTTGATTGTCGGATCAATCTTTGTAGTATTTCCAGGAATTCCGAATAGTATAATGACAATGATTATAAGCGTGATTACTTTTATATTAGGTCTTGCTGTCACATTTATGTTTAGTAAAATGAATAATAAAGGCTAATTATGTAATAAAAATTTAGTATATAAGAAGGGCTGTCTTTTAAGATAGCTCTTCTTTTTTGGGGTAAGTATGTTTTGGAAAGATATGATCGATATTGAGATATAAATGAGCGGATTGAAAGAAGAATGATTGATAACGAGCAACATATGAGAGATAACCAAGCTACTAATGATCGAATGAAGAGAATTTCCTAGTGATAACATAGTAATTCAAGTATGATAGATTATACTTGATGAAATGATTTATTAATGCACTAATATTGAGGTTGTTTTCTAAAAGATTGTTGTTTCTAAACAAGTACAGTGAATAAACAATGCATAAAAAGGTTGATTGGAACCCTAGGTGGAAGATTCTTATGGGAGCACCACCTCTACAAAAAGCAAACATCCTGGAGCGGAATTCAACTCACCCTATCTTCACTACTTGTTCATAGGCAACAAAGTATGAGGAAACAGCCATTTATAATTATGGCTAAAATAAAAATTCTACCCCCTAAAATTCCAGGAGGTTTGACATCTGTTCAATACCTTGACATGAATGAAAGTTCGTTTGAATTACTTGAAATCAATGATTGTAGGATAGTTGGAGAGGAAATAGAACGACTTAGATTCGAACAGGTTATATTTAAAAATGTACATTTTATTGATGTGGATTTTAGGAATATTGAATTAATAGATGTTATATTTGATCATTGTGATTTATCTAATGCTAACTTTACAGATGCAATCATTCATCGTGTTGAGTTTAATGAATCTAAAATAGTAGGTTTGAACTTATCTGAAGCAACTATACATAATGTTCTATTTAATCATTGTCATGGTAATTTAACTGCATTCGGCTATAGTAGAATGAAGCAAGTAACATTTATGAATAGTTCATTAAGGAATGCAGATTATTATGAAGCAACATTTCATAAAGTGACTTTTGAAAATTGTGATCTAAATGAAGCGAATCTTAGTGGTACATCTCTTAATGGAATGGATTTAACAAGTTGTACGTTTAATCAATTACTTGTAGGAAGAGATGATTTAAATGGCTGTATCGTTTCTCCGGAGCAAGCGATTGGTTTTGCTGGTTTGTTAGGACTCATTGTGAAAAACGATTTATAGAATAAAAGATAAAAAGCGTCTCAACAGTAGGTGTTGCATACTTTTGAGACGCTTTATTCTTCTATCTGTTCAATTAGAGTTCATAATTTCAAGAAATTCTTCCTCAGTCACAGTATATGTTCCATGTTTGAAAGCGGCTGATACTTTTGTATCACCAAATCGTTGACCAATGATCAAATAATCAGTTTTGGATGTTACAGAGCCTGCCATTATCCCACCTTTTAGAGTGATCTCTTGCGCCATTTGTCTTCTTGTTTTAGAGAGTATACCTGTGATGACAATAATTTTCCCTTGGATAGGATTAGTTGATGTAGAGGGTTGTTTGTACAAGATGATACCACATTCCTTTAATAATAAATCGCAGCTTTTACAATGATATCGTACCATATTTTAAACTATTTTTTTATAATGAATTCTAGAGAAGAGGAGGTAGTAAATGTTTAAAACAATAGAATATCTTCGCAACGGTAACGAAAAGCAACGACGTGCTTATGATGTAATCAATAAAATAGGAGTGATGAAAGATTTACTATCATACACACCTATTTTATGTGGAACAATTCCAATTCAAATTGATTTAGAAGATTCAGATTTGGATATCATAATGGATGTGAAAGACTTTCATGATTGGAAGAATACGATTACTCAATTATATAGTAAGCAGCTAAACTTTAACCTGAAAGAGAAGATTATTCGTAATCAACCTACAATAAAAGCTAATTTTATATATGAAGGATTTGAATTTGAACTCTTTGGTCAATCGAAGGCAGTTGATCATCAATATGCTTATATCCATATGCTCATTGAGCATGAAGTAATGTTACGTAATCCTTCCATGAGAGAAAAAATTATCGCATTAAAAAAACTAGGATATAAAACCGAGCCTGCGTTTTGTAAATTACTTCAACTAGAAGGAGATCCTTACGAAAGTTTAATTGAATATGGGAGAGAGAAGGGAATCATTACATAATGAAAATTTTGATGGTTTTCTTTTTGAAATGAAGTGACTAGTGCTATTATTAAAGATAATCACATAAAATAAAGTCTACATTTACGAGTACTTAGTATTATGAGAAATTCTATGTTTTTTCGTTGAGACTTATTAGTACTGTACGTACTATACCTTCAGTGAAATGTAAGAGTCTCGCTTCAAAATGTAGAAAATATACGGAGGGAACGATAACCTCTATTAATTAAAGGAGAGAGCGTATGATTACATATAACAGTCGTAATGAAGTCCCAGAACAAGAAAAATGGAATTTAAACGATTTGTATTCATCAATTGAGGCGTGGGAGTCTGATTATTCAAAAGTTGAGGCAATGGCCCAGGAGTTAGCTGCCTTTGACGGAAAAGTGAATGATGGAAAAAATCTATTAGAATTTCTGACAAAGCAAGAAGAAATGTCAAGTTTATTTAATAATGTCTATGTGTATGGTATGTTAAAAAAAGATTTAGACACAAGGGACTCTGAAGCTCAAGTTTTAACAGATAAAGCTTCAAACTTAGCCGTAAAAATTAATTCAGCATTATCCTTTTTTACTCCACAATTATTAAGTATAGATGAAGCTGATTTGAAAAAGTATATTGCTGAAAATGAAGGTTTGAAATACTTTGAACAAGATTTAATAGAAACATATCGTTATAAACAACATGTGTTAACAGAGGAAAAAGAAGCACTTCTTTCTCAATTAGGGGAATCATTAGGTGCATCGCGAAAAACATATGAAATGATTAACAATGCGGATATCCAATTTGGTGAGGTTATGAATAAAGATGGAGAAAAGGTCGAACTAACAAGAGGAATGTATTCGAAACTAATAGAAGATGAAGATAGAGAGGTAAGAAAAGAAGCATATAAAGCCTATTATAAGCCTTATCTTCAATTGAAAAATTCGATTGCTTCAACACTTTCTTCCGCTATTAAAACGAATGTAACTTTGTCTAATATACGCCAATATCCATCGGCACTCGAAAAAGCTCTTTTTGGAGATATGGTATCCAAGGACGTATACGAAAATTTAATTCAAGCTACGAAAAATAATTTAGCTCCCGTTCATAAATATACTGAAATTCGTAAAGAAAAGCTAGGATTAGATGAACTGCATCAATATGATTTAAGTGTTGATCTCGTAAAAGGAGTGAAGCAGGAAATCTCATATGATGAAGCATATGATACAATGCTAAAGGCGTTAAAACCACTAGGTGATGAATACTTAGCTATCATTTCTTCTTTTAAAGATAAGCGCTATATCGATGTTAGAGAAACTCCTGGTAAGCGATCTGGTGCATATAACTTGGGTGTTTATGGTGTTCATCCATTCGTATTGCTAAATCATCACGATGATTTAGATAGCTGTTTTACGTTAACTCATGAGCTTGGTCATGCTATGCACTCATGGCTTTCATCAAGCCATCAGCCTCGTATATCGGCAGGCTATTCCATTTTTGTTGCTGAAGTCGCATCAACGGTTAATGAAGTTTTGTTAATTAATTACTTAATAGAAAATGCAAAAGACGATCAAGTCAAGGCATATTTAATTAATCATTTTATCGATCAATTCCGTGGCACTTTTTATACGCAAGTAATGTTTGCAGAATTTGAAAAAATCACACATGAACTTGCAGCTAATGGCGTTCCATTAAATGTACAAAAATTTAATGAAATATATGAAAAATTATTCCGTGAATATAATGGTGATATGATAGTTTTTGATGATGAAGTGAAATATGGTTGGTCACGAATTCCTCATTTTTATCGTCCTTTTTATGTTTATAAATATGCAACGGGTTATGCATCAGCCATTTATATTGCTGATCAGCTGTTAAAAGGCAATAAAGATATGCAAAAGAATTATTTGGAATTCTTAAAAAGTGGCAGCTCGGATTATCCATTAGAGCTATTAAAGAAAACAGGTGTGGATTTAACAAATCCAGAACCGATTAATAATGCGTTGCAACGATTTAGTCAATTAGTCGATCAATTTGCGAGCTTGTAAATCAATTTAAGGAGGGACTTCATAAAAGTGGCATTTTGCACTTTTATGAGGTCCCTATTTTTTTATATAAGCGTGAATGAAAGCTGCTGGATGCCTTAAGGGATTCCTGGATTATAGGTTGCTATGGCTTGTTCATATAAATTCTCTTTATTCATATTTATGATGGTTCTAAAGAAATAATCTTTTAAAAAAATTCAATTGAACAACATATAAATTTCACTTTCTAGGGGAAGTAAAACTAGAGTGACTTTCTCAAAAGTTGATTATTGTAAGACTACTCGCTAGTGGATTTAGCTTGTATTTTTCTTTTAATGAATTGACCATCAATTTACTCACTCTTTGTTAATAGGTAATAAAACAAGATACAACCTAAAGAAATGAGGTTTATATCATGGCATTTGTAGAAATAAGAGATTGTTATAAAACATATCAAATGGGAGATACAATTGTTGCGGCGAATAATGGCGTGACCTTTGAAATAGAAAAAGGAGAATTTGCAGTTATAGTGGGACCTTCTGGAGCAGGAAAGTCTACCGTTTTGAATATACTTGGAGGGATGGATACGTGTGATGAAGGCCAAGTTATTGTTGATGGTACGGACATTGCAAAATTTAATTCTATTCAATTAACAGGTTATCGAAGAGCGGATGTTGGATTTGTCTTTCAATTTTATAATCTAGTTCCAAATTTAACAGCAAAAGAAAATGTTGAATTGGCTTCGCAAATATCGCCAAAAGCATTAGAGGCAACGGAAGTTTTAAAAGAGGTTGGTTTAGAGGAACGACTTAATAATTTTCCTGCTCAACTGTCCGGAGGAGAACAACAGCGAGTGGCTATTGCAAGAGCTGTAGCAAAGAGTCCAAAGTTATTACTTTGTGATGAACCAACTGGTGCCCTAGATTTTGAAACAGGTAAGTCTGTTTTGAAGTTATTGCATGATACATGTCGTAATAAAGGGACGACGGTTATTGTCATTACTCATAATTTAGCGATTGCCCCAATGGCAGATCGTGTAATTGAAATCAATAATGCCAAGGTTCGTCAAGTAAAAGTCAATTCAAATCCTACACCAATTGAAAATATTGAGTGGTGATGGAAATGAAGAAAAAATCATTATATAAAGATATAAATCGTGAAATCTGGTATTCAAAGGGGAGATTTTTCTCCATTCTCATTCTTACCATGCTTGGTGTTGCTTTTTTTGTAGGATTAAAAGCTGCAGGTCCAGATATGTTACATACTGCTAATCAATACTATAATCAATATCATTTAGCAGACATTGAAGTTCAATCTACATATGGTTTAGATGAAAGTGATGAAAAAATATTAAAGAAAGCTTCAGGAGTCGAAAATATAGAATTTGGTTATTCAGCTGATGTAGCATTTAAGAATTCTGATTTAGTTGCGAAAGTTTTTTCAACTTCTGATAACCAAAAAATTAATAACTATCAAATCAATAAAGGACGTATGCCATCAGCTTCAGGTGAAATGGCAATGGATCATAAGTTATCTAATCAATTTAAAATTGGAGATATAATAACATTTGAAGAGAATGAAAATCAAAAATTAAGTGATGTATTTCACAAAACTACATATAAAATTGTAGGTTTCGTTACATCTAGTCAATATATTGAAAAAAGTGAGCGTGGAGTTAGTTCTATAGGTAAAGGGAAAGCAGATGCGTTTCTCATCATTCCTGAACAAGATTTCAATATGGATGTATATACTGTTGCTAGAATTCTATTAAAGAATACGAAATATGCTCCTGCGTATTCCGAAGAATATGAACAGTATATTGAGACAAATATAGCAACTATTGAAAAGCTTTTAAAGAATCAGCCACAATCTCGTTTAACAGCTATGAAACAGGAAGCTGAGAAGGAAATTAATCAAACAGAAACAAAATTGAGTCAAAGCAAGCAGGAGTTAGTGAATAATCAGAAAAAACTAACGAATGCAAAAGAGGAGATTAATAAAGCAAGAGAACAATATAAACATGGAGAATCTGAACTATATAATAAATTACAGACTGTAGAATCACAACTAAATGAAAAGGAAAAACAATTACAAGCGGCAAAACTCGAACTAGATGATACCTCTAGTAAAATAGTAAATGGTAAAAAAACAATAGCTGAAGGCCAAGCAAAATTAAAGGAAGCTGAACAAGTATTAGAGACAAAACAAAAAGAATTAAATGAACAGAAACAAGAACTTGAATTAGCAGGATTATTATATGGTGAAAATTTCATGAAAATCCAAGCAACACAAGCACAGTTAACAACTGAAAAGAATAATCTTGAAACAACTAAACAGAAATTTGCTAGTCAAGAAGTCGAAATAAGAGAAGCTGAGAATGAATTAAGATTAGGAACAGAACAATATAAAAAAGGTAAAGCACAATTAGCTGTAGCTTGGGAACAATATAAGAATGAGAAGTTTAAAGGAATACAAGATTTAACTAATGCAAAGTCAAAAATCGATGTAAGTGAAAATGAATATGAAAAAAATCTAGCCCTTTTTCAAAAAGAAAAACAAAAAGCAGAGAGGAAATTTAAAGAGGCAGAGAAAAAAATTCAACAAGCAAAAGCTGATTTAGAAAAGCTAGAGTTACCAAAGTATTATGTAAATGATCGTTCTAATAATCCGAGATATTCCGATTTTAAAGATAATGCTAATCGAATAACTTCACTATCGTCCATTTTTCCAGTGCTGTTTTTCTTAATAGCAGCTCTCGTTTGTTTAACAACAATGACTAGAATGGTAGATGAACAACGTACCCAAATAGGTTTGATGAAGGCTTTAGGTTATAAAAACCAAGATATTATTGCTAAATATTTTGTGTATGGTTCTTTAGCCTCTATTATTGGCTCCTTTTTTGGCTTACTTATTGGCTTAGAGCTATTTACTAGAATCATTTATAATGCATATTTAACATTGTATGATATGCCAGATTTAATTATATTATTTGATTTTAAAATCATTACGGTTGCTGTTATTGTTGCATTAATTTGTACAAGCGCTACCGCTTTCGTTTCCACAAGAAACATATTACGGGAAAATGCAGCTACACTTATGCGTCCAAAAGCTCCAAAAAATGGTCAGCGAATTCTACTGGAACGTATAAGATTCATATGGAAACGGTTGAATTTTACAAGCAAAGTTACATCGAGAAATCTATTTAGATATAAGAAAAGAATGTTTATGACAATTTTTGGGGTAGCTGGCTGCACGGCATTAATGTTCACAGGCTATGGGTTACGAGATACTATCCAAGATCTTGTGCCACTGCAATATGGTGAAATTATGAAATATGATGCAGCGGTATTATTATCAAATGATGCAGAAATAAAGACGTATGATCAGCTGTTAGCGAAAAAGGATAATGTGACTTCGAAAACCAGTGTTTTTCAAGCTAATATGACGGCAGTAAAAAAAGGTGTAAATAATCAAGAAGTAATGGTAATGGTTCCAGAGAAGAAGAAGGAATTGAATACTTATATTACATTGCGACATATGGACACAAAGAAATCGGTGAAGATACCTCATGAAGGAGCGGTCCTTTCTGAAAAATTAGCATCTTTATATAATGTGAAAGTTGGAGACTCTTTCATTGTAAAAAAAAGTGATGGTGAACAGTTTCGATTAAAGGTGAATGATATTGTTGAAATGTATGCAGGACACTTTCTTTTTGTTTCACCTTCTTATTATCAATCTATTTTTGGAGAAAAACCGAATTATAACGTTGATCTATTGAAATTGAAAAATACAAATGAATCATGGGAAAATACTTTTGCAGAACAATTAATGAATATAAGTGGAGTAATTGGGATTAGTTATACAAATACCTATAGCAATTTATTACAAAATACAATGGATAGTTTAAATGTGGTAGTAATCGTTTTAATCGTTTCTGCGGCATTATTAGCTTTTGTTGTTTTATTTAGTTTAGCAAACATAAATGTCTCTGAACGAATTCGTGAATTATCTACTATTAAAGTACTAGGGTTTTATCCAAGAGAAGTGACGATGTATGTGTATCGAGAAAATATGATTCTAACTATATTAGGCATTGCTCTTGGGTTTCTATTTGGAAATGGGTTACTTCAAATTGTTATTTCGACTGTGGAGGTAGACCAAGTTATGTTTAGTCATGTTGTACATGTGACTAGTTATGTGTATTCAGCGGTATTAACCATTATTTTCTCATTATTTGTTATGCTTGTCATGCATATCAAACTAAAGAGAGTAGATATGATTGAGGCTTTAAAATCAGTAGAATAACCGTATAATAAAAAACACAATTGTTGTTGAAGTAAAAAAAGATCTTTTGTTAGTAAGTGAGTCTCCTCAATCGCTGCGGGGGCTCACTTGAACTGCTTTTCCTGTGGCGCGGTGAGCTCTCCTTGTTATAAAGTGCCTATAGAATCTTGCTTTTCCCGCTTCCCCGCAAGAATTACGCACCTTACGCTCCTATCAACCGACTTTATATCCACTGTTTTTTTCACCGAACGTATAAAAATAATAATCTTTTAGAAAGCAACCAAAATGAAATATCAACAATTAAGGAAAAACAGAAACAATAAATAGATTATAGTTAAGAAGAGCTACTAAAATGAAAAGCTGTAGCTTTTATTGATGGATTCTGTGAAATTTTAAGAAGGATAGAAGATAACATTATAAAAGCTTACGACTTTATCAGTGGAATTGATATAAGTATGTTCACTATTTGCAGAAAAAGTCATTACCTCATTTTCAGTTAAAGTAAATGGATTTCCCTGAATTTCAATTTCTAATACACCGTTTTTTATCAATATGTATTCTTCTCCAAAATGACTTTCTGATGTGTGTCGATAACCTGGTTGAATATCCACTTTGTATATTTCAAATTTTTTATCGGGATGAAATGGAAAAATGGAATAAACTAAATAATTACCATTCTCATCGTTTACAGGGGCAATTTCATTTAGTTTGATTTTCGTCACTTGAGGTCGATCTTCTTCTTTCATAAATGTTGAAAAGGATACCTGTAATCCATTCGCGATTTTCCACAATGTTGTGACGGTTGGATTAGAGCGTCCTTTTTCTATTTGCGCTAACATAGCTTTACTAACACCTGTAAGCTCAGCCACTTTATCTAAACTTAAATGACGAGATTTTCTTATTTGTAACAGGTTCTTTGCTATCGTTTCCTGAATGGGTTCCATGCATAGCACTCCTTGAAAGATTTCGTTGTTAATTATAACACACGATTGTATAATATAACAAACAAGGAGGGGTAAAGGTGAATCAAGTATCAAAAGCAATGGAGTTAGAAGAAACAAATCCGTTTCTTCAAGGCGTGAAGGATTGCATACCAACATTAATTGGCTATATTAGCATTGGACTTGCGGCTGGAATCGTTGCTGCAGCATCACATTTAAGTGTACTAGAAATGGCACTGATGTCTATACTCGTATATGCTGGTGCATCGCAATTTATTATTTGTGCTTTATTAGTTGCAGGTAGTCCTATTTCTGTTATTATTTTAACCGTTTTTATTGTCAATTTACGACATTTATTATTAAGTATGGCATTAGCACCTCAATTTACAAAATATTCTGTATTAAAAAATGTTGGCTTTGCTACTTTGCTGACTGATGAATCTTTTGGTGTTGCTGCGAATAAAGTAGCTCAAGGTGAGAAGCTAAATGATCATTGGATGAATGGATTAAATATTACAGCCTATTTATCATGGATTGTCTCATGTGTTATTGGAACTTTATTTGGTAAGTGGATTTCTAATCCGGAAGTGTTTGGATTGGATTTTGCTTTAACCGCAATGTTTATAGCTTTGCTTGTTTTACAATTACAAAGTGTAAAGAAAACGAAGCTTTATTTCTATTTATCTCTGGTTTTATATATGATTATTGCAATGGTTATCTTCTGTATGTTTGTTCCATCTCATGTTGCAGTTATTCTATCTACAATCCTTGTTGCAACAATAGGGGTGGTGACAGATAGATGAGTATAAGTTTAACTGTCTTTCTTGTGATTTTGGGAAGTGCAATTGTAACATTTATACCAAGAGTCCTTCCTTTTTTAGTTGTTCGAAATTTAAATCTACCTCAATCGGTCATTAAGTGGCTATCGTTTATACCAATTTGTATACTTACAGCGCTAATTGTGGATAGCTTTCTTATTGATGGAGACCTATCTGTTTCGATTGATTGGAATGTCTTGTTTGCTATTATACCAACATTAATTGTTGCGATATGGACGAAAAGTTTATCGTTAACAGTTATTTTCGGTATTGTCTGTATGGCAGGAATTCGATATTTTTTGTAAAGGCTTATTAGTAAGTTTTGTAGAAACTTTTACAAAATGATCTGATGATTGAAAGGAGAGTATAGGATGAAAGAATTTATAGGTAATTGCTCGATATGTAGAAAGGAACTTTATTGCCTTGATGGATTTTTGAATGGAATTATTTTAGAACATAATCAGTTGCTTATTTGTTTTGATTGTGAGAAAAAAGAAAAGGTCGAAAAGGCTGAATAGTAAATAAATAGTGTTTTAAAGTGAGCTAATCACTTTATTCTTATGACCACTATTCTATATGATAGGTACAAAATCAATGAAAGTGGGTACTAGAAATATGAATGAAAGCTTTCAACCTCTTTTTACTCCATTTACACTTCCGTGTGGGGTAGAATTGAAAAATCGGATTATCATGGCTCCTATGACAACTTATTCAGCAAATGCAGATGACACTGTTTCAGAAGAAGAACTAGCCTATTATACAAGAAGGGCGAATGATGTAAGCATGGTAGTGACTGCTTGTACCTATGTGCAGGCAAATGGAAAAGGCTTTGATGGACAATTTGCAGGTGATCGAGATGAAATGATCCCTAGTATGAAAAGGTTAGCGTCAACTATAAAGAACCATGGAGCAAAAGCAATTTTACAATTGTATCATGGGGGGAGACATGCGAAGCCATCTTTAGTTCAAAATGGTGAAATCGTTGCTCCGAGTTCTGTTGTTTCTGAAAATGATAAAGGGGCTTATATGGTGAAAAAGGCTCCTAGAAGTATGACTGATACAGAAATTTTACAGTTAATTGAAGCTTTTGGACAAACAACTAGAAGAGCAATTGAAGCAGGATTTGATGGTGTAGAGTTACATGGAGCAAACGGATTTATACTACAACAATTTTTTTCTCCTTTTAGTAATCAAAGAACAGACCGTTGGGGAGGGAGTTTAAAAAATAGACTTGCCTTTCCACTTGCTATTATTGAAGAAGTACAAAAGGTAGTGAAACATTATGCAAAAGAACCCTTTATCATTGGCTATCGATTATCCCCTGAAGAACCAGAAACAACTGGTATTACAATGAAAGACACTTTTAACCTAGTAGATGCGATAGCAGATAAAGGTCTGGATTACATACATATTTCTATGCTTGATTTTTGGTCTGAAGCTCGTCGTGGTGTGGATGCAGTTAGACCGAGAATAGAATTAATTCAAGAAAAAGTAGGGGAAAGGATTCCAATCATCGGAGTCGGCTCTATTCGTTCAGCAAATGACGCAATAAGGGCAATCCAATCAACAGATATCCCATTATTGGCTCTTGGAAGAGAATTAATTATGGAGCCTGATTGGGTCGGGAAAATTGTCAGAGGGCAAGAAGAACAGATTCATACTTCACTTAGTAGAAAGGATCAACAGAAATTGTGTATACCTGATCCGCTATGGAAACAAATTATAGAAACGAAAGGATGGTTTCCTTTAGTAGATTAAATAGGGGGTACTAATTTGGTATTTGATTATGTAAGACCTATTTTTATTTTCTTGCTTATTTTTTCGATTTTTACTTTTTGTATGATATGGATAAGAAAAAATAAAATGGCTGGTTTGGATCGCTACTATATATTTTGTTTATCGTTTTTATGTATCGCAGTTTCTGGTATGCTTTCGTGGCAAACTGGAATGATTGTTGATGATTTAAATATGAATGGAGATGGAGTCAGTTTTATTCTATTCTTATGCATTTTTGCTATAAATATAGTGAATGTGGTTTTTAGTTTAGTAAAAAAGAAGCGGGAAGATGTGTAACGGACGGTTAAACTAATAAATTCGAAGCATAACAAAGAGCAATGGAAAGAGATTGATTACCATTGTTCTTTTTATTTAATTTGCCTTATTCGATAAATAGAATGATATGTCATTTGAAAGAATCGATGTATCATTAGGATACCAGAAATATTGTTCCCCGTCATAAAAGATGGAGATTTTATAGGCAAGTGGTCCATTTACATACAGGAGAATATCAAAATGGCTTCGTTTTTCGCGTTTTGGCATTGATTTAAGCGGATTATTTTTACTCGTTTTTAAAAGTTGTATAAATATTTCTATATTATCTCGGTCCTTCCATACAGCCACTTTTTTATTATTCGATGAATAGGTGTTGTAGACTTCAATCGTGTGGATATTATTTAAAGGGATATTTCGGAAAAAGTAGTTATATTTTTTGTGATTTGATGAATCATATATTTTGTATCCGTGAATAAGAGTAGAATCTTTCAAGGCTATTAAGTTGGATGCCTCTTTAATAGAATACATTTTTGTTCCCTTACGGTGAAAGGCAGCATCTCCATTTTTTGATTTATAGTTGGCATCTTGTACATGATTGGCTACTTTGAATTGAACTTCTCCAATTTCTTCTCCAATAAATGATTCATCTGCTATCACTACATCATTAACCGCTATATATTCTTTTTTATCCCATTTTATAAAATCTATCCAATCAATTTCAGGATATTGATAGGTGCAGCCAGATAAAAGAAGTAAGATGAATAGCAATTGCATAATGTTTTTCATTCATTTCTCCTGAAGAATTCTTATTATGTTACGTAGTTATTTATTTGTTTCTATTTTATAACATTTAGTGCTTTATTTGGTGATTAATGTGCGTGAAGATAGGGATTTTCGAACAATAAAAGAATAAGTATGTATAACAACTTGAAGGTAGGTGAAGAAGGTGTATATTGCGATAGCTATTTTTATGTTTGTAGTGATTGTCTTTTTATTAATAAAGTATTTTATAAATAAAAATTGGATATTGGTTTATACAGTGTTTGGAAATGAGGACTATTATAAGATTATTTCTCTTTTGAAGGAAGCTGGAATTACATATAAAGTAGTCAAACCTGACCGTGTAATCAACAGCCGTGTTGAGCGTTTTAATGACCAAACAAAGTATCAAATCTATGTGAAAAAAGGAGAGGAATATCAAGCGGAATTTGTTTTACATAAACGAAAGTAAAGTTTGCTTGCTGAGTAAATAGTATAAAATGTTAACTTAAGGGTCCTTTTTCAATTGTTTAGGAAATGACAAAAATCTATACTTGTGGATAATTTGATTTTCGAATTTGTTGAAGTCTAGTTTCAGCGTCTAGCCTTTTAATGTCATAAGTCAATCCGACTAGAAGGTTAAGAAATAACCTATTAGTCGGGATCAACTTATGCTGGTCGGGCTGATCAAGACGCTTGTGTTTTTGTTCTTTCATATTGATTCAAAGTAAACATTTTTCTTTGTTGTTATAGAAGTGAAAAAAGCCGAAGACAACCATTTTTGTATAGTTCTATAACTTTTCTGTTTTCTTTTCCATATAGTAACCTCGATGAATGACAGATTTAATTGTATAGGTGCAGTTGACCTTTTTTCTAACTCTATAGATTAATGAGCTAATTTCTTCATCAGCTACAATATGATCAGGATCTCCTACTCTTTCTTGCCATACAAAATGTGTAATATCTTCTTTTGAAATAAGATTCCCGATATTTTTATATAGCAATTTAAAACAAGCATATTCTTTAGTTGGCATTTTGATGGTTTTCTTTTCTAGAGTTACCGTTTGTAAAGCATCATTTAATACAAGTGTTGTTGAATTTGTAAGATGAGGTAAAGTAAATTCTCGAGTAACTTCATTATCTATACTTACTTGAAATTCAATTAAACCATTTACTAAGTGAATAATGTCTCCTTGTTTCACTTTATATGGAGTCCAGGGGTCAAGTTTGTTATGGTTCACTTCGGTTCCATGCTTGCTATTTAAATCTTCAATAAAAAGCTCTCCGTTATTCATATATATCGTACAATGTTGTCTAGAAACGAAATCATTGTATAATTTAAAGTCTGCATTGGAATGTTGGGTTGCTCTGCCAATTAACAATTTCTTTCCTTCGAATATATATAGATACTCTCCGTTTTGTTCTTTGTTTACGGATTTTAACATAATTTTATAAGTGTCAGTTAGCATAAAAATAAGTCCCCCTCTATGGAAAAATCAGAAAATTCTATTTATTGTTATCTGATTTTCATTTTCATTACATGGTTATGTAACAGGTTCAATTTTATAATTAAAAAATATGAAGCACCTTCATTCCAACAAAAAGAAATTAAAAAGAAAGTAGGTTGGAAGAATGAAAAAATGGATTATGCTAACAATTTTTTTATTTATCTTAATTTGTGTATTACTATATTGGAATATTTATAAAACAGACAAAACTACGCCTGAGGCTATCTTTAATGAATATATTAAACAATTTTCTTCAAAAGATTACAACAAAATGTTGTCATTAGTTTCTGAAGAAGAACTCAAAAAATATGATTATACCAAAGAAAGCTTTATAAAAAAATACCAGAATATTTATAACGGAATTGAAGTATCCGATATTCGAGTACTATCGAAACATTTTACATATGATGAAGAACACGATTCATATGAGGGTAGCTTTAAAACTGAAATGGACACATTTATTGGAGAAATACAGTCTACATTTACCCTTTCCTTTATAAAAGAAGAGAAAAACGAAGAAGATGCTTGGAAAATTCAATGGAGTCCATCCTTAATATTTCCAGAGATGGGGTGGGAGGACAAAATTAGTGCAAAAACGATTATACCGACAAGAGGAGAAATTGTCGATCGCAATGGCATTCCTCTAGCACAAAATACAGAGTTATATGAATTAGGAATCATACCTAGTCGTTTAGGAGAGGAAAAAGAAAAAAATATTGAGAGAATTAGTCAATTCTTTCATATACCGAAGGAAAATATTACAAAAGCGCTCAATCAAAAATGGGTGAAACCAGAATTATTTGTTCCGATTACGACAATGCCAGTTGATTTTAAGCTTGATTCAGTAGATTTAATGGATATTCCTGGAGCTTCTTTTCAAATAAAAACGATTCGTTATTATCCGTTAAAGGAGAGTGCGGCACATCTGATTGGATATGTAAGAAAAGTCACAAAGGAAGATCTAGAAAAAGATCAAAATCATGTCTATTCTGCCAACGACTACATAGGTAAATCAGGTTTAGAAGAAACCTTTGAAGAACTTTTAAGAGGGAAAAAAGGTGGAAGTATACAAATTATCGACGAAGATGGAAAGCTTAAGAAAGTGTTAAAAGAAATAGAAGTAAAAGATGGTGAGAATATTACCGTTACCATTAATTCTGTCTTGCAAAATAATTTCTATCAATCTTTAAAAAATGATGTGGGATCTGTTAGCGCTATGAATCCATCTACTGGTGAACTTTTGGCTTTAGTAAGTTATCCTTCCTTTGATCCTAATTTAATGGTAACGGGAATGACTGAGGAAAAATGGAAAGAATATAGTGACAACCCGAATCTTCCATTTTTAAATCGATTTACTAGTGTTTATGCACCAGGATCTACTTTTAAGGCAATAACAGCAGCTATAGGTTTAACGAATGGAACAACATATCCTGAAAAAGTGCGACATATATCAGGTCTTCAATGGAGAAAAGATAATAGTTGGGGTGGCTATTACGTTACACGGGTTAGTGATGTTACATCTGTGAATATGATTGATGCACTAGCTTATTCCGACAATATATATTTCGCTCAAGAGGCTTTAGAAATGGGTGTAAAACAATTTGAAAAGCAGGCATTAACATTTGGATTTCAGGAGGATTTTAATCTACCGATTTATTTGAAAAAAAGTCAATTATCTAATAAAGGAATTGACTCAGAAGTATTACTAGCTGATTCAGCATATGGACAAGGCCAAGTATTAATGTCATCCATTCATTTAGGAGTTGCGTTTACGCCATTTGCAAATAATGGTGAGATGGTTCTACCTACTCTTATTCATGATAATGAAGCGCCAAAGACACAACAAACCATTTCAAGTAATGTAGCAAATACAGTAAAGAGTGGGCTAATACAGGTGGTTGAACGAAAAAAAGGGCCAGCGCATAACTTAAAAACATCCAAAGCTGTACTAGCAGCAAAAACAGGTACAGCTGAATTAAAAAATAAAAAAGGTGAAGATGGAATAGAAAATGGGTTTTTAGTAGTTTTTGATACTGAATCACCATCTATCCTGATTACAGCAATGATAGAAAATGTAAAAGGTCGGGGTGGAAGCCATTATGTATCTAATAAAGTCCAACCTATTTTAGATCAATATCTGACCTTTTACAAATGATTAAAGGAATGATTATTATGATTAAAATAAGAAAGAATTTAAGCTCAATAAGTGCATTAATTGTTATTCTTTGTAGCATTATTTATATTGTGTTTCCAACTCCATTTACTCTTAGTATGTATTGTATAACCGCAATTGCGTTTGTAGGTTTTACTCTATTTTATTAAGCAGAATAGGTTGAAGAAATGAAGACATTGAATCCTGAAAAGACGAAAAAACGGAGCGTACAAAACGATAAAGTAAGCATACGGTCAACTCACAATTTAACTTTGGGAGGCTATGCACCATTTAATGAGCCTGAGATTGCTTTTTCGGTCGTTGTTCCTAATACAAAAACAGATTCACATCCAGTCAATAAAAAAAAGGTCAAGGGATTTTTAAAGCATATTTTGATTTAAAGAGGCAATCGAATGAATAAAACAAATCTCATAGCACTATTGTCATCGCAAATATTAAATGTAATACTGTTTCCCTTATTTCTTGACCTCTTTCATTATTTACATCTTATTGTTTATATGGTTATTTGGTTTTGCATAACTGTGTTGGTGTATTTCAGCGTTTATTGGTACAGAAAAGTAAACATTCAGATTTCTAAAAGTCTATTTTATTTTTGTTTAGTTTTATATACAATGTGTCTTTTGATTTTACTCTTTATCCGTCCGGCTGAACAGAATGATTATTCTTATAATCTTGTACCTTTCCAGACGATTTTTTACTATCTTTCAGGAGAAGTGAACTTACTTATTGCTACTTATAATTTAGTAGCAAACATCGGTTTATTTATACCGTATGGTGTGGCTTTCCTGCTCTTAAAAAGTACTCAAGAGTATTCGATAGTAAAACGAACCATTATTCCTATTCTTTCAATTATTGTAATTGAATTATTGCAGTTTATATCACGTAGGGGTAGCCTCGACATCGATGATGTGATCTTAAATGTGATTGGAGCAATAATAGGCTATCGAATAACACCGCTCATTCGTAGAGTGGTAAAAATCATATGATTATTATTGGCTATTAATCGTATAAGAGTAGGTTGCGAAATAAAATTCATGAGTTTTTCCAACTAATTCAATATATAGAATATGTTCCGTTCAATGAGACAATGGTGATTCTATTGTCCAGGCTAAAAGGGTTTGAAAAATTAATAAGGTACAAATAAGCTATTAGAAATTTGTAGTGATACGAGTCTATGGAACGTTTTTCAATCAAGTGTTTTTTAAGTCCGATCATTCATGATGAAAACGATTGAACACAATAGATTGTGAAAAGAAATTAGGATTAGAAGAACTCATTTTTATATATATGAAGAGCTTGTTTGTATAAACTCAAACAAGCTCTTTTGGTATTTTGAAGTATAAGAAATCCATTAATCTTTCATTAAATCAGGCTTAGTAACAGCTACATAGCTAAGGATCACATATGGACACGTCCCAACTTTATTTTGATCTTCATCAGACATTTGAGCTAGAACAGCATCCTGTCTCTCAGTAGTCAAATCTTCATTACCAAAGGTATTCATTAATTTGGTTAATGTGTTCTCCATTCTTTAGCAGTAACTTGTTCACTAGACATGTTGTAACTCAAAAGGTAAATTATGACTGTTTTGCTTTTCTTCTCGAACAATGTCTAGTCCCTTTTCACACAGCTTTATAGCAGGTTCAATTAGATGATACGTATAGGGAAGAGAAAAGTTCTCGATTATCTGCTTGTAGCTGTACATCACCTTTATAAACAAGAACTTTGCTTTCAACATTCTTAAGCAATTCAGCTTTTTCTAGTTTTTACATGATAATATAGTTTAGACGGTTGTTCGTCCAAGTTTTCCGCAAGCTGTTCCAGATGATTTATTAGAGTGTTTTGAAATTTATAGTCAATTATTGTTGTGTGAAAAATTAAGAAAAATTAAAGGAATAGGAAGTCTTATGTAGAAAAGTATCTACAGTTATGAATGAAATTCTAAGGAGGTATACGATGGAAACTCTTCATCCAAAACTAAAGTATGTATTGGATCATTTTTTACCGACGTATCAAGAAGGCTATATACCCTCTTTAGAGGAGATACGTGCTCGAAATGTTTTAGGAACATTTGAAAATGTTGAAACAGTTCATGAAGTAACGAATCGTGTAATCGATGGACTAGCAGGAGAAATACCTTTGCGTATTTATAAACCAGAAGGAGAAGGTCTTTTTCCTATCATTGTATTTTTTCATGGTGGAGGCTTTGTGTATGGTAATCTAGACAGTCATGATGGTGTATGTAGAAGTATTGTGAATGTAGCTGAGCAAGTATTGGTAGCCGTCGATTATCGCTTAGCCCCAGAGCACCCTTTCCCAGCAGCGCCAGAAGATTGCTATGCAGCTACCAAATGGGTATTTGAACATGCGGAAGAGTTGAAAGGAGATCGATTGAAATTATCTGTAGTAGGGGATAGTGCTGGAGGTAATTTGTCGGCAGTTGTTTCGATTATGGCTAAGGAACGAAAGGAGTTTACGATAGCAAAACAAGTGTTGCTTTATCCAGTAACAGATTATTGTCAACCTAACTCGTATGCTTCCTATCATAAATATGGTAGAGGCTATTTTTTAACGAATGAAATAATGGCTTTATTTAAAAGTCTTTACGTTCCAAAACAAGAAGATAAGAGTAACTATTATCATGCACCATTGCATGCTCCGGATTTAACCGATTTACCACCAGCTTTTGTTATTACAGCAGAATTTGATCCGCTTCGTGATGAAGGAGAACTATATGCCAAAAAGCTTGAAGAATCTGGTGTTCCAGTTGTATTAAGAAGAGAAGAAGGGTTGATTCATGGCTTCTTTAATCTATTTGGGATAATGGATTCTAAAGATGATATTAAGGAAGTTTATGAAGCAATTGCTACATTTCTTAATAGTGAAAGGGTACGAACATAGTTAAAAAATGCCATGTCAATCTATATACATTCCTTAAATATTCCTTCTCTAAGAAAAACCACATAATAAAATCTCAAAACGTAATAAAAAATGAATAAGTAAGTAGATTTCTTTAAAGAATAAATATTATGTTCATTATGAAAAGCTGTTTTCTAAAAGATAGTTGTTTTTCATTAGAATGGATAATGGACACCATCTATTAAAATGGTTGGTTCAATGGGCAACAGGGGTGAGACTCCTGCTCGAGAAGCAGAATACGTAAGATCCTACAGGAGAAATGTGGCAAGATGCCTCGATGACTTGCGTGTCGAAAGTTAGCAACTAGAAGAGAAAGTAACGATATTCACTACTTTTTCATTGGATATAAAGTTTACTAAAACGATAAGCCTAAGCTTACATGAACAAAAAGATCATCATGTACTTTAATAATAAGCAAAGGCAAATAGGAACTATAGTCATGGATTACGGTTGCTATTTTCTTTTGTTACATCATGATATTAAAGAGTGGAGAGTATATGATCAGAACGTATTTATACAATAAAAATGAAACAAAAGTAATTAGTGAATTGGATATTCAAAAAGTAAAATGGTACTTGAAGGAAGAAAATATTAATGAAGGGAGTTTACTTTGGGTTGATTTATATGATACTTCGTTAACGGAATTACATATTGTCGGTGATCTATTCAATTTCCATCCTTTGACACTTGAAGACTGTTTACAACATACTTTGCGTTCAAAAGTAGATAAATACGACAATTATACTTTTTTTGTTTTCAATGCCATAAATTATAATGAAGAGAAGGATGAGGAAATTACCACTCAAGAGCTTAATATATTTCTTGGAGAAAATTTTATCGTGACCGTTCATCCAAAGAGAATTAAAGCAATTGGAAGAATCGTAAGTAGAGTGCAGTATTCTACAGTAACAATGGAGAAAGGTCCGGATTATTTATTGTATTGTTTGTTAGATGAGATTGTTGATGAGTATTTTCCTATTCTCGATAGAATCTCAGAACGTATAGATGAACTAGAAGATGAAATGTATGTAAATCCTGCTCAAGAAATTTCTGAAGAATTTTTAGCATTAAAGAGAACAATTGTATTAATCAGAAGGGTGATTCAGCCTAAAAAAAGAATATTTGCAAATGTAGGAAGCCGATATATGTTCAAAGTTCAGGAAGAGAATATTCCTTATTTTATGGATCTTGTGGATCATTTAGAACGAATTGCTGATTCCTTAGAAGTGTTCCGAGATTTGGTTTCTGGAGCCATGGATACCTATTTTTCGTTGGTTTCTGCACGTACAAATCATACGATGAAAAGATTAACAATTATTACGACTATTACTGCAGAATTGACAGCAGTTACAGGTTTTTTTGGTATGAATTTGCCAATCCCTTATCAAGAAAGCCCGTATATGACGACTGCAGTATTTGTTATAGTGCTTCTCATACCTTATATTGGTTGGAAAGCCGCTAAGAAATGGATATAATCAATAGAAAAAAAGGTGTCTTAAAAGTGATATAAGACACCTTTGAAGTAAAAATGATTGTAGGGAAAGTGGATCCTTTTAGGAGAGTCTAGTACTCGAATCTAGAAAATGCTCGAGACTAGTTGAAGTAAAGAAAGTACTCAAGTCGTAGACTTTATTAGTTAAGATTCATAGCGATACCATATGAAGATTGGAAGCAATCAAGTTTTTCAACGACGGCAACGTCTTCTTGAACTACTAGATTCACGTCTTCTCCGTCTTCTAAATGATGAGGATTCTCTTCTTCTGCGTCTTCTGCGTCTTCTCCTTCTAGAAGATGATTCACTTCTATGTCTAGGGCTCATGACTAACACTCCTTTCACTAGTAGTAGATAATATAGTATGAAAAAACAATAGATTATGATACGATATTAGCCTGCTTCTCCGTACTTTAGGAATAATAAAGTGTTTTATTTTCATAGAAAAAGGCCAATTGACTTTTATAGTGCAATTGACCTTTTTTATTTTAGGATATGTTTAAAAAGATGGTTGTTTCTAAATGAGTTCAGTAAAGAAAATTAGTAAAAAAGTCGATTGATGCTTAGGTGTGAGACCCCACAGGCACTGTGTGCCGAGAAGGCTCATAGCCTGCCCCGATGAAAGCGAGCATCCTGAAACTTAAGCCTCTATTAACTAACTTGTTTAAAGGAAACAAAATATTCGAAAACAGCCTTATTTTAAAAGCATATAATGGTTATGCTTCTTTCGTTTCATACCAATCCTTAATCTCATATACTCCAAGGAGCTCTTGTTTACTATAATCACAAACATCACAAGCGTCACTATCTTCTTTTACTAGAATTAGATGTGTAGGTGTTTCGGTAAGAACTCGTAATATTTTTGTTTCGTTTTCTTTCATTTCCACTACGTATTTTTTACCAGAAATAATATTGCCACATTCAAGTAGGTTCTTCATGTATCCTCACCTTATATTTGATTTTTTCTAAATAGTATACTGTCCATATTTAGTCTATAGAAAAATGTACAATACTTCAAGATCACTATATAAGTTACATTTGTATGTATTTATCTCGCACAAATGACAAAAAAGATATCATTTTTATACTTGATTTGTGCACATAAAAATCGCTGGGAATTCATAAACTTCCCAGCGATTACAGGTTCGTTAAATAGTTATTTATATAATTATCATAGAGCTATTTTTTGTGCGCATAGCTATCTCGAGAAATTCTTTTTCGATCGGTTACTTTCCCATTTGTAATCGTTTCTAAATACGTTACACTTTTTGTTACAGTCGTATCATTACTTACAACTGAACTAGATAATTGATAATTTGTATTTGATGGCTTAGAATCATCTGTTGAATAAACAGTAAATGTTACTGATGAAGGACTAACTGTTCCTTCAATATATACAGGTGTTTTGTATGGATTTGTAAATTTTAAATCTTTATATGGATATGCAATCGCTGCATCTTGACCGATTGGAACATATCCGACTGTCATACTATGGTTGTATCGTACATCTGGGATAATACCTGCTTTTATAATGGCATTATATAATGTAGTACTAACTTGACAAACACCGCCTCCTAAACTATCAACAACTTCTCCGTTTAAATAGGAACCAGCAGGTTTATATCCTTTATCTGCTGTCGTATTCCCAACATAATCATTAAAGCTAAACGTTTCACCAGGCATTAGTAAATAAGAATCAATTGTTTGTGTGGCGATTTTGATATTCGTATTACGATTGTAGTTGCTAGCAGAATAATTTGTTGTAAATGTTCCTATTTTTTTCTAACTGGCATCAGTTTTTCTTTTGTGATATTGGCGGAAACCTCTTCTAAATTAGCTGTTACAGTAATGTCTTTTTTATTATTGGAATTAAGTGCTTTAACAAGTGATTGCTGTAGTTGTTCCTGGTTGATTTTATAACCTTTCACATCGTTTGTAACACTCACATTCCCATTTCTAATCGAGATACTAGCATTTTTGGGACTTTTTTTCATTTCTTTCTCAATAGAAGAAACCCAATTATTTAGTATAGACTCATCGATACTATATGTAAGAGTATATTCTTTCCCTTTTTCATCCTTAATCAGTTTGTATTGTTTAAGCAATTTTTCTTTTTTTCCATATTGAAAGGCATCGTTAAGCTGTTTATCTGTGTCGTATTGTACGCCAATATCTTTTAATTTCTTTTGGTATGTTTTTTCTCCTATTTTAACAGTTACATTAATTTCATTGTATTGATTGGTGATATTAGCTAGAGCTTTGACCCCATCTTTTTTAGACATTTTACTTAAATCTTGACCTTCTATGACTACTTTTGGATAAAATGTCTCGTCGTATTTTTTGACGCTTGAGTATATATATCCATAGATAGCTCCGCCTGCGATTATAATAGTTGCAATGATAGCAATTAACCAAATATATCTTTTTTTCATAATAAAAATGATACCCCCAAAATTTTAAGCATTTTTCATTTCATAACATTATACGTTAATGTTACTAATATATTACAAATATTATGGTAATGTTACAAATGTTTCTAGAGTTCTAGTTTAACATAAAGCAAGCTTTTTCGAAAATAGTCTAGAAGCTTTGTATTTAAAAAATTTGAAAGTATATTAACATGACTTTTGTCTAAATTTAAGATTATACCTTCCTTCCAAAATTACAAAATATTTGAATTTTAACAAATGGTGAATATAAACAATTGTTATGATGGTTATGTTGTAATTCTCGTTCCTGTGCATGAAATTCTTTCTTCAAACTCTTAAAGCTTCAGAATTAAGACAATTCATGTATGTATAAGGGAAATTACTTATTATTGACTTGAGTTTATTGTTTTTTTTCATGTAAAATAATGAGAGTATAGAAATTTTTGAAAGGAGTAGTTGATGAATAAAACATTAATTCAACCAGATGATATTTGGATTTTATGGGCTTTCCTTGCAGGGTGGGCAGCCATAAGTATATATTTAGAGCAAAAGTATAAATGGGCATCGAAAATATCCGGTGCAATCATTGCTCTTGTGGGTGCTATGATTTTAGCAAACTTACATATTATACCTACCGAATCAATAGTGTATGATACGGTTTGGGGTTATGTCATTCCGTTAGCTATTCCACTCCTTTTATTTCAAGCAAATATTTTTAAAATTTGGAATGAAAGTGGAAGATTGCTGATCATGTTTTTTCTAAGTTCGGTCGGTACTGTTGCTGGTGCTATTATAGGATTTTTCTTATTAAAAGATTATATTCCTGGATTAGAAAAAATCGGGGCAATGATGACAGGCTCGTATATAGGTGGCGGGGTCAATTTTGCTTCCATGTCAACTAAGTTTGAAACACCCGGAGAATTGGTATCCGCAACTGTAGTTGCAGATAATATGATGATGGCTTTATACTTTTTTATGTTGATGTTAATACCAACATTACAGTTCTTTAGAAAAAGATATAATACCCCTCATATGGATGAAATAGAAAGAAACAATTCAACAGATCATAATCAAGCTGCTGCTTTTTGGAAAAGAAAAGAAATTTCCTTGCAGGATCTTGCATTATCAATTGGAACTGCGTTTGGATTAGTAGCTGTTTCTTTTAAAATAGCTGAAATCATTTCAAAGGTTATTCCTTCAGGGGAAGGAGTATCATTCTTTTATGTGTTCATACGAGGAATTTTTGGTGATAAATATCTCGTTTTAACTACTATTACTATAGTGGTTGTTACTGTATTCGCCAAGTTTTTTGAAAGATTACGAGGTGCACAGGAAATTGGAACGTATTTAATTTACATTTTCTTTGTAGTTATTGGTGTTCCAGCTTCTATTTCTTTAATTATTCAACAAGCTCCTTTGCTATTGTTGTTTGTGGCGATTATGGTTCTTATTAACATGGTCGTATCATTAAGTCTTGGTAAATTATTTAAGTTTAATTTAGAAGAAATAATTGTGGCAAGCAATGCTAATATTGGAGGTCCTACTACTGCGGCTGCTATGGCCATCTCAAAAGGGTGGACAAAACTTATAGTTCCTATTCTATTGGTTGGAACTTTAGGTTATATCGTAGGCAATTATGCAGGTACAGCTATTGGTTATTGGTTTGCTACCATGTTATAAAAAATAAGGGCTGTCTGTAATGTGATAGAACATCGCGTTTTAGACGGCCCTTCGTTATTTTATTTGGAATAAATTTTTTATGAGACTGAAAATTCTGTGTAACATTTTCTGTGAATTAGTTACAATGATTGAATAAGAGGGGTGAAGAAAAATGAAATACATTAAGGTTGAACAGTACGATGCCTTTAGTAATAAACCGAATAAAGGCAATCCAGCTGGAGTTGTTATAGAAAACAGCGGTTTTACAGATGAAGAAATGAAAGAGATCGCGAGAAAAGTCGGTTTTAATGAAACATCTTTTCTTGAGATATCTAAAAAGGCTGATTTTCGTATTCGTTATTTTACACCTGGTCATGAAATGAATTTATGTGGACATGCGACAATGGCTACGATTTATGCTTTGTCTTCGAAAGGATTACTAGGAAATAAACAAGAATTAACCATTGAAACAAATGCGGGTATATTGCCAATAAAAATTGCTAAGGAAAAACAAGATACTTGGATAACAATGCAACAAGCTTCACCTCAATTTAAACCATTTAAAGGATCTAAAGAAGATTTAGCAAATTCGCTTGGAATTGAGTTGACAGATATTTCTGATGAATTACCTATTGTATACGGAAGTACTGGCATTTGGACATTGTTGATCCCTATTCGTACATTACATGTATTCCAAAATATGAAGCCACAAAATCAATTGTTTCCTGATATTCTTAAAGAGATGCCCAAAGCATCAATACATCCTTTTTGTTTAGAAACATATGACGCTGAAGCACATATGCACGCACGTCATTTTTCATCGCCTTTTTCAGGAACTATTGAAGATTCGGTTACGGGTACAGCATCTGGAGTAATGGGAGCCTATTACGCTACTTACATTGGTCCAAACTTTCATTCATCATTACATTTATTAGTAGAACAAGGAATGGAAATAAATAGGGATGGTCGTGTACAAGTCATTGTAACGAGAAATAATGATAAACTCGATATTGAAATTAAAGGGAATGCTGTCTATGTAAAAGAATTTGAAATTACTATATAAAATCGGGTTTATAATCCTAAACAAACGTGAAATACATAATAGTAAGAGTATTATTTGATTATATGAATGACACATGAAAGTCTGAAAAGATACGCTTTCCTAGGGGGAATAATGATGAATCAACTATCAGATATGCCCAATATTGGTAAAGTTGTCGAGGAGCTACTTGTTAAAACAGGTATTGAAGACCAAGAGGCATTAAAAGAAATCGGGAGTAAAGAGGCATTTAAACGAATAAAAAAACTTGATGAAACGTCTTGCTTAAACAAACTTTATGCTTTAGAAGGAGCCATTCAAGGTATTAGGTGGCACGATTTATCAACTGAAAAGAAAGCGGAGCTAAAGGCCTATTTTAACAAAATAAAGGATGGAGAAGGAAAATGAAGCTAGCTAGTTTGCATGCGCATTTTTCCAATATACATTATATAGAACAATGTTTATCATCTTTACCAATAGAATCGATGCATTTTGTGGATCCTGGATTACTAATGAAAGTCCAATCAGATGAACATTTTAGCGATATCGCTGCAAGAAGAAAAGTAAAAGAACAAATTGAATGGATTGCAGAAACAAATGTGGATGCCATATTAATTACATGTACCAATTATATTGCTCTCTTAGATGAAGTAGTTCTTGATTTATCAGTACCCATAATAAAAATTGATGAGCCATATTTTTCTTTTGTATGCAGTATAGAACAGCCACAAATCATTTTATTTACAAATCCAGCAACTGTCACCGCAACGATGCAACGTTTAAAAGAGTATGCGATATCTCATCATAAGTTAATTGATGTAGAGGCGGTCGTGATAGATGATTCATTCCATCTTTTAATGCAAGGGAAAAAATATGAATATAACGAAAAGGTTACGAATTTCATAATGTTATTAATGGAGGATGGTGAAAAAAACATCTCTGTTGCTCAATTATCAATGGTAGAGGCTGCTGACCGGATATCTGAAAATTATAATAAAATGATCATGCATCCATTAAAGATGTTAGCTTCCACATTGACAAATACCTATCACAGTGAAAAAATGTAAAAAGAAAAAGTTTATGGTACCCCATAAAAATGATGAGGAAATTTGACCTAACTATACACTTTTTTGTTACAAGAGGTAAATGGATTTCCAACTTGTATTCAACGATTTGATGATATAGTAGAAGATTAAAAACAGTATTGGTTACAATCACTTTAAATGATGAGGGTGTTCACTAAAAGTTTGACTTTTGGGACAGCCTCTTTTTATGTAGTTTAACTAAAGACAATATTATTACATTAATTCGGTGTGAAAAACTAGTGGGTAAAAAGGTTGATTGAAGCGTAATCTGTGGAGAGACGGTGGTTCAGGTGGAACCCACATGGTGCTATGTTCCGAGGAGGTTTACCGTCCGAAAGTAAAAAGTGTGCATCCTTCCTTAAATACAATTCAATGTATACTGATTCTTCGTTTAATGGTAGGAAATAAAAAATTGTGAAAATAGTCTTTATAACACATGTGCTAAAGATAAAGGACAAATCACGTATGAATATAGTTGTTTAAGTGAAAAATGGAAGCATAGCAGAGAAGTTTTGAAAGGATTTCACTATGAGAAAAAGCCTAATCTTCACTAAGTTATCTCCGGCTCAGATTATTGTTTTGTACTATTTTCTTGCTGTTTCAATTTCAACGATCCTTTTACGTTTACCAATTGCTTTGCAAGATGGTGTAAAGCTCACTATGATTGATTCG
Source organism: Bacillus massilioanorexius (assembly GCF_902374955.1). Lineage (GTDB taxonomy): Bacteria > Bacillota > Bacilli > Bacillales > DSM-1321 > Bacillus_AD > Bacillus_AD massilioanorexius. Next base: position 56,937 of record NZ_CABKRX010000094.1, read on the forward strand.
TTGTTTCTTGCTGTAAGTGCCGTAAGCGTAACGGGACTTTCTGTGATTGATATTACGAAAACCTTTAGTGTTCCAGGATATTTTATTCTAATGTTTATTCTACAGTTCGGTGGTATTGGCATTATGACTTTAGGTACTTTTTTATGGCTGCTTTTTAAAAGAAAAATTGGTTTTAAAGAAAGACTTCTAATTATGACTGATCAAAATCAAGTTTCTTTCTCAGGACTTGTATTCTTACTAAAGCAAGTATTAATATTAATTCTTGCAATTGAAGCAATAGGAGCAGTTGTGTTAGGTTTTTATTTATTACATTATTATTCTTCTGTTCCTGAAGCATTCTTACAGGGTATATTTATGTCCATTAGTGCAACTACAAATGCTGGCTTTGATATCGGTGGAAGTTCATTGGTTCCGTATGCGCATGACTATTTTATCCAAATGATAAATATTACTCTTATTATTTTCGGATCAATAGGTTATCCAGTACTTATTGAAGTAAAAGAATACATGATAAAAAGGAGAAAGAATAAAGGCATTCATTTTTCTTTATTTACAAAATTAACAACAACTACATACTTCATTCTAATAATAGTAGGAATTGTAGCAATATTAATTTTAGAGTATAAGCATTTCTTAGTAGGAAAAAGCTGGCATGAAAGTTTTTTTTATGCCTTTTTTCAATCAGTAACAACAAGAAATGCGGGTCTGGCAACGATGGATGTTAGTCAATTCACGAATCCTACTCTTTTTGTATTATGTGGACTAATGTTTATAGGTGCCTCTCCGAGTTCTGTAGGTGGTGGAATACGCACAACCACATTCGCTATTACGATTTTGTTTTTGTTTCATTTTGCAAGAGGAAATAGGCATGTGAAAGTATTTAAACGAGAGTTGCATGAAATTGATATAAAAAAATCAGTAGTAGTAACGATGATAGCTTTAATTATATGTAGTATAGGTGTTTTTGTGCTAAGCATAACGGAACCTTTTTCTATTATGGAAATTATTTTTGAGGTTTGTTCGGCATTCGGTACAACTGGATTATCCTTAGGTATAACGCCGGAATTATCGACATTTGGTAAATTAACATTAATAGTTATTATGTTTATTGGTAGAGTGGGTATTCTTTCATTCATTTTCATGCTTGGTGGTGAAAAAGATCCAGATCCGTATCATTATCCAAAAGAGAGAGTTATTATTGGTTAATTATGAAAGAAAAGAGGCTGTCTCTACGTTTTTTGGGGGAAAAATAATAAAGAAATAACCCAAAATAGGAAGGTGTCCATCTGGACACCTTCCTTTTCAATAAATGAGAAGTTAAATAATTTTAGCAGTTTTTTGCATATTTTGCTGCCTATGACAAGTAGTGATTTGAATTCCACATCAGGATGCCCCTTCAAGAGTATCATATCTTACTCTTCGAATGAGGTGTTAGGAAAACAGCCTAATACTAAAAGAGTAAATAGAGCATGATTATGCCGATTCCGCAAACAAGTACAGTTCCAAGAACTCCTTGGATGGCTGGCTTGAGACCAGCTTTTTTGAAATCAGAAAGATTAATTCCTAGTCCAAGGCCAGCCATAGCCATAGCTAACAAATAGGAGCTAATAGGAATTAAGGCATTCGTAAAAGATTGTGGAAAAATATTCAAAGTATTAACGACACTCATAGCCAAAAATCCAAAGATAAACCAAGGAATTGGTAAATTTTTGAGCGATTTTTTTTCGTTTGAAGAAGCTTTTTCTCCAAAAATTGAACCGATTATTAATGCAACAGGTAATAATAAGGCAACTCGACCTAATTTTACGACAATACCAATTGTATCCGATTCAACTCCACCCGGAATCGTTGAAGCAATCACATGAGCGATTTCATGCAGAGTTGCTCCGACCAAAACGCCATAATTATAAGGATGCATTTCTAAAATTGGAAATAAAAATATATAAAATAGAGAAGTAATTGTCCCAAGAATAGCTACCCAGGCAACAGAAACAGCTGTATCCTCTTGTTTACTTTTTAATACAGAAGCAATGGCAACGACAGCTGCAGCACCACATATAGCAGTTCCTACGGATAATAAAATATTTAAATGGGGATCGACTTTAAGGAGCTTGCCAATATAATACATGCCAAAAATCGTAATGACTATCACAATGATATCTGTTAAAAGAACGGGCCAACCTGCATCAAGTATTTGCTGTAAATTTAGCCGTAATCCCATTAAAATAATACCAGCACGTAATAAATATCTACTACTAAAAGATACTCCGCCTTTAATCGAGTCTGGTACTTTTAAAAATGCATTCCATGCCATTCCAAGAAGAATAGCAATAATCATCATCCCCATTATTGAGAAGAAAGGTAATTTGGTAATTTGCCCAGCTATCAGAGCAATGATAAGAGTTAAACCAATTCCAAGGAGAAAGGAAAAGGGTGACTGGGTGTTAGTTTTATTCATGAAAGCCTCCTGCGATGACTAAATATGTAAGAAATCCCCCACTTATATGTAGGGGAGTTTAATGAAAATACGCGTTTATTATAAGACGGGCTTCATCGTTTCCTTTAATACCGAAATAGAGTGGTTTAATTTTTGTTGCTCTTCTTCTGATAGATCGAGTTCAATTACCGATTCAACACCTTTTCGGGAAATGACGGATGGAGCGCTCGAAAACACATCAGTTTGTCCATATATTCCATCTAAATAGACACCTACTGGGAGAATAGCACGTTCATTATTTAATACTGCTTTTGCGATTCGAGCAACGCACATACCAATACCAAAATATGTAGCTTTTTTTCTTTCGATAATATAGTATGCTGCATCACGAGTATCAATAAAAATTTGCTCTAAATCTTTAATATTATACTTGTCTCCATGTTTCTTGATATACTCCTCAATTGGTTGTGAGGCAATTGTTGAATGGCTCCAAGTCGCAAACTCTGTATCCCCATGCTCTCCCATAATGTAAGTGTGTATATTACGAGGATCAACATTGAAATATTCAGATAAACCGGAACGTAATCTAGCCGTATCAAGTGTTGTACCTGAGCCGATTACTTGCGAATGTGGAAGTCCAGATTCTTTCCAAGCAATATACGTTAATATATCAACAGGATTCGATGCAATAATTAAAATTCCGTTAAAACTTGCATCCATAATATTTTTGATAATACTTTTCATAATAACAGCATTTCTCTCAACTAAGGCTAAACGAGTCTCTCCTGGTTTTTGGTTAACTCCAGCAGTAACAATAACCACGTCAGCGTTGCTGCATTCTTCGTAGCCACCTGCACGAATTTTCATACGAGCTGGGCCAAAGGGTACGCCATGACGTAAATCGGCAGCCTCTCCCTCTGCTTTCGCTGTATCTAAATCAATTAATACTAATTCTTCAGTAATCCCTTGATTGACAATGGAATAAGCAATAGCAGTTCCAACGAATCCTGTACCTACAATAACTACTTTTTTTGTTTCATACCCCATATATTAGACACTCCTAACAATAGTTTTAATGAGCTATCACAACTATTATTTAAAAATTACATGTGATTTATTCGAAGAACAGCTTAATTTCTTGCGATGGTGTTAAGATTTTTATGTTAGAATGGAAGATAATTGAAATTTTGGTTGGTGTTTTGGTTGAGTATAGAAGTGAACTTCTATGTATTGCTGGAGGGATGTGCGATAAAATGAAATTCCGTTTGATTCTATTCATGATATTGATAGTAGTTTTCATTTTGTTATTAGTACTTTTTCTCGATCGTGATATAGAAAGAATAAGTGTGATGAAAAACTTTTCTGATCGATCGCATCGAGTAGAAAACAATAAACAAGAGAAAGCAAACATAAAGTATATTGCGTATAAGGAAAAAATAGATGAAAAGAGGGCGGAAAGAGTAAAACATATTCTGCAAAAAGCTGAATGGAAAAGCTTTAAGAAAATCAAAAAGGCGCCAGATTATAAATTCTATTTTAATAAGCGTAAGTTAGGTACTAAGATATCAGTGTTTTCTGTTTATTATACAGGTACGGATGAACAAATCAAAGTAGTTCTACCGCTGCAAAAACAAGTTACTATTTTATCCGAGAGAGATTCTAAAAGTATTTTGAATCTAATAAGTGTCAAATATTAATAGAGAAGTAGGTTGAAGATATTGATTGAAAAAAGAACTTTATGGATTACACCGTTTAATGAATATAGAACTCTCGCTGTATATGTGCCAAATAATTATTATGAAGTGGAACAAGACTATCCTGTATTATATATGCATGATGGCCAGAATGTATTTCAAGATACTGATGCAGTTGGAGGTGTATCTCTAAATATTAATGAATATTTAGATAACCAAGTAATTGACATTATTGTTGTGGCTATTGATGCAAATCCAATAAGAGAAGATAGAATTAATGAGTATTGTCCATGGAAATGTGGAGATTTCTGTGAATCTTTACTAGGAGAACGTAGTAATTTAGGAGGCTTAGGGGGAGAGTATATTGATTATATTGTGCATGAGCTTAAGCCATTTATCGATCTAAATTACCGCACAAAAAAAATCATACATCAATAGCAGGTATTTCATTGGGAGGGTTAATTTCAACCTATGCTGCATGTCGCTATCCAGACATTTTCACTAAGGTAGCAGCTATATCATCTGGCTATTTCCGAAATCAAGAAGAAATGGAAAAAATGATAAGTAGTGCAAATCTTACCAACATCAAAAGATTTTATTTGGACTGTGGTACTAATGAGTTTGGAGAAAGTGAAATAAATTCGGCATTTTTACAATCCAATCAGACTGTATATGAAATGATAAATAGAAAAGTATCAAATTCAATGTTTCGAACAATTGATAATGGAAAGCATGAATACACTTTTTTTAAGAAAAGAATTCCTGAGATCATGACATACTTGTTTGCGGAATAAGAGAAAGTGTAGGAAAGTGGATGCGCTCAGAAACACGATGGGATACTTAGAGTTCACTCATTTCCATATGAGCAAAACTGATATAAGTCTGAATCTAGAGCGGTTGACGTTACTCTGGATTCAGACTTAACTTTCGATATGTGTAATGCGACTGAAAACGGGTCTGTGATAAAATAAGTTTTAGTGCAAATGGGTAAGGAAATGGAGGTATTATTATGTTAGAAAACAAAAAAATGGAGATTAAGCATTTTGCAATAGGTATTCCAAAAACGATGGAATTTGGTATAGACCAAGAAATGCAAACTGCCATTTGTAAAGAAGCTGTTGAAGAAGCGTTTTTAACCAAAGATGGATTTCAAGGTGACGGTAGAGCAGATCAGAAACATCATAGTGGATTAGACCGAGCTGTCTGTCTATATCCTTATGAGCATTATGCTCAATGGGAGAAAGAATTTCAAACTTTATCAAGAGCAGCATTTGGTGAGAATTTAACTGTGTCAAATATGCTTGAACGTGACGTTTGTATTGGGGATATATTTCAAATAGGGGATGCAGTTGTTCAAGTAACACAAGCCAGAATTCCATGTAGTACGATTACAAGAAGAAACAATATTAATGATTTGCTCAAAAGAATTGTTGAAACTGGATATACAGGTTACTTATGTCGTGTTTTGAAAGAAGGAACAGTAAAAAGTAATTCAAACATAACATTAAAACAAGCTCATCCAAAACAAGTAACCATACAATATTGTAATGAAATCTATTTTCACGATCAAAAGAATGTTGAAGGTATAGAAAAAATCTTGGAAGTTGCTGAATTGGCAGATGATTGGAGAGATAAATTAACAAAGAGATTGGAAAAGCTAACAAATAGCAGCTGTTAAGTAATCGGAAAATATCTTATTACAGAAGTCGAATTTGAATGAACTAGTTTACTTATACATATGGTCGTTCATTTTATTGGAGGAAAAAGGGGCTCTACAAAGTGGTTTTTATCACTTTGTAGAGTCCTTATTTTTTGTATGAGTGTGTTCTTAAAACGTGTTTAGTTTTATGTTTCTCTTGGTTGATTTAGAAGGAGTAATATGGAGAGAAAATATAAGGGGGTGTCCTTTATTTTCACTTTTGGACATCCTTTTTTGGGAATAGGTGAAACTCTTAAGGAAAAAGTAATAATTGCAAGACTTTACAGTGTTTATGAATGATGTCTTTTTACGTGAAAATGTTGACTAAATCGGTCATTTAGTAAAAGTTATTGTATTCGTTTTTTCTGTTATTTTAATCCTATTCATAAGGTTGAAGTATTAAGAGGCATAATAATAAAACATATAGTGAACTTTTTAAGAGGTGTTTTATGAATTCTAAAATAAAAATAGCCATTTTTACTATCATATTGATCATAGTAGCTGCTGTTATTGTAGGTATAGGACTAATACAAAATGAACAAACAGAGGTTGAAAAAGAGCGGACTTATACTGTGAAAACGGGAAATATTAAGGCTTATGTTTCAGGAAAAGGCATGGCAACGCCAATTAAAAGAATAATGATTAATACAACTACAGCTGGACGTATCAAAGAGAATTATTTACAAAATGGAAAATATGTTTCAAAAGGAGACTTGTTAGTAAGCTTTGATAAGTATGACTTCTCCAGTGAGAGAGAAAATATTGAAATGAACCTGAAAAAATTACATTTAGAATTAGAATCGTTAGAAGAATTGAAAGTAGTAGCTAATCAAGCGTCTGAATATATTGGGGAAAACCATACAGAATTAGATACACAAATAAAAAAAGTGAAGGTTGAAATAAATAGTGTAGAGAAAGAATTGAGAAAGTTGGGAGAAAAGGAAAAAGCTCCTAAGTCTATCTATGCACCAATTAGTGGTTATATTGCTGTTGGTACTGAGCTGCAAGTTGGTAATGATGTTGCAGCCAATCAAACTCTTGCTTCTATCACGAATTATAAAGAATTAAAAGCGAATCTCTCTGTTGATGAATTAGATATCCCGCAAATTGAAATAGGACAAGATGTTCAAATCATGGTACAAGCTTTTCCAGATGAAGTGTTTGTTGGAAAGGTGATAAGCATTGCAAATGAAGGGGATTACAACAATGGAGTCGCAACATTTAAGGTAGAGGTTTCAATAGAAAATCCAAAACTAATTAAGTCCGGAATGAGTGTAAATGCAAAAATAAAATTGAAAGAAAGTAGTAATAAATTAATCGTACCTATAGAAGCACTCGTTGAAAAAGCTGGAAAGTCTTTTTTAAATGTTATGACAGATAAAGGGACAAAACTCATCGAGGTTCAGACGGGAATTAACGATACGAAGAATATTGTGATTAGAAATGGAGTGAGTGAGGGTCAAAAAATATTATTACCTAAAAAAGAATCTCGTTCAACAAATCAACTTTCTAAATAGAATAATACCTTTTTCATTCTGCTATCGAAGTATTGGAGGACAGTAAATGCTTATTGAAATGAAAGACATTTGCAAAAAATATATTTTAGGAGAAGAGGAAATAACAGCTCTCAACAATGTATCATTGAAAATTACGACAGGGGAAATGGTTGCTATTATTGGTCCATCAGGTTCTGGTAAGTCCACATTAATGAACATTATAGGATGCTTAGATGTACCAACCTCTGGTGACTATCTTTTGGACGGACTTCGAATAAATGCAGCTAAGGATAATGAACTAGCTGAATTTCGTAATCAGAAAATTGGATTTATCTTTCAAAGCTTTAATCTTTTGCCTAGACTGACAGCACTTGAAAACATAGAACTTCCATTAATTTATCGAGGAATTACAGCAAAAAAAAGGAGAAAATATGCAAATCAGGCTCTTGATAAAGTGGGATTAGCTAATCGAATCGATCATCTACCTAATAAACTATCGGGTGGCCAACAACAAAGAGTAGCTATAGCTAGAGCTTTAGCAGGTAATCCACCCATTATTTTAGCTGATGAACCTACAGGAGCATTAGATTCAAAGACAAGTGGTGAAATCATGCACCTTTTAAAAGAGTTGAATGATAAGCAAGGTCATACAATTGTCCTAATAACTCATGATAATAATGTCGCTGATCAAGCCTCAAGGATTCTTCGGATGAAAGATGGTATTTTAACGGAGGTAGAATGAATTTTGGCTAAATTCGAAGTGTTTCGCATGGCAATGAAAAATCTTTGGTTGAGAAAGCTCCGTACTTTTCTGACAATGCTTGGAATCATTATTGGGATAGCTTCTGTGATAACGTTAGTTTCGCTTGGAGATGTCTCTTCTAGAACAGTAAAAGAGCAAGTGAATCAATTAGGCTCAAACTCTATTGTGGTAACAATTACTGGAAGAGGGGAAGAAACAACGATTCCTTATGAGGATACTCTTGAATGGAGAAAAATAGCTGGTGTAGAGGAAGTGTCACCACAGTTTCGAGCTTCCACTACAGCTCGGAGTGAGGCGCTAAATAAAGTGGTTTCAATTGAGGGTGTAACTGAGGGATATAGTGTTGTTAATCATTTTTTTGTGCAAAAGGGAAGATTTATTCATTCTATTGATGTAAGCTCAAGACAAAAAGTAGCCGTGATTGGTGTAGAGGCCGCATCGACCTTATTTCCAAATAAAAATCCAATAGGGAAAGTATTTTTCTTAAGTGGTGAATTATTTGAAGTAATCGGATTGCTAGAAGAAAAAGGACAAACGATAACTGGTTCATTAGATAATACGATTCTTATACCCATAAGTACGGCTGAACGCTTATTTGGACAAACGGGAGTATCTCTAATCAATGTAATGGCAGCCTCTGAAGAAAGTGTTGATTTGGCTGTTAATGGCATTGAGAATCGTTTGCTAGAGATTTTTCATAATAATACGGACAGTTTTATGACGATGACTTCACAAGATTTATTAAAGACCATTGATTTAGTCAGTGCAATTATGACTTTTCTATTAGCTGGAATCGCAGGAATCTCCTTATTTGTAGCAGGAATAGGAATTATGAATATCATGCTTGTGTCTGTGACTGAACGTGTGAAAGAGATTGGTATAAGAAAAGCATTAGGTGCGAAAAGACGTGATATATTAGCTTTATTTTTAATTGAAGCCATTGTGTTAACCACTATGGGTGGAATAATGGGTATTGTTTTAGGAATTTTAAGTGTTATAGGGCTTTGCGATATTATTGGAGTAACACCGCTTATTTCACCGACTATAGTCATTACTGCGTTTTTCTTTTCATTATGTATAGGAATCATATTTGGAATATTGCCCGCTAATCGAGCGGCAAAATTAAAACCAATTGATGCCTTGAAATCAGAATAAAAAAACAGATATTATGAATGAAAGTTTGTTTGTTGTTTTAATTTCATCTCATTAATTTAGCGGACTTCAAAAAAATGGAGCTGTTTTATGCTTATCGATGGAAAGATAAAGAATTTAGGGAAATATTGGCTGTAAGATGGGGCTATAGACCATTTTTTATACAGGTGATTTTTATTTTGATATATAAGCAGGAAAAAGCAAACCTCCTCTAGAAATATGTAGGGAACACAAGAGGGGGGAATCACGAGCATGAAGATCGAATTTTTAGGGACAGGTGGAGCAATGACGATTCCACGGCCACTATGTAGTTGCCGAGTTTGTGAAGAAGCTAGGGTGAAAGGGGTACCATTTAGTCGATCAGGTCCTAGTTTATTTGTACATGAAGCAAATCTATTATTTGATACATCAGAAGATATTTATAGTCAGATTAATCGCTCCAATATTAAACAAATTGATGGTGTATTTTATTCTCATTGGCATCCAGATCACGTCATGGGGAGAAGAGTACTTGAATCATTAAATGTTGATTGGAGAAATTATCCTCCGAAGCACACTCAAACAAACGTATATTTACCCGAACAAGTTTCAAAAGATTTTAATACGTATCTTGGATCAAAAGAACATTTGCGTTTTTTTGAAAATGAGAATTATATTAATCTTCATGAATTGATGGATGAGGATATGATTATTATTAATGATACGCGTATTACTCCTTTTCGATTAGCAGAGGATTATGTCTATGCATTTCTTTTAGAAAAGAATGATAAGAGAATTTTGATTGCAATGGACGAATTAAATAATTGGAAGCCTAAAAAAGATTTAGAAGGCCTAGATTTGGCTATTTTACCAATTGGTATTTTTGAATATCATCCCCTTAATGAGAAAAGACTTTTTGCAAGTGATCATCCTATCCTACAGCAAGAATGTACATTTTTGGAAACATTAGATATTATTAAGACTTTAAAACCGAAAAAAACGATTTTAACTCATGTTGATGAGATAAACGGTTTATCATTTAATGAATTACTAAAGCTGGAAAAGCAACTATATGAAGAAGGACTAAATATTGAAATTGCTTATGATACATTGATAGCAGATGTAGAGTAGTGGCTATTATTTATAATAATTAATTAAAACAGCAGGAAAGGATGGGAATTTCACCTTTCATACTGCTGTTTTTTTATGATTATATTAGTTATTAATCAACGAAAATAACTGATTTCTATTTCTCGGAATTTGGGTGTGTTTAGAAAGCATGTGATTCGCTTTTAGTTTTTCGTAAGTAGCTAGAACCCATGGACATTCCATATGAGCGAGTTCTACTAGGTTTTCCTGTTGAAAAAATGCGATAGGATCTCCCTCGTAGACGATGCCGCCTTCATTCATCACAATTACTTCATCTGCCCATTCGTAAGCTAAGTTTACGTCATGAGTGGACAGAATGATCGTTCGATCATTTTGTTGAATCGAATTTAACACATTTATAATTTGTTTTGAGTAATACGTATCTAAACCAGCTGTTGGTTCATCAAGTATAAAGACGTCTGGATCCATGGCTAAAATCCCAGCTATAGCAACTCTTTTCTTTTGCCCCAGACTTAAAAAATGTGTGGGCTTATGCTTAAAGTCTACAACACCCGTTTGAGCCATTGCCCATTCAACTCTTTTACGTACATGTTCTTGTGACCATCCTAAGTTAAGAGGTCCAAAGGAAATGTCCTGCATGACATTTGATGAGAACAATTGAGAATCTGGATCTTGAAAAGCAATATTCACTTGTTTTCGTAAGGACAGTAAAGATTTTCGGTCATATTTTAATGGATTACCCTTAAAATGAATGGTTCCACTTGTAGGCTGTAAAATTCCATTAAGATGGAGAAATAAGGTGGATTTCCCAACACCGTTTTTTCCAACCAATGCAATCTTTTTCCTTTTTTAATAGTAATTGTTAAATCACATAAGGCAGTCGTTCCATCGGGATAACTGTATGTCACTTTGTTTAAATCAAAATATGTGTTATCCACGTAAAATTGTCCCTCCAAATTGTCTATCTATTATCATTAGAGCAATCAAAAATAGAATCATGATTATCCAGTTAAGCATAGAATAGCGATAATTTTCTTGTATAAATAAAAGATCATCTTTATAACACCTAGCATTCATAGCATTAGTTAGTTGATGAGAACGTTGAAAAACTTGTATAAATAAAGAAGAAACGAGAAGCCCTAATGATTTAATGCCTTGACGAATGGAAATATAACCAAGTCGTGAATGCTGTGCTAAAAAAATATCGTGAGATGTTTCAAGAAATACAAAAATAAAGCGATAGGTTAATTCAATTAGCTCTATTAACAATTTAGGAATCTTCCATTTTCTTAAGATATCAAAAATGGTTGTCATAGGTGTTGTCAATGTTAAAAAGTATAAGCAGCTTATACTTCCTAGTACGGTAAAGAAAAGTTTAATCGCTTTCACGATACTGTCATGCGTTATAAAGATGAACCAATTCCCTACTTTCAGTGACCAAGCAATACTTAGGGGTAATGTGTCAATAGTATCAAATGAAAGTAGAATGGTTATTAAACCTGATAGTAAGAAAAAAGCTGGAAGCAACAATAGCTTCACATAATATGAAAATGGGATTTTAGCTGCAAATAAGATAAAAGAACTCATCACTATAAAAGTGATGAGTGATACAACTATATTTTGAACCATCAAGGAAAAAATCAACATCATCATTGAAAAAGTCATTTTTTCTAATGGGTGAACATCTTTAAGTCGGTTGAAATAAGCATATTTATCAATTAATAACATGATCTTACTCTTTTTGATCTACATTATTTTTTTTCTTCTTTCCTTTGGAAAAACCGATAAAATAGCCTATAAAACCTGCTCCTAAACCTGCTTGAAGCGAAAATAATAAACTTTCAATCTCTCCACTTGGTGGCTCCAATATGGAACTAAACCAAGGCTCATAATCAGGAGCGATATTTCCAATTTCAGCCTCAGCCTCTCCATCAGCTCCACCAAACTCTGCTCCTTTTTGAAGAAATAAAGGAAATATGGCTAGTATAATAACAAATAAGATGAGAAGGAGATTTTTTTTCATTTTAATGAGCCTCCTTTGTAAATACTTTTAATTTCATTAATTCTGCAACATTATATTTTCTTAGTACGTTCATTACGACTACTGTTAGTATACCTTCACTAATGGCTAATGGAATTTGTGTTACAGCAAAGATTCCTGCAAATTTTGTAAATGACGCCATAAAGCCACCAACTTCAGATGGAAAGGCTAAAGCCAATTGAATAGATGTAAAAATATAGGTTCCTAAATCACCTAAGGATGCAGCTAAAAAGACAGCAACGGAGAAGGAGAGACCAACTTTTTTAGCTCCTTTAAAAATGAAAAAGGCAATTATTGGGCCGGCAATTGCCATTGAAAAAGTATTGGCACCTAATGTAGTTAAACCGCCATGAGCTAATAATAATGATTGAAATAAAAGAACAATAAATCCTATAACGCTCATTGCAGCTGGACCAAATAAAATTGTACCAAGTCCCACACCAGTAGGATGCGAACAACTACCTGTAACAGAAGGGATTTTTAATGCGGATAATACAAATGCGAATGCACCCGATAAACCTAACATCATTTTCACTTCTGGGTTTTCCTGCGTAATTTTTTTGATTGTGAGTAAACCAGCAATTAGAAATGGTAATGAAATCGCCCACCAAAAAATCGCCCACTCAGCTGGTAAGAATCCTTCCATAATATGCATCGCAAATGCTTTTTTTGGAACAAACAGCAAAAATACGATAAAGTACAAAATCTTGTAATTCAATCTTTTCTTCATTTTCCAATCTCCTTTAAAGTTTTTTGAAAAGTGCTTTTTTATAAGGGCCTTTTGGCAAATTTTATTGTCTAGGAACAAGTATTGAGTATAGTTGAGTAGAATTCTGCTTCATGATGCACGCTTTTCACTGGGGTAGGCAGTGAGCCAGCTTTTTGCTACGCACTTGAGCAGGCTCGCCCTTTACACTCCAATCAACCTTTAAAAACTCTCAATCTTCTAAACACAGCCTTTAATAAAACAAAAAAGCACTTTCCTCAATAAAGGATAAAGTGCTTGATTTACCATTAAATAAACAGAATGAAACCAATCTGTTCTATCAGCGCACCCATCCTCGTGGGTATTACATTCACTATATTAAATGGCAGGTCTCCTGGCTTCGAATCAACACTTGATTTCACCTTCCCATTTCAATACTAGAAACAGTGGTATAAGAAATAAAGCTCCTCGTTACAGTGGCGGGACCGCTTCGGATTGACACCGAATTCCCTTTTAAGCTAAATGCTACTATGAGCTTTAGCACCATTAAGTGTATTCAATTTTTGTTCCGATAAACATTTTATCACGAATATTTTTAAAATTCTATACATAAATTTCATTTCTTTTTGGAATTATCAAAAAATATTTTTTCGAGAAAAAACGCTGTAATAGCAATGGTTTAGCACCTTTTTGAACCAATGTACTGAATTTTTCATATTTTAAAAGCAGATATTCTGTTGTATGATGTACATAGTTTTTAGATATTGAAATAATTTATTTGTTTTACCTATGTATAGATTTTTACGTTCTACTAATAAGAAAACTACTAATACTGGGTTGAATACAAATATCGGATGAAATGTCTAGTGTTTCGTCTATATTTTATAACTTAATAAGTATGATTAGTTCTCGGTGTGATTTTTCTGTAATACAAAAGTTAAAGATTAATAGAAAATACATTGAGTTAAATGGGAAATCAGTGTAAATCTGATGCAGCCCCCGCTACTGTAATGCTGATGAAATTGTTATGACCACTGGCAAATTGCTGGGAAGGAACAAGAGTAAAATGACGCTAAGCCAGGAGACCTGCTTTTCATACGTGATGATCATTACTTTTCGGTGGGAAAGGTAAAAGAGCTACTATTTGTATGAGAATGTCATGGACTTTTTAACGATGTCTCTTTTTCATGCTTATAGCTTTTTTATGAAACCTTATTCGATAGAGTAAGGTTTTTTCTTTTTTACTTTTTATCTGTTCAATCAGAATAAGTAAGACCGAAAAATAGTCTGGTAAATTTTGAACGAATGAAGGATGGGAAGTTGAATGACAACATGGAATTTAAATGGGACAAGTACTCATTTGTTTATGTGTAATGGTAGCAGTTGCAATCGAAAAGATGCAGAAGAAGTAACTCTTGCAATACGTGATGAAATTGCAAAACAAGGATTAGATGAACATATTCATACAACAAGAACTCGATGTAATGGCCGTTGTAAAGATGCGCCTGTCGTAATCGAGTTTCCAAAAGGTCTTTGGTACGGCTCACTAACACCTGAACTTGGTAGAGAAATCGTTCAAAAATACAATCAAGAACCAATTATGGATTATGTTAGTTATCAATTTATTGATGGAAAAATGGCTAGAAATCAAAAATATAAAGCGATTAATGGAATCTCTAAGAAAAAATAAGATGTCCGAGACATAAAGGAGTGTTTTCATTGAGCGAAAAAGGCAAATTGTTTTTAGTAGGATTTGGTCCTGGTAATTATGAACATATTACAACACGGGCAGTCGAAGCAATACGAGAAAGTGATATAGTACTTGGTTACAAAACATATGTCGATCTCATTCAGGGTTTAATCTCTGATAAAACCGTTGTTAGTACAGGAATGACTGAAGAAGTGAGTCGTGCACAAGAGGCTGTTAAACAAGCGGAACTTGGAAAAAAAGTAGCTGTTATTTCCAGTGGGGATTCTGGTGTATACGGTATGGCCGGGCTCGTATATGAAGTATTGGTTGAAAAAGGCTGGAAAGAAGAAAGTGGTATCGCAATAGAAATAATACCAGGAATTTCTGCTATAAATTCCTGTGCATCTTTGTTAGGTGCTCCGATTATGCATGATGCTTGTACAATTTCATTAAGTGATCACCTAACGCCTTGGGAGCTTATTGCCAAAAGAGTAGATGCAGCCGGACAAGCGGATTTTGTTATTGCGTTATATAACCCACGTAGTGGTAGGAGAACAAGACAAATTGTGGAAACTCAAAAGATTCTTTTGAAATATCGCTCACCTGATACACCAGTTGGATTAGTGAAAGGGGGCTACCGTGATACACAATCAGTTGTTATGACTACATTAAGCGACATGCTAAATCATGAAATTGGAATGCTAACAACAGTCATTATCGGAAATTCTTCCACATTTTTTTATGAAGGTAAAATGATTACACCGAGGGGCTATCAAAGGAAATATACACTTGGTTCGGAAAAACAACCGTTAAAGCCTCATCAACGTTTAAAGAAGGAAGCAGAACCTTGGGCATTAAATCAAGAAACAGTGATTACAGAGATCATACAAGACAAAAACACATCATCGTTAGAAATCGCGTTAGAAGCATTAGCGCTAATTGATGGAGAAAAAAGAGAGTATATACAACCAAAGTTAGAATCCATATTTGAACTTGCAGTAAGTCCTGGAGTTGCCAATAAACAATTTTCAACTCAGCAAATGTTAACACTTGTTGAAGTTGTAGGAGATAAGGGAACGATGGAATATACTCCAGATCATCAAATAGTTCTACGTATCCCAACTGTACAACCAGAGGTTATTACGAAGAAACTTCAAGATGCTGCTTTTTTACTTTCACCAATCGGGGATGTCGTTACGATAAAAGCTTGCGATTTCTGCGATGGTGAAAAGGCGGAATCTATCCCATATGCAGAGGAAATTCAAGAATTAGTCGAAGGAATAAGTTTACCTAAACGATTAAATATCGGCTTTAACGGTTGTGGTATGGCGTGTTATCAAGCCGTCATGAACGATATAGGAATAGTTTTTAGAAAAGGTAAATTTGATTTGTTTCTTGGAGCAAAGCCTGTTGGTAGAACAGCACATCCAGGTCAGCCGGTTGAGGAGGGAATTCCTCCTGAACAAATAGTTGGGAAGATAAAAGCTATTATTGACAATTATAAGGAAAATGCACATCCAAATGAAAGATTATTTAAGTATTTTAAACGTGTAAAAGAAATTGAAGGATATAAGTTTCAGGATATGTCACCAAAAATTGAAATTGCTCCTGCACCTTGTGGAGATTAAAGGGGGAAATGAAATATGAAGGCTGTCTTATTTGTAGGTCATGGAAGTCAATTAAAAGAAGGAAATCAAGAAGTCAGTGCATTTGTTGAAAAAATGCTACCAACTATGGATGGAAATTTAATAGTAGAAACTTGCTTTTTGGAGTTTGAAACACCGAATATTCCACAAGGAATTGCTGCATGTGTGAATAGAGGAGCAACAGATATTCATGTAATTCCGATTATTTTGTTACCAGCTGGTCATTCGAAAATTCATATCCCAGCGGCAATTGACGAGGCAAAGGAAAAGTATCCGAATGTGAACTTTACATATGGTAGACCTATTGGAGTACATGAGCAGATTCTTGAAATACTAACATCTCGCTTACAAGAAGCAGGTCTAGATATAAATGTTAACCATGAAGAGACTGCTATTCTATTAATCGCTAGAGGAGGAAGTGATCCTGATGCCAATAGTGATTTTTACAAAATTTCAAGATTACTTTGGGAGAAGTTAGATGTAAAGTATATTGAAAATGCATTTATGGGTGTAACATCTCCTTCTGTAGATGAAGGAATAGAGCGTTGCTTAAAACTAGGTGCCAAAAAAATTATCATGCTTCCTTATTTCTTGTTCACTGGTGTTTTAATGGAAAGAATGGCTGATTGGAAGGATATCTATGAAAAGCAGTATCCAGAATGTGAATTCGTTTTAGCTGAATATTTTGGTTACGATCCTAAGCTGCAAATTATTTTACAAGACCGTGTGGCTGAGGCTTTACAAGGAACTGTAAAAATGAACTGTGATACTTGTAAATATCGAATTGATGCGATGGAGTTTGTTGACCATCATCATCACCATGATCATTCCCACCATCACCATCACCATCATGAACATCATGATAAAACGGAGTCGGTGAAATGATTTTATTTTTAGCAGGTACTAGTGATGCAAGAGAATTAGCCATTTCCATAGAAGCAGAAGGGTATCCAGTTTTGGCTACGGTCGTAACTGAATCGGCTGCTAATAGCTTGAAAGCAGAGGGCTTGCATGTTCATATTGGTCGATTAACAGCTGAAGATATGGAAGAGATGATTCGTAAAAAAAACTTTAAAGCCATTGTGGATGCAAGCCACCCATTTGCTGAAGAAACATCAAAAAATGCTCTTCTAGCAGCAGAATTAGCGAATGTTCCTTATTTTCGCTACGAAAGAGAAATACAGAGTTTTAAAGATGATAAGCTAATAATCGTGAAAAATTATGAGGAAGCGGCAAATTTAGCTGCCGAAAAACGCGGTGTTATTATGCTGACGACTGGTAGCAAAACACTGCATATTTTTACAGAAAAGTTACTAGGTTTAGAAAATACTAGACTGCTAGCAAGAATGTTGCCGCGCTTAGATAATATGGAAAAATGTCAAGAGCTTGGTGTGGAGCAAAAGAATATCATTGCCATCCAAGGGCCATTTTCTAAGGATTTAAATAAGGCTTTATTTGAAAACTACGGTGTCACGCTCATGATTACAAAAGAAAGTGGAAAAGTTGGTTCGGTGGACGAAAAGCTAGAGGCAGCTTCAGAAAATGGAATCGAAACGATTATGATTTCACGTCCAAAAGTAGAATACGTTAACGTCTATTCAGATTTTGTAGATATGATTGCTGCGATAAAAAGTCAAGTTAGCCAGAAAAAGCATTAGATTAGGAAGTTGAATCAAATAGTAGAAAAGTTGAATCATTTTCTCTTGAAGTTGAAACAGTTTCATAAAAAGTTGAATGAGTTGATCTCAAAGTTGAAACGAATCAATCAAAAGGCAATGGTTTTCATTGAGAAAGGGGAAATACAATTGGATTTTCGTACAGAATTTAAACCATTAACAGTACAACCACAACAAATAGAAGGAATTAGTTTTGACATTATAACAGAAGAAATAGGGGAACATCCTTTTTCACCTGAACAATACAAAGTAGTTCAGCGAATTATTCATGCTTCAGCTGATTTTGAACTAGGTAGAAGTGTTCTCTTTCATCCGAATGCCATTAAAGCCGGAGTAGAGGCTATTAGAAAAGGTAGAAATGTGATTGCAGATGTACAAATGATTCAAGGGGGAGTTAGTAAACCGCGAATTGCGAAGTATGGTGGCGAGGTAAAAGTATATATTTCCGATGAAGATGTCATGAAAGAAGCAAAGCGTTTAAACACAACACGTGCCATAATCTCGATGCGAAAAGCATTAGAAGAAAATGAAGGTGGTATTTATGCAATTGGAAATGCACCGACAGCTTTATTGGAACTAATTCGACTAGTGAAAGAAGGGGTAGCAAAACCAGATTTAATTATTGGTTTACCTGTAGGGTTTGTATCAGCTGCTGAATCGAAAGAGGAGTTGGCTAAATTAGATATACCATTCATTACGAATATTGGTCGTAAAGGTGGTAGTACAGTAACGGTAGCTGCGATTAATGCTATTTCTCTATTAGCCGATCAAAAATAAATGCAAAAAAAAGAAAGAAAAGATCCATCAAAAATGCGACATGGATATACAACAGGAGCTTGCGCAACAGCAGTAACAAAAGCAGCATTACTTGCACTAATTACGGGAGAAAATCAATCTGATGTAACGATTCATTTACCAGTTGGAAAAAAAGCAACATTTCTAATTGAAAAATACGAACGAAATGAGGAATGTGTTACAGCTGAAACGATAAAAGATGCTGGAGATGATCCTGATGCAACCCATAAAGCATTAATCGTTTCAACTGTACATTGGATTAATGAGCCGGGAATTGTATTAGACGGTGGAATTGGGGTAGGCAGAGTGACAAAGCCTGGTTTACCCATTCCGGTAGGTGAAGCAGCAATTAATCCGGTTCCACGAAAGATGATTTATGAAACTGTTCAAGAAGTAATGGAAGAATACGATGTGTCAAAAGGAGTTAAAGTGGTCATCTCGGTTCCAGATGGTGAAGAAATTGCTAAGAAGACGTTGAATGGCCGTTTAGGTATTGTAGGAGGAATATCCATTTTAGGAACAAGAGGTACCGTTGTTCCTTTTTCAAGTTCAGCTTATATGGCTAGTATAGTTCAGGCTATTAGTGTTGCCTTGGCGAATGGTTGTGAACATTTGGTGTTCACTACAGGTGGACGAAGTGAAAAATATGCCATGAGTCTTTATCCAGAATTACAAGAAGAGGCATTCATTGAAATGGGGGACTTTGTGGGTTTTTCAATGAAGCAGTGCAAAAAGCAGGGAGTAAAAAAGGTGTCTCTAGTTGGGATGATGGGGAAATTTTCGAAGGTAGCACAAGGAGTTATGATGGTTCACTCAAAAAGCGCACCTGTTGATTTTCATTTTTTAGCAAAAGTGGCAAAGGAAGCGGGAGCGGATGATGCTTTGTTAGAGGAAATATCGCTAGCAAATACAGCCTCTCAAGTAGGAGATTTGATGCTTGAAAATGGCTATACACACTTTTTTGATCAATTAAGTGCGTACTGCTGTCACTCGATTTTGAAAGAAGTGAAAGGTGGTCTTAACTGTTCTACTGCCATCTATTCCATGAAAGGACAATTATTAGGAAGGGCTGTTGACATTGACACAATCAATTAAGCTAATCGGTATTGGTGATAACGGTACAGAAAGCTTGTTACCGTTATACAAAAAATGGATTGATGAATGTGAAGTATTAGTTGGCGGTGAGCGAGCTCTTTCTTTTTTTCCAAAATTCAAGGGCGAAAAGGTCATCATTAAAGGTGGACTGAAGCAATTAACAGAACGTCTTTTGCAGGAAAAAAAGCCAACGGTTATTCTCGCTTCAGGTGATCCGTTATTTTATGGAATAGGAAGCTATTTATCTAAACATATTAAGCTCGATATCTATCCTTATTTAAGCTCGATACAAGTAGCTTTCTCTAGAATAGGAGAATCATGGCAGGATGCTTATTTCACAAGTGTTCACGGAAGAAGTATAAAGGGATTAGCACAAAGAATAGATGGCTATTCGAAAATTGTGCTTTTAACAGATAATCAAAACACACCCAATGCCATTGCAGACTATTTGTTAAAATTTGGCATGATTGAATACCGTGCTTTCGTTGCGGAAAATTTAGAATCCATCAATGAAAAATGTGGTTGGTATGAACTTGAAGAGATGAAGCAAGAGAACTTTTCTCCGTTAAATATTCTCATTTTGAAAAAAGAAAAAGATTGTAAAGAGTGGTCCTTAGGTATAGAAGATGAAGAGTTTTCTCAACGTAAACCCGATAAAGGATTAATAACCAAAAAAGACATTCGTGTTTTAAGCCTATCATATATGAATCTTAAAAAGGATAGCATCGTTTGGGATGTAGGAACTTGTACTGGCTCAATGGCCATTGAAGCAGCCAAAATTGCTCGTGAAGGCCAAGTGTTTGCAATTGAAAAAAATGAAGCTGATCTTGACAATTGTATGCTCAATCAACAAAAGTTTCGTGTGGATCTCACGGCCATACATGGAAAAGCTCCAGAAGGGTTAGAAATGTTTCCTGATCCAGATGCCATATTTATAGGAGGCACTGGCGGTGAAATGAATGAGCTTATTCAAGTGTGTTGTTCACGACTGAAAAAAGGAGGCCGCATTGTTTTAAATGCAGTCACTATTGAAAATTTATATTTAGCTAATCAAGCTTTCAATCAAGCAGGATTTGATACTTCTGTAACGCATACTCAAATTTCAAAAAGTAAACCTATTTTACAAATGAATCGTTTTGTTCCTTTAAATCCGGTTTATATCATTTCAGCAGAAAGAAAGGAAGGAAACAATGAGTAATCTTGGTACATTGTTTGGTCTAGGAGTAGGTCCTGGTGATCCTGAGTTAATTACAGTTAAAGCTTTCCGCAAAATTACGGAATCACAAGTAATTGCCTATCCGAAAAAAAGAAAAGGTAGTAAGAGTTATGCACAGAAGATTTGTGATGTCTATCTCAATACTGCAGAGAAAGAGATGCTTGGCCTTGTTTTCCCGATGACGAAGCATAAAGAAACGCTTGAGCGTGAATGGAATCAAGCTGTTGAACTTGTATGGGAGAAACTAGAACAAGGAAAAGATGTGGCGTTTTTAACAGAAGGTGACCCCATGCTATACAGCACCTTTATTCATATGATGAATTTGATGACAGCGTTACATCCTGAGGTAAAGATTGAAGTTGTACCAGGTATTTCATCAGTTCTAGGAGTAGCCTCTCGACTTTCCATTCCACTTGCTGATGGTGATGACCATGTTGCGATTATTCCGGCAACTGATAATTATGAAGAAATGAAAAAAGTAATCGAGAATCATGACTGCGTTATTTTTATTAAAGTAGCTAAAGTGATAGATTTAATGCTTTCTGTTTTAAGAGATTTACAATTAATGGATAAAGCGTCGGTTGTTACGAAAGTGACTTCTGATGAAGAAATAATATGGGATATCCGCGAATTAGATGGTGTGGAACTTGAATATTTAACGTTAATGGTGGTGAGAAAATGAAAATTTACATTGTTGGAGCAGGACCAGGTGACCCGGATTTAATCACTGTTAAAGGATTAAATATTCTTCAAACGGTTGATGTCATATTATATACGGATTCATTGGTTAATGATGAATTAATTGCAAAGGCAAAGCCAGATGCAGAAGTGTTAAAAACAGCAGGTATGCATTTACAGGAAATAGTTGAGATCATGGTTAACCGTGTTCGAGCAGGAAAAAAAGTTGCCAGAATACATACAGGAGATCCAGCGATGTATGGAGCTATCATGGAACAAATTTCTCTTTTAAAAACAGCAGGTATTGGCTACGAAATTATTCCAGGCGTTAGTTCAGTTTTTGCTTCAGCAGCAGCTATAGGAGCAGAGTTAACCATTCCAGATTTAACCCAGACGGTCATTTTGACTAGAGCAGAAGGACGTACTCCCGTACCGGAGTTTGAAAAGTTACAAGAATTAGCGAAGCATCATTGTACAATTGCGATGTTTTTAAGTGCAACATTAACCAAAAAAATAATGAAAGAGCTACAAGCAGCTGGATGGAGTGAGGAGACACCCATAGCTGTCATTCAACGTGCCACTTGGCCAGACCAAAAAATTGTCCGTACAACATTAGCACATTTAGATGAAGATATGCGAAAGAATGGGATTCGTAAGCATGCGATGATACTTGCTGGATGGGCATTGGATCCAGGTATTCACGATAAAGACTACCGTTCTAAGCTTTATGATGCAACTTTTACTCATGGTTTTAGAAAAGGTGTGAAAGCATGATGATTCAGTTAAAAGAAGGAGAATTTCCTGCGGTTAATCAACATCATCAATATGCGATTGTCGCAATAACAAAGCATGGGGTTGAACTAGCGAGGAAATTACATGCTGTGTTTACTCATTCTGATTTGTATTATATGAGTAAACTCGAACGAGGTGATGAGCAGCAAAAACATATCCAATTATTTAGTGGAAGCGTTCGACTATTACTTCCTGTTCTTTTTCGAAAATATGATGGTCTTATTTTGATTATTTCGCTCGGTGCAGTTGTTCGTATGATTGCACCGATTTTACAAGATAAAAAAACGGACCCTGGAATTGTTGTAATTGATGATCGTGGTGAAAATGTCATTAGTGTTTTATCAGGTCATTTGGGAGGAGCTAATGAATTAACACATGAAGTAGCAGCTTCATTAGGAGCTAGCGCCATTATTACAACGGCTTCTGATGTTCAAAAAACGATTCCAGTAGACTTATTTGGCTCTCGATTTGGCTGGGTTTGGGATTCTGCTGAAAAATTAACACCAGTTAGTGCATCAGTAGTGAATGAAGAAAGGGTTGCCATTATCCAAGAATCAGGGGAAAAAAATTGGTGGACCTTCGAACGAGAAATGCCTTCTCATTTTACTCTTTATTCTGATATTCAAACGGCATTAATCGATAAACCACAAGCGGCACTTGTGATTACGCATCGGAAGTTAAATGATGATGAACATGCCATTTTGGAAAATGGAGTCGTTTATCGACCGAAAAGCTTAGCTATTGGTATGGGGTGTAATAGAGGTACATCAGCAGAGGAAATTGAACAAGTTATCCTTAATACGATGGACGAGTTAAAGCTATCGATTAAAAGTGTTAAAGCAATTTGCACAATCGATCTGAAAAAAGATGAGCTTGGATTAGTGGAAGTAGCTAATAAATATGATTGGGAATTTGTTTATTATTCTCCTCAGGAGCTTAACAAAGTAAAAATAGAGCAACCATCAGATACGGTTTATAAATATACAGGTGCTCATGGGGTAAGTGAGCCAGCTGTGAGGCTCTATACTAGGGCTGATGAGCTTGTCCTCGTTAAGAAAAAATCAGGTAATACTACAATTTCGGTAGGTGTTATTGAATTCTAATCAAATTGTTAGAGGAAGTGTAAAAATGAAAAGGAGAAGATTAGTCCTAGCGGGAACTGGTAGTGGTGTTGGAAAAACAACATTAACTCTAGGTATTATGTCTGCATTCCGGAAAAAAGGGTATTCTGTTCAAGGCTATAAATGTGGACCTGATTATATTGATCCAACTTATCATAGTGCTGTTACAGGAAGAGTTTCTCGGAATTTGGATAGTTGGATGTTCGATGAAGAAATATTGAAAGATATTATAGCTCGAAATAGTGAGGATGCGGATATTTCAATTATAGAAGGGGTAATGGGTTTTTTTGATGGGAAAAGCCCATTATCCAATCAAGGTTCAACTGCTGAAATTAGTATAATTACAGATTCCCCAGTAATTTTAGTTGTGAATTGTGCAAGTATGGCACGTAGTGTTGCTGCAATAGTTAAAGGCTTTCAAAATTTTGACTCTTCACCGAATATCGTTGGAGTAATAGCTAACTGTGTAGGAAGTGAAGGTCATTATAAAATTGTTAAAGCGGCAATTGAAAAAGAATGTGGGATTCCAGTTGTTGGCTATATGAAAAAAGAAAGCCATATTGATATACCAAGCAGACATTTAGGTCTTATTCCAGTTATTGAACGAGGAGAACTTGATGATTTTTTTGATACATTAGGAGAACTTGTTTTAGAGACTGTGGAGGTAGATCAGCTATATCAACTAGCTGAAACAAAGGTAATTGAAAAAAACATACATCCATCTTTGAATCAAAATTAGAAGAGATTGTAACGATTGCAGTGGCGAAAGATGCTGCATTTAATTTTTACTATCAAGAAAATTTGGAATTATTGGAAGCGTACGGAGCTAAGCTTGTTTATTTTTCACCATTAAAAGGAGAAGTACTTCCTACT
Organism: Bacillus massilioanorexius; assembly: GCF_902374955.1. Classification (GTDB taxonomy): domain Bacteria; phylum Bacillota; class Bacilli; order Bacillales; family DSM-1321; genus Bacillus_AD; species Bacillus_AD massilioanorexius. Next base: position 81,596 of record NZ_CABKRX010000094.1, read on the forward strand.
GAAGCCAATGGTCTATATATTGGGGGAGGTTTTCCAGAAGAGTTTGCCGATATTTTAGCTCACCATGAAGATGTGAAGAGCTCGATAAAGATTGCCATTGAAAATGGTTTACCAACACTAGCAGAGTGTGGCGGCTTTATGTATTTAACGGATTCTATTATCTCATCAGATGGTAAGAGCTATGACATGGTGGGCTTAATTCCTGGGAAAGTCACGATGCACACTAAAAGAGTGGCATTAGGCTACCGAGAAATTAATGGAGCTACCGATAATTTTTTGATTAGACAAAATCAATTTGTAAAAGGGCATGAATTTCACTACTCGACCTTTTCAACGGATATGCCTTATAAACCGGCTTACGAGACGAAAGGAAGAAAAGGAGTAAAAAAAGAGGGTTATTTATTAGATAATCTTGTATCGGGTTATACTCATCTACATTTTGCTTCTAATCCTGAAATAGTTAATCAATGGGTTCAAACTTGTTTACTGTATAAAACAAAGAAGACATCATAGAGGAAAGGGGTTTGTTTCATGAAGAATGGAAAAGTATATCTTGTTGGGGCTGGACCTGGAGACCCTAAACTATTAACTATACGGGCATTAGAGTGTATAGAACAAGCAGATGTTATTGCTTATGATCGATTGGTCAATCCAGAAATATTAACATATGCTAAAAAGGATGCAGAAATTATTTTTTGTGGGAAATTACCTGGGAAGCATGCATTCATTCAAGAAGAAATTCATCGATTATTAGTTGAAAAAGCGCTGGCTGGTAAAACAGTCACAAGATTAAAAGGTGGAGATCCATGCGTATTTGGTCGAGTAGGAGAAGAGGCGGAAATTTTAGCTGAGCAAGGGATTTATTATGAAATTGTTCCTGGCGTTACTTCTGGTATTGCGGCACCGGCTTATGCAGGAATACCAGTAACTCATCGTGATTATGCGTCTAGCTTTGCCATGGTTACAGGTCATGGAAGAGCAAACAAAGGTCAAGATCATATTAATTGGCAGGCACTTGCACAAGGAATTGATACGATTGCCTTTTATATGGGGATGGGAAATCTACCCTACATATGTGAAAGTTTGATAACCCATGGTAGAGATATTCAGACACCGGCTGCTGTTATAGAATGGGGAACGACGAAACGACAAAGAACCGTTACTGGAACACTTGAGAATATATATGAGTTAGCTGAAGAGGCTGGCTTAAATCATCCAGCTATTTTCTTAGTGGGGGATGTTATAAAAATTCGAGAAAAGGCTATGTGGTTCGAGAAAGTCATTGATTGTGAATAGAATTTAGAGGTGTAGGGATAAGTGAATGTATTAGAGGCTTTAAAAAAACGAAGAGCGATTCGAAATTATGAAAATCGTGAAATAACAAAAGATGTCATAGAAACCTTATTAGAAGTTGCTACATGGGCACCTAATGATCGTAATAGAGAGCCTTGGAGTTTTTTTGTCATAAAGGATGAAGCAAAGAAACGCTATGAAAATATGGCTGAACAATACTTGGAAGAACGTTTTCCAACAAAGCCCAATCTTATTAAGAGTTCACTAGACGTTGTAACGAGTACACCTGTTATCATTGTGGCAACTGCTGATATCACATCAGATGATGAAGCTGCTTCTACAGATAATGAATATGCTGTTTGTTGTGCCATTCATTCCATGTGGTTAGCAGCGGAAGAACTTGGACTAGGTTTTGTCTGGCGTACTCGTGGAGTAGGGCTAGTTAGAGATCAGCGTTTATATGAGTTTATTGGAGCGCCTGAAAATAAAAAAATCATTGGTACTGTCTTTATTGGCTATCCTCAAGAAAATCTTGAATTAACTGATAAAAGAAGAAAATCATATGATAATAAAACAATTTGGCTATAAGTATAGATAATGTCATCATCTTGTGCTGTTTTCTAAAAGGTGTTGTTTTTACATAAGTTCATTAGTATAAAAAGGATGAGTAGAATTCAACTTATGCGCACTTGTGATAGAATGGTAATAATTTTTGCGAAAATATCATGAAATTTAAAAGTATTGTAATAATCTGTTAACAATTAAAGCGTATAGTGTAGTTATAACCCCTTTTTCTTAAAATATATGTTTTGTAAATAGCTAGCCCATTGGGTTAGCTATTTTTCTGTCACTATATTGGAAAATTTATCATTTGGTGTAAGTGCTATAATTATAGATAATATTTGAGGGGGAAGTGGATACTGTGAAGAAAGTTGTCGTCATAGGTGGAGGCATTACAGGACTATCAACGATGTACTATTTACAAAATTGGAAAAGGCAACACGGATTAGAAATTGAGTTACTATTAATTGAAAAAAATAATCAATTAGGTGGGAAGATTAGAACGGTTTATCATAATGGTTTTAAAATCGAAAGCGGTGCGGATTCCATTGTAGCAAATAAGAAGGATGTTCTTCCTTTATTAGAGGATTTACAATTAAATGATGATATTGTTTATAATGCAACAGGTACGTCATTTATTTATACAGATCATCAATTACATAAAATGCCTGATGGCTGTGTATATGGGATACCTACAAGTATAGCTGCTTTAAATAACAGTGCTCTTGTTTCTAAACAAGGAAAGGAAGCTGCGCTTAAGGATTTAGATAGTGAGAATATAAGGTTTACAAAAGAAGACTCTATTGGAGAGTTTTTAGAGTGCTTCTTAGGTAAGGAAATGGTTGAAAAACAAATATCACCGATTCTTTCTGGTGTTTATTCAGGAAATCTTTATGATCTTTCCATTGCTTCAACACTTCCATATTTACTAGATTATAAGAATGAATATGGTAGTATTATACGTGGATTAGCTGCTAATCCTCTACAAGCTAATAAAAACAATAAAAAATTTATTTCGTTTAAAAATGGATTAAAAACATTAATTGATCAATTAGAATCCAAATTGACAGATGTTACTATTTTAAAAGGGGTACAAACATCTTCGGTTCAAAAAGAAAAACATGGATATGCAATCACTTGTGAAAATTACGATACTATACAAGCAGATACGATAGTTTTAAGCATACCTCATAATGCTGCACAGCAATTATTGAACGATGAGAAATTAGATCAAAATTTTAATCGATTAAAAAACTCATCTCTAATTAGTATTTATTTAGGATTTGATTTACCAGATTCAAAATTACCGACAGATGGTACTGGCTTTATTGTTTCATCAGAAGATACGGATTTGCTTTGTAATGCTTGTACTTGGACAAGTAGAAAATGGCCAAATACATCAACAGATGGTAAATTATTAACACGTCTTTTTTATAAAAGTTCCATACCTTCTTATGAGCAACTGAATAATATGAACGAGAATGAATTGTTGAAAGTAGCGATGATGGATATCGAAAAATCGCTAGGATTGAAAGATATGCCTATTTCAGTAGAGGTAACGAAATGGACGAACTTAATGCCCAATTATACGATTGAACATCCAGAGTGTATACGTTTATTAAATATGGATTTAGAAAAAACGTATCCAAATGTTCATTTGGCAGGCTGTTCATACTATGGCGTAGGTATTGGAGCTTGTATTACAAATGGTAAAAATTTAGCAGAACGTTTAGCTAAAAACCTGTTTGTATTTGCGTAATAATTGTAGGAAAAGACTTGTATCGTATCAATTATTGATACGATACAAGTCTTTTTTGATGATCATTTTATTCATTGCGACGGTTGTGAATGTAGAAAGTCTAGCAAGTGGATTGCGACGCGCGACATGATAAGTAATTATTTGGAGTGAAGGTTCATCGTCGACTGCCATACGGACTTGGAACATAAATCAAGCAATATTTGTTGCTTGTTCAATGACAACACGGTTTGTGATAATGGTATTTGTTATATAGGTATAATATTATTTGTGGCTGAAAAAGACTTTTTGAATGTAAATTCGATATAAACTAATAATTTGTAAAGGAAAATGGCAAAATAAATCAAGTGCAATTCATAAATATAATCTAATGTATCGAGAATAGATTATAGAAAGAAGTGGTTGAATGGTTGAGTTATTAGGTATATTAGCTGGAGTATTTATCTTATTATCCTTTGCAATTACTGGGGAAAGAAAGATTCGCATGATTAATATTATCGGTTGCATCCTGTTTGTCGTTTACGGTCTTTTAATTGGGGCACTAAGTATATGGATCATAAATGGAATTCTAATTTTTATACATATTTGGTATCTAATAAAAGGCAAAATAAAAGAGGAAAGTAAATAATTTTTGTTCTCTACATGACCTTCGTCTATGAAAATTGAACGAAGGTTTTTTTAGTAAATAACTATTGAAAAATATTTTTATTTTTCGAATAAATTTATTTACATATAGAAAAGAACGGAGTATTATAATCTCTAGTTTCATATTTTCAAATCGCTTAATCATTATGAGCGGGGGACCCATAATAGGATGAATAATGTCCTGCCGGGGTGAATCCTACGTTTTGTAGGTAGGGATACTCTTCTGTCCCGAATCCGACAGCTAACCTCGTAAGCGTTGTGAGAGGGGAAGGTGAAGCTTATGGAAAAATTTATAACAGTCCATAAGGTTATTTACTGTGCCTTATGGGCTTATTTATCTTTGTCTTGAACAGCATATTGATGAAAAAACTAGTTCGTTGACCTTACACTGCAATATATAACTGCATAGGAGTAGCACAATTTGAGGAACGAACTTAGTAATTATGATCGTATTAAATTTCAATCATATGGAGATGTCATTATGTTATCAGGATTAAAAAGATTGTTAATTGGTCATCCGCTTAAGTCAACCGAATTAGGAGATCAGAAATTAAATAAGAAAAAAGCTTTAGCTATTTTATCTTCAGATGCTTTATCATCTGTAGCATACGGACCTGAGCAAATATTAATAGTCTTACTATCAGTAAGTGCACTAGCATATTGGTATTCGATTCCAATAGCTGCATTTGTATTATTTTTGCTATTGGCACTTATCTTATCATATCGTCAAATCATATATGCTTATCCACATGGTGGAGGAGCATATATAGTATCAAAGGAAAATTTAGGTGTAAACGCGGGGCTGATTGCAGGAGGATCTTTATTAGTAGACTATATTTTAACCGTATCGGTTAGTGTTTCTGCTGGTACAGACGCTATCACATCAGCGTTCCCGACACTTCACCCATATAAAGTAATAATTGCTTGTGTTTTAGTTATTTTGTTAACTTTACTGAATTTAAGAGGCTTAACCGAGTCTGCTTCGATTTTAGCTTATCCAGTTTATTTATTTGTATTTGCTTTATTCATATTAATTGGTGTCGGTATATATCAAATTGTAACAGGTCACGTTTCACCTGATTTACACCAATCAATCGGTACACCTGTAGCAGGTATTTCGTTGTTTATATTATTGAAAGCATTTGCTTCTGGCAGTTCAGCATTAACAGGAGTAGAAGCAATTTCAAATGCTATTCCTAATTTTAAGGATCCCGCACCTAAAAATGCTGCAAAAACGTTAATGGCAATGGGGCTAATTTTAGCTGTACTATTTACTGGAATTGTTTTTCTTGCTTATTATTATGGAGTTGGACCAAAGCATGATGAAACCGTTGTATCACAGATTGCTAGTCAAATATTTGGAAGAAACTTGATGTATTATTTTATCCAGGGGACTACAGCCTTAATTCTTGTCTTAGCTGCTAATACGGGTTTTTCTGCTTTTCCCTTACTTGCTTATAATCTAGCAAAAGATAAATATATTGCCAGAATGTTTACGAATAGAGGGGATCGATTAGGTTATTCAAATGGTATTATTTTTCTAGGAATCGCTTCGATAGTATTAATTATCACTTTCCAAGGTCATACGGAAAAACTAATCCCGTTATATGCAGTCGGTGTATTTATTCCTTTTACGTTTTCTCAAACGGGTATGCTTGTAAAATGGATTCGTGAAAAACCAAAAAACTGGCTTGTAAAACTAACTATTAATTTTGTTGGAGCATTTATTAGCTTTGGTGTTATGATGATTTTCTTCATAACAAAGTTTACTCAAGTTTGGGCAGTATTAATTTTCTTACCATGGCTTATTTTCTGCTTTCATAAAATTAAAAAGCACTATGATGCAGTCGGTGCACAATTGAGAATCGCTATAGACGATCCCGCACCTAAAATTTCAGGGAATGTAATCATTGTACCTATAGCTGGAATGACAAGAGTTGTGGAAAATTCATTGAATTATGCTAAATCACTCGCACCAGATCAAATCATCGCTGTTCATATATCATTTGAAAAAAATAGTGAAAAGAGCTTTGAGGAAAAGTGGAAGAAATGGCAACCGGATATTCGATTAGTTACGCTATATTCAAGTTATAGAAGCATGGTTCAACCACTTACCAAATTTATAAAAATCGTTGAGCATAAAGCAAATGAGTCTAACTATCGAGTAACGGTACTGATTCCACAATTTATTCCGAATAAAAGCTGGCAAAACATTTTGCATAATCAATCCAGTTTAATCATTCGAACTGTGCTACTTTATCAAAAGGATGTTATCGTTACAACAGTGCCATTTCATTTAAAAGGCTAAGATAGCTGTCTTAAATATGGTATCCTTTAAAAGAGCTGGTGTTTACGTGTCTAGTTAGATTATTTTTATCATTTACTTCTTCCGCTATAGAGGAAGAAGTAATATATACAAAAAGAGAGGGTGTCCAACCAATTCAATGGATTTTGGACACTCTCTTTTTTAGATTAATAGTTTGTGATTTTATTGATTTTATTTAGTTCATTGAACGATAACTGAATATCTCATATTCATTTAAGTTATATTCACTTCCAGATGAATGAAGTTCTCAGAAGAAAAGAGAATATAATAGGTTATTTTCGACATAATGAAATTATAGAATGCTGCTTCAGGAGGAATTGTTTTTGGGAGATTTGAATATTGGCTTGATAACAATTAAATTACTTATAGGCTTTCTAGCTTTATTTTTTACAATCCTGATAACAGGGAGAAGTTCGATTACGCCTTTTCATTATGTATTTATCCTATTATTGGATGATTTAGTTGGACATGCTATCTATGAGGATCACATTAATATTATGTATGTGTTATATACAATTGGGCTGTGGACCGTATTAATGCTGTTGTTTCAATATCTCTCATTAAAATGGAACAAGGTAAGGTTTATTTTAGAAGGAAAACCTGCGATTATTATTAGAAATGGAATAATTGATAGGAGTTTAGCTGCTAAATATAAACTGAGTGTGAATCAAATATTGAGTTTATTAAGACAAAAAGATGTTTTTTCATTACGTGAAGTTGCATTTGCACTTATGGAGCCGAATGGACAAATCAGTATACGTTTGCAGTCAACACATGAAAAAACAACAAGACAAGATTTTCATTTTCCTGAGAACCCCATATTTTTAGCTACTACATTTATCCTTGATGGCAAAATTATTTGGGATAATTTAGAAGAATTTGGTTACGATCGTAATTGGCTGTATAATCAATTACAGGCTCAAGGGTTTGAAAATGAAAAAAATATATTTTATGCGGAATGGTTACAAGATCAAGGGCTTCATATTTCTCCAAAATGAGATTTATAAGTTGAAAAACAATCATCTTTAGCAACTAACATAAAAGTATTGTTATTAACGAAGATAAAGCATTACGCTTAATTATAAAATAGATAAGAATGTAAGAGGGTGGCGTCCTAAAATTATGGACGACACCCTTTTAACAATAGCTCTTATTTCAATATGTCATGATCTACATATCGTTCTCCATTTATCTCACTTAGAACGTTTATTGCTACTTTTGCTCCGTCGCCTGCTGTGATAATCGTATGTACACTTACTCCTGCACAAGTACCAGCAGCCCATATTCCTGGAATGTTTGTTTGCCCTTCATTATTTACATCTAACACGGTTTTAATTCTAGGTTCTGTACCAGCTTTTGTTAGAAGTCCAATTGTTTCTGCAAGTGGAACAAGAGCGCCAGTAGCTAGAATAACATGATTTGCTTTGTAAGTATCATTGTCTTCAGTTACTATTTCAAACCCTGATTCTAATTTTTCAATGTTAGTAACTGTAGAAGCTACTAGTTCAGTACCAAATTTTTCTGCTTGTTTTTTTCCTGTTTCAATTAAATCTGGACCAGCTACTTCTAAAACTCCGTAATGATTTTCAACCCAGGCACGTTTTGTCATACCTTTGTCATTATCAATTAATAATGTTTTCTTACCAGCCTTTGAAGAAAAGATTGCAGCGCTAGCACCAGCTGGTCCAGCTCCAATAATAATAATATCAAACATATGTAATCATCCTTTCTTTAATAAATAGCTTCAAGAGGTAGAGTATATGTAATTTTCTTAATTGTCAAATATTATGTGGTAATAAACGGTTCTTATGGTGAAGAAATTATATCGGTGATGATAGCAAAGCTAAAAACTGCGCGAAGGTGCAGTTTTTAGCTATTATTTTGTTTCTTGAATCGATCTGCCTTCTGCCATTTCTTTTCGTAGAATCATACAGGTGCTTGTTGAGTGTGCAACTAAACTATCTTTTTCATCATAAACATGACATTCAAGTAAGCCAATATTATTTCCTTTTTTTATAACTTGGCTGATCGCACGAAGCTTAGATCTCCAAATAGGTTTCAAAAAATTAAGTTTGATTTCAACAGTAGTAAAGGCTTCATCATCTTCAAGTGTACTAGCAAAAGCATAACCCATTGCAGCATCAGATAAGTCACATAAAATACTACCATGAAGGGTTCCCATAGGGTTATAAAAACGTTCGGATGTTTCCATTTCAAAAATGATTTTTCCTACTTCTAAATCAGAAATTTTAAATCCTAATAATTTTGCGATTGGTGCATCTGGAAGCTTACCTTGTTGAACTTTTTTTAAATTATCGTAATGTTTCATAGTTTTCTCTCCTTATCATATGGAATGGCATGTTAATAATCATACTAGTATAAAATGAATGATTAATCATTCATTTTTGAGGCTTATGTAAAGAATAAAGAGGGTGCCAATGAAAGTCTGTTTTTATGAGCTTATAATATGTAATTTAGTCCAGTGAATAAAATTAGTAAAAAACTGTTGAGTGGAGTACCTGCTGTAATACTCCTAAGAGAGCAGCGGGGGAGCGAAAGGCCCGCTGCTCTATGACTACTGTGGAGCAAAATGCACCCTTTACTAACTACTTATTTATAATGAAAATAGTCCTATGAAAATATGAAAAATCCCCTCAAGTATTAATTAGAAGATGAACCTGAATTAGAAGCTGCTGTGGCAGCTGATATGGAAGCAATAATAGCTGCTTGTTCGGCTAATATTATACTTTGAATACTGTTTTGAATAGTAGAGTTTAAAGTCTGAGCAGATTCAGCCCTTAGATATGGAGCAGATACTATAGCAATAGTAAATAAACTACGATTTGCTTTTCCTAAGCTAAAGTTCCCAAACCCTTTTTGTTTACTAAGCTGGTCATCTACTTTCATCATTTCATTTACAATACTTTCTGGCTGAACTTCAAGGATTGCTAATATCCCTAAAAGGGTTTTAGAGTAGGAATTGAGAGAGATTTTATTCTCTTTTAATAATGCTTCATATTGCAATAAGCGATCACATTTATTTGAATGTGAGTCATTACTTAGTGATAATAAATGACTAATAGCTTGTAAAGTATTCCCTTTTCTTAAACCCTGATTATTTAAGTAATCGTAGCATTTTTCTATTTCATGAATAGCCAAAGAAACATCAGAGTGACTATGAGCAAGAATTAATGCGTTCATATAATCTTCACTTGAGGTTAACCATACATGCTCTTCTTTCATTTTTTGATAGAAATCAAGGGCTCTTTCAATAATCATTGATACATCATTATTGTCTACTTCAGTTGCCAAAAAATAGGCCATGAATGGAAGGTTATGTGAGCGTTTGAATCCTGCTTTCTTTAGGTCTTCGTAATATTTTTGAGTCAATTGAAACACTTCAAAACCATTTGAATGTAAAGATAAGGCTATAGAAATGGGAAGTAAATTATTGCTTCTGAAATAAGAAAAAGCAGAAGTTTCTTTTTTTACGTATTCCATCATTTCTTTTGCTTTTTCGATATCCACTGTTTGATTTTGCAAAGCTATTTGTAAAGCGGCGAATTTTTGAACTAATTGATTTTCAAAACGAAATGCTTTTTTTATTTGCTTTTCATTTTCTAGAAATAAATCTAACATGGTATTCATCATTAATCCTCCATTAAAAATTTTTTATTCAGTGAAACTCTTTTTAGAGAAGCTTACATAAATCGCCATATTGTATATTCTGGCATATATATTCCAACATCCAAACTTTGATGCTTCTAATGTAAAGGAGTGGAGTATTAGCTCTAGTTTGTGCGGTATAAAATAAGTATAACTTTATTTATGATATTTTTGATTTTTTTCTGTAATTATCTATTTTTGGATAAGATTTATCAATAAATCATGAAAACCCTGAGTTGAAATGGCATATACTTTAAAATGGGAATAAATATTGAAGAAATTATTAGCAAGAAAGGGTCCTTATTCATGCTTAGAAGATTATTTCTCATTATGACAGTCTTTTTATTTGTTATTAGTGGATGTGGTGTTACAGAGCCAGTCAATCAAAAAATACATATAGAGGAAGTTTCAGTAATAAAAAAGGTTGATAAAATACAAGAGCAAGTAAATTCCATGACTTTAGAGGAAAAAGTAGGCCAAATGATTATTGGTGGCTTTGACGGTTATCAGCTAGATACGAATGTTCAGTCATTAATAAATCAATATAAATTAGGAGGTTTTATCCTTTTTAGCCGGAATATTAAGGATACGAAACAGCTCGTTCAATTAACCAATGCATTGAAAAAGGCTAACACTGTTAATAAGATCCCTCTCTTTTTATCTATTGATCAAGAGGGTGGCAGAGTGAATCGTATGCCAAAGTCGATTATCAATACTCCAAGTAACCGCATGATTGGACAAAGTAAAAAATCTGCATACAGTTATGAACTAGGAAGAGTTCTTGCAAAGGAAGTATCAGCGTTAGGATTTAATGTTGATTTCGCCCCTGTATTGGACATTCAAAGCAACCCGGAAAATTCGGTTATTGGTGATCGTTCCTTTGGTTCTGATGCTAATCTTGTAGCGAAGCTAGGTGTATCAATGATGAAGGGAATCCAAACTGAAAATGTAATTTCTGTCGTTAAACATTTTCCAGGACATGGGGATACGTTGATGGACTCTCATTATCATTTACCGAAAGTACATGCTTCACTTTCAAGATTACAATCGTTTGAATTTATTCCTTTTAAGGAAGCTATTGAAAGCCAAGCGGATATGGTAATGGTTGCACACATCCTATTGTCTAATGTAGATGGAAAATATCCAGCATCGATGTCAAAGGTTATTATAGAAGATATTTTGCGAAATCAATTAGCATTTAATGGAGTTGTCGTTAGTGATGATTTAACTATGGGAGCTATAGTGAACCATTATCCAATTGCTAATGCGGCTATACGATCTGTAAGAGCTGGTACGGATCTTCTTTTAATTGGACATAATCAAGATCATAATGTTGAAAAAGTATTTCAAGCGCTTAAGAAAGCTGTACAAGATAAAAGAATTAGTGAAGAACGAATTGATCAAAGTGTATATCGGATTCTATCTTTAAAGAAGAAATATCATCTGAACTCAACTCCAAAATTTGCTTTACAGGTGCAGGAATTGAATAAAATGATTCAGCAAGTTATTAAGAAAGGAACTGAGTAAGGTAAGAATACATGATGAAGAAGAGAAATAAATCTGTGAAAATGTAATTTAAATTTAGAGCTTGCAGGAATGTTAAGCTTTAGCTGGAATTAGGTAAATAATAAATGAAGAAGTGGGTGATGTAATCGTGAATGATTATCATATTTTCCAATCTCCTCAGAATATTATTTATGGTAAAGGGTCTTTTGAAATAGTTGGTAAGGAAGCTAAGCGTCGAGGGAAGAAGGCACTTATAATCAGTGATCAGACGATGCTTTCTCTAGGATTTGTTGATCAATGTTGCAGCTATTTACAACAAGTCTCAATAGAAAGTGTCGTGTATTTAGGAGTAGTTACCGAACCTAATGATCAATATGTGGCTGAAGCTTTAGACATTTGTCGAAGCGAGTTCTGTGATGTTGTTATTTCAATAGGTGGAGGTAGCTGTATAGATACAGCAAAAGCGGTTGCTGTTGTATCTGCAAATGGAGCCTATATTGGAGATTATATCAATGGAAATAAACAACCATCACATCCTTCACTACCTCATATAGCTATCCCCACTACTGCCGGCACAGGTTCCGAGGTCACTGATGTCACTGTAATTACAAATTCTACGAATGATGTAAAAATGATGATTAAGCAGCCTGTTTTTTTGCCAACAGTTGCTATTGTTGATCCAACTCTTACACTTTCTTCACCAACACAAATAACAGCTTCTACAGGAATAGATGCACTCTGTCATAGTATTGAAGCCTATTTGTCCCGAAAGGCCCATCCTCTAACAAATACATTAGCACTTTCTTCGATGAAGTTACTCTATGATCATTTACCGATCGTTTACCGAGAAGGGAGCAATATAAACGCTCGTGAAGCAATGGCTTTAGGCTCTTTACAAGCAGGATTGGCTTTTTCAAATGCTTCTGTCTGTTTAGTACATGGTATGTCACGTCCGATTGGAGCTCTTTTTCATGTCCCACATGGTTTATCAAATGCTATGTTGCTACCTGTTGTTTTACATTTCAGCAAGGGAGAATGTATGGAGCAATTAGCGAGTATAGCGAATGTGATTTGTCCAGATCAACATTTTCCTTCTACAATGGAAGCTGCTGATTTTACAGTAGAGGCGATTGAAAAACTATGTGAAACATTAGAAATTCCTAACTTGAAGCAATGGGGAATTACTAAAGATGAGTATATGAAAGCTATTCCAAAGATGGTAAATGATGCAATGGAAAGTGGAAGTCCCGACAATAATCCACGAGTTCCAACTATTGAGGAATTGAAGGTCTTATATGAAGATTGCTATGATTATCATTTTTTAATGAATCATTAGGCTATATGGAGAGGAGAGTGGAAAGATGACCTTTTCAAACATTATGTTAGTATTCATCTTGGGAATTGTAATGCTTTCGATTGGACTTACGACTAACAACAAATGGTTAAAGTTGCTTTCTATTATTCCGTTTGCTATTACCGTTTGGCAGTTAATCAGCCTATTTTTAAATGATTTATGAATCTTCTATTGAAGTAGATTTAGAGCTTTGAAGTTTTAGTACAAATAATTTAGATATCTATCATGCTTGCAATGAGCTATTGTTGAAAGAAGGAAGGGTCTTCTTTTAAGTTTTATCTTATTGCTAAAGCATGTTTTTTTCTTGTAATTATGGCACTACTATACGTTATTAATGGTTTTTCATATGGGTGGAATACGTATGAGATACCGAGGTTGAGAAGTAATTAAGGGGGATCCTATAGGGAGAGCTTTTTGTTACTTTTCATAATCGTATTTATTCCGTTTAAATGCTAACAGATTATTTGTGAAATTACTAATAAGAAAATTTGCATTCCTTTCTACAATTCATAGTGGAACGATTGACTAATTTGTAATGCAACGATAATGTTAATTATAGTAGTATAATCATTTTGAAGGTTTAATAGTGAATTATCGTATAAAATTAGGAGGGAACTAGAATGGGTACCGGGCATCATAAAGGTTTAACGATGCGAACAATTAAGGTAGAAGAGGTGGATCAATTTTCTGATATTATTAAATATGTGTTTCAAGTATCAAAAAAGACAATAGATGAAGATGTTGATTTAATTGCCAAGAAAAGTCATCAATTAAAGCCAGGAACGGCTTTAGGATGGTTTGATAAGGATAAATTAATATCGCAAATCGTTACACTTCCATTTGAAGTAAATATCCATGGTGTTATTTATAAAATGGGAGGTGTTACTGGTGTTGGAACATATCCAGAATACGCTGGTCAAGGACTCATTCATATGTTAATGAAAGAAAGTTTAAAACGAATGAGAGAGAAAGGGCAATACATCTCTTATTTATATCCATATTCGATTCCATATTATCGGAAAAACGGATGGGAAATTATCTCTGATCTAATTGAATATAAAATTAAAGATACACAATTACCGAAATACCGAGAAATTAATGGTAGAGTACGTAGGGTTGACATGAATCATCATGATGTAAAAAAAGTATATGATGCGTTTGCTAGAAAAACAAACGGTGCGATGGTTCGAAATGATTTAGCTTGGGAAGCGAAATTATTAGAAGGTCCATCTGATATACAGTCTGCGGTGTACTATACAGAAGATGACAAGCCTGAAGGTTATTTGAATTACCGTGTATTAGAAGAAAAGTTTTACGTAGATGAAATGATCTATTTGAACGAAGAAGCAAGAAGAGGTTTATGGAATTTTATAAATGCCCATTTTTCCATGGTCTATTTCGTCGAAGGAAAAACATGCGTTCATGAACCGGTCGCTTTCTTATTAGAGGACGGAGAAATTGAACAAAAGATATTTCCTTACTTTATGGGAAGAATTGTAGAGGTTAAAGGGTTTTTAGAGAGATTCCCTTTTAAAGAAGTGAAAAATTCAAAAATCATTTTGAAATTAAATGATCCGATTCTTGAATGGAACAGAGGAACCTTTATATTAGAATGGGATGAAAAAGGTAAATTACAAATTGACTGCGATAAAAATATCCGATCTTCTGAAGGAATTACTTTATCAATTCAAACACTAGCAACTATGTTACTTAGCTATCAAAGACCATCATTTTTGATGAGCATTTCAAGAATATCAGGAGATAAACAAATGGTGGACATGTTAGAGAAAATCATTCCAAATAACGCTCCTTGTTTTTTTGATTATTTCTAATAAATATATTCTGTATGACATATGTTAAATCTATATACAAAAAAGCACTGTGAATCATTTTTGCAGTGCTTTGTCTATGTTATTGCTCATTCCGATAGAACAAGCAAAAGTAACTAATATTCTATTATTTTCTCATTTGCTACACCCAGCAGTAGGGCAATATGGACATTTATTTTGGCCTTCAATTTCATAGTAGTAGCAACAAGTAACTCTTTTATAATGCTGAATAGCTTTCGGAATCGATTGGAAACAAAGAAAAACTTTGAAGGGAGAACGTTTTTCGATATCATTCCATACTTCTTTTTCTAATAACAATTCAATATCCTTTTCCACTTGAGATATGTTATCACTTTCTTTTAATAATCGATCATACATCCATAAAGTATAACCCCAAATATTTTCCCATAACACCAATTTAGGTGTTTTTGTTTTTGAAGCAATTGGCAAAATCATTTTTGCTGCAAAGTTTTTAAGTATTTGATTTAGTTCAATAGTGATATTTTGTTCTTCGACTTTTTTCCAGTTAGGGTTAGATAAAATGAATAATGGAATCCAGTGTTCATCATTCGGGTCATCATAAATATAAAGGTCTTCAAGAGTACCTGCCCATTTAAGTCGATACTTACTTAACATAAAAAACTGAGCTGTTATAAAAAGTGCGTATCTTCTAATCCACATAGAAGCGACTACTCTTGGGATATCGGTATTTATTCTTTTTTTCGTGTAAGATATCATTTCATCTGCTCGTTCAATCCAGTCATTTACTGTGAATGTTGTGGATTCACAAGAAAAAGCAATTCGATAGCTTTCAAGTTCTTTTATAGCGATGGACGATATTTTTTGCATCGATGATAACTCCTGACTTTATGTAGGTAAAAAATGAATCATAGATTGTTCGCTGTTTATTATAATTGTTTTTTACTCTAATTGAAAGTCTTTCTCATTCGAAAAATATTCCATAAATGAGTCATTCTATAAAAGGAAGATTTGTGAAGATATGTCCTATCGAATGTTTTGTATAATAGAGCTAGCCATTCAGAAAATAGGAGGAAGAAAGAAATGATAGTTATTAAAATACCTAGAGAACAAAAATTAGATATAGTACGTAATATCCAACATCATTTTTATGCAGAAAGAGATGAGGAAATTGGAGAGCTGGCTGCTGAGAATCTATTGGACTTTATGTTAAAACAAATTTCTCCACATATATATAACCAGGCAATTCATGATGCCCAAAAAACGATAGAACAAAAAGTTACTGCACTTGAAGAAGATTTATATGCACTTGTTCAACCCATTCCATACAGAGATTAATTTTAGCTTGTCCCACTTTCATAATAAGTGGGATTTTTTTTGGAGAAGAACTGATTATACATTTAATCAGAAAGCGGTGGAGCTTTTTGGACATTTTAGGGAAAGATGATATTAGGAGAGAAAGGAATTTTTTAAAATTCCTATTTAAATAATTGAAAGAAATCGAGTGAAAGAAGTAAAAATCATTCATTAATCAAAATTGTGGAAGTCATCTTAGTAGTGGCATAATTTACTTTACAATACTTGTTAAAGCTATGGTAATCTATTTAAGGTTATAATTATGCATTTTATTGGAGGGAGCATATGAAAAACAAACTAGAAAAGTCCTTTAAAATTGCCCATAAAGAAGCCAGAATTGGAGTAGCTTTAGTCCTTTTTAATTTTGTCTGGTGGTTTGGGTTTGCCTATGGACTAGGATCAGAAGATCCAGCTAATTATACATATGTATTCGGATTACCTGCATGGTTTTTTTATAGCTGTGTGTTAGGCGTAGTTGTAATGGTAGTTCTAGTTATATTATGTGTGAAATTTCTTTTTACTGAAGTGCCATTTGACGAGGAGGAAGAGAAGCAATGATATTAAATTGGGCAGTTATTCTTCCTTTAGTTATATTTTTAGTCATTATTTTTATGATTGGTGTATGGTCTAATCGCTCGATGAAATCATCAAATTCTTTTTTACAAGATTATTTTCTTGGTGGTCGTCAGTTAGGAGGATTTGTTCTAGCGATGACGATGATGGCTACCTATGGTAGTGCAAGCAGTTTTATTGGTGGTCCAGGTGTAGCGTATACAAGAGGATTAGGTTGGGTTCTATTATCGATGGCTCAATTAGCAACAGGCTATTTTGTCCTAATGGTATTAGGGAAAAAATTTGCGATTGTAGCGAGAAGATATAAAGCGATTACATTAATTGATTTTTTAAAGGAACGTTATAAAAGTCATACAGTCGTTTTATTATCAGCAGCTAGTATTATCATCTTTCTTTTTTCAGCAATGGCTGCACAATGGGTTGGTGGAGCTCGATTAATTGAATCATTAACAGGGTTATCTTATAAATCTGCACTTTTTATCTTTGCTATTTCAGTACTTATATATGTGATTATTGGTGGATTCAAAGCAGTAGCTTTAACGGATGCAGTACAAGGTACAATTATGTTAATTGGTACTGTGATTTTATTAATTGCAACCATTATTGCAGGTGGCGGACTTTCGAATATTATGTCTGATTTAATGCTTGAAAATCATAATTTAATAACACCATTTGGAGCAGAAAATGATTTGACACCATTATATGTATCGTCTTTTTGGATATTAGTTGGAGTAGGTGTAGTTGGTTTACCGCAAATAACTGTCAGAGCCATGAGTTATAAAAACTCAAAATCAATGCATCAAGCGATTATTGTCGGTACAATTGTCATTGGTACAATCATGTTAGGCATGCATTTGATAGGTGTTCTAGCAAGACCAGTAGTACCAGGAGTTGAAATTGGTGATATGGTGATGCCAACTTTAACTTTAAAGGTATTACCTCCATTATTAGCGGGTATAGTATTGGCTGCACCTATGGCGGCTATTATGTCTACCGTTGATTCATTATTAATTCTTGTAGGTTCAACTATTGTAAAGGATATTTACATAAACTATATCAAACCTAATGCAACAGAAAAACAAGTAAAGAACACAAGCTTTATCGTTACAACTATAATCGGTGTAGCTGTTGTTCTCTTTGCTTTAAGTCCACCTGATTTATTAATTTGGTTAAATCTATTCTCGTTTGGTGGTCTAGAATCAGTATTTATTTGGCCGGTTGTATTTGGATTGTATTGGAGTAAAGGGAATAAGTACGGTGCTATTTGTTCAATGATTGTTGGAATGGGTACATATATATTATTTGATCGTCTACATCCAAATGCTTTAGGAATGCACACGGTAGTATTACCAATTGTACTTTCTTTATGTGCATACATTTTGGCTAGTTGGTTTACTGCAAATAAGGTTGGTAGGACAGAATTATTATAATAATTTTAAAAAAGTAATCGAAAGAATTATCGTTTTAAAAAGAGACAAAAAACTATCATCATGTATCAGATGTTGGTTTATTGTCTCTTTTTTATTGATGATAATGTTTTTGCATAGATGATGCATATACATTGACTATTAGTTATAAATCTCTTTAAAATACAACTATTCAATAAATTAATTGAATAGTTGAGGTGTATGTGATGAGTGAGGAAAGAGATTTAAAAGATATGCTCTATCAAGAGTTTGCGAGAATAGGAAAATGTCTTTCGAGTCCTAAGAGGTTAGAAATATTAGATTTATTGACTCAAGGTCCAAAATCTGTTGAGCTAATATCTAAATGTACCATGATGACAGTTGCAAATGTATCTCAGCATTTGCAAACACTTCATAGTGCGAAGCTAGTAAAGTATAAGAAAAAAGGTAATTACGTAATTTATGAGTTGGCTGATCATGCTGTTTTACAATTTATGTCCGCCTTCCATGATTTGTCTGAAAAGCAATTATCACAAGTTCAGCAAATAAAAAGAGAATTCATGAATGAAAGCCTACATGTTCATGGAATTTCTTTTGCTGAATTACAAGTGAAAATGGAAAATGATGAAATTGTACTTGTTGATGTAAGACCGAAAGAAGAGTATGAGGAGTCACATATTCCAGGAGCTGTTTCGATTCCAATTGAGGAACTAGAGCGAAAATTAGCAACACTACCAACAAATAAAGAAATAGTTGCTTATTGCAGAGGTATTTATTGTTTACTGTCTGTTAAGGCCGTTCACATAATGAAAGAACATGGGATGGCAGCGTTTCGACTTGAGCGTAGTGTTTACCAGTATTTCCAATATGTGAGCAGTGAGAAATAAAAGTAGGAGGATATAAGGATGGGAGTAGTTATTTTTCGAGAAATATTTGGGCGAAATAGGAAAGGAGGAGGGAACTATGTCATTAGTATCTGAACAAATAGATAGTAAAAATCCTCAAGATATAATGGTTGAAAGCTATATTAAATTACCAGAAAAGCAACGTCAGCTTTATCGTCGGTCATTGTTTATCGTGATGATTTCTCAAATATTCGGTGGAGCAGGTTTAGCGGCTGGAATAACTGTCGGAGCACTTTTAGCGCAAGACATGTTAGGTACAAATAGCTTTGCCGGTGTTCCAACGGCATTATTCACTTTAGGTTCAGCTGTTGCAGCTTTTTTTGTTGGTCGATTGTCTGATCGATTTGGTCGCCGATTCGGTTTAGTAACAGGCTTTTTAGCAGGGGGAATTGGGGCAGTAGGGGTTGTGTTTGCTGCTGTAAGTGACAGTATTATTCTATTATTTGCATCCCTTTTTATATATGGAGCTGGGACTTCGACTAATTTACAAGCTCGATATGCAGGGACTGATTTAGCAAATTCGACTCAACGGGCAACGGCAGTTAGTATGGCAATGGTTTCAACTACATTTGGAGCAGTAGCAGGACCGAATTTAGTTGAGATTATGGGAGGATTTGCGAAATCAATTGGAATTCCGCCACTTGCTGGTCCATTTATTTTAGCAGCCGCTGCCTTTTTGCTTGCTGGATTGTTTCTACTCATTTTCCTTCGTCCAGATCCACTTATTGTTGCAAAAGCGATAGCTAGAGTATCAAATGACGCACATAATAAACAATCCAAACAACTGACTCAAAATCCGCAAGGACATAAACGAGGAATTGTTGTTGGTGCAACGATCATGATTTTAACACAAATCGTAATGGTGGCAATCATGACAATGACTCCCGTACATATGGCACACCATGGACATAGTTTAAGTCAAGTTGGAATCGTAATTGGAATTCATGTTGGTTCGATGTTCTTACCATCACTTATTACAGGAGTACTTGTTGATAAAGTAGGTCGAACAGTGATGGCAAGTGCTTCAGGTGCTACTTTATTAGCCGCTGGGATTTTATCGGCATCTGTACCTGGAGATTCAATGATTGGTTTAACAATAGCGCTAGCTCTTCTTGGATTAGGTTGGAATTTTGGGTTAATCAGTGGGACAGCTTTAATTGTTGATGCAACGAATCTATCTAATCGTGCGAAAACACAAGGTAAAGTGGATGTATTAGTTGCCTTAGCAGGTGCATCTGGAGGTGCTTTATCAGGGATGGTTGTGGCAAGCTCTAGCTTTGCAGCACTTTCACTTATAGGTGGACTCTTGTCATTAATACTTATTCCAATTGTTATTTGGTCACTCAATTCAGCTGAAAAATAATTTGTAGTATAATGAAATAAGTCAACTAGATTGATAGAAGATTTAGTTGACTTTTCGTATTTTATAGTAGAAATAAACCTATTTAGCTAATGAATAGTGAAGATAGACCTATTTCTATGTCTTTTCTTTGAGCAAGTAACATGATAGAATAATATTTATTTGAAAATTCCCATTTAACAACTATATATACATCGATGTTAGTTATAGGAATGATAATAGATAGAATAAATTAGACAGAAATAACAGACAGGAAATAAGAGATATACTTTTTGTTAAATATCTTTCTTCATGTTTGACAAGGTAGAAGGAGATTATACATATGAATAAACAAACATTATTATTTGATTTAGATGATACGTTAAGTCATTGTAATAAATACTTTATTGAAAGTAAAAATGAATTTGTCGCTAATATGTTGAATTGGTTTGATAATATTACTGAAGAAGAAATTAGAATAAAACAAATGGAGATTGATATTCAAAGTATAAATCAATATGGTCTTCGTTCATCTAGATATCCAGAATCACTGGTTTCTACATATAAATTCTTTTGCATGAAATATAATCAAAAAATGGATCATGAAAAAATGATTAAATTAAGAAAAATAGGATTTAGTGTTTTTGATATTCCCGTACAGCCTTATCCTGAAATGTATAATGTGTTAAATACACTTAAAGATGATGGTCATGAATTATGCTTATATACTGGTGGCGATGTGAAGACACAGATGAAGAAGGTTGCTCACTTAGAGTTAGAATCTTATTTTCAAGATCGGGTATACATCTTTGAACACAAAAATACTTATTCACTTAAACAAATATTGAATAGCCATAATTTAAATCGAAGTGTTACGTGGATGATTGGAAATTCATTGAAAACGGATATCCGTCCAGCACTTGAAGTAGGCATTCATGCGGTACATATTCCAGTAAAAGAAGATTGGAGCTATAATGTAACAAATTTAGAAAAGTCTCAAGCGGATAAACTGTTAACGATTGATTCTTTAGTCCAACTTCCTAAAGTCATCAGAGATTATGCTACATTTGACAGTAAAGTTATTTAAAATAGTTTAAAATTGGCATATTATTTATAGTGAAGGTCGATAAAAGAAACATAAAACAGATATTTCTTTGTACAATATATATTGATACAATTTATTTGATATAATATTTTTGTTAATAGGAGATTGATGATCATGTTAAAATTTATCGGAAATGGCAGCGCGTTTAATACACAATTAGGAAATAATAATGCTTTTATAAAACGTGACCGTCATTTATTTTTAATAGATTGTGGTAGTACAAACTTCAGTCGAATGATCGATAAAAAGTTACTAGAAGACGTAGATCAAATTACTGTATTACAAACGCATTTACATGCGGACCATATAGGCTCATTAGGTGATTTGGTTGGATATGCTTTTCATTGCATGGAACCAAAATTATCTGTTAAAGTAACGATTTTAACACCATTAGCTTTAACTGCTGATGTGAAGGCTATCTTGCAAAAGGTTGGAGTTCCAGAAACACAATATAAAAGTGTAGAAATTGATACAGAGCATCAACCTGAAAATGTCGTAGGTATTACTTCTATTAAACCTTATCTTGTTGAACATGTCCCACATTTAACTTGTTTTTCATACCTTCTACATATTGATGGAAAAACAGTGTATTATAGTGGAGATTGTAATATGATTCCAGATGAGATTCTAAAGCTTATGTTGGATGATAAAATTGATTTATTTTATCAAGACACAAGTAAAGCTGATTTTCCAGGAAATGTTCATTTATCATTAAGACAATTGGAAGAAGCAATACCTGCTGAACTCAGACCTAAAGTTTATTGTATGCATTTAGACCCTATTTTTTCAAATAGTGAAGCAGAAAATCTAGGATTTCATGTTGTAAACCATATATAATTTTGGGGAAAGTAGTGTTTTCCATTTGGTTTTGTTTTTGAATATGTGATATGTAAGAGATGTTAAAAAGGTTTTCCTTTTAAAAGACATCTCTTTTTTATTATTTCTAAAAAGCTGGAAGACCTTTTCATAAGAATATGTGTTTTTCCTTTTAAAACAAAATAAAATAAAAGTATTCAAAAACATGTCAAAATGTTGTATAATTCAGAAAATGGTAAAAATGTACAAATTCGATTGATAAGATATTACGTTGATGTTCTAGTGATAAGTGGAAAGGATTGATATCTTGTTAAAAAATATCCCTTCGATTATTTCTCCAGAATTAATGAAGATTCTTATGGAAATGGGGCATGGTGATGAAATTGTTTTAGCTGATGGAAATTTTCCAGCTGCATCTATGGCAAAGCGATTAGTACGTTATGATGGTCAAGGTACTATTCATTTATTAGAAGCAATCGCGGATTTTTTCCCTATTGATACTTATGTTTCACATCCAGCTACTGTTATGAAGGTTGTAGAAGGAGATTCTATCAATCCAACTATTTGGGGTCAGTACGATATTATACTATCGCAAGCAGAAAATAGAATCATTAAGTTAGAACATTTGGAGAGAAATGATTTTTATGAACGTGCTAAAAACGCTCATGCAATTGTTGCAACTAGTGAGAAGGCGTTGTATGCAAATATTATTCTAAAAAAAGGAATAATCACAGAAGATCGATAATAGGAGAGCTAATAAATCAAATGAAGAGAAGGTGAATAACGTTTATGTTGGTTGCTGAAAGGCATGCGAAAATAGTAAATATTCTCAATGAAAAAGGTAGTATCCGAGTAACGGAATTAAGTCAAATATTTCGTGTAACTGAAGAAACAATTCGAAGAGATCTAGAAAGATTAGAAGCTGAGGGAAAGCTTTGTAGAAGTCATGGTGGGGCAATAAGATGCAAAGAAAATACAAGTGAACCTCCTTATTTTGAACGAGAGGTTATTCACGTTGAAGAAAAAATGGAAGTTGCTCGAGAAGCATTACAATATATAAAGCCGTATGATCGGATAATTCTTGATGCAAGTTCGACAGCTTGGTATATGGCTAAAATCTTACCGGATTTACCATTAACCGTCCTTACTAATTCGATGAAGGTTGGTTTAGAATTAGCGAATAAAGAAAAAATATCCGTGATTGTAACTGGTGGTAAAATGCTAACTAAATCTTTATCTTTTGTTGGTCCTTTAACGGAAACAGCCTTGGATGAGTATCGTGTAAATAAAGTATTTATGTCTTGTCAGGGAATTGATAGGGAATGGGGTGTAAGTGACTCTAATGAAATGCAGGCGATAGTGAAGAAAAAATTTATGAGTGTATCAAATCAAGTCTATTTATTAGTCGACAATAGTAAATTTGGAATAAAATCTTTTTCGAGAGTATCTTCTTTAGCTGAGATTGATTTTATTATTACTGATTCGAAAACAGATAACAGCCAGGTTCAACTATTTAGAGAAGCTGGAATTGAAGTTAAACGTTCTAGGGCATTAAAAGATTATTCTTTAAAGAAATGAAAAGGATTTACAAAAAAGACAATTACAAAAATTTACATTTTATTATTGAATGTTTTGTGAAAAGTTATTATAATCAATAAAAACAAATGAAAACAAAAATAAAAGCAAGCATAGACAGATTGTAATTATATTTCTGAATATTCAATTTAATATTATGATGACGCTTACAAATATGTTGAAAAAATGAAGAGAAGGCTGGGGGTAGAATGGTTTCTAAATTACTTGAAATGAAAGAAATCTCTAAAAGTTTTCCAGGCGTTCAAGCACTTTCAGATGTTTCCTTTGACTTACAAGCAGGTGAAGTTCATGCATTAATTGGTGAAAATGGTGCTGGAAAATCCACATTAATGAAAATACTTACTGGTATATACCAAAAGGATTTTGGATGTATTCTTTTAGAAGGAAAAGAAACGGACATTACAAATCCTAGAATAGCACAGAATCTCGGAATTAATATAATTCATCAAGAATTAAATTTAATGCCTGATTTGACCGTAGCACAGAATATTTTTATTGGTAGAGAACCTCATGCTACAATCCCACTCTTTTTAAATGACAAAAAAATGAACAAGAAAGCACAGGAACTATTGGATCATCTTCACTTAAACCTTAATCCAAAAGAGAAAGTTGCGGATTTAACGGTGGCTAAACAACAAATGGTTGAAATCGTAAAAGCCCTTTCCTTTAATGCGAAAATATTAATTATGGATGAGCCCTCTTCTGCCTTAACAGATACTGAGATTAATAGCTTGTTTAGTATTATTCATACACTGAAAAAACGAGGAGTTGGAGTTGTATACATTTCACATCGTATGGAAGAGCTTATGTATATTTCAGATAGAATAACTGTTATGCGTGACGGTACTTATGTTGGCACAAAACCGACTAATGAAACCTCCATTGATCAAATTATCTCTATGATGGTTGGAAGACAAATTTATCAAGAGACTACTCCACAATTCTCTTATTCCAAAGAAGAAAAGGTTCTTGAGGTAAAAGGACTTAATCAGGGAAAATTTTTAAAGGATATTTCTTTTTATTTAAAAAAAGGAGAAATACTAGGCTTTTCTGGTTTAATGGGAGCAGGAAGAACGGAAGTAGCTCGGGCAATTTTTGGTGCAGATCGTATCAGCTCTGGTGATATTTACATACATGGGAAAAAAGTGAATATAAAACAGCCACATGATGCTGTGAAAAATGGAATTGGCTATTTATCAGAAGATCGTAAACAATTTGGGATTATTACGGAAATGGATGTTAAGACAAATATATCCATTGCCTCTTTTTCAAAGTTTCAACGTTTCAAAGGCTGGATGAACGATGGAAGAATTACCATAAAAGCTAAAGAAATGGTAGAAAAATTGAACATAAAGACACCTAGTGTAAACCAAGAGGTTAGGTATCTTTCTGGAGGGAATCAACAAAAAGCTGTTATAGGTAAATGGCTGACGAAAGATTGCGACATACTTATATTTGATGAACCTACAAGAGGAATTGATGTAGGAGCTAAAGGTGAAATTTATAAACTGTTAAACGAATTAGTTAGTCAAGGTAAATCCATCATTATGATTTCTTCAGAGCTGCCAGAGATTCTTCGAATGAGCCATAGAATTATTGTTATGTGTGAAGGAAGAATAACAGGTGAATTATCCAGTGAATTGGCATCTCAAGAAGCTATTATGAATTTAGCGACCAAAAGAATAAGTTAGCTATTTCGATAGAAAGGGGGATTTATTTTGAAAATGGTTTCAAATAATGCGGTAATTAAAAACAAGAAAGTTTATGTTAAATCTGGTGCTATGCAGCAACTCTTAGCTTTTGCAAGTCTTATTATTCTAGTCATCTTCTTTTCTATTTCTTCAAGTAATTTCTTCCAGTTTTCGAATGTTATGGGCATATTAATTTCTACAGCGGTTACAGGGATCCTCGCTTTAGGAGCGACTTTTGTCATAATTACAGGTGGTATTGATTTATCTGTTGGAACAGTAATGAGTTTATGCTCCGTTATGACAGGTGTATTTATAACAAATATGGAATTGCCTACAGCAGTAGGAGTTCTATTAGGTATTCTTACAGGTGCATTTTGTGGATTTATGTGTGGCGTTGCGATAGCGAAGCTAAAGATTCCTCCTTTTATTGCTACTTTAGCAATGATGATGATTGCCAAAGGCTTAGCACTTGTTATCTCCGGGACAAAACCAATCTATTTTACCAATACTCCTGAGTTCTCTAAAATTTCCTTAGGATCTATTATCCCAGGTTCTAATATACCAAATGCCGTTTTCATTTTTTTTAGCGTTGCCATTATTGCAGGAATTATTCTTTCAAAAACGATCGTGGGTCGATATAACTTTGCTTTAGGTAGTAATGAAGAAGCAACACGATTATCAGGTGTAAATGTAGATAAATGGAAAATTATTATTTATTCAATGGCAGGAATTTTTACCGGCATAGCTGGTGTTCTTATGGCTTCTCGATTAAACTCTGCCCAGCCAGCCCTGGGTATGGGGTATGAGTTAGAGGCAATCGCTGCAGTAGTAATTGGAGGTACCTCACTAAGTGGAGGAAAAGGAACAATCCTTGGAACTATCATTGGTGCATTAATAATGAGTGTATTGACAAACGGACTAAGAATATTGTCAGTGCCACAAGAATGGCAAACTGTCGTAGTTGGTCTAGTTATTATTTTGGCGGTTTATACAGATATTTTACGCAGAAATAAAAAGTAATTTGAAAATGGTATTTTCTCAGTTTAAGAGTTAAATACATTAACCAAAAAAAGGGGAGAATGATTTATGAAGAAAAAGCCATTTTTACTTATGTTGTTACTTATACTTACATTCGGCTTATTGAGTGCATGCTCTGAGGACAAAGAAAAAAACAAAGATAAGGCGTCAACAAAAGAGTCAAAAGAAGGAGAAGTATATATTCCTATTATTTCAAAAGGATTTCAGCATCAATTTTGGCAAGCTGTAAAGCAAGGGGCTGAAAAAGCAGCAGATGAGTTCGATGTGAAAGTAACTTTTGAAGGACCAGAATCAGAATCTCAGGTAGACAAACAGATTGAAATGTTACAGGCTGCATTAGACAAAAATCCAAGTGCAATTGGTTTTGCTGCGTTAGATAGTCAAGCAGCTATTCCATTATTACAACAGGCCAAAGATAAAAATATCCCAGTTATTGCATTTGATTCAGGTGTAGAAAGTGACATTCCAGTTGCTACTGCAGCAACAGATAATATGGCTGCTTCAGCAATGGCCGCTGATAAAATGGCGGAGCTGATTGGTGGAAAAGGGAAAATTGCAATGGTTGTTCATGATCAAACAAGTCGAACTGGAATTGACCGCCGTGATGGATTTAAGAAACAAATTGAATCTAAGTATCCAGATATCGAAATTGTTGACATTCAATATGGTGGTGGCGATCATTTGAAATCTACCGATTTAGCTAAAGCTATTTTTCAAGCACACCCAGATGTCAAAGGTTTCTTTGGTTCAAATGAAGGATCTGCAATAGGTGTTGTTAATGCTATTAAAGAATTAAAGCAAGAAGGAAAAATTGTAGTAGTAGGATTCGATTCTGGAAAACAACAAATTGACGCTATCAAAGATGGAACAATGGTAGGTGCTATAACGCAAAATCCAGTAAGCATTGGCTATGAAACTGTAAAAGCTGCTGTTCAAGCAATTAAAGGTGAAAGTGTTGAGAAGAATTTAGATACAGGTTTCATGTGGTACGATAAATCAAATATTGACAGTGAGGAAATTAAGGCAGCTATTTACGAATAAAATCGTATGTTTATCGTTAGAATTCTTTGGATTCTAAACTAATGCAAAGATGAAGGAGAGGCTGTCTTAAAGGAGTTCTTGTTGACAGCCTCTTCATTTGTGAATGGTTACATGTATAAGCCAAAAATAAAAAACTCCATGGAGGTTATAAAACAATGACGGATGTGATTGAACAACTGAAATTATACGCAGAGAAGATTGTTCAAACAGGATTGGTGGTTGGTGCAGGAGGAAATTTAAGTATGCGTGAAGGTGATTTTATGTATATTTCACCAAGTGGTTTTGATTTACAAGAAATTGAAGATCATCAATGGGTTAAAGTAAATATAAAAACGGGAGAGATTTTAAGTAACCTAAAACCTTCCTCAGAGTTATTAATGCATTTAGAATGTTTTCGAAATCGACCTGATATTCAGGCTGTATTACATTCTCATCCAAGTTATTCAATAGGTGTTTCTAGTGCAGGACATGAGATTCCTATGTTGTTTCCAGATTTTCCAGCGATGGTTAACCAAGTATCGTATCTCGAATATATGATACCTACTACTGATGTATTAGCAAATGCTGTTGCAGATGTGATTAAGGAAAGTGACGTAGTTGTTATGAGAAACCATGGCGTATTAACAGTTGGCAAAACATTAAAGGAAGCTTATTTCTTTATGCAACTTATTGAAGAATCTGCAAAGGTTTATACAATTGCATCAACTGTTGGAACTCCGAGAACTCTTACTAAACAAGAATGTAAAGCGCTTAGAGAGCTGTCCTCTGAAAAATATCGATCTCAGCTTTTAAAAGATAGCAATTAATCTAGTAATGGCTGAAAGGTGGAATATGAATGAAGCATGTATATGCTTTCGATTTAGGGGCATCTAATGGAAGATTAATAATGAGTAGTTTTGATGGAGAAAAATTATACAACGAGGAAATACATCGCTTTACTAATTTTCCAATACATAAATCAAACAATCTATTCTGGGATTTTCCAGGTATGATTCAAGAATTGAAAAACGGCATGGCAAAAAAAATAAGAAACGATTCTATAGAAATAGAAAGCCTTGGAGTAGATTCGTGGGGTGTAGATTTTGGCTTGCTTTCAAAAGAAGGTCATTTGCTTCAAAATCCAATGTCATATCGAGATTCTCAATTTATTAATGGAATGGGAGGAGTTCTTACAAACATATCAAAGAGGGATCTATTTCAAAGAACAGGAGTAGAAACGGCGCCAATAAATACAATTTCGCAATTATATTTTATGAAGCTATATCATCCACATTTATTAGAAGATGCAGATGCCTTACTTCTAACTCCCAACTTAATTAATTACTTCTTTACTGGAGAAAAGGTAAACGAGTTTACAATTACTACTACTACACAATTGTATAATTTCGCAGAGAAAAATTGGGATTTTCAATTGCTTCAAAAACTAAATCTTCCGACAAAAATCTTAACTCCTATTACAAATTCATCTACGGTTCTTGGGAATACTTTATCACACATTCACGATGATTTAGGAATAAGACCAATAAAGGTAATAAATGTAGCAGGACATGATACAGCTTCTGCAGTCGCGGCACTACCTATAGAAAAGAAAAATTCTGTCTTTATGAGCTGTGGCACTTGGACTTTAATAGGTGTTCAAGTGAAGGATCCAATAGTAACAGATCTATCATTTTTATGGGGATTTACGAATGAAGGAATGATTGACGGGGAGTTTCGTTTACAGAAGAATAATATGGGTCTTTGGATTCTTCAGCAATGTCGCAAAATTTGGGCAAAAGAGGGGGATACATTTAGCTATACAGAAGAAAATTGTATTCTTCAAAACACTACATCTATAAATAGCTTAATAGATCCTGATGATTTTGTCTTTTTTAATCCAGAAAATATGGTGGAAGAGGTACAAGAATATTGTCGGAATCGTAATCAAGTTGTACCAGAAAAAAAAGGTGAGATTATTAGATGTGTTCTTGAAAGTTTAGCATTAAAATATCGTTGGATTATAGAAAAGCTTGAGCAAATAACAGGTGAACAATTATATGGTATTTATATGGGTGGAGGAGGCATTCAAAATGAATGGCTTTGCCAATTTACTGCAAATGCAACAAATCGTCTAGTTCACACAGGTCCAGTAGAGGCAAGTGCAATCGGAAACGGGTTATCACAATGGATCACGTTGGGAGAGATTAAAAATTTAGATGAAGGAAGGGAGATAGTAAAGAAATCTTTTTCTACGAAAATATATGTTCCGGAAGATCAGAATGATTGGCAAGAGAAATTTTATACATTTAACAAGCTATTAAAGGAAAGATGGGAGGATGAGTAAGATGAGTAAAAATAGATATATAGGACATTTACCTAAAGTGGGTATTCGACCAACGATTGACGGAAGAAGGAAGGGAGTTCGGGAATCATTAGAAGAAGTAACAATGAATCTAGCAAAAGCTGTATCGAATTTATTAAGTGAACAAGTTTTTCATAACAATGGTGAAGCTGTTGAATGTGTGATTGCAGATACATGTATTGGTGGTGTCGCAGAGGCAGCTCAAGCAGCAGAGAAATTTGCTAGAGAAGGTGTCGGAGTTTCAATTACCGTTACCCCATGTTGGTGTTATGGATCTGAAACTATGGATATGAATCCAGAAATACCAAAGGCGGTTTGGGGGTTCAATGGTACAGAACGTCCAGGTGCAGTGTATTTAGCAGCAGTTCTAGCAGGGCATAATCAAAAGGGCTTGCCAGCATTCGGAATATACGGAAAGGATGTTCAGGATGCTGGAGACACTGAAATACCTGATGATGTAAGAGAGAAACTCATACGATTTACGAAGGCAGGATTAGCAGTTGCAATGTTAAAAGGAAAATCATATTTATCGATGGGCTCGGTTTCTATGGGAATTGCAGGAAGTATGGTACAGGAGGATTTTTTTCAAGATTATTTAGGAATGAGAAATGAGTATGTAGACATGTCAGAATTTATCCGAAGAATGGATAGAGAAATTTATGATCATGATGAATTTGAAAAGGCAATAGAATGGGTTAAGAGCAACTGCCAGCAAGGAATAGATTTAAATAAACTGAGCTATAAACGAACAGAAGAGCAGTTAGCACAAGATTGGGAAACAAGTGTGAAAATGACTTTGATAGCTAGAGATTTAATGGTTGGAAATGAGAAGCTCGCTTGTATGGATTATGGAGAAGAGGCATTAGGACATAATGCAATTGCTGCTGGATTTCAGGGACAAAGGCAATGGACGGACCATTTTCCAAACGGAGATTTTATGGAAGCCATTTTAAATTCCTCATTCGATTGGAATGGTATTCGTGCTCCTTATATTCTAGCGACAGAAAATGATAGTCTAAATGCAGTAACTATGCTATTTGGTAATCTTTTAACAAATACAGCTCAAGTATTTGCAGATGTCCGTACTTTTTGGAGTCCAGAAGCAGTTAAAAGAGTAACAGGTTTTGAGCTTGAAGGTATAGCCTCTAATGGTATTATTCATTTAATCAATTCTGGCCCAGCTGCCTTAGATGGGACAGGGCAACAAACGGTGGATGGAAAGCCTGCGATGAAGCCGTTTTGGAAGATTACAGAGGAAGAAGTAGAAAAATGTTTGAAAGCTACTAGTTGGAGACCAGCTTCAACGGAGTATTTTCGTGGTGGTGGATATTCAAGTGATTTTTTGACTCTTGGTAACATGCCGGTGACAATTGCTAGAATCAATCTTATAAAAGGTGTTGGTCCAGTTTTGCAACTGGCTGAAGGATACACTGTAGATTTACCTGAGGGGGTTCATCAAACGTTAGATGATCGAACAGATCCAACATGGCCAACAACATGGTTTGTTCCACGTTTAACAGGTGAAGGAGCATTTTTCGATGTTTATGATGTTATGAACAACTGGGGTGCTAATCATTGTTCGTATAGTTACGGTCATATTGGAGCAGATTTGATTACTTTAGCCTCGATGCTTCGAATTCCAGTAAATATGCATAATGTCGCAGAGGATAAAGTTTTCAGACCGAGTTCGTGGAGTATGTTTGGGACTAAAGACAAAGAAGGTGCTGACTATAGAGCATGTCAAACATATGGACCACTTTATAAGTAATAGTAAGGGTTTTTAGTAGAAGTTTTTATGAATGAAGAGTCTCAATTATTAATAATACAATTATAATTGGGACTTTTTTCGCTTTGTTCGCAATGATTGACGTTCAGTTAGATAATAAAGATACCAATCAAAATTGTCATTTTTATTCTAATCTAGTTTATGTAGTTGTTTTGGGTTTTAGAAATGGATAACCAATGCTATGTATGACAAAGTAAATTCCTGCGAAACAAAGGCAGCTTACAATTAAATTCTCTTCTAGTAGAATAAAGTTTTTTTCTAGTAAATCATGAACTATATAAGAAACTAATAGAGTGAGAAATACGCCTCCTTTACTTTGCTTCTAAAAGGAACTATATAATACTTTAGATCAGTACAAAACTATCACCTCATTTCATAATGTCCTATTCTTTTCTACTTTATGACAACAAAGCACCAAACAATTCAAAAATAGTAAATTATTTGAATTTATATAGCGGTTCAATAGTATACATTACAAGAGCTTTGAATATTGCTTTTTTAAAGATAAAAAACTCTTAAGATGAAAAAATCGCTTCATTTAATCTGGAGAAATGTCATTATTAACATGTGAATTTTAAACCATATTTTTAATGAACTTTGTAGATGAAGAAAGGAGGACAATTTAATGGAGAAGAAGTATACGATTGGTATCGACTATGGTACAGAATCAGCTAGAGTTGTACTTGTGGATCTTATAAATGGTAATGTAATTAGTAATGAAATAATGAATTACAAACATGGAGTAATAGTAGATGAGCTACCATCTGGAGAACTTCTTGAAGCGGATTGGGCTCTTCAAGATCCAAATGATTATTTGAAAGTGCTATCTATAACTGTACCAAGTGTCATAAAGAAATCGAATGTAAAAGCAGAAAATATTATTGGTATTGGAATTGATTTTACAGCCTCCACGATTTTGCCTTTGGATGGATTAGGAAATCCATTGTGTTTTCATAACAAGTGGAAGAATAATCCTCATAGCTGGGTGAAGCTTTGGAAACATCATGCGGCTCATAAGGAAGCGGATTATATGACCCAAATTGCTTTAGAGAGAAAGGAATCATTTTTGCAATATTATGGAGGGAAAATTTCTTCAGAGTGGATGTTTCCAAAAATATTACAAGTTTTAAGAGAAGCACCTGAAGTTTTTGAAGAAACCGATTTATTTATGGAGGCGTGTGATTGGATTACTTATCGTTTAACAAATCAATTAGTTAGGAGTAGTAATACAAGTGGTTATAAAGCATTATGGAATAAAAAAGATGGTTATCCAAGCACAGCTTATTTTAAACAGGTACATCATCAACTCGAAAATATTATCGAGACAAAAATGAGAGGTACTGTAAAGACAATTGGTAGTAGAGCAGGACAATTAGTAACTGAAATGGCTGAGTTAATGGGACTCATTCCTGGAATAGATGTTTCTGTAGGAATTATTGATGCTCATGCTGGTGTTGCAGCAGTTGGAGCTATTTATCCTGGTCAATTTGTAATGACTATTGGAACTTCAACATGCCACATGTACATTTCCAAAGAACAATCGGTCGTTGATGGGATATGTGGAATGGTAGCTGATGGGATTATTCCAGGTTATATTAGCTATGAAACAGGACAGGTTGCAGTCGGTGATTCTTTTGCATGGTTTTTAGAACATGGAGTACCAAGTTATTTGAAAGAAGAAGCAAACGAAAAGAATATTCAGTTACATGAGCTATTAGAGAATAAAGCAAGTCAGTTGTTCCCTGGACAATCAGGGTTACTTGCACTAGATTGGTGGAATGGTAATCGTTCTATTTTGGTAGATGCCCATTTAACTGGTGCTATTATTGGTTTTACTCTAAATACTAGACCAGAAGAAGTATATAGAGCCATGCTTGAGGCCACTGCATTTGGGACAAGAAAAATTATTGAAAGTCTCGAAAAGAAACAACTAAAGGTAAATGAAATATTTGCTTGTGGTGGAATTCCTCAGAAAAATAGGCTCTTATTGCAAGTGTATGCAGATGTAACAAATCGTACAATTAAAGTAGCCTCTTCAAAAGAAACGATTGCTCTTGGGGCTTCTATGTATGCTGCAGTTGCTGCTGGAGAAAAAAAGGGAGGATTTAACTCCATTGAAAATGCTGCTAAGTTAATGGCGAAAGTACATGAGGACATCATTAAACCAATTCCTGAAAACGTGGAAAAATATAATCAACTTTATCAATATTATTTACAGCTTCATGATTATTTTGGAAAAAATCATTCTACACTGATGCATGGGCTTAAAAATTTAAAGAGTAAATCGTATGAACAACTATGAATCTTTCGCTAGGCTTCTTAACCAATTCAGTTATGGACAAATATCCAAATGTTTAAGTCATCAATAAAATAACCTATAAAGTATGCAATATTGTAAGGAGGTTATTTTATTGTTTGATTACAGAATGATTTATTCACAACTACATCCTTATTATTTAGGTAACTACTATCAGGAGGCAAATTCATATCATTATATACCTCAGGTTGATTGGAACTCTTACTACAATGATTATAGTCGTTATGATTCCTCTTTATATTTGAGCCCATTTCAAAGTATAAACGAACGTCATAGCCATTATTTAACGGATATACCTGATGGTCAAATCGCGTATGATGATAGCAATTTGGAGCACTTTTATGATTATGAGGATGAGCGCTTAAATAGCGAATCATATGAAAATGAGTGGAGAGCAAGATGGAGTCAGTGGGAAAATTTAGGATCTCCAAGGGATCGTCCACTAAAGGATGCACCAACCGTTACATCTAGAGGTCCCAATAGATTAGATACATTTGTACAAGGTTTTAATGATAGACTCTGGCATAAATGGTGGGATGGTAGAAGTTGGAGTGATTGGCAAGCTCTTGAGGGTCAAATTACATCAGCACCTGCTGCAGTCTCATGGAGTAGAAATCGTGTGGATGTCTTTGCAAGAGGAATAAACGATAGTCTTTGGCATAAATGGACGAATGGAAATAGATGGAGTCAGTGGGAAGATCTTGGAGGACAAATCACGTCTGCACCAGCAGCTTCGTCTAGAGGACCAAATCAATTAGATGTTTTTGCTAGAGGTACAAATAATAGTATGTGGCACATATCATGGAATGGACGCAGGTGGAGTCAGTGGGAAGATCTTGGAGGGCAAATTACATCAGCTCCAGCAGCTGTATCATGGGGACCTAACCGTATTGACACGTTCGCTCGAGGTACTAACCGATCATTATGGCATAAGTACTGGAGAAATGGTAGATGGAGTGATTGGGAAGATCTTGGAGGAGATCTCGCATCTGGACCAGGTGTGTCTTCAAGAAGGCCAAATCAAGTAGATGTATTTGTTCGAGGTACAAATGGAAGTTTGTGGACTAAATCATGGAACGGAAGAAGATGGAGTGATTGGGAAGATCTCGGTGGACAAATTACCTCTTCTCCAGCAGCTGCATCATGGGGCCCCAATCGGATAGACGTATTTGCTCGTGGAACGGACGGAAATATGTGGCATAAATGGTGGAATTAGTAGAGTGAAGATGTTCATTATACCAAAAAAACAGCTGAGTCGAAAGTGATGAAGTTTTGCTTTTGGCTCAGCTTTTTTTCGATGTTTCCGCCTAGAGAATTTTAGTAATTGAAATCATATAACGAGGAAATGAATATCGTATGAAATAGTCTGATTTTTTAGATATAATATTATTTACATATATATTAAGTAAGGAGGTTTGTAATGATTACAGTTGATAATATTTCACTTATTCGAAATAAGAAAACCATTTTGCATAATGTTTCTTGGACTGTGAAAAAAGGTGAGCATTGGTGTTTACTTGGTTTAAATGGATCAGGTAAAACGACGTTATTAAATATTATTAACGGATACATATGGCCAACCGTTGGTACGGTAAATGTCTTGGGAAATATATTCGGCCAAACGAACTTACCTGAGTTACGAAAGGAAATTGGCTGGGTTAGTTCGTCACTACAGCAAAGATTTAATGATGAGGACAATGTATTAGAGATTGTCTTAAGTGGTAAGTTTGCTTCTATTGGATTATATGATCATGTAATGGAAGAGGACTTACAAAAAGCAAGAGAATTATTAAAACTATTAAATTGTGAAGAGTTACAGTATCAAAAATATGGAATTGTTTCTCAAGGAGAACGGCGAAGAGTTTTAATAGCTCGCTCGTTGATGTCTTCTCCGAAATTATTAATATTGGATGAACCATGCACTGGGCTAGATTTATTATCAAGGGAGCATTTATTACAGTATATTGAAAAAATCGCAAAAGATCCTGACGGACCAACACTTATTTATGTAACTCACCATGTAGAAGAAATACTTCCTTGCTTTACTAAAACGTTATTTTTAAGAAATGGAGAAGTTTTTGCAAATGGAGAATCCAAAAAGCTTCTTAATGAAGAAAATCTATCCTCTTTCTTTCAACGTCCGATATCAGTTCAACTTCAACAGGGAAGAACGTGGCTTGCATTGAAGGAATATATCATAAATAGAGACTAAGACAATAATTCTAGAAGTCCGTTTTCTAACAGATTGTTGTTGTTAAATAAGTTCAGTAAATACATTTAGTATATAAAAGTCGATTGGAGCTTAAAGTGTGAGAGTTCTGCGGGAGCAATAAGACAGGTGAGACCCCACAAGCATATTGTTCTGTGGAGGCTCACCAGCAGCTCCCCTATAGCTAGCGTCCTAGTGGGAATTTAACTCAGCCTTTATTCATTTCTTCTTCATAGACAACAAGCTATGTGAAAACAGCTTTTTTGAATT
This sequence comes from Bacillus massilioanorexius, assembly GCF_902374955.1. Taxonomy (GTDB): domain Bacteria; phylum Bacillota; class Bacilli; order Bacillales; family DSM-1321; genus Bacillus_AD; species Bacillus_AD massilioanorexius. Next base: position 118,300 of record NZ_CABKRX010000094.1, read on the forward strand.
ATTTTCTTAAAACGATATATCCTTTCATTACGCTTCTTTCTTGAATAGCTGCTTCTATATTCATTCGGTCATGTGATTTTTCGGTAGTTACTTGCACCTCATCACCTACGATTACGGGAGATGTAAAGGTCATATTTATTTGTTTAGGCATAGATGTAACATCGAGTCGATTACTAATAATCGTCCATATTTTCCCTATAGATAACATTCCATGAACTACTCTCCCTGAAAAACCTTGTTCTAAAGCTGCCTCGGTATTGATATGAATGGGGTTATTATCACCAGATATTTGAGCATATACATCTATATGCTCTTCTAAGATAATAAATGAAAAATTGTTCATTCTATACCTCCTACAACTAAGTGTGATACGGAACTATAGCATAGCTTCTGATTCTTATCAATTATGGACAACGTTTGTTTTACGAACGTATAAGGCTTTCTGTTGGTTGTTTTATCTAGAGATAGAAGTACTTTATAAGGTCGATTTACATACATTGTTTGATGATAATCACATTGCTGCTTTCTTAGAATAATAGGCTCTATAAATTTCCAAGGTGCATGCAATTCTCTATAGGCAATGAAAGGCATAGTAGGGGGCAAAGGAATCTCCTCATATCCAAACTCTCTTGCATTTTCTTTATTTTTATAGATTGTATGATTGTCACCAAGATTATTTAGAAAGGTGTGAACATCTTGTTCAGTAAACATAACTTCTCTTTCAATAGTCTGTATCATACAACCACCTCAAATAGAGCGGCTACACCAATTCCTCCACCACTTCCGATAGAGGCCATAACATAGCGGACATCTTTTCTTTTTTGGACCTCGTAAAATAATCGTGTGACTTGAATCGCACCAGATGCGGCATAGGGGTGTCCGATTGTTAAACCACCACCGTGAACATTAAGCTTCTCATATGGAATCATAAGTTCCTGGGCACAAGCGACAATTTTACAAGCAAATGCCTCGTTGATTTCAAATAGTCCTATGTCATTACTAGTAAGCGAATTTCTTTTTAATAGCTCTTTTATTGCTGGTACAGGTGAGATAGCAGGATAATATGGATGGACTCCAGAAACGTAGCTATCTAGAAAACGAAGGACAGGTTTGTAACCTGCCTTTAATGCAAACTCTTCCTCTAAAACTAAAACGGCAGCAGCACCATCATTAATTGCACAACTATTTGCCGCTGTTACAGTTCCATTTTCCTTTGTGAAAATCGGTTTTGCTCTTTTAAGGAGACGTTTTATGTCTCTTTTTTGATAGAAAGCTTCATCTTGATTAAACTCATCAACTGATATGATTTCTTCATGAAAGCGACCTGACTGAAAAGCATTCCAACTTCGATGGTAGCTTAATAGGGCATAATCATCTTGGGCTTCTCTTGTAATATGATATTCTTTTGCCACATATTCAGCAGCCACTCCCATATCAGGATCACCAATATGTTCTGGTGAAAAGCGTGCTCTTTTTTCGAAAGGGGAGGTACTTACACTTTCTACTCCACCAGCAATATAAGCTTGACCAGCATTACCTTGAATATAATAACATGCTGTGCGAATAGCTTCTAAACCAGCACTACATTGACGATCAATTGTCATTCCTGGAATATGGAGCGAAAGACCCGCTTCTAATGCAGATAAACGAGCGATATTGCCACCTGGACCGACTACATTTCCTAGAATAACATCATCTAAGTGCTGCGATTTACTTCCGGCCAAATATGATAGAAGAGGGGAAGCTAGTTTATGAGGTTGATAAGTTTGTAACATTTTATTGGCTTTACCAACGGGTGTTCTTTTTGCTTCAACAATGACTGCCCTCTTCATTATTATTCATCACCTTTCTTTTAACTTCAGGGAGATCAATTTTGCCTCCAGCTGTTAAAGGCATTTCATCAAGAAAAAACCATTTTCTTGGGATTTTATAGGATGCAAGTCTTTTATGACAATAAGATCGAAGTTCATGTTTATCTACAATTTCGCCAACGATTGCAGTGGCAACTATTTGACCCCAATAATGATTATCTAAAGCGAATACAACGGCTTTTTCAATAAGTGGATGTTCAAGCAGAATATTTTCAATTTCTTCTGGGAAAATATTGATTCCTCCGTATAAAATCATATTTTTCTCACGTCCAATGATATATAAATGCCCCTCATCGTCCAAATAACCGATATCATGAACTGTGCTCCATCCATTTTCGTCTTTAATAGATTGAATCGTTTTTGTTTCATTATCTATGTAACCAATAAAAGTCATATCGCTCTTAATGAAGATTTTTCCTATTTCAAATGGTTGAATATTTTCGTTTTTTTCATTCCTAATTTCAATTGTTACATTATGAAACGGTTTACCTACAGAGTTTGGCTTTGTATCTTGTGTTGAAAGTGAAACGAAACTTAATTCACTAGCGCCGTAAAACTCGTACAAACGCCAAGTTGGAAAATGATGAATCAAGTTTTCCTTTGAAGCTTCTCTCCACTTTGCACCTGATGATAGGACTGTAATCGGTTTATCAATTATAAAGTTATTTTTTAATAAATGTTCAATCATGGTAGGTACAAAATAGACATATGTAATGGGTTCTTTATTCATAATGAACTCTACTTTAGATGGCGAGAATTTTTCAAGGAGATAAACGGTACCACCTAAATATAATGTACTAATAGCACCGTATAAAAAATGAGAGTGAATGAGAGAACCAGGAATTAATATTTGCTCATGGTCATTCATTTGGATATCTACGATATTGCATTGAAAGCTAGAAAGCCAAGATTGATGCGAACGGATAAATGCTTTTGGATCACCCGTTGATCCCGAAGTGAAGCCCATATAGAATGGTTGATTTTCACACAGTGATTCAACAAAATGTTCTGAATACGATTGTATGGATTGTTCATACTCATTCAAAGTTATAACATTATCATGCAATGATTGTAATTTGTTATCGTTACTAATCACGATTGATGGAGAACATAAACGTAATCGCTTTTCTAACTCATCTGCTGTCCATCTTTGATCAAGAGGAGTAATAATCCAACCAGCTTTTGCTGCACCTGCAAAAAGTTGTAGAAAGGGAATCCCATTTGGTAATGAGATGGCTATATTGTTTTGTTCTGTTTGAAGAGATAATAGCCAATTTGCTGTTTTGCAGACTAATTTGTAGAAATCTTGGTATGTAATTTCCTCAAAAAGAGTTTTAATGGCAACTCGATCAGGATAATGACATTGATGGTTGAAATAAGTATGCGTAATGGAAGTCATGAAAAATCCTCTTTTCTACTATGTGTTTTATACGTATAACAAAATGATAGACTTTTTGTGATTAAATTGCCATGGGTTTTTGAAATGGAACAATAAGATTTTGATCTACACTTAATCAAATAGAACAACAATTTGGGCGCCTTTACTAGCGTAACTAGAAAGACACCCAATAAGGTGGAGTTTTATTCTATGAAGGTATCCTCCCTTCATCTGTACATATTTAAAAAACGCTGTTTTCTCAAAGACTATTGTTTTTCAACACGTTTGCTGAATTAAATCAGTCGATAAACAAATCGATTGATTAAAGCGCAAGGCTTAAAGACTCTACAATAACTGAGTCCCGAGGACGCTCATCTTGCAGTCTGCGGAAAGAGACCATCCTCGAGCAAATTTCTACCTAAACTCACACTAAATGTGCGCTAAACCAGATTTGAAAAAAGACTTTTTAGCTTGCTTTTGATAATTGTCTTTTTATAACTGAAGAGTTTCGTAGTTTATAAACTAGTAAAGATGCAATAGTTAATTTTACAAGATCACCAGGTAAATAGACTAAACTTACTTTTGCTATATCAATAATGGAAATATTTGTTACAACTGCTTGTACAGGAATACCAATGCAGTATAGTAATCCAATTCCGTATAAAAGATTAATGATGAAAATCTTTTTAAAAGTTAATACTTTTATTCGAGAGAATGTAAAAGAAATGCAAAAAGCAACAATAGCAAAACCGAAAATATAACCAGCACTAGGTCCTACAAATACGCTTAATCCTCCACGTCCCCCTGATAATAGTGGCAATCCAACTGCTACTAATAAAAGAAATAATACCTGACTCCATACTGCTAATCTAGTTCGTAGAAGACCGCCTGTCAGAAACATTCCAACAGTTTGTAGGGTTATGGGCACTGGGGTAAAAGGTAATGGTACTGCTGGTATCATACCAAGTACGCCCATTAGAGCAGCAAATAGAGCGATGTTTGTTAAATCTCTTACTTTCATAATATCCTCCTAATGTTTGTATGTACATTTTGTAATGATTTCTAGCTTATTGTAAAAGCATTAATTATTTATGTCAACTTAATTTTTTTTGGTTAACATATTGAATTTTTACATTACAATCACTTTTCCTTAAATCATTATTCTGTGTAGTTATGTAAATAGGTATATAACTAGAGGAAAATTAAATACGATTTGAATATGATAAAGGAGAGCTTTAACTCGGAGATTTATTGTTTATGATTTACCTATTGTTCATTAAGTAAACCAATTTTCCATAAGTTATTTTACTGTTGAAATAATTAGATACTCTGTGATGGATAATAGGTAAGGTGAAATATCAATGATTTGTTGGAATGGTGGTTGAATAAATGCCAGAAGAAATCACACAAAAAGAAATGTTAGAAAAAATCGTGAAAGAACAAGGTGAACAATTAGATATTGGAGGATCATGGTTTATCGTAGCAGGGACTCTCATTACAGCCTTTGGTCAATCACGTAATTTTTTACTTAGTGGAGAAATCGGACTGCAATCTGTGGCTACGGGAAATGCTGTAGAAGCATTTGGAAATTCATTGCAAGCCATAGGTTTATCTAAAGAGTATTCTGTATCTAGAGAAGAATACCCCTTACAACAAGCTATTATGGGCTGCTGGCTTCAAGCTGGTGGAAATATTACAAATACAGTTGCTACAGAAATTGAAATTAAAAGTGATCGAGAAGATGATGAAGAACTTAAAAGAGATTCATTGAAATTGAATGCACTAGGAAGCGGAGTACAATCTTTGGGTGCAAGTATGGAAGCCATCGCTTTCTCAGAATTAAAACCTACACCGGGTCAGGAACTAATAGTAACTGGAAATGGTTTAATTGCATTAGGCTCATCAATTGATGCTATAGGTAATACATTTTTATTACAAGAAAAGGAAGAAGAAGGTGACATTTTACTTTTAGCGGGAGCTTGGATACAGGCAATTGGTGCAATGTATGAATTATATGGTTTGACAATAAATACAAGTATATCCGAAGAAGATAAAAATGGTGAAGGTGTAGATAATCTAGAGGAAAGAGCTTACTCATACGGAATGTATAAAGGAGGCACTGCAAATAGGTATATGTAGTGCCTTATTCATTTCTTGGTAGGATTAGATAAATTTATATTATATTTATATAACAATATACACGTAATAAGATAACCGTATTTGTATAAATTTTATTTTGTTTCTGATGAGAACCATGCTTCATTTAAACGAAGTATCCCACTTTCTATTTCTTTACAAGTTAAACCTGCAAATCCAAGTAAGATTGCAGGATTTTTGTTTATGTGATTATGATAATAAATCGAACTAGGATAAACTTTCACTCTTGCGTTTGCTGCTTTTTTAATTAGTGCAGTTTCCGAATAGCTGTTGGAAAATTGTAAGAGAATGTGTAAGCCAGAATAATTTCCTAATACTGTAATATCTGGCATATGGTTTTGCAAAGAAGTCATTAATACTTGATGCTTCTTACGATAGAGTGTTCGTACACGATTTAAATGGGTATTCCAATGGCCTTTTTGCATAAATAGATATAAGGTATGCTGGTGAAGACGTGATACCGTTTGTTTATAGATGGAACATTTTCTTTTATAGGTTGCCATTAACTGTTTGGGTAATACCATATAGCTGATTCGTAATGAAGGCAATAGCGATTTGGAAAACGTGCCACAATATATTACTCGATCGTTCTTATCAAGACCTTGTAAGGATGGAATCGGTTTTCCTTTATAGCGAAACTCTCCATCATAATCATCCTCTATAATAAAGCTTTGCTGCTCTTCCGCCCATTGAAGAAGTTCCAGCCTTCTTGTAATAGGCATTATCATTCCTATAGGGAATTGATGAGAAGGTGTTACATAGGCTGCTTTTACAAAATGTGAACGTAATTGATGAATATTAATACCATATTCATCAAGGGAAATAGGTATCATTTCCATTCTATTATTTTGAAAAACAGCTCTAGTACGATGAAAGCCAGGATTTTCAAATGCAATTTTTTGATTGTCTCCCAAAACTAAACAAAGCAATTGTATGATATATTGTGTCCCAGAGCCAATAATAATTTGATCGGCTGTACAGTTTACGCCTCTACTTTGATATAAGTATAAACGAATTTGTTCTCGTAAAAGGAGCTCCCCCTGTTCATCTCCATTTAAAAAGAGTTCTCCATTATCTTTGTGAATCGTTTCCATCGTAAGTCTCTTCCATATAGCATAAGGGAAAACGGATAAATCGATTTTCCCATGACTAAAATCATATTCGATGTTTTCTATTTCGGCATGTGTTGGTAAGTGGACGGATGGATGACAAGTATCTTTACATACATCATAGTCAAGTTCATTAACAAAATAGCCTTTACGAAACTGACTGTTTATATATCCTTCTGCCGATAATTGCTCGTATGCTGTTTGTATGGTGTTAATGCTAGCACCTAAATGAGTAGACAGTTTACGTTTAGAAGGTAATTTCTCGCCTGCAGAAATCCTCCCGCTTTTTATTTCTTCTTTTAAAAATGTATATAATTGTATATACATAGGTTCTTTACTATTAGAATCATACATAAAACTGATTTCAAGCATAGATCATGTTCACATCCTTCTGGTACCTTGAATTATATCAAATCTGGCACTTTTTATATAACCAGAATTCATCTTATAATATTCTCATCTTAAAGAAGGGGGAAAGAAAATGATTAATATTACTTTTTTAGAAACTGAGGAAGAGATACGCTCAGCGTTTCCTATTATGAATCAATTACGTGAACATTTACAAGAGGAGGAATACTTGAAGCTCACGTTAGAAATAAAAAATAAACATGATTACCAGCTTGTTGCTCTCTATGATGATGGAGATATGAAAGCGGTTATAGGCTTTATGCCTCGATTAACATTGTTTAATGGTCCATTTATTTATGTGAGTGATTTAGTAACAGATAATGATAATCGATCTAACGGATATGGCAGACAACTATTAGCGTATATTGAGAAGCTTTCAAAAGAGAAAGGGTATCATCTTATTTCTTTATCAAGTGGGCTACAACGTAGGGATGCTCATCGTTTCTATAAAGATAAAATGAACTATCAACAGGTCAGTTACAAATTTCGTAAATCGTTATAATGGTTCGTAATAGACTCATTGATTTATCTGACTATATCAGTGATAATCTATTTAATGACAGAATATTCTATTACTTCTAAGACGTTAATCTATAGTTCTGGAGGGATCGTGTTTGAGAATTAATGCCGAGCGTTTAAAAAGTCATTTTGAACAGATAAGTCAATTTGGAAAAATTGGAGAAACAGGTGTATGTCGACCTGCTCATTCTCCAGAGGAAAAACAAGCCTTTGAACTAGCGATGAAATGGATGAAGGAAGCTGGAATGGAAACTAGAATTGATCATTTTGGAAACTTGATTGGTCGTTTAGAAGGGAAGAAAAAAGATGCTCCGATATTAATGCTTGGTTCCCATTTAGACTCGCAACCTTATGGAGGAAGATTCGATGGAGTTGCTGGTGTTTTGGCTGCTATTGAAACAGTTAAAACGATGAGTGAGTTAAGTATTGAACCAGAATGTCCAATTGAGGTTGTATCCTTCGCTGATGAGGAGGGCTGGCGCTTTAACAAAGGTTTATTTGGTGTAAGAGGCATCTTAGGAAAGTTGGAGGAAGGAGAGCTGTCTCGTAGTGACCATAATGGCATTACAAGGGAACAAGCTTTAAAGGACTTTGGCTGCAATCCTGAACTGTTTGAACAGTCTATTTATCCACCAAAAAGCATCTCAGCTTTTTTAGAACTTCATATCGAACAAGGTCCTGTTCTTGATAAAATGAATGTACCAATTGGTATCGTAACAGCTATATCAGGTCCACTCTGGTTAACTGTCAAATTAAAAGGATTTGCTGGACATGCAGGGTCTGTTCCGATGAACATGAGACAAGATGCTTTAGTAGGAGCTGCTGAAATCATTCTCGCTTTAAATGAAATTGCGAAGCAGGAAGATGGCGCACCTACTGTTAGTACAGTTGGTTCATTAAACGTTTTTCCAAATTCTCGCAACATTATCCCAGAAGAAGTAGTGTTGACGCTTGATTTACGAGATATGAATCAAGAACGTCGTGATAGATATGAACAGCAATTAATTGAAAAAATTAAACAAGTCGCAGCTAAACATCAGTTGACATATGAAATTACTGTTGATACGAATAGTGAACCTAGGTTTTGTGCCAAATGGATTCAGGAAACTATAGAAAATGCCTGTAAGGAATTAGGGGTAAATGCCCCTAAATTGATGAGTGGTCCTTTTCACGACTCTTTACAAATGTCATATGAATGTGATTATGGAATGATATTTGTTCGTTGTAAGGATGGAATAAGCCACAATCCTGCTGAATACTCGTCCTATGATGATTTAGCCTTAGGTACAGAGGTAATGCTAACTACAGTATTAGAAATGATAAACAGATCTTGAGTTAAAAAATGTCTCAAAAGTATAGCTAGACATACTTTTGAGACATTTTCATTAGTTTTTGGTTGTTTGAAACGACCATGTTTTTTGTAGATTGCTTATTTTTCCATTTTTAAATTGAGGTGTTGCTTGAATTTTTATTATATAGGTAGACCCAAAATCTAAAGGTTTTTTGGGAAAATAAAAATACCAGATAGACTTGAATCCTTTGTACTATCAATCATAAAAATAGTATACTATTTCCTTTTGAGTCTACTAAGGCTATTTTTTTTGCATAGACTTTTCCTCTGTTATTCCCATATAAACAAAGTGATATAGGATAACCAACCATTGTTTGATCTACTCCATAGAACGGTGAGCAATTCATTGGTTAATTCCTTCAATATGATCTTCATTCTGATAGGAAATCACTTCACCATAACTATTGAAACCTGTAAGACCATAGTATTGCATACGATTTTGTAATTTTTGACCTGTATAATAATTCGTATCTTTTCTTTTCATTTGAATATGATCTGTTTGGTTATAATGTACCAGATAATTGGCATGAGACTGAGCGACTTTTGTTAACTGTGGATTTTTTACTAAACTAATCAACTTAGCTTGGTTACGTATGCTGTTTAAATATTGTTTATATAAGAAATTAGACATATTGTTACTATGTATTCACCAATCTATGTTATTTTGAACAAAAATTAAAGCTATAATAACGGTAAAAAAACAATGAGGTGAGTCGACATGTATATTTATAGAGGAGAAGATATTAAGAGAGTCGATGAACAAGCAGCTTTGCAAGGTTTAGATACGTTCACATTAATGGAAAATGCGGGACGTTCTTTATTTGAAGCATTGAAGGGCATCTTAAACAAAAAACAGCGAATTGTCATTCTTTCAGGCAAAGGAAATAATGGAGGAGATGGTATTGTTTTAGCGCGATATTTACATATGTCTGAATATATTGTAGAGCTCGCTTTTCCTCTTGGAATAGCAGCTACTGAAATAGCAAAAAAACATTTGCAATATTACAAGGCTATAGGACTAAATGTAAGTGAAATAAGTGGTAATTATGATGTGATTATTGATGCTTTATTAGGAGTAGGGGCTAAGCTACCGCTAAAAGAGAAGCTTGTAGATATTGTGAAATGGGCAAATAGTCAAGATGCACTTCGAGTAGCTATAGACGTGCCGACAGGTGTCATGTCGAATTTAGGAGATGTTGACCAGGCTTTTCATGCGGATTATACGTATTCACTCCATGGATTTAAACCATCTGCCTTTTTAGAAGAAAGTACGAATTATTATGGAAAAAAACAATCTCTATCTATTGGAATACCTCACGATTCTAGTTGGAAAATTTGGACAAAAGCAGATGTTAAAATGAGCTTTTTGAAAAGGTCAGCTAATGCACATAAAGGAACTTTTGGTACAGGCTTATTAGTAGCAGGATGTGACGAAATGCCAGGTAGTGCAATGCTTGCTAGCTTAGGTGCTATGCGAGCAGGGATAGGAAAATTAACTGTAGCTACATCATCCTTTGCATCGAGCATTATTGCAGGAAGAGTCCCTGAATGTACGTATTTGCATGATGGAATACAAAAAATTGCTTCAGGATTTGTTCCTAAAGGGATAAAAGCTGTGGCAATCGGACCAGGATTAGAAGATGAGGACCTTGTTGACAAAGCATTACAGACATTGTTTACAACCAAATTACCAATTGTACTTGATGCAGGGGCTTTACAGAAAAGAATGTATCCAAAGAGAGATGCTGTTACAATTGTAACACCACACCCACGTGAATTTAGCAGAATGACGGGGAAAACAGTGAAGGATATCCAAAATAATCGCATGGAATTAGCCTATCACTATTCGCTGGAAAATGATGTGATTGTCGTTTTAAAAGGAAGAAATACGGTGATTGCCTTTCCGGATGGAAGTCTATATGTGAATGAAACAGGCAATGTTGGATTAGCCAAAGGGGGTACAGGGGATACTTTAACGGGAATCATTTTAGCTTTTTTATCTTCATACACTGATGTTAAAGCTGCAATTGCAAATGCGGTATATTTTCATGGAGCTACAGCAGATTTATGGTACGAGAATAAGGCTGCTACTAGCATGTTAGCAAGTGATATTAGTGATCATCTAGCAATAGTCATGAAAGAATTTGAATGATTAATAGGAATGTGATATTCATTGTTGTAAGGTAGGGCGTTAACTGGACACCCTTTTACATTATTATGTGATTTTCATACTCGCATCTCAGGCAAAAGAGTGAAATAAAGTGATGGGCAAAACAAAGTGTGTAAAAACAGCTTTGTTTGAGAGTAAACATACCTTTTATTAAACGAATCCATAAGGGAGGGATATAAGGGATTTGGCTATTAATAATATAACGGATCCATCCATATCTTAGAACAAAATGAACTACCTCACTTTACCATTATAAAATGATAACGCATGTATCATCCTAAAAATGAACCATTTTAAAGGAGAAGGAGAAAATGCGTATTCGTAAAATGTTGATAAAGATTTGGCTGTTTGTAGATCCTTTCTATTGCTCGTTTACTCGCCTTAGACTCATTACTTCTAGTTTGGAATCAGATGGAGTTTTCCGAGTGCGATTAACAAAATATAAGGGAAATGATGTGATCTTAACAGATGGAACGGAGGTATTTAAAAATGATCTCTTTTTAAAAATTCATCTGCACAATGTAAAAGTATTGAATGATAGTTTGAATGTAAAAAATGAAATGTTGAAAGGAAGGCAACTATATCGAAAAGTTAAGAACTCGATGCCTTCTTTAGCATCGTTTATTCGAACTCATCCTGATTCTGAAAGAATAAAAGGTGTTATTGGTATCACGATGATCAATAAGGGATATCTCTCACTTGGATTTGATTGTGTTTTTCCTCAGAATAAAATGTATTCTTTATATAAAAAAATATCTCACATTCCTATTTATTTACTATCAAAAAAGAATTTTTCAATGGAAGTGTTAAAAAAAGAGCGAATTGTATATTTAATGATGTCAAAAGATAAGTTGTTGGACTCATATAAAATAGTTAGTGAATAAGTATTCTAAATATCAATATTAAAGAGGCTAATGATTCTAGCCTCTTTTTATTTATGGCTCTTGTTATTACATATTTTTATGCATTTTTCTTCATTGTGGTATTCCGTAATGCCTTACCAATATCCATGAGAATCACAGCGAGCAAAGCTAATCCTGTAGCAATCGTCCACTCATACAAACCGAATGCATCTGGTATAGAGAAAATACTCCGAATGCCTGGAATGATTGTAATAAAATATAGACATAAGCAAATCGTAACGGCTCCTAAGACATATTTATTACTCAAAAGGCCAATTTTTAAAGCAGTCTGAGAATTCGATCGAGCGGTAAATGTTTGGAACGTTCTGGCAAGAATAAGTGTTGTAAAAGCCATTGCGACACTTATTTGTTCATTTTGCTGAAGCCCAATATATTGAGAGACAATAACTGCTATTCCAATTAGTAAACCACGAATAATGACAATTTGCATCGTTCCACCTGAAAATAATCCTTCGTTTATATCTCTAGGTTTTTTTTGCATAATTCCTGGTTCTGCTTTTTCCATACCAATGGCAATAGCAGGAAGGGAATCATTAACGAGATTTATAAACAGTAATTGAATAGCAGTAAACGGATTTATCCAATTAAATACGAGTGCGAAAATAATGGCAATAATTGCGCCTAAATTTCCTGCGAACAAAAAAGCAATGGATTTTTTTATGTTTTCGAATACCGTTCTTCCAACCTCTACTGCTTTCACGATTGATACGAAATTATCATCTGTTAATATCATTGCTGAAGCATCTTTGGCAACATCTGTTCCACTACCCATAGCTATACCAATATCAGCTTGCTTTAAAGCAGGGGCGTCATTTACACCATCACCCGTCATTGCAGTAATTTTCCCTTTTTTCTGCCATGCACGTACAATTCGAATTTTATTCTCAGGTGAAACTCGTGCATACACTGAAATACTCTCGAGTTTTTTATCTAGTTCAACTTCATTTAGAGCATCTAATTCTTGGCCTGTTAAGGCAATATCATTTTTATCCATTAACCCAATATCATGGCCGATAGCTTGGGCTGTTGTTTTATGATCACCGGTAATCATGACCGTTTTAATACCAGCCTTTTTAGATTCTTTTATAGCGTCATAAACTGCTTCACGTGGTGGATCAATCATGGCTGTAAGACCAACTAGTGTAAAATTTTCTTCATCTTCAATAAATATTTCTCGTTTATCATTTGGTAAATTTTTGTACCCGTAAGCTAAAACACGGAGCGCTTTTTTTGAAAAACCTTCATTTGCTGCTTTTAACTCATTTAATATGTCATTAGTTAATGGTTTTTCCTCATCATTTATTAAAATAGAATGACAACGCTCAAATAAAACATCTGGTCCCCCTTTAACCAGCATGGCTTTTTGGTTATTGAAATTATGAACAGTAGACATTAACTTTCTGTCAGAGTCGAAGGGGAGTTCGGCTTCTCTTGGAAAAGTTGCTCGAATTTTACCATAGTCTTTCTTTTTAGCATTACTGAATGCGATTAAAGCAACTTCTGTTGGATCACCAAGTTCTTTTCCTTCTTCATTAATATGTGAGTCATTGCATAAAACAGCGATATGAAGAAGGGCGTGCTCACCTGTAGTCCAAAGATTTGTATCTTCTGGAAAATTCGTTTTCATTTCACCTGGGATGTAATAATCTACAACGGTCATTTTATTTTGGGTTAGAGTTCCTGTCTTATCTGTACAGATTAGTGATGCTGAACCTAATGTTTCGACAGCTGGTAGTTTTCGTATAATTGCATGGTTTTTTGCCATATTATTTGTTCCTACAGCTAAAACGATGGTCACAATTGAATTCAATGCCTCGGGTATTGCTGCGACTGCTACAGCAACAGCAAACATTAAAGCATCAAGTATAGAAGCCGTCATATTTGTACTATCATTTGAAAACCAAACACGTCCTACCTGAATAGCAAAAATAAATATACATAGACACAAAATTACGATGCCTAGTTTCTTACTAAAAACTTCTAATTTCTTTTGTAAAGGAGTTTGTTTTGATTCTGCGCTTTCAAGTAACGAAGCAATTTTGCCGATTTCAGTATTTTGTCCAGTTCCTGTTACAACCATTGTTCCACGTCCATAAACTACCATAGACCCACTGTATAGCGTGTTCCGACGGTCTCCTAAAGGTTGGTCATGATGAATGGTATCTTCAAACTTTTCAACTGCTTCAGATTCGCCAGTCAGCATACCCTCATCCACTTTAAGAGTACCAGTTTCTATGATGCGACCATCACCAGGAATATTATCTCCTGCTTCCAATAATACAATATCACCTGGTACTAATTCTCTAGCAGGGACTGTACTTTTCTTTCCGTCACGCATTACCTTTGCCTCGGGAGTAGACATCTTTTTAAGAGCATCAAGTGAGTTCTCTGCTTTTCTAGTTTGAATGGTACTAATAACAGAGTTCAGAATTAGAACTAATAAAATAATAATGGATTCAATTACTTCCCCTAAAAAAATTTGAACGGCTGCAGCAATGAGTAAGACAATACTCATAGGGTCTTTAAAATTTGAAAAAAACAATTTCCATATAGAGTCTCTTATATTCGCCTTAAGCTCATTATACCCATACTTTTCTTGGCGTGTTGAGACTTCATTGAGAGATAGACCATCTCGCGTAGATTGCACTTCTGATAGTACATCGTCAATATCTTTAAGATAATATTCCATACCTGTATTCCTTTCTTAACAAAGTTTACTGAACAGCTATGGAAATAGCTTTCCCTACCGAGGATTTTATTATCATTAGAGATCGTGCACATTTTGATCCAAGGGAATAGTTGTAAGACGAAAAAAAGGACAGTCTAGACAAAGAACTTTTCATTTTTCTAGAAGGCTTCAAAGATACTAATGATGTCATTTAATTTTAAATATGATTGCTCTTTTATTTACATCTGTAAAAAATGTTTGAATTTTTTACATTTAAATCGAAAAGAATAAAGAGTAAGAATTACCTCTTTATAATTACAGCAAATAAATGAGTGATTTCTTAATGTGAAGAAATAATTTTCAATAGAGGCGAACATATGGATAAGGATAATATTATTAAAATTACCGCAAGTGTCACAGTTGATTCATATAACCAAACAGCACTAGCAGACTGTAATGCTTATGAGCAATATGTACAAATTTCATTATTAAATGAATTCTCATTGATAATTAAAAATGCGAACTATTTACCAATGCAAAAACGTGAGATATTTAATGAAAAGACATATGAAAATATTCATCAAGCAGATCTGTACATTGTATCTGAAGAGGTTATGAGGGAATATGCTAAATTGAAGAGTTTAGTTAGTTATCGAGTTTAGTTTTTTCATTTTATTGGAGTAGTTTTTACTATGAGGAAAGAGTAGTCCATCATTTTGAGAGTGAAATAATGGACTACTCTTTTGTATTAGGATATTAAAATAGTCAACTCAGTTTATTAAAACAGTTGATATAGAGCTAACAGAAATAATAATGTTCTTTTTTATTATAAACTTTGACTGTTTTCCTGTACGATCCTTCCTTTTTTCACTACGAAACTGAGAATAAAAATACCAAGCAGGAAGGTTGTTAATCCCGCTACAATAAATACAGAGGATATTCCTATAAGTTTAGCAAAAAAAGCACCTGCTGCAGGAGCGAATAGCATTGAAAAAGTTTGGGAGGATGTTGCGGCCGCTGAAACACGTCCCATCATTTCTTGAGGAGTTTCACTTTGTAAAACATAACCATAAGGGATGGATTCAATAGACGCAAGAATTCCTAGAATGAATGCTACCAGTATCCAAAGATAATTTGGTAGAGAAAACATGCCCATACTTCCTAACCCTATTAATACGATAAATGAGCCACTGAAAACAGAAGCAATTGCCATATAGTGTATAGGTCGGGTCTTCCAATTTGTCCATCTTCCCAGCAACAATGCTCCAGCTACACTTCCAAATCCAACAGCGCTTATTAATAAAGCAAATCCCTCTTCAGAAAACCCAATTTTTTTAGCCACAAATGAAAAAAGTCCGTCATAAAGAAAAATGATAAAAAAAGCAATGGAAGACAAAATTATAGCAGTTTTAAGAAGAGGCGTATTAAAAATATGTTGGATACCCAGTTTGAATTCTTCAATAAAAGGTGCTTTTTTTGGTGTAGTTTCCATTTCTGTGTGATTCGACCCAATTTGCTTTGGTAAATTCAAAATGAATAATAAGGCAATAAAAAAACTAATGCCTTCAAAAATAAAAGGACTTTTTGTGTTGAACACTAGCATGATTAATCCGCCTAGCGCTGGTCCGATAATTTTCATCGTATTAACAGAAAGTTGGCTTAAAGTAACGGCTTCTGCCAATTGATTTGGTGGAACAGTAGAACGAATTGTACTTTGTCTGGCTGGATCGTATATAGCAGCTACCGTACTTTTTAAAAAAGCAAAAAGTAATAAAAAGTATAAATTGGGGGAGAAAAAAAGACCAACAACCATTGCCATTCTCAAATATAAACAGACGATCATTACGGTTCTCTTATTGAGACGATCAGTAAATACACTGGCAAATGGGCCGATGATAACCCAGGGAAGACCTAGCACGATTAAAACAGAGGCCGCTGCCGTTTCGTCCAAACCCCAATAGAAAACGACAATAGCCTGAAGGGCTATTATATCTAACCAATTCCCAAAATCTGAAAAAATTTGTGCTCCAAATAGACTTCTAAATGCTTTTAATTTCAAAGGTTTAAACATTGCAAAATCCATAAAAGCGCTCCTCTTATTCTAATGTTCTTTTTCATGTAAGGCTGTTTTCTAAAAGAGGGTTGTTTATAAATAACTTTAGTGAATCAAAGTAGAATAAACAGCTTGATTAGAGGGGAAGGTGCGAAACTCTTCGGGTGCAGCGGGACAGGTGAGACCTACTAGACACTTGTGCCAAAGAGGCTAACTACCTGTCCCGCGGAAATCGAGCATCTTGGAGAGGAATTCAACTCAGCCTAAATTCACTAAATTGTTCATATGCAACTAAGTATGTGAAAACAGTCTAAAGAAACGAAGTATTAACAATCATATGTATATGTATTAGACAAATTTCCAAATATTCCTTTCTTTATTGACTTTCGTCTCATTGGTTGGGAAATTATATAGAAAAATCGTTTTTATTCGTATTTTTAGAAAATAATTCATTTTTTTGAAGGATTATACATGTGCAAATAGAAATAATATTTCAGAAGGTAAAATGTTAAAATATGAAAGCGAGGAGCCATCATGCCGAGTAGTGTACATTCTATTGTAATAAATGCATCCCTTCAAGAAACATGGGGATTTGTAGGGAGTTTCAATAATTGGGCACCATTAATGCCTGGATATATTAAACATGAATTGAAAAGTGATCAAGAAGCTATATGGGATTTTTTAGGTGATTTTGGTTTTGTGAAAAAGAATGTAAGTTTACTAGTACATCAAATCAAAATAGAGGACCATTCAAAGCTTTCTTTTAAGTTACAAGGTATTAATGATAATTTTGATGGATCAGGTTATTTTCAAGTCGAAGAATTAAGTGAAAATCAAACAAAAATTACGGGTAGTTTAGACATTTCTGCGGGTGGATTTATGGGTGCTATGATTAATAATGTCTTAAAGACTTTTGTACCGAAGACTACTAATGAAATTGTAGAAAGTATTGGTAATCAATTAATTGAAAAGAATGAATCTATTTCGTAAGTTAGAAAGAATATTCGTTATATAATTAGATATCCAAATACAAAAAGAGCTATTTACTAAGATAATAGCTCTTTTTGTATGCACAAGGAATAAGACTCAAAATATGAATATTTTGTAAAGATTTGTTGAAAATATAGAAATTTTCACATTTATCACATATTATGTTTGGAAAACGGTCATAAAATAGGGAAACATAAGAATGGTAGAATTAAATAAAGTATTTTTTTTAAAAAAGGGGATTACAGATGATTTATGGAGTTATAGATATAGGATCAAATACAATACGACTAAACATTTATACGTGCCAAGAAAATAATTTGAAATCTTTGTTAAGTAAAAAGACAACTGCTGGACTTGCAGGTTATGTAAAAAATGGAATAATGTCTGAAAAAGGAATTTCGACAGCTTGTGAAATACTACGAGATTATAAGTCAATTTTAGATAACTTTGGAATTGAAAATGTTTACGTATTCGCTACAGCTTCATTAAGAAATATTATTAATTCTGATGAAGTTGTTCGAAACATTCAAGAATGCACTGGCTTTTTTATTGATGTGATTTCAGGTGCAGAAGAGGCAACTCTTGATTTTATAGGAGCATCGAACTTTTTAAATGTTGATAGTGGTATTCTTGTAGATATTGGTGGGGGATCTACTGAGTTAGCTGTATATGAAAATGCTGTTTTAAAATCGGCTACAAGTATTCCGATTGGATCCTTAAGTATGTTTACAAAGCATGTTTCAAAGCTAATTCCGAAAAAAGAAGAGAGATTAGCTATGAAAGAAGATATCTTAATGGAACTAGCGAAGCTCGGGTCTAACAATCAAACGCATAAAGTAATATGCGGTGTAGGTGGAACGGTTCGTGCCACTAAAAAAATCTATCATGACCTTCATGAATTAGATTCATCGAATGATTTACAAGTGAATTATATTAAAGACATGCTTGCCTTATTTAAAAAAGCAGATAAAAGTACGTTACGTAGAATCTTACGAGTTGTACCAGATCGTATTCATACTATTATCCCAGGAATGATTATTTTGGATACAATTGCAGAGTATTATGGCAGTGAAATCATTCATATTAGCGGGTATGGTGTTAGAGAAGGGTACTTGTATAGCAAGGTGTTAAAAGAAGGTGAGGAACATGAGCAGGGTTAAGATGATGAATGATATTAGTTATACACAGAATCGAGAGCTTTCTTGGCTACAATTTAACGAACGAGTTCTAGGGGAAGCTTGTGATTTATCAGTTCCTTTATATGAAAGATTAAAGTTTGTTTCTATTTTTGAGAGTAATCTAGATGAGTTCTATATGATTAGAGTAGGTAGCTTATTAGATTTGTCTTATATTAAAGGAGCACATGTAGATAATAAAAGTGGATTAACTCCAACGGAACAATTAAAGAAGATATTTAAAGCTACAGCACCTCTATATAAACGAAAAGACCAGGTTTTTTTGGAGATTGAGAAGGAATTACGAGAACATGATATATATAATACGACTATTCGTGAATTAGATGGGAAAGATCGTAAGTTTATTGATCAGTATTTTAAAAATATTATATTACCAGTATTGTCACCACAAATTGTGGACTTACACCACCCGTTTCCACATTTAACGAATAAGTCTTTACATATTGTAGTTATGATTAAGAATGATGAGAAATTGTCATTTGGTTTTATACCAGTACCACAATCTCTACCAAATGTAGTGTTTTTACCTGGTGAGAATGTTCGATATATTTTGATGGAAAAAATCATTTATGAATATGCGGAACAAATACTTTCTATGTTTAATCTTGTAGATAAGACAATCATTTCTGTAACGAGAAATGCAGATATTAGTCCTGAAGATGAAGAATTTGATGATGATGATGATTACCGTCATCATATGAAAAAAATCTTAAAAAAACGAAAGAGACTAGCGCCTGTCCGTTTAGAAATTCAATATGAATGTACCAATGAAATGCTAGATTATTTATGTGAAAGACTGAATATTAGAAAAGAACAAGTATTTAGTAGTAAGGCGCCGTTGAAAATGTCATATGTCTTTTCGCTACATGAGAAATTTCCGTTAATGACGGCACGTTCTCTATGCTATCCAGTATTTGAACCACAGTCTTCACCTATGGTGAGCAAGTTTGAATCCATGATTGAACAAATTAGAAAGAAAGACATGATCTTTCATTATCCATATGAACAGATGGATTCATTTTTACGTCTTGTAAGAGAAGCTGCAAATGATGATAATGTTATTTCAATAAAAATTACAATTTATCGCTTGGCTAACAAAGCAAAGCTAGTAGAATACTTGACACAAGCTGCGGAAAATAAGAAGGAAGTAACAGTATTAATGGAACTTCGTGCACGCTTTGATGAACAAAATAACATTGATTGGGCAGAACAACTAGAAGAGGCTGGCTGTAATGTGATTTATGGATTTGAAGGATTTAAGGTACACTCGAAAATATGTCTAATCACCTATTGGAATCAAAATAAAATTAATTATATTACCCAAATCGGAACAGGTAACTATAATGAAAAATCAGCGAAATTGTATACCGATTTATGTTTAATTACGGCAAATGACGTCATAGGAAATGATGCAAATGTTTTCTTTAAAAACATGTCTATTTCTAATTTAGACGGTCAATATAATCAATTATTAGTCGCACCTACAAGTTTAAAAACGGGAATTAGCGCTTTAATAGATGAAGAGATTGCTAAAGTAGAGGCCGGGCAAACAGGTAAGATTGTAATGAAAATGAACTCTTTAACAGATCGTGAATTAATTACGAAACTCTCAGAGGCTTCTTGCGCTGGCGTGAAAATTTTCTTAATTATTAGAGGGATCTGCTGTCTAATACCAGGCGTTCAAAATAAAACAGAAAATGTTACAGTAGTTAGTATTGTAGGAAGGTTTTTAGAGCATTCCCGTGTGTATTGTTTTGGAGAAGGAGAAGGGATGCAAATGTATATTAGCTCTGCTGATATAATGACAAGAAATATGGAAAAAAGAGTGGAGATTGCTAGTCCTATTTTAGATAGTAAAGTGAAAAAAAGAATTAATGATATATTAGAAGTTCAATTGTATGATAATGTGAAGGCTCGGGTTTTAGAATCAAATGGATTATACAAAAAGCGAAGTGGTTCTGAGTATCATGCCGTTAATTCACAGTCCTATTTTATGGAGGAAGCGATAAAAGCATCTAAGCTTGTAGAGACAAAACATAAGGAAAATAGTCAGTCAGAAGAGATTCATTTGGTAGCTTCTACTACGCGCTTCGGAAGGTTATTAGGTAAATTTCGTAATATGATTATTTCTGAGAAAAAACCATTAAAAAGATAGAACTAATAATTTCATGAAAGAAGCTATTTTCAGAAAAGAAGATAGCTTCTTTCATATGTGTAAAAATACATGAAAATGTTATAATAGAGAAAATTATTCGATGATAAAGTCTATATGATTTTTTAGAATAAAAAGATGCTTTGTTTTAGTTATAAAGACCATCCATGATTTAGTAAGTTGGTTAAGGGTAATAGTTATTACCCACTATAGTCTACTTATATATAAAAAGTGGTAGTAGCAAAGCGCTTTTATTTATTGATGTTGAGGAGTGTTAAAGTGGAAAAATCAAAAGTTAAAGAAGAAGTGAAAAGTTGGATAAAATCATTGGTTATTGCATTCGCTGTTGTATTTTTAGTAAGAACCTTTTTATTTGCACCATATACAGTTGATGGTTCTTCAATGAGTCCAACATTACATAATCATGAAAAAATGTTTGTTAGTAAGATGAATTTTATTGGTGATTTTAAAAGAGGAGATATTGTTATTATAAAAGGAGATGGAACAGATACTAATTATGTTAAAAGAATAATTGGTACACCAGGAGATCAGATAGAAATGAGCAATGATCAATTATTGATTAATGGAAAAGTATATGATGAACCATATTTGTCGGAAAATAGAAAACAAGCAAAACAGCAAGGCTCGTTACTTACAGGCAATTTTGGTCCCCTTACAGTACCAGATGATCAATATTTTGTGATGGGAGATAATCGCTTGGATAGTATGGATAGTCGAAATGGACTTGGCTATATTCAGAAAGATCACATTATTGGAAAGGCGAAATTTGTATTTTATCCATTCGATAGTTTTAGAGGTGTAGAGTAATAGGTTGAAGTTTTTAAATAGACACGATTAGAAAAGGTTGTCCAAAAGTATATCTTTTGGGCAACCTTTTAAAATGTAGTATTTGATTTTCCATAATCAAGTGTTAATGATTCTCGTTCATGATATACATAGCTTGGCTACCCATTTGAATCCAAGCCTTTTCAAAGTTCTCTCGATTCAATGGGATGTTCTTTTCCGCTTGTAGCGGATCATTAACATAAACATATTGATCGTCATAGTCTGTCATTACAACACTGTGTTGTCTGTATGTAACTTTCATTGGCCCGTCTACTGTTTCCCATATGTAAAATTGACTTTCTGGTAGTTCGTTAAACCACGAGTTAGTGATCAGCCATACTGGATAGCTTTTATCGATAGCGGAATAGAGATGTTCTATAGGTTTCTTACTCACATTCACAATTCTTTCTGCAGGAACATATTGTTTCGCTAATTCAATAATTGGCTCTACATATACACCAAGTCCACTTTCGGAAAATGTATATATATTACCAACAAAACCTTTGTGCATATTACCTCTTAATCCATTTTCTTTAAAAGGTACAAAAGTTATGTTTTGGGCTAATTCTATTTTATCGACAGAAATACCTTGATATTGCAAAATCATTGCTAAACTAGTTACTTCGCAACCTCGTTCTAATTCTGGCATTTGTAGTATAAGAGGAACGGATAATGGCTTTTTAGTAGACTCATCTTCTATCACTTCACTTGCAGTAATTTGTTCGTTCTGCGTAATTCTTGCCTCTATAGATGACTTAGAAGTATTTGAGTTTGATTTAGAAGTGGTTTTCTCTTCTTGAGTTGATACGTTCATCGTTTGATTATGTTCCATTATTTGTGAAGTTATCACGTATATAAAAAATCCTCCACTACAAAGACACAAGAATAATAGAGTATATACGAGCCATTTCTTATCTTGAATAATTACTCTCCTCCTTCTTCATCCCAATTTTATCATAATTTGCATGTTAATTTTTCAAAAAGTATAAAGAATAGACTATTAATTATATAAATACAAAGTGTATGATATTTATAGGATAGTAGCTAAGGAGGAGATTAAATGAACAATTTACAAACTACCATTACTTTACATAATGGAGTAGAAATGCCTCAATTTGGTCTAGGTGTTTGGCAAGTTAAAGATGGTCAAGAAGTCATTCATTCAGTGAAAAGCGCTCTTAAATCGGGATATAAAGCGATTGATACAGCAGCTATTTATCAAAATGAAGAAGGTGTTGGTCAAGCAATTAAAGAAAGCGGTCTTTCTCGAGAAGAGCTGTTCATTACAACAAAAGTTTGGAATGACGATCAAGGTTATGAATCTACATTAGCTGCATTCGATGAAAGTATGAAAAAGCTAGGAATTGAATATGTTGATCTATATTTAATACATTGGCCAACAGCTGGAAAGTATAAAGAAACGTGGAAGGCACTTGAAAAGCTTTACAGAGATGGAAAAGCCCGAGCAATCGGAGTGAGTAATTTTCATATTCATCATCTTGAAGATTTATTAGAAACGGCAGAGATTGTTCCAATGGTTAATCAAATCGAACTTCATCCTTTATTATCCCAGGTTGAATTAAGAGAGTTCTGTAAATCAAAAGGAATTCATATTGAAGCTTATTCACCACTTGGTAGTGGTAAATTATTAAATGACCCAGTCTTATCGGATATTGGGAAAAAATATAACAAAAGTATCGCTCAAGTCATCCTTCGCTGGGATATCCAACATGGTATTATAACGATACCTAAATCGATTCATGAAGAACGTATTCAAGAAAATGCAGATATTTTTGATTTCGAATTGAGCGATGAGGATATGAAAGTTATTGATAGTATGAACAAAAATGAGCGTGTAGGTGCTGACCCAGATAATTTTGATTTTTAGTCATATAACAAATGAAAAATGTCGTCTGGATAAGAAAGTAATCTTATCCGACGACATTGAATTCCAAACTTAAAACGATGATCTATTTAGTTTTTTATATACATAGCTTGACTACCCATTTGAATCCATGCTTTTTCGAAATTTACTCGATTTATGGCGATATTTTTGTTAGACTCCATTGGATTATTAATAAATACATTGTCCTTGTCATATCCTGTTATGACGACGCTATGTTGTCGATAGGTGACTTTCATTTCTCCTTCATCCGTCACCCACGTTAGAAAATGGTCATCTGTCAGTTCTTTGAATCGTGCATTAATTAAAACCCAGACTGGGTATCCTTTGCTGACCGCTTTGTATAGTGATTCAGGTGATTCTTCTGTAATATTTTTCACTTTTCTGTTTGGTACATATTTTTTCGCAAGATCTACAATCGGTTCTACATATACACCTAAAC
Source organism: Bacillus massilioanorexius (assembly GCF_902374955.1). GTDB lineage: Bacteria > Bacillota > Bacilli > Bacillales > DSM-1321 > Bacillus_AD > Bacillus_AD massilioanorexius. Next base: position 142,436 of record NZ_CABKRX010000094.1, read on the forward strand.
CATCTTCGTCCAAAGTATTCATAGCTCCTACAAACCCTTTATGCATATTACCTTTTACACCATTTTTTTCAAAGGGTTGATGTGCGATTTTTACTGCTAATTCCATTTTATCGACATCAATGCCATTATATTGTAATAGCATAGCAAGGCTAGTTACCTCACAGCCTCTTGGAAGCTCTGGATATTGTAATACGATGGGTACATCTAATTGAGCCTCATCAGGAATAGCATTTGATTGGCATCCAGATAATAAAATAAATGCTAACAAAATTGGTATAAAGTATTTAGAAACTTTTAACATAGTAATCTCCTCTAGGTTGATATTAAAATATTTATTATTGTATCAAAGTAAGATTAGAATTTCTTGTATGAAATATCTACCAGTGAATGACGAGACGTTATTTTATAGGTGGTGTGGGTATATTTTAAATAACAGAGAAAAGAATCGCTTATTAGAACGAGAAAGATTGTTTGTACAACGAAGAAGACAAAGAGGAAAGCAAACTTTGTGTTTGTTTTTTTAATGGTAAAAAAACAAATGTGAAGTATAGAAGGTCATATTTACGAAGGGATGTTTTGTTTATGAAATGTATTTCATCTCTCTTTTCTCAAGACTTATTTTTGTGTACGTCTACCGTCTTATATGTGATTTCCTGAAACCTTGTTATAATATAGATATAATAATTTATATAGAGGGAAATGAATGAAATTCAGAAAAAGAAATTGAAACCTTACGATATGATATCCGTAAATAATAAATAAGGAACTACAAGTAGGAGTCGATGAAAAATGAAATCTGTCATATCAATATTTATGTTTATTTTTAGACTAGCCGTCGCTTCAGTTGCATTTGTTGTAGCTTGGCTTGTTAGTTGGTTAGCTTTTGGTGTATCATTTTTCATATCAGTATTGTCTGGATTTGTGGCATTACTAATTACCTTCTTTGGTCTAAAATGGATGTTTGCTAGGAAAGAGCTAAAAAATAGTGGATTAAGCCGAAGTGAATATAAGTATATTAAAGATCATCTACAAGAAGGAAAGGCGAAAATATCACGCCTACAAAAAGTAATGTTTTCAGTTGGAAACGTGATAACTATTAAGCAGAATTATGATGTCATTAAAGTAGCAAAAAAAATACAAGCTATTGTTGAAGATGATCCGAAACGTTTTTATAAAGCGGAGTCATTTTATTATTCACATTTAGATTCTATGGTTGAGTTAACTGAAAAATATGCCTTTTTAACGAAACAATCTGTAAAAACTGGTGAAATTCAAGACTCTCTAAAAGATACTCGTATCACCATTGCAGAGATGGCTCAAACAATTGAAAAAGATTTGACTAATCTTCTTGCAAATGATGTGGATACATTAAAAGTAGAAATTGACATTGCAAAACAATCTATTGAAAAAAATAAAGATCCTAATGTAAAGTCTTGAAGGAGGAACATTCATGTCAGATGAAAGAACACTACAAAAAAGAGACGGATTAGATGATTTATTATCGAATCCATTTGGAGATGTAGTGCATAACCAAGTTGAAATGCAAAAAGAAGTAACAGATAAACCGCAAAGATTAATAGATGTACTGCCTGCTGAAAATAGAGAACGCGCTATACAACTAGCGGAACAGATTGATCCAACTGATTTTCAGGCAATGATGATGTATGGCACACAAGCACAATCTAAGCTTATGAATTTTTCTCATGCGATGCTTGATCAAGTTCAGAAAAAAGACATTGGGGAAGTTGGAGAGATTCTGGGTGATTTAATGAAGCGATTAGAAAGCGTTAAACCTGATGAACTACAGGAAAAGCGAAACATTGTATCACGCTTATTCGGAAAGATTTCTTCATCTATTCAAGAAACTTTATCTAAATATCAAAAAACGAGTGCACAAATTGATCGCATTGCTGTTCAGTTAACTCATTCAAAAAACACATTGCTTAATGATGTAGCTATGCTTGAACAACTTTATGAAAAAAATAAAGATTATTTTCACGCTTTAAATATTTATATAGCTGCAGCAGAACTTAAACTTGAAGAGCTAAATAATACCATCATTCCTGAAATGAGGAAAAAAGCAGAAGTATCTGGCGATCAAATGGCTGTTCAAGAAGTAAATGATATGCTGCAATTTGTTGATCGATTAGAAAAGAGAATGCATGATCTACAGTTAAGTCGTCAAATTACGATTCAAAGTGCACCGCAGATCCGTTTAATACAAAATACAAATCAAACATTAGCTGAAAAAATTCAATCATCCATTATGACAGCTATACCATTATGGAAAAACCAAGTAGCTATTGCACTAGCGTTATTACGACAAAAGTCTGCTGTTGATGCTCAAAATCAAGTAGCCAAAACGACAAATGATTTACTGTTAAAAAACTCAGAAATGCTTAAAGTAAATACGATTGAAACGGCAAAAGCAAATGAACGTGGATTAGTAGACATTGAAACATTAAAGAAAACACAGGATAATTTAATTACTGCATTAGAAGAAACACTTCGTATTCAAGCAGAAGGTCGTATGAAGCGTCAACAAGCCCAAATTGAATTATCTAATATGGAAGAGGATTTAAAGCAAAAATTGTTAAATATTAAACCTAAAAACTAAAATCGGTGAGATATGAAAGTATGTCCTTTCTAAGTAATACCCCCTAAAGCAGGGGGTTTTTTGTTGTATGAAAACTTATGAAATACAAGGTTTTTATTATTTGATATGAGATCATAGTGAGAACTGAACAGAAGACTTGGCATTACTCAGTATGGAAACGGATGGGTATATATAACAAATAATTTAAATGGGGATAAATAGAAATCTGTGTATATCTTTGTTTTCTTTGTTCGTTTTCGATTTATAACAAGGTAAATAAAAATAAAAAAAGATATACAAACAATATGGTATAACGTGTATAATTAAAAACAAAAATATCCAAATATTACAATAAAAGGAGATGGGTTTATTAGTGGTGATGAATAAATGGGATGCGAATATTGCTAGTATGATTGAAGAAGGACTTGGAGAGTTGGTATATAGATCAAATTTAATCGGTTCTGATCGCTCTGTCTGTAATTGGGGTGGAGGAAATACTTCAATGAAAACAATAGAGAAGGATTTTCGTGGAAGGGAAGTCGAAGTAATGTGGGTAAAGGGGAGTGGTTCAGATCTTGCTAATATGAAAACTTCTCAATTCACGGGATTAAAATTGGAGGATATTACTCCACTTATTGAGCGTGATGAAATGAGTGATGAGGAAATGGTTTCTTATCTTTCTCATTGTATGATCGATTCCAAACATCCACGGCCTTCTATCGAAACATTATTGCATGCCTTTTTACCTTTTAAACATGTTGATCATACTCATCCAGATGCAATAATTAGTATTTGCTGTGCAGATAACGGAAAAGAAATTGCTAAAGAGATTTATGGTAATCGCTTTGTGTGGGTTCCATATATACGACCTGGATTTACTCTTTCAAAAATGATTGCTGAAGGTGTCAAAAACAATCCACATGCAGAGTTGGTGTTAATGGAGAAGCATGGGCTAGTTGTATGGGGGGATTCTTCTCAAGAAAGCTATGAAAAAACAATATCCATCATAAATGAAGCAGTACAATATCTAGAGAAAAGAATTGTAGTAGACAAGTTATTTGCTGGCCAGAAATATCAACCACTTGCAACAGTGGTAAGAAAATCGATTGCGGCACAAATAATGCCATATATTCGAGGTGGAGTGAGTAGTGAAAAGAAAATGATTTTAAGTTATGATGATTCGGAACAAGTATGCCAATTTGTAAATAGCCATGGAGCATTCGATTTATCTCAAATAGGAGCAGCTTGTCCTGATCATTTAGTTCATACAAAAAGAACACCACTGTTTGTTAATTGGAATCCTGTTGAGGAGAATGTTTCAGAACTGATTGACAAACTTAAACAAGGAATTAAAGATTACAAAGCAAAATATAGAGAATATTTTCATCGAAATATGAATGATGGAGATCAAATTTTTGAAACCGCACCTCGAGTTATATTAATACCAGGAGTTGGAATGATTAATAGCGGGAAAACGCTCGCAATCGCTCGTGTTAGTGGAGCATTGTATCATCGTGCTATTGAGGTAATGAAAGGAGCGACAACGCTTGGAAACTTTGTTTCTCTTAATGAAAATGAGTCTTACAATGTTGAATATTGGCCTCTTGAGCTTTATAAGTTAACATTAGCTCCTAAAGAAACAGAATTTTCACGTCAAGTGGCATTTGTAACTGGAGGAGCTGGTGGTATTGGAAGTGAAACGTGTAAGTTATTCGCATCTGAAGGGGCTCATGTTGTAATCGCCGATTTAAATCTTGAAGGTGCTGGAAAACTCGCTTTAGAAATTAATAAACACTGTGGTGAAGAGCGGGCATTAGCAGTGAAAATGGATGTCACGAATGAAAAAGAGGTTCAGGATGCCTTTCGTAAAACAGCTTTGACGTTTGGTGGCGTCGACATAATTGTAAACAATGCAGGCTTAGCAACATCAAGTCCATTTGATGAAACGACTTTACAGGAATGGCAATTAAATATGAATGTGTTAGGTACGGGATATTTTTTAGCTGCACGTGAAGCTTTTAAACATATGAAACAACAAAATATAGGTGGCAATATGATTTTTGTTGGTTCAAAGAATTCAGTATATGCTGGAAAAAATGTAGCTGCATATAGTTCGGTAAAGGCATTAGAAACTCATTTAGCTAGATGTATTGCAGCTGAGGGCGGGGAATTTGGCATACGAGTGAATAGTGTACTTCCCGACGCAGTATTGCAAGGGTCTCAGATTTGGGGATCAAAGTGGAGAGAAGAGCGTGCTACTTCCTATGGGATCGAACCAGAACGACTAGAGGAACATTATCGAAAAAGAACAACCTTGGGAGTCAATATATTCCCAAAGGATATCGCAGAAGCTATTGCATTCTTTGCATCATCTAAATCAGTTAAAACAACTGGATGTATGCTCACTGTTGATGGAGGTGTTTCTGCAGCATTTAGTAGATAAAGTATTTGTATGTATGAAATAATGAGAGAGGAAACGTAGTTTTTACACTTATCTTATTTTGCAGACGAATAAAAGGGGAAGAATGACATGCTTTTGGCTGAAAGACATAGAAAAATTGTGGGAATTGTCAATGAGAGAATGAGTATTAGAGTCTCTGAACTAAGTCAATTATTTCATGTAACGGAAGAGACCATTAGGAGAGACTTAGAAAAATTAGAAAAAGAGCATTTATTAAAAAGAAGCCATGGTGGAGCAGTAAGTATTGAACCAGATCAGGTTGAGACTTCTTATGAAGAAAGAGAGATTTTACATGCTATTGATAAGAAAGCTATCGCAAAAGAAGCAATCAAACTTATCAAACCAATGGATAAAATTGTCCTTGATGCTAGCACTACTGCATGGTATATGGCAAAGGAATTACCTGATATGCCACTCACAGTCATTACTAATTCAATCAAAGTAGCCATGGAATTAGGTAAAAAAGAGCAAATGAAAGTTATTTCTACAGGTGGGGAGCTTTTACCAAAGTCACTATCCTATGTGGGGCATTTAGCTGAACGTTCTCTTGACATGTACTATGTAAACAAAGCCTTTATTTCATGCAAAGGTGTTGAGATAGAAAGAGGATTAAGTGAATCTAATGAATGGCAAGCTTTATTAAAGAAAAAAATGATGGACATTGCTGATGAAACTATCCTTTTAGTGGATCATACGAAATTCTATAATCGAGCATTTGTTTCATTTGCTCCGATAAATAAAGTGAATCAAATCATAACAGATAACCGTGTGGATAAAACAATTGTGGAGAGTATAAAAGAAAAGAATATAAAAGTTAAAGCAACAATAGCTGAGGAAATATAAGTACTAATAGCTGTCATTTTACTAAAAGGGTTTATCAATGGCTCTTTTGGCTGTTATCAAAATAATTGTTGTTACTAAATATACCTCATTCTGTGTTTAAACCAGTTGATGAAAAGCTTGGCTAAATGGGGTGAAAGGAGCGGTCATCCTGCAGGAATAGCTGGATAGGTGAAATCCCTAAGGAGCTGTGCCCTTCGGATGTTCACCTTTCACTCCGCGGAAAGCGAGCATCTTGGAACGGAATGCTATTAGGCAACAAAATTTGTGAAAACAGCCTTGTTAAATTTCGCTAAACCGTTATACCATAAAGTCAACAATTAGATGAACGACATTGGATATCAAAAAAGATTGGGCTAATCCAAAAGAAAATCCAGTTAAAAACCTTAGGAGATTATTGCTTTCTCTCCATTTCCAAAGTTGAGTAAACCCATCTAATAAAATAGGTATCATCATAAATGTAATCCAAATGTATGGAATGGTGATGTGAAAACCAATAAAAAAAGGAGAAAATACATATCCTATTAATATCGAAGTACAGCGAGCGCAAATAGGCAACTTTTTTCCGAAAATAATAAAGGATCGATCATGCCTACGATGACAAGGGAACCAATCAAAGGATCTTCTAAGTATTTTACCAACCACAGCCACAATCTCCGTTCGAACAATCTCCATCCCCACAATCATGAAACATTCCTTTTTTAGTTCTAAAGGGTAAATCTATGAAACTGCAATCTGTATATGAGCCACAGTCAAAGCAATTATCTCGTATAGCTTTTTTTCTTTTTATATTAGAATAATAATAGATCAATAATCCAAGTGCTAGGAGCCCCAGTAAAATAAATACAACTCCAATTAATCCTTTTTTTATAAGCAGCATGATTCCAACTCCGACTAGAATAAAGCAAGCAGTAAGTCCAAAGAAAAACATCATTTCACATTCTTTCTTATTTCGATCGTTCTATTATACATGATTTTTGAGAAATATTTCATTTTTATCCTATAACGGCCAATCACACTTAGTAGTAAAATATAAAAAAGAAAGAATTTTGCAACTTTTTATTTACTTTAAACGTGGTTATGTATGAAAGGGGGAGCATTGGTGGATTTAGATGAGATCTTTAAACTGCATGTAAAGGATGTATATCGATATTTATTTTCTCTTTCAAGAGACCACCATACAGCTGAAGATCTAGTTCAAGAAGCCTTTTATCGAGCATACATCCAACTGCAAGATTATGAGATAAGCAATATTAAAGCCTGGCTATTTAAAGTGGCATACCATGCTTTTATTGATTATCAAAGAAAGCGGAAGCGATTGGTTATTTCAGAAGATATTTTCTTAAATGAGTCAGATTTGCATTCACCAGAAAGTGCTTTTATTGAGAAAGAAAGCTTTCATTTGTTAATTTCGGTAATACATACTTTACCTGATAAAGAGAAGCATGTCTTACTATTATGTGATTTACATGGACTATCATATAAAGAAGCATCTGAAATATTACAAATAAAATTAAACACTTTAAAAAGCCACTTACATAGAGGTAGGCAAAAAGCTATGAGCAAGATAAAGGAGTTGAAACAACTGGATGAATAAGGACAATCAAGAGGAAAATTTATATGAAAAATTAGTACAAGAATCTATAAATGACTTTGATAAGAAGCATTCTTTAACAGAGTCTTGGCAGAAAAAAATAATCCAAAATGGTAAAAATACAGCACGTAACACAACGATTATGATTAGTTTAGCGTTACTTCTACTAATTATTCCACTAATGAAATTAGGAACTTATATGTATTATGCTATGGGTGGTAAAGCGGATCATTTAATTGATGTCGCAAGTAAAACCATTTATGTAACAAAGCCAAACTTGAGCTTAGAGGAAATTGAATTAGATCATAAATTAGGTTTCTTTTCGATGGATATCTTTTTTGATGTATATAAAAAGATTGGTGATGAAGATTATGATGTTGGGGATTATACGGTTCGATTTGATTTAAGTCATCCAAGGATACCAGATAAACAGCTGACACTTGAACGCCCTTTTGATGACATTCCTAAAGAAGATACAGAAGTTCTCATTCACCCTAATGCCTTAGTTCCTTTTAATTCTGATTGGTCAATGTTAGACGGATTACCGAAAGGAACAGTATCTGAAGCATATGTATCCTTTAGGCGTTTAATGACAAAGGAAGAGTTAGAAAAAATGATTCCAGAAAATACAGAGTTAAGATGGTTAGCGGTAGACACAGGAGTGGAAGAAAAGCATCTAGATTCTGAAGGAAGTTTCATATCCGCTATAGGCTATCCTGCTCAAAGAGATTATACTATCTGGTCACCATTTAATAATGATGAAAAAAGCAATGAAGACATTTTTATTCAAATTTTAGAGGAATTAAAGAAAAATGAACCTGTAGCAGAGAAAGTTGCTGAAAGAAATTTATCTATAGCAGAAAGAGTTGATTATATTAAAAAGCATGGAATTCAATTGTATGGTGCTGTTATTACAGGGCCTACAGAAAGTATAAAAAAGCTGGATGACAATCATGATATTCGAGCAATGAAAGTAGGGGAGGTCAAGCTATGGAATTACCGATAAAACAAAAAAAGACAAGAAGATTGCCAACGATGACTGGTTTTCTTTCTTTTTTAATAGCTCTGGTTACGCTCGCATTTTTAAATGTTGCGTTAATAACAGAAGCAGAGGATCAACCTTTAGATTTTATATTTCAACTTCCTTTCTTTGGAGTGTTTCTTGGAATTATTGGGTTGTTTACACGTAAATATTCTCGGTTATTTGCTGTTTGGGGAATTGCCTTAAACACTTTTCTACTCGTATTTTATTTACTCATGTTTATATCAGCTATGATGATTAATGTGAAACCATAATGGCAAAGAGTTTGTTTAGGAAAATGTTATCTATCACTTTTTCTGAACAAATTCATTTCAGTAAGGCTCGAGACTCCTGCGAGATGCTCACTGTTCACGAAACGGAAAGTGAGCATCCTGAGAGCGGATTTCAACAAAGTCTATATTCACTACTTGTTCATAGGCGGTGAAAGAAGCCTTTAATTAAAAAGGAACGGAATTATATGCCTAATTGAGTGGTTATGTCATTAATTTCACTTAAGTATGGACTGATTGTATTTTCTACTTTTTTATACTTTTCATCGAATTGTGGATCATTATTAAAGATAGCATTGGGTGCATATTTAATAAAATCATTTACAGTATTAATACTTTTACCGACTAAATTGTATAGATGATTTAAATCACTCACAGGAGGTGGTCCAATATTTTTGTATTTTTCCATCGCTTCCTCAATAGGAGCGAGATTATCTTCAATTTCTTCTAAAGATCCTTTATAATGCTGGCTTTTCATATAATATGCATCGTATAAAGTATCTGTAGCAATCAATAGGCTACTCATAATGTCATCCACATATTTTTCTTTTTCACCTTTTGATACACTAGACTTTACATTTTGATTGGAGCAGGCAATTAACAAAATGCAAGCGAATACTACAAGTAATCCTTGTTTTTTCATGATGGTTCCTCCTTAAAAAATACCATTTCTTCATTAATCCTATTATGATACCTATTTGTTAAGATAAGATAAACAAAAGTGAATATTTTCACAAAATTACATGACGGAATCATGTAAAATAGAAAAAAGCACATGGCTATGTATAAACCATGTGCTTTTTCGTTGTCGATAGAACGGCCCATCATCAATTGCGCTAATTTTTATTTTGTAAATACAGCTTAATCATTTATCTCTAGTGCTTTTTAAATGAGGATTCTTACTTAGAACGTGATTAGTCCTCTAAATTTACCCATTCATGAGACCATTTTTCGATATCATCTAAAATGGGCTTTAACGCTCGTCCTTTATCAGTCAATGAATATTCGATACGAACAGGCGTCTCTGGATACACTTCACGTAATACTATTCCAGCATGTTCTAAGTCCTTCAAGCGTTCAGATAGAACTCGACCACTAATAGGAAGAGAAGCTTCTATTTCTTTAAAACGCTGAGGCCCACCATTTAGTAAGCGATAAATAATCAATCCTGTCCATCTTTGACTAATAACATTCATTGCTTTTTCAAATCTTGGACATAAATGGGAATCGTACATAAATATCACCTCTATTAGCCTTATTATACTGCATTCTTACATAAAATAAAAATATTACTTTTCAGAAATTAATTACTTGACGTTTGTTGATTATGTAAATATACTTAGTTACATAAAGTAAGTGACAGTTCATTTATGCAGGAGGAAAAATAATGACATTTCATAAACAACCCAATTTATATATTCGCGATATTACAATTAACGTTAGCAACTTAGAGCAATCCACTGCCTTTTATACTGATTTGTTAGGATTTAAAGTCTTAAAACGTAGTGATCGAAATGTAATGTTAACGGTAGATGGTATTAATCCAATGGTTATTTTGCATCAACCGGACACAGTTATTCCAAAACAAGGAAGAACAACAGGTTTATATCATTTTGCAATATTATTACCATCAAGAGAAGAGTTAGGGAGCTTCTTGTTGCATATGGCTAATAAAAATTTCCGTTTCCAAGGAGCCTCAGATCATTTAGTAAGTGAAGCGCTATATTTAGCTGATCCAGATGGAAATGGTATAGAAGTTTATCATGATCGTCCTTCTGAACAGTGGGTTTGGAAGAATAATGAAGTGAAAATGAGTACAGAACCAATGGATGTGGAAGGAGTATTAGCAGCAGGACAGGGAAAAGAATGGAAGGGGATGCCAAATGCAACTTTATTTGGCCATATCCATTTGCATGTTGCTGATTTGGAAAAAGCTATTCACTTCTATCAAGAAGTATTGGGTTATGATGTAGTTTGTCGCTACGGAGATCAAGCCGTATTTATATCGACAGGGGGTTATCACCATCATATAGGTTTAAATACATGGAATGGTAAGGGAGCACCTGCACCAAGAGAAAATACTATTGGAATGAAGGAATTCTCTATAGTAATTCCAAATGAAGAATACAAAAATAAGGTTATAAAAGCTTTGAAAGCTTTAAATATTTCTTTTTCGCTGGAAAATGATTTCATAAATATGATGGATTCATCAGAGAATCACATTCGACTGATTCAGGAAAAAGAATAAAGTATTTCAATTAACATATTAAAATATATCTAATCAAAGAGGGGACAAAAAAATGAGTAAAGATTTATATACAGCAATGAAAGAAAGACGTTCTATTTATGCAATAAGTAAGGAAACAACAATTAGCGATGAAAAAATTCAAGAAATCGTTGAATATGCAGTAAATCACGTACCATCCGCATTTAATTCACAAAGCTCACGAGTTATTGTTCTTCTCGGTGAACAACACGATAAATTATGGAATTTGACAAAAGAAACATTACGTAAGATTATTCCTTCTGAAGGATTTGCAAGTACAGAAGGAAAAATGGAATCTTTTAAAGCTGGTTATGGGACAGTATTGTTTTTTGAAGATCAATCAGTTGTAGAAAAGTTGCAAGCAGACTTTAGTCTATATGCAGAAAACTTTTCAGTTTGGTCGAACCAATCTTCAGGTATGTTACAATATGCTATTTGGACTGCATTTGCGGCTGAAGGTCTTGGTGCATCATTGCAACATTATAATCCGTTAATTGATGATGAAGTTAAACAACAATTTGCTATTCCAACTTCATGGAAACTTCTTGCACAAATGCCGTTTGGTAAAGTTGCAGCTCCAGCTGGTGAAAAACAATTTACTGAGGTTAAAGAAAGAGTTAAAGTTCTAAAATAGGTCTGTCTTATATAGTGTGTTGTTTGTAAATAGTCCGGTGTATTAATGAAGTGTTGCAGGTGACCCTTTATATTAATCAGAGTAGAAAGTCCCAAAATGCATGAATCATTCTGGGGCTTTACACTATATCTTTACCCGCTTGTGTAAAAACGGTGTAAGTGATTATAAGCTATAGTACATTTTTAAAAATCTAGCGGAGCAGGGTTTCTTATTTCCCTTTACGAAGAATAATTTGCCACTGGGCATCAGTTACTTGTTCAAAATTTGTCACTTCGTGCCCATCTTTTGCTGCCCAACGAGGAATGGATTCAGTAGCTTGTGTGCAATCAAAATTTATGATAAGTTCTTCTCCAATTTCAATAGTTTCCATTGCTTTTTTTGCTTCTACCAGTGGAAATGGACAAACCATTCCAGTTGTTTCAAGAATTTTTGACATAGTAAATACCTCCAATAGTTCGTTTAATTATGCATAACCATCTTGTTAGGATAAAGTAGCACTACCTTTTGCGGTGGCTGCTTTTTTATTTTTTAAAATGATCGTAAAATAAACAGCAATCCATGAGCCTAATAAGAAAAATACAATAGATGCCCAACCTTGCCATGTGAAAATTGCTGAATTAACAAGGCCATTACCTATAGTACAACCCCCAGCAATACTTGCTCCAAATCCCATTGTAATACCACCGAATGCATTAAAACCTAATGTCTTTTTATCTGGCAAACGGAATCGAAATTCGTTGCTTGCTTTTGCTGCTAAATAGGAGCCTAATAAAATACCAAGAACTAAAAAGACTCCCCAATCTAACAATGCTTGATCACCAGTAACTAAGAATTACAGTATTTTAGCACTGGGTGTTGTGATACCTAGGCCGTGCATTCTGCCAGTTGCTTCACTTAATGGCCATGCTAGTATAGCGATGAGTCCAACTAATGATGCCGTTACGAATGGATGCCAAGCTTTTTCAAACAATATGTGCGAAATTCCTGTTTTCTTTGGTTTTAGTCTAGCTATTGCAAGTTTTGGTTTTCTTAATTCACGAATTGTAAATCCTCCAATAATAACTGATAGAAGAATAACGAAAACCCATGGTGAAACATGGAAGGTATCAAACATATACGTTTCTTTAGATTGATAAGATGTGAGTTGGTCTGCTGTAGACTTCCATACTCCGAATTTTGTCATAGCAGCACCGAGCATATAGCCAAATAAAGCAACCCAGCTACCGATTAATCCTTCTCCAGCACGATACCAAGTACCAGTTGCACAACCACCAGCTAAAACCATGCCTATTCCAAATATGAGGCCACCTATAATCGTGGCTAGCCATGGAAAAGGACCAGCTTCTAATATGATAATTCCTGAATCTTTCAGAATAAAAACACCGATACTTTGTATGGCAATAACGATGAAAGTCGCTAAAAACATTCTTCCATCTCGCGCGAGTATAAGATCTCGGTAGGCCCCAACAATACAAAATCTGCCTCTTTGTAAAACAAATCCTAATAATATCCCACAAATAATTCCCGTTACTATCATTTGTATCACGATTTAATCCCCCCTGCTGTTGATTTTTATAATAATACAACAATTCTGATTAATTTACTATGATTTATGTGCTGATTTTTATAATTAGTCATATAGACATAGTCGGTATTAAGTTAATCTGTTTCAAAGTAGAAATAAAAAGAGGTTAAATGAAATTTCATTTAGCCTCTCCATGTATGGCATCTATAAAGGATTAATGATCTATGATTGACATAATGACTATAATGGTGATGATTCCAAGAAGGAACAACCAATTAGTTGGTCTTGCGAAGTTAACTGTTACGCCAATTCCAAATCTCTTTTCAACAAAAAAGGAAGGGTCATTACGATTAAAATAAAAGAGTCCGAATTTCCAATATCGATCTTCATCAGGACTAATATATGAAGTTTGTTCACCTGATTTTAATTTAATTCTACTGCCACCTTGGCCAATTTTTACTGTGAAATAGATTACCCAGCATAGTATAATGCCCAGAAATATAAAAGTGGTAATAGGAATAAAGAAACCTGAAACATTCATGATGATGCTTAGTTGAGCTAGCAGTAATTGAAGTGAAGAAATGATGGCAATTCCAATGATGAGAGCTGACATATGTCTGCGGAAAAGTTTGCTTTGATGTCGCGATTTCAACGGATTAGCAGAGTCGATTTGTTGTTTAACCATCTTAATGCTTATATTTACTCCAAGTAATAATAATGTGATAAAAAGTTGGATAGTGGGTAAAGAAGCAACTGTCCATAGAGATTTAGAGATGTAGCGGGTAGGATGACCACTAAAGTCAAACTGTACCGGAATTTGCTTTGGTAAAAGATCATATTGTGCAAAAGAAATGATAAAAGTTGCAATTGTTATGAGGAGTGGAATCGTGAACCAGATATTTGGGAGGATAATGTTGTCATTTCGAAAGTTTGTATCGATAATCATTCGTTCCTGCTGCTTTTCTATACCCCAATTTTTCGTAGCTTTTATTGTTTTCAAAAGTTTATGTGTCTTCAATAAAAAATAAATGGAAGGATTACAATACCTATAATTGTAGTAGTTAGAAGAACTGTTAGTGTAGATTCAGAATGGATGATTAAAAATAACATATTTAAACAAAAAAGCAGGAAGATAGAAAGAAGTCCACTTTTTAAAACAAATTGTTTACGAAGCTGTTTTATTTCATGGTTGTTATATAGGTTTTCTGGAATTGTTACACCAAATTGTTCGGTTTTTCGAGTGAAATAGGGTGTGAAGGATAACATTAAAACAGCTGGTAACAGGGAAATAGTGATAATTATACAATCAAAACTATTCATTTATGAAACTCTCCTTTTTCTTTTAGTTCAGTGAATATTAGTTCAGTTTGTTTAATGAAATCTTCTTTTGATAAACCACGACATATTGCCTCGACTATTGCTGGTCTAAGTGTTGTTTGTAAATTAGAATAATATTCACTGTCTCCATTTGGAATGCCATCAGGATTAATAATAGCTCCTTTCTTTCTATGAATCTGGATGAATTGTTCTTGCTTTAACTGCTGATAGGCTTTATTGACGGTTAGCATATTGACTCCTAAATCACTTGCTAAGCTTCTAACAGAAGGTAATTCATCACCAGCTTTTAACGAGCCAGTTGCAACTCCTTCCATGATAGCGTGGACTAGTTGTGTATATATTGGAGTATCAGATTCGAAATTAACTTGTATGAACAAATTCGTTCCCTCACTTCTGTGTTATCTGTTGTATATATAGTATAACAATATGGGATAGGATGTAACAAAATTTTCAAAAAATAAAAAAGGATTTTTTTGCATGAAAGACGAATAATTGTTAATACAATATTGAAAGGGGAGATTTTATGATAGGAAAAGAATACTTAAGAGTGGTAACTGACCGATTTCGTTATATGAAGAAAATTGCTGAAGATGCAATGAAGCAAGTAAGTGATAGTAGTTTGTTTTGGTATGAAAATGAAGACTCAAATAGCATTGCGGTAATTGTTAAGCATATGAGTGGAAATATGGTCTCTAGGTGGACGGACTTCTTTACAGCAGATGGTGAAAAAGAAACTCGTAATAGAGATAATGAATTTAAACAGAGCTTCATTGGACGACCAGATATAATGAACTGCTGGGATAGGGGCTGGAATATTTTTTTAAGCACGCTTGAAGGATTAAAGGAAGAAGATTTATTAAAAGTTGTAACGATCCGCAATGAACCTCATTCCGTAATGGAAGCAATTGAGCGGCAAATGTATCACTATTCATATCATGTCGGTCAAATTGTTTATATCTCCAAACAATTATCCTCGCAAGAATGGAAATCGTTAACAATACCGCGAGTGAAATAATACTATGATGTATAAAAGTTTTGTGTTGAAATTACGAAGCTTTTAGATTTAATATTTATGACCTCATTTAAATATTAATTTTGCCATATGAGTTAAGATGTTGCTTTTCGACGGTCTAATGATGACTAATGAAAGGCGCGTCTTTTGGCAAAACGAAGAGTGGTCTCATATACGTATATTTAAAAATGATCTATGTCAATGAAAAGAATCTCATTTAGTCTTGAGGTCTATAACTCTAAAAGTCAAAAGAGTTCATATGTGTGTAAGTATTTTAGACCATTGTTGATAATAATCCTTTTATATAGATGATTTTTGCATATACGAACAGAATGATGTTTAGGTAGTTCATTGAAGGTTGTACAATCGTCCATCGATTCTTTTTGTTTAATTGTTTCGTTAGAGGTCATTTGTTTTTGATATCTTTTATTATCAAGTTCCAGAGAATTGTTGTCATACTTTTCTTTCATAGCATAGATGGAGGTGTTATAAAAGTTGTTAATAAAGCCAATGAAACTAAAAATGGGCGATACTGTTGGAATTATTTCACCTGCAAGTCCATGTGATGAAGAGAGTTTGCAAAAAGGAATCGTGTATCTAGAAGGGTTAGGTCTAAGAGTCAAGCTCGGAAAAAATGTGTATAACCAATATGGGTATTTAGCTGGGCAGGATGAGGCTCGTTTGGCAGATTTGCATAATATGTTTGCAGACAAACAAGTGAAGGGCATTTTTTGCTCGCGCGGAGGATATGGAACAGCTCGTATTGCAGCACAAATAGATTATCAAATGATAGCTCGTAATCCGAAAATATTCTGGGGATACAGTGATATTACTTTTTTACATACAACTATAAGACAAAACAGTCAACTTGTTACATTTCATGGTCCGATGATAGCTTCTGACATAGCAAAAGATGAATGGGATCGTATGTCTTCTTTTTATTTTGAACAAATATTTCATCAGGAAAAAATAGTATACGACGAAAAAATTGCACCAATTGATGTCTTAGTTGAAGGCAGTGCTGAAGGTGAGCTCGTTGGTGGAAATCTTAGCTTGCTAGTATCTACTTTAGGTACATCCTATGAATTAGATACGAAAGGAAAAATTTTGTTTATTGAAGATATCGATGAGCAGCCTCGCTCTGTGGATCGTTTATTAAATCAATTGTTAATGGCGGGGAAACTTCAAGATATATCAGGCTTTGTAATCGGTGATTTTCATAATTGTAAGCCAAAACAAAAAGCGAAATCATTAACATTAGATCAAGTAATCTCTCATTATGTTCAATTAGTCAATAAACCAACATTAAAAGGGTTAAAAATTGGACATTGTTTTCCTAATATCTCAATACCAATGGGAACGAGTGCCTCTATTAACACCGAAAAAAAGCAACTGATTATAGATAGTGGTCTTTCATAAAGGGTGATATGAATGATAATCAAACAAATTGAAACATTTACAATAACCGTTCCTTTGCGTAAACCCTTTAAAACTGCCTTGCGAACGGTCGTGTTAGCAGAATCGGTTATTGTGAAAATATCCTGTAATAATGGGGTCATTGGGTGGGGAGAAGCACCACCAACACATGTTATTACAGGTGAAAGTTTAGAAAGTATCAATGGGGCTATTCATAAAGTTTTAAAGCCTTTTCTTATGAATAAAAATATTTTACTATTTGAACCACTTTTTCAAGGAATGCATCAATTGTTAATTGGTAATAGTAGTGCAAAGGCAGCAATTGATATGGCTTTGTATGATTGTTTAGCACAACATAGTCAATTACCACTCTATCAATATTTAGGTGGTTATCGTGAACGAATTGAAACAGATTTTACAGTTAGTGTGAATAGTCCGAGAGAAATGGGAGATGATGCTGTACGCTTAGTTTCGGAGGGCTTTAATATTTTAAAAATTAAAGTAGGTAAAGATGAAATCCATACTGATTTAGCACGTATAAAGGAAATACGTCAGAGGGTAGGGCGTTCTGTTATTATTCGTTTAGATGCCAATCAAGGTTGGTCTACAAAGGAAGCAATCTCAATTATTCGTAAAATAGAAGATTTAGATTTAGGAATTGAACTCATTGAACAGCCTGTCCATAAAGATGATAGAAGAGGACTGAAAACTGTTACTGATTCTGTAGATACATTGATTATGGCGGATGAAAGTGTCTTTTCTCCAAATGATGCTTTTGAAATCATACGTACAAGAAGCGCTGATTTAATAAATATTAAGCTTATGAAATCGGGTGGTATTTATAAAGCTAGTCTCATAAGTAAAATGGCAGAACTATTTGGTATGGAATGTATGGTTGGTAGCATGATAGAGACAAAGCTTGGTATTACTGCGGCGGCTCATTTTGCGGCTAGTCAAAAGAATATTACAAGATATGACTTTGATGCATCTTTATTGCTAGCTAAAGATCCTGTTAAGGGTGGTATTCAATTTAATGGAAAAACGATAAATTTTTTATCTGAATATGGGTTAGGTATTACACAGATAAACCACTCGTAGGGAGGTAAGTCGATGAGGCAAAAAAGGTGGTTAGTGAATGTACCAGTTGCAACTGTTTGGACAATGCCTGATCGCATTAGATTAATTGATGAAGAAGCCATATCAGCGACATGTAATATCGATAAATGGATAAGCCATTTAAATCAAACTCATCTACTAGATTTATGTAAGGAAAATAGGATTCAAACACAGGTATTATATGGTGATGAAGTTATAATTATTGATGAAACGAACAATTGGGTATCCGTTATTGTTCCTAGTCAATCCACTTCAAAACATAAAGAAGGTTATCCAGGTTGGATTCCGTTATCTCAGTTAGTTGAAGCAAACGAACATAATGTAGCTTGTGATAAGAGAGCCGTCATGATAAATGACAATGCGAATTTAATATTTGAAAATGGCGAAAAGAGACAAGTTAGCTTTGCTACAGTTTTACCTATCATTAGTGAAAAGGAACATGATGTATTAATTGCAACACCTACTAGTCGAGGATGGATTTCAAAAACAGATATAAAGATTTTTTCTTCTACGTCGAAAATTAAACCGACGAGTGGTGATAGCGTACTTTTGGATGCCGAAAAATTTTTGAAGTTGCCGTATTTTTGGGGTGGCACAAGTAGTTTTGGATATGACTGTTCTGGTTTTACATATTCAATGTGTCGTGCGAATGGTTTTGATATACCTAGAGATGCAGTAGATCAAGCAAAAAGTGGCAGTGAAGTTTCGCTAGATCAATTAAAACGAGGAGATTTGTTGTTTTTCGCCTATGAAAAAGGCAAGGGAAAAATTCATCATGTAGGTTTTTATTATGGAGAAGGTAGAATGATACATGCTCCGAAGACAGGGAAGTGTATTGAAGTAATTCAACTTCTTGGAAGTGAATATGAATACGAGTTATGTATAGCAAGAAGATATACGTATCAATAAATCCATAAATTATCTTGGAGATGTTTGATAGACAAATTTTATGGGTAATAATTTATATATCTGTTTACTAATAGAGTTATCCAGTTAGAAACAGTCTAAAATACATAATAATGAGGTGGACTACTTATGAGCATTAATGATGAAATGAAAAAAGTATTATTAGCGGGAATAGGTGCAATTGCAACAACTCTAGAAAAATCCGAAGAAATGGTAGATTCACTAATTAAAAAAGGTGAAATAACTGTTGAACAAGGAAAAGTACTAAATGAAGAGTTAAAAAGAAATGTGAAAGAAAAAGAGAAAAGTGAAGAAGAAGTAGATGAAAAACCAATTGATCAATTATTAAGCAAGCTAGATTCCTTAAGTGAGGAGGAAATTGCTGTTCTTAAAACAAAATTAGCTGAAATGGAGAAATAGAAATGAAGAAGCAGCAGAGTAATCATCATAAACATGTAGATACTTCCGCTGTTCGATTAAGAGAAATTTTAGAAGTTCTTAGCCGTCATAATATCATTCATGGTGTTACACCTGAAAAATTACGATCAATTTTAGAAGATTTAGGTCCTTCATATGTTAAGATTGGTCAGATTATGTCTATGAGATCAGATATGCTTCCACAAGCTTATTGCGATGAACTTGTGAAACTTCGAACAGATGTAAAGCCAATTGAATTTTCAAAAGTGATTGAATTGGTTGAACAAGAATATGGCGTTTCTATACAAGAGGTTTTTCCAATCATTGAGGAAAAGCCTCTTGGTTCTGCTTCAATTGCTCAGGTGCATCCAGTTGTGTTGAAAAATGGAAATCGTGCAGTAGTTAAAGTGCAACGGCCTGGAATTAAAGAAGTCATGGCGCAAGATATCGCTTTAATGAGGAAAGCTGCAAAAATTTTAGATTTAATTGAAGTAACAGGTGATGTTATTGATTTTAAACAAGTAATAGAGGAAATGTGGTATGTTTCTCAACAGGAAATGGATTTTCTTTTAGAAGCTTATAATTGTAAAGAGTTAACACAACTAAACTCAGGTATTGCCTATGTTACATTTCCGAAGATTGAAGATAATTTGACAACATCTAGAGTGTTAGTTATGGAATATATAGAAGGAGTTCAAATTGACCAAATTGAACAGTTAGAGCAGTTGGGCTATGATTTAAACGAGATTGGAACGAAGCTCGCAGAGAATTACATAAAGCAAGTACTAGATGATGGTTTTTTTCATGCTGATCCACATCCAGGAAACATATGGATAAGAAATGGTAAGATAGTATGGCTTGATTTAGGTATGGTGGGAAAGCTTAATGAACAAGATAAAGCTTTATTTGAAAATGCACTTATTGCGATTGTCAATCGAGATGCAAATGAATTAAAAGATGTGATTTTACAGCTAGGTACCTTAAAAGGAAAAGTGAATCATGCGAATTTATATGAAGATGTTGAACAATTATTAAACAAGTATGGTGATATGAATTTTGGTGCTTTGAATTTAGGCGAAATGGTTCAAGAGATAATAGATGTGTGCAATCGTAATGGAATTTCAACTCCGTCAAGAATAACTATGCTTGCAAGAGGGGTCATGACAATCGAAGGTGTACTTAGCTTTTGTTGTCCTGATGTGAATTTTATTCAGATAGCTGCCAGCCATATTACATCAAAACTTTTTCAAAAAAAGGATTTAAAAAAAGAAATGCAACAATCAGCCCGCACAATGTATATGATGGCTAAAAAATCAATGGACATCCCTTCACAAATTTCTGATTTACTAAAGATGTTAATAAAAGGTCAATCTAAAGTGAATTTAGATGTCACTGGAGCAGAAGAACCGATAAAACAAATTGATCATATGGTCGATAAAGTCATCATTTGTATTATTAGTGCTTCATTACTAATTGGATCCAGTTTGATAAGTACAACAAATATGAAACCACAAATTCTAGATATCCCACTTTTTGGAATCTTGGGCTTTTTCGCTTCAACTGGTTTGGGTATTTGGTTATTGTATGGAATTTTAAAGAGATGGAGAAAGAATAAGTAATAGATTAAGAATTTAATCAGATTAGAGTTGAATATTATGTTAGCTCAATCCGTTTTTCCATTTGTTAAGAGACTTTATAAACTACGCTATCCTTTTAATGAATACATAAGAAGTATGATTAATCATTATTACATTTTATGAAGTAAAACATTTGAAAAGACGTTTAAAAAATGATCAGAAGCCATTTTTTAAACGTCTTATTTTTGTGTCGCTTAATTATTAGTTTGTGATGATTCTTATGCTAGTTTCCGGAACTTTGTTGCTATTAATAAGGAATCAGTTTAAGCTGAATTTTGCTCTAGGATGTTCTCTATCCAGCGAAGCGGGCGGTTAGACATTCTAGGCACTTAGTTTCTATGTGATTCTTATCTTACAATCCAAAATAATCCGACCTATTTTATCCACTGTTTTTATGCGCAGATCGTATAAAAAAGCATTAATTTTCTTTGAAAATAGCCATTTTTTACAAAGAAGTGCATGAATTGGATCCATTTTCGACAATGAAGCTTATATCTGATTTGTTTGAAAAAGGATTTTATGGAAAATAAAACGAGGTGAAGGTAATATTAGAAAGAGTTATTTTTTATAAATATTAAGAGGAAGGGGTGTCAAAAAAATGCATTCTTTTATCGTTGTACGAGGAGATATAATATCAATTATTGCCAACATAATTGCATGGGGTATCATTATCTTTTTAGCGTTTCGAATATATATAAAACAAGATTTAAAGCCAAAAATTTGGGGGATTTTAATAGTTTTCATAGTGGGACTTTTTTCGTTTTCTTTTAATTTTTCGATAATAAATCAATCATTAAAACTTGCTCTATTACCTCTAGGTGTATGGATTTTAGCATGGGTATTTAAATCAAGGAAAGCGCAGTGGGATTTATATAGACAGTACGCTTGGTTGGGGTTTTTTGCGAACTATTTTTTATTACTTGCAAGTGTTTTAGCCATATTTCTTTTTCAGCAAATATATGTAGAAAATAAGCCAACGACTTATATATCAAATATTGATCATGCGAATATAGTGCCTATTCATCCGACAGCTAAAAATGTATCGATAGATAAGGAGAAGTTACAGAAGTATAAATATTCTTTAAAATTGGCAGAAATACGTGCAGAAGAATGGCGATTAAACACGATTTTGAATGTAGAAACAAATATGCGTAAAGAAAAGTTTCCTTATCAACTATTGGGGATTTCTTCTAAATGGGGTAGTGGTATAAAAACGGTGATATATGTAGAAAAGGATGGGAAAGGACTACTAATATCAACTCCTTTACATCAATATTATTTCCGCTCCAAACATTCTTTTTTGAAGGAGGGGGAGTAGGATGAGACAAAGCAAAACTCGGAGTGCAGCTATTATCATAATATCCATTGTAATATTGGGGCTGTTATTTTGGTTAATTCCTACAAAGCCTGGAGAAATGCTGTCTAATAAGAAATTGATAGATATGATCCATGCCGTTGTACCAGAATTAGAAGATAGTGATATTCAAGATGTCATCTATGTGGATGATAAACATGTTTTCGTTCCGTTCACAACAAAAGGAAACCAGTATGGTATAAGTTGCTGGGTTTGGAAAAAACATAAATGGAACCTTACTTTAGTAGATTCCTCGGGGGAACCAAGGATATGGAAGTTAGATCCCAATGATCCGTCAAGTTTTCATTTAATATGGAACTTAAATCCTAAATATCCAATCAATGAAATACATTATTATTTCATTCGAGATAGATGGTTTGTAAGAGAGGGAAATGTTGAAAAGTATTTTCCTAGAATTCAATTAGAGCATAAAATGAATTTTAAATCTAATTCATATGGAGCTTTACAATTTGCTGATAAATGGTCATCGGTTATGGGCACTTTAGCTGAAACAAAATCTTCTGATACGAATGATGCCATTCTCGATGATTTTCTTTTTAATGAAGATGCTAATATGGTAGAATTTGGTTGGATACCTTATAATCATTTAGGAACGAGTGACATATTAGAAGAATCTTTAGCGGGTTATAGTTTTAGAGAGGGTAGTGAAGAATTTGAACTTGTAAAGCAACTAACGGAAGCTGAAATCGAATAAGTTTATGTAGAATAATTATTACGTATCTACCCTTAAATATTGCGCAATTTTCAAATTATTGTTGTGTCATTCCTTTTTCCTATGTATAATTCTTCAAATATAAGGAGGAATTGAAATGAATAAATGAATCCGATTGATTAGATTGATATTTGGATTGTTCTTGTTTGCCATCGGATCTGTATGTGTGATGAATAGCCGTTTAGGCTATGGTCCTTGGGAATTGTTTCAATCCGGTCTTACTAATATCATACCGTTAACAATAGGTGAAGCGACGATTTTAGTAAGCGTGGTTATTGTTGGAATTATACTTTTATTAAGAGAAACGATAGGTATTGGAACGCTAGCTAATATGGCATTTATAGGTGTCTTTATGGATATTATACTATCACTTAAGTTGATACCATTTGGTAATAGCTTTTTAAGTGGACTTTGCTTGCTTGTAATAGGACTTTTTATAATTGCGTTTGGAAGTTTTTTTTATATAAGCTCTGGATTTGGAACAGGTCCACGTGATTCACTTATGGTTGCAATTAGGAGAAGAACAGGGCTTTCAATCTGGGTTAGTCGGGGAATTCTTGAATCCTCCGCGGCATTAGCTGGTTGGCTATTGGGTGGTCCATTAGGAATAGGTACAGTGTTGACGGCATTTTTACTAGGATTCTGTTTGCAGCTAGTTTTTCAATTATTTTCCTTTGAACCCACGTCAATCAACCACGAAAGTATTAAGACGACCATACAAATACAAAGAAAAAGTCATTTATAATGATGAAAAGGCTGTTTTCGCTTTCCTTGGGTCTCACCAGTCTTGCTGTTCTTGCATGAATCTCAATCCCATTCGCTACATTATACGAGCTATATTTACAGAATGTATTTAATAGAAAAAGCTTGAATAATAAAAAACAAAAAGCTCATATGCACGGAAATAAGCGATCCTTGCATATGAGCTTTTTCTTAAACCCATCCAAAGCCTCTAGCGATTGTTGCTACTAGGAATGTAACGACGATTGCGATACCTGTGGGAATGGCAAAGGCCATAAAAGTCCATTTTTTACTTTTTGTTTCTTTATATATATTTAATAGTGTAGTTCCGCATGGATAATGTAATAGAGAGAACAGCATCATATTTAAGGCTGTTAACCAAGTCCATCCTTGATCTAAGAAAATGTTTTTTAGTTGAGACATCTCTTCCACTTCTGTAAGTGCCCCCGTAGATAAGTAAGCCATTAATAAAACTGGAACAACAATTTCATTCGCCGGTAGTCCAATGATAAAGGCTGCTAAAATATACCCATCCAATCCAAGTAATTGAGCAAAAGGATCAAGGAATTGAACAAAATGCATTAATATACTTGTATCTCCAATGTGTATATTAGCCAATATCCACGTTAATATGGCTGCTGGTGCAGCAACTACTACAGCTCTTTTTAATACTAGAATGGTTTTGTCAATACTTGCACGGACAATTGTATCAAAAAATTTTGGACGACGATAAGGAGGAAGTTCTAATGTGTAATGTGTTGGAATTCCTTTTAATGCCGTTTTTGATAATATCCATGAAACTGTCAAAGTTACAGCTACTCCGATTAACACAAACCCTATTAAAATACCAGCTGTTACAATCGTTCCTGAAACACCCGCATAACCAGCAGACATGAAGAGTGATGCCAATAGAATGAGAGTTGGCCAGCGTCCATTACAAGGAATGAAGTTGTTTGTTAGAATTGCCAACAAACGCTCACGTGGAGATTCAATAATTCTCGTACTCATGATAGCTGCTGCATTACAGCCAAATCCCATTGCCATAGTTAATGATTGTTTACCGTGTGCTCCAGCCGCTTTAAATAATCGGTCCATATTGAATGCGACACGAGGTAAATATCCATAGTTTTCAAGCAGAGCAAACATTGGGAAAAAGATAGCCATAGGTGGCAACATCACACTAATAACCCAACCAGTTCCTCTAAATAATCCAAGAATCAAAATTCCATGCAACCATTCAGGAGCATTGAAATATTGAAATAAATCAGTTAATTTTGCTTCGATAGCATTGAAGAAATCTGCTAGTAAAGATGAAGGAACATTTGCCCCTGCAATCGTTAACCATAGCACGATTCCAAGCAGGATAAACATGATAGGGAAGCCCCAAATTTTCGAGGTGACTATTCTATCAATTTTCTCTGTTTTCATATCTCGGCTACTTTTTGTCGTGACAACCTTTTTGGTTAATGCTTGAGATTGTTTGTAAATACTTCCAACAATATCATCTCGAACGTTCTCGGTTGCAAGCTTTGTTGCTTTTATTGCTAATTGATCAATTTTTTCAGAATCATGGTCTGATTTTTCTTTTAAAGTTTGTAATAGCTTATTATCTTTATCTAATAATCTAAGTGCTATCCAACGAGCAGGGAACTTATCTTGAAATAGCTCATGTATTTCAGTTTTTAGTTCTTCAATTTGTACTTCTAGTTTTTTTGAATAAGCCATAGTATATGGTTGTACAGGGATTTTTTTTGATGCCATTTGGGCAACAGTAAGTTGTAGCTTTTGTAACCCAACCTTGTTTCTTGCTGATATTTTTACAACGGGAACTCCTAATTTTTTTGAAAGGAGCTGATCATTAACAGATATCCCTTTTTTAACAGCCTCATCTATTAAATTCAAACAAATGACTACATGAGGTGTCATTTCTAAAACTTGTAAGGCTAAATTAAGATTTCTTTCAATACTAGTCGCATCGAGGACGACTAGTGTTACATCTGGTTTTTCAAAAATAATATAATCTCTTGCTACTTCTTCATCCGCTGAATTTGAATAAAGTGAATACGTACCTGGTAAATCGATAATTTCAAACTCTGTATTTTGAAAGGAATATGAACCAACTGCTTGCTCAACTGTTTTTCCAGGCCAATTCCCTGTATGCTGATTCATACCTGTAAGGGCATTAAATAACGTACTTTTCCCGGTATTCGGATTACCTGCTAAGGCAATACGATATTTAACATTAGTCATTTTCTATCACTCTTTCACCAAAAATACTTTTACTTTCCTCTTTTCGTAAAGCAATTGTTGTGCCACTCACTCTATAGGCAACTGGGTCTCCAAGAGGACTTTTAGATAACATTTCTACCGTAAATCCTGGTACAAATCCTAAATCTAACAATCTTCTTCGCATATTGTCATCAATATGTAATGAAGAAATGGTCATCTTTTCGCCAGGAGCTAATTCATCAAGAGTTATTAATTTTGTCAATTTGGACACCTCCTTTATTTTTTCGTATGTGTAAAAAAGTTTCCTTAGGGCAAATTTTAGTTAAGATTATTATATAGGAATGAGTGAAAAATGGGAACTAAAAATATTTAAAATTGATAAAAATTTTTTATATCATATGTTCAAAAGTGCCTATTTGTTAATTTTGAGAAATTTTAGTAATTAATTAGAAAAAAATAAAGGTTTTTCCATTTTTGTGTCGAAATGGATAGTGTGATTTATTTTTTGCGGAAGGAAAGGATGATGAATCGGGTTTAATATGAGGAGTTTTAGATTAGGAAAACAATGTAAAACTTCATAATTCTCATACATGGAAATAGCATGTAGAAATGTGATTTTTGTGACTTATTCATTGTTACCTAAAAAAGCATAGTGTCCTTGAATCAATTATTTTGTAGAGAAGAAGGGGGAAAAATATTGAAAAAGTCAAAATTAACACTACTTTTAGTATTAACACTCGTTTTAAGTCTATTTTTAGCAGCGTGTTCTGGTGATAAAACATCATCAGATAATAATTCTACTGAAAAGCCAAAGGAAAAAGAGCCAAAATCTGAATTGGCAGAAAATCAAGAATTGCGTGTACTTGAATCTTCAGAAATTCCATCAATGGATAGTGCAATGGCACAAGATGAAGTATCTTTCACGATGTTAGCTAGTACGCAAGAGGGATTATACATTCAAGATGCAGAAAGTAAACTTATCCCAGGTGTAGCGGAGGGTGAGCCTGAAGCAAATGCAGAGGGAACTGAATTCACAGTAAAAATTAAACAAGGTCTTACTTGGGCTAATGGTGAACCATTAACTGCTAAAGATTTTGTATTCTCTTGGAAACGTGCAGTTGATCCTAAAACAGCTTCTCCATATGGTCCTTATATGATGAATGGAAAGCTAAAAGGAGCACAAGCAATCACTGATAATGCAGCTGCTAAAAAACCTTATAATATAGATGATTTAGGTGTACAGGCAGTGGATGATAACACATTAAAAGTTACAATGGAAAAACCAATGACTGTTGAATTCTTTAAAGGATTAATGGCTTTTGGAACATTCATGCCTCAAAATGAAAAATTCGTAACTGAACAAGGTGCGAAATTTGCTACAACTGCTGCTTCATCATTATCAAATGGACCATTCAAATTAACTGAATGGGAAGGTCCAACAGCTACAAAGTGGGTTATCGAAAAGAATGATAAATATCATGGAGCTAAAGATGTAGTGCTTACAAAAATTTCTTTTAACGTAGTTAAAGATCCGCAAACTTCTGTAAACTTAATCGAAACTGGTGAAGCAGATATTAGTGGAAAACTTGCATCTGATATCGTACCTCAATATGAGGGAGATGAAAGAATGATAAGTTGGTTAGATCCAAGTGTTTTCTGGTTAAAAATGAATCAAAAGAATAACCCTGCTTTGAAAAACTTAAACATTCGTAAAGCGATTGCGATGGGCTTCAATAAAGAGGATCTTGCTACAAACGTATTAAATAACGGATCTATTCCTGCTAACTATGCAGTTCCTTCCGATTTTGTAAAAGATGAGAATGGTAAGGATTTCCGCGATGCGAATGGAGATATGCTTACTTATAACGTTGAAGAAGCGAAAAAAGCTTGGGAAGCTGGTTTAAAAGAATTAGGTAAATCAGAAGTAGAAATTAGATATTTAGGTGGAGACACTGAAACATCTAAAAAAATCGACCAATATATGAAGAATCAGTTAGAAACTAATCTTAAAGGCTTAAAAATCAAGTTAGAGAGTGTACCATTTGCAGTTCGTCTAGATCGTGATGTTAAACAAGATTATGATCTTCAAGCAGCAGGTTGGGGACCTGACTATTTAGACCCAATTTCATTCTCTGATCTTTGGATTACAGATGGCGGAAATAACAAAATGAGTTATTCTAACCCAGAGTATGACAAATTGATTAAAGAATCTCAAAATACATCAGATCAAGCTAAGCGTTGGGAAGCGCTTCAAAAAGCTGAAAAAATCCTACTTGAAGAGGATGCAGCTATTGCGCCGATTTATCAACGTGCAGCTAATATGCTGGTAAATCCAAAAGTACAAGGATTTAACCATCATGGTGTTGGACCAAATCATAGCTTCCAATTCATGTCTATGGCGAAATAATATTAAAAAATGTCTTAAACATTTTTACAAAGAGAGTATATGAAAATATACTCTCTTTTCCCCTTGGGAAAAATATCAAATAGAAAATTTATCAAATTAGGAGGTGCGGTTTTGGCAAAATATGTAGTTAAACGTATTATTTATATGTTCATTACACTCTTTTTGATTGCTTCTCTTACTTTCTTCCTCATGAAAATCATTCCAGGAACACCCTTTAGTAATGCTAATAAATTGAATGCCGCACAATTACAAATTATGAAGGATAAATACGGACTTGATGAACCTGTCCCAGTGCAATATATGAAATATATGTTGAATGTAGCACAAGGGGATTTAGGTAATTCTTTTCAGTTTAATAATGTTCCGGTTACAGACATTATTGGTGACTTAATAGGACCTTCAGCGCAATTAGGATTTCAAGCAATGTTTTTCGGCACAATTGTCGGCATATTTTTAGGTTTACTAGCAGCTTTATATCAAAACACATGGGTTGATTATACATCAACATTTCTAGCTGTTTTAGGGAAATCGGTTCCTAGTTTTGTATTTGCAGGTCTACTTCAGTACTTTATAGGTGTTAAATTAGGATTGCTTCCTGTGGCTTTTTGGCGAGGCTTTGAATATACCATTATGCCAACTATTGCATTATCCTTGTTTCCAATCTCAATTGCAGCCCGTTTTATGCGGACAGAGCTCATAGAAGTGTTAAATTCAGATTATATTACACTTGCTAAAGCGAAAGGAGCTAGTGGATTTCAAATATCAGTAAAGCATGCATTAAGAAATGCGCTCATTCCTGTAATCACTGTTTTGGGTCCTTTAATGGTTTCATTGATGACAGGTTCATTGGTAATTGAAAAAATATTTGCAGTTCCAGGGATAGGTGAACAATTTGTAAAAGCCATTCAAGTAAATGATTATCCTGTCATTATGGGAACGAATCTTCTTTTTGCCGCATTATTTGTATTTGTTACATTAATCGTCGATTTATTATACGGATTAATTGATCCAAGAATTAGAGTGGCAGGTGGGAAAAAATAATGGCGAATATTGAGATGAAGATTCCGAAAGATAAATTTCAGTCGATTCCAAGAGATTACAAGAGTAGTGAAGTGATCAATAAGCCAAGCTTGAATTTTTGGCAGGATGCCTGGTTGCGAATTCGCAAAAATAAAGGAGCCATCGTAAGTATTGTTATCTTGCTACTTATTATCATTATGGCTTTTGTTGGGCCGCTTATAAGTGGAAAAGACGGAAACGTACAAAATGTTAAGTATTCCAATTTACCAGCTAAGATTCCAGTTCTTGAAAACATTCATTGGTTACCATTTGATGGGACAATGGTGAATAAAGCAGGTAAGGAAATGGATATGTACCAAGTAAAAAAGGTCCCCGAAGGTGAATATTATTGGTTTGGTACAGATGCTTTAGGGCGTGATTTATTTACTCGTCTTTGGAAAGGTACGCAAATATCTCTTTATATTGCTTTTTTAGCAGCGCTTATTGATATGGTCATTGGAGTTGCTTATGGGGCAATATCTGGATATTTTGGGGGTCGTTTAGATAATATTATGCAAAGAATAACAGAGGTTCTTATCGGTATCCCTAACTTGGTTGTAGTCGTTCTCATGATACTCGTTCTTGAACCTGGTATTCTTTCCATAACAATCGCTTTATCTATTACGGGTTGGGTTACAATGGCTCGTGTAGTTAGAGCGCAAACATTAAAGTTAAAGGAACAGGAATTTGTTTTAGCTTCTAAGACATTAGGAAACTCAAATGCTAAGATTATTTTTAAACATCTCATTCCAAACTTAACGGGAGTTATCATTATAAATACGATGTTTACGATTCCAAGTGCTATCTTTTTTGAAGCATTTTTAAGTTTCATAGGTTTAGGATTAGTTCCGCCGGCGGCATCGTTAGGGACGTTAATTGATGAAGGAATGAAAGCCATATTAATTTATCCACATCTATTAATATTTCCTGCGATTGCTATTAGTTTGATAATGATTTGTTTTAATTTAGTCGCTGACGGTTTACGTGATGCACTAGATCCAAAAATGCGTGATTAAGGTAGGTGAATACAATGAAAAGTATATTACAAGTAAAGGATTTACAAGTTTCATTTAATACATTTGCGGGAGAAGTTCAGGCTATACGAGGAGTAAGTTTTGACTTAATGAAGGGTGAAACACTTGCCATTGTTGGTGAATCAGGATCAGGGAAATCGGTCACTACAAAAACTATTATGCGTCTGTTGCCACAGACAAATTCTATCATTAAAAATGGCGAAATCCTTTTTAATGGAAAAGATCTTTCTAAACTATCAGAACGTGAGATGCAAAAAATTCGAGGGAAAGATATTTCGATGATTTTTCAGGATCCGATGACTTCTTTGAATCCAACGATGAAGGTTGGTAAGCAGATTATGGAGCCGATTATTAAACATCACAAATTAAGTAAGGTAGAAGCAAAGCAAAGAACGATTAAACTATTACAGCTTGTTGGCATTCCTAATCCAGAACAACGGTTTGAGCAGTACCCTCATCAATTTTCTGGTGGAATGAGACAGCGTGTCGTTATTGCGATTGCACTCGCTTGTAATCCGCAAGTTTTAATTGCAGATGAACCTACAACAGCACTTGATGTCACTATTCAAGCTCAAATATTAGAACTTATGAAGTCGTTACAAAAGAGAACGAATACAAGTATTATTTTCATTACCCATGATCTAGGGGTAGTTGCCAATGTCGCAGACCGGGTTGCAGTAATGTATGGTGGCAAAATTGTTGAAATTGGAACCGTAGATGAAATTTTCTATAATCCACAACATCCGTATACTTGGGGACTTATAAGTTCAATGCCTGATTTGGATTCTCGAGGAACAGAATTATATGCAATACCTGGAACGCCTCCGAATTTACTACATCCACCAAAAGGAGATGCATTTGCAGCTCGTAATGAATATGCCATGCAAATAGATTTAGAAGAAGAACCACCGATGTTCAAGGTTTCTGAAACGCATTATGCGGCTACATGGTTACTTCATTCAGATGCACCAGAGGTTGTACCACCTGAAACGGTTTTAAAGAGAAAAAAATACTTCCTCTCATTAAAAGGAGGACGATAATATGACTGAAAGAAAGGTTTTGCTTGAAGTAAAAAATTTAAAGCAATATTTTAACGCAGGAAAATTGAATATGGTGAAAGCAGTAGATGATGTATCCTTTTTCATTTATGAAGGTGAAACACTGGGATTGGTCGGTGAGTCTGGATGTGGCAAATCAACAACTGGTAGAACGATAATTCGATTATATGAAGCAACAGGTGGAGAAGTATTGTTTCGAGGGAAAAATGTTCATGGAAAGAAATCTAAAGCGGAACTAAAGGAATTTAATCACAAAATGCAAATGATTTTTCAGGACCCCTATGCTTCTTTAAACCCACGAATGAAAGTAAGTGATGTAATTGCTGAAGGTATCGATATCCACGGTCTAGCCACAACGAAGCAAGAACGTATGGAAAAAGTGTATCAATTATTAGAAACTGTAGGTTTAAACAAGGAACATGCCAATCGATATCCACATGAATTTTCTGGTGGACAAAGACAAAGAATTGGGATAGCTCGGGCTTTAGCCGTACAACCAGATTTTATTATTGCTGATGAACCAATATCTGCCCTCGATGTGTCCATTCAAGCCCAGGTTGTTAACTTAATGAAAAAGTTGCAACAAGAAAAAGGATTAACTTATTTATTTATTGCTCATGATTTATCGATGGTGAAATATATAAGCGATCGAATTGGTGTTATGTATTTTGGCAAAATTGTTGAATTAACTACGAGTGAAGAATTATACAAAAATCCACTACATCCTTACACAAAATCATTATTATCTGCTATACCTCAACCAGACCCAGTAAGTGAACGTTTAAGAAAACGAATCACCTATAACCCTTCTATGCATCAGTATAGTCAAGATGAAGAAGTTAAAATGCGTGAAGTAAATCCTGGCCATTTTGTATTGTGTTCAGAGAAAGAGTACAAACAATATCAAGTTGAAGTTGCGGCTGTGAAATAAATCGCATTTAAAGAGATGGTTACTTCCACAAAAAGAAAAAGCTTAGTGGAAATTCTAGAGGCTCAAGCTGAACAATCGAACTAATTGGAGTTGAATTTTCAATAATGAAGTAAAAATAACGAGAGAGGTTGGATCTAGTTGTTGATGAATGTATAGTTTGAATCAACAGTTCTAGTAACAAACTCTCTTTTAACATGCAAAAAAAGAAAGGTATTGTTGAAAAATTACTATACTAAATCATATAAGATTTCACATTACAATGATACAATTAGATAGAATATTTAGTTTAGGAGTGGTAAGTAATGAGTAATTTCGAACAAAATTTAGAAAAATACGCTGAACTCGCTGTAAAAGTTGGAGTGAATGTTCAAAAAGGACAAACGCTTGTTATAAGAACAACTTTAGAAGGTGCTGAATTGGTAAGAGTTATTACAAAAAAGGCATATGAAGCAGGTGCTCATAATGTTATTGTGCAATGGAGCGATGACGCGATCACACGCTTAAGATATGAACATGCAGGTGATGAAGTCTTTAAAGAATACCCAGTTCATCAAGCTAATGAAACGAATGAATTGGCTGAACAAGGCGCTTCATTCTTATCCGTAATTTCTTCATCGCCTGATTTATTAAAAGGAATTGATTTAGAACGTTTAGCGAATAGTCAAAAGGCTTCTGGTCAAGCACTAAGCAAATTCAGACAAATTATGCAAGCAGATAAAGTATGCTGGTCAATTGTAGCTGTTCCTTCGCAAAGCTGGGCAGATATGGTATTCCCAGAAGCAGCGAAAGAAGAGCGCATCGAATTATTGTGGGATGCTATATTTAAAGCGACTCGTATCGATTTGGATAATCCGGTTGAAGCTTGGAAAAAACATGATGAATCTTTACATACAAAAGTAGATTATTTAAACGAGAAGCACTATAAAAAGCTACATTACAGAGCACCTGGAACAGATTTAACCGTGGAACTTCCAGAAAAACATATTTGGTGTGGTGCAGGTAGCATCAGTGAGGCTGGCGTTGAATTCATGGCAAATATGCCGACAGAAGAAGTGTTTTCAATGCCATTAAAAACAGGTGTGAATGGAGTAGTATCTAGTACAAAACCTTTAAGCTATGGTGGTAACATTATTGATAAATTTACATTGACTTTTGAAAATGGACGCATTGTGGATGCGAAAGCTGAAGTAGGCGAAGAAGTGTTAAAAGGATTAATTGCAACTGACGAAGGTTCGCATTACTTAGGTGAGGTGGCATTAGTCCCTCATCATTCTCCTATATCTGAATCAAATATTTTATATTATAATACATTATTTGATGAAAATGCGTCGAACCACTTAGCAATTGGAAGTGCGTATGCATTTAATTTAGACGGTGGTAAAACAATGACTCGTGAAGAATTAAATGAAAATGGTGCAAATGAAAGTATAACACATGTTGATTTCATGATTGGTTCTGATCAAATGGATATAGATGGAATAGCGGAAGATGGTAAAGCTGAACCGATATTTAGAAAAGGAAATTGGGCATTTTAAATTAATTTGAATGAAAAAAATGACAATTTATTATATTTTCAGTACAATAAAAAAGATTGTACAATTAACTTAATATCACTTAATGAGTGCCTTGTATTCAAAGGGTAATAGGGAAATCGGTTAGAATCCGATGCAGCCCCCGCTACTGTAAGCATGATTCGTATTGCTCGATATGCCACTGAACAAATGTTTGGGAAGGCTTGAGAGAAATAATGCTAAGCCAGGAAACCTGCTCATTAAGATTATTCTTGTTTTTCGGTGGGAAAAGTAAGTCGAGAGTGAATTTGTATTGTATGTTCGAGCCTTGACTGTTTTTCAGTTGAGGCTTTTCGTTTTTGTATGGGACGAAGGAATTAAAAAGTGAACAATGGATTATTTTAAATCTAACAGCATAATTGTGGTGTTAGTAAGAGTTGAATTGTCTGTTAGATGATAGGTTCACATTGTCTCATATTATTAGTACTACTTATTGATGTAAATGACTAGAGAAAGATAAGAATCTACTTGATGAGTACATTCTAAGGGAAGTTATTTACGTAACAAATGATTTATTCATACTGAGGAGGATGGCTACTAATGAAAAGAGATTCAAAATCTGCTGGGAAAGTGTTGGTTTATACGGGAAATGGAAAAGGGAAGACAACAGCCTCATTTGGTTTAGCAGCAAGAGCATTAGGGAGAGATTTTAAAGTTATTATTCTTCAATTTATCAAATCTCCTGATCGCACATAT
This sequence comes from Bacillus massilioanorexius, assembly GCF_902374955.1. Lineage (GTDB taxonomy): Bacteria > Bacillota > Bacilli > Bacillales > DSM-1321 > Bacillus_AD > Bacillus_AD massilioanorexius. Next base: position 177,318 of record NZ_CABKRX010000094.1, read on the forward strand.
GGAGAACAAATTTCTCTTGAAAAACTCGGGGCTGAGGTGTATCAACTAGGAATCGGTTTTACTTGGACAAAAACCCCAGAAGAACATCGTCAATCCTTGAAACAAGCTTGGGAATTTGCAAAAGAAAAGCTGAATAGTGAAGAATATGATCTTGTTATTTTTGATGAATTAAATAATGCCTTAAGTATTGATAGTTTTCCTATAGATGATGTTTTACCTTTGGATGATGTTATTCAAACGATCAAAAATAAACCATTTAAAACACATGTTGTTGTAACAGGGCGAGACGCAAAACAAGAAATGAAAGATATCGCAGATTTAGTTTCTATTATTGAAGAGGAAAAACACTATTACCAAGAGGGTGTAGATGCTATTTACGGAATTGAGTATTAATAGTAAAGGAGTACTGGATTTGTAATCAAAAGATAGAATGACAAATGATAATTTGAACAATCGCACATGCGTTTTTTTACATTACATAACTTTGGAGGATTTTTCATCATGAAAAAGCGTTTATTAAAAGGATTAAGTATATTTTCACTATTATTCATCCTGCTACTAGCTGTGTTAGCAGGGTGCGGATCGACATCTGAAAATAAGAAAGATGACTCAGGAGCATCATCAACAACACAAGCAAAAGGTTTTCCTGTAACTATTAAAGATGATGTTGGAAATAAGGTTACAATTGAAAAGAAGCCTGAAAAAATTGTATCACTACTCCCAAGTACTACGGAAACATTATTCGCCTTAGGTCTTGATGATCAAATTGTAGGTGTATCAGATTATGATAATTTTCCAGAAGCTGCTTTGAAAAAAGAAAAAGTTGGCTCACAAGACATGAATATCGAAAAAATCTTGTCGCTTCAACCAGATGTTGTGTTTTTACAGGAATATCAATACAAAAATCATGCGGATATGATTAAGCAATTGCAAAATGCAGGGATAACAACAATCATTATTGGTTCACAGGAATCCTTTGATAAAGCATATAAAGGTATTAGCCTCCTCGGTAAAGCTACAGGAACTGAAGAGGAAGCGAATGCTATTGTCAATAATATGAAAGAAAGAATTAATAATATCAAAGATAAAGCGAAAAAAGTGGAATCAAAAAAACGCGTTTGGGTAGAAATATCCCCTCAACCAGAGATTTTTACAACAGGTCAGAATACTTTTATGAATGAGATGCTTGATATGATAGGTGCAGAAAATGTTGCAAAAGGTCAAGTTGGCTGGGTGAAAATGAGTGAGGAAGAAGCGGTTAAATTAAATCCTGACGTGATTCTTACAACATATGGTAGCTATGTTGGAAATGCGACAAAGCAAGTTCTAGACCGAAAAGGCTGGCAACAAGTGAATGCAGTGAAAAACAAGCAAGTTTTCGACGTAAATAATGATACCACCTCTAGACCAGGGCCTCGCTTAGTAGATGGAGTTGAAGAAATTGCAAAAGCAGTCTATCCGGAAGTCTTCAAGTAAAAAAATAATTGTATTATCTATATTTACCATTTTATTTGTATGTACGGCTCTTATTTTAGGTGTTTTTGTAGGATCGGTTACGATTTCTGTTTCGGACATTTTAAAAATTATTTTTGGGAAATTAACAGGAATGTCTTTTTATAATGGAGATAATAGTACAGAAATGATTATTTGGGAAATTCGTTTTTCAAGAGTCATCTTAGCCTTTTTAGTGGGAGCATCCTTGTCATTAGCAGGAGCAACGTTTCAAGGATTATTGCGAAACACTTTAGCCGACCCATATACAATAGGTGTATCTTCAGGTGCATCCTTAGGTGCTGTTTTAGTTATATTTTTTCAAATTCCATCCACACTTTTATTAGGTTTTACTCAGCCTGTCATTGCTATTTTATTTGGATTAGGCACATTATTAATTGTGCTTTTCATTACTAATTTTGCTACAGGCAAACTCTCGAATGAAACAATTATTTTAGCGGGAGTTATTATTTCTTCTTTTATGAGTGCGATTATCTCGCTGATGATAGCTTTAACACCGAGAGAAGATATTGCTAATATTTTGTATTGGATAATGGGAAGTGTGGCTATGAGGGGATGGGGGCATGTACAATTGATTTTTCCTTTCTTTATCATAGGTACTGGAATTGTTTTATATCACTATCGAGAATTAAACAATATGGCACTTGGGGAACAATCTGCTCAATTTGCAGGAATGGATGTACGAAAAAAGAAAAAGGTTATTTTAATTGGTGCATCTATACTTACTGGATCGGCCGTTGCCGTATCAGGTGCAATTGGTTTTGTAGGATTAGTTATTCCACATCTTGTTCGATTAGTGACAGGTGCTAATCATCGTTATGTTTTGCCGTTTTCTTTATTTATTGGTGGAGCTTATTTAGTAATGGCGGATTTAATCGCAAGAACAGTAGTTGCTCCCAGCGAATTACCAATCGGTGTAGTGACGGCATTAATTGGTTCGCCTATTTTCACCATTTTATTAATTAAACAAAGAATGAAGAAAAATGATGTACATTAATCGGGGGTTGGAAAATGATCACACTTAAGAATGTTACAGGTGGATATAACGCTTCTACTGCGATTGTTAAAGACCTATCGTTTACTGTTGAGAAAGGTTGTTTTTTTGCTTTACTTGGACCGAATGGAAGTGGGAAAACGACGATTGTTCGTCTGATTATGGGGGCTTTACATTTACATCGTGGCTCTGTTGCAATTGATGGTAAAGAAGTAAAAGAGTTTAAGCCAAGAGAACTAGCGCAAAAAGTTGCTGTCATGACTCAAGAAAATGAAATTGGATTGGATTTTACCGTTAAAGAAATTGTTAGTTTAGGCCGTTATCCTTATCAGAAATCTTTATTCTTGAAAGAAAATACAAAAAGAGATGAAGAAGTAATAAAGCATGTTATGGAGCAAACAAAGGTTTGGGAGTTCCGTCATAAAATATTTGGTAATTTAAGCGGTGGTGAAAAGCAACGGGTTTTATTAGCAAAGGCGCTTGCACAAGAGCCGAAGTTACTGTTGTTAGATGAACCTACAAATCATCTAGATGTACGACATTCGATGGAACTATTAGATTTATTGAAGAACTTACAATTAAAGATGAATTTAACGGTTTTTGCTATTCTTCACGATTTAAATATCGCTTCTTTATATGCAGACAGTATCGCGCTCTTGAATGAGGGACAGCTACAAGGAATTTACAATGGTTTATTAGATGAAAATCAAGAAGAATTCAGTGATGTTTATCAAGTTCGCATGAATTTTCATCCTCATCCGGAGGTGGCAAAAAATCAGATTTTAATATCACCTGATTTCTTATTAGAAAATCGTTCTGATATTATACGAAATAAAGTATTTGTTGAAATTCAGCAGGAGAGAAAGAAGATCACTTTTCATAAACCTTTAAGAACCTTATCGATTGGGGCAAAGGGAAGTGGGCTAACATGGATGAAGGGCTGGACAAACCAATACAAAGAGGATAATCATGAGAACGCTGTATTAGTTGGAGATATTTATGCGTATGCCTATAATAAGCAGAACGAATCATGTGAAAAATGGGAGCTGGAGGGAGAAATTAAATCTGATTGGACATCTTTAATATGCCTAGCAAAATCTCATCAAGAATATCATATCGCATTTGTTACAAATCACGCTTTTAATGATGTGCAATTAATGAATCAGGCAGCTAGAATAGTTGCATTAAAAACAAAACTAGATGTTGATAATACTAATTCCTTTGATACTGCGATGCCTTTATTATCGATTAGTACTTGTTCAAGTGAGAGGTATGATGAAGAAAATGGAAATGAGCTATTGCGATTATTTCAATATGCCTGGAATAGAACAAGAGAAGCAAGTAATAATTGTACGAAGTATGAAGTGAAAATGAATTAATGTGAAAAGGGCTGACTAAAAGGATCTAAATCATTTGTCAGTCCTTTTCTGTTTCGATGTATCTTTAAATCTTATTTTTTTGCAGTGCTTTCGGTGTGTAGGCACAATAAGGTTCTTCAGCCATATAATTACCTGATTCATGATAAGCTCGTGCACGGCAGCCCGAGCATACATTTATGTATTCACACACTCCGCATTTTCCTTCAATGGACGTTGGATTTCGTAATTTGTTAAATAAAGAAGAATGGTTCCAAATCTGTTCGAATCCTTCGTCTAAAACATTTCCTGCTTTCACTGGTAGATATCCGCATGGTTGGACGTTTCCTTTATGTGAAATAAAGCAAACTCCTGTCCCAGCCAAACACCCTTTCGTTACTGCTGCCATACCATGTGATTGGACAGTAATTCTTTCACCATTTTCCTTAGCTTTTTGACGCATAATACGATAGTAGTGTGGCGCACATGTGGCACGTATTTCGAAATTAACTTCACGAGAACGATTGTAAAACCATTCTAAAACTTCTTCGTATCTTTTATCACTTAACATATTACTTTCAACAATTTGTACCCCACAGCCGACAGGGACTAGCATAAACAAATGCAAGGCATCTACATCCATATCTTGACTTAAAGTGATCATTTCCTCCAAATAATCAACATTATGTGATGTAATAGTTGTATTAAATTGAAGCTGTAGGCCTTGTGCTTTAACATGAGCAGCTCCAGTAAGTGCTTGTTGGAAGGAACCTTGTAATCCTCTAAAGTGATCATGTATGGAAGCTGATGGACCATCAAAACTAATGGCTACACGACGAATACCAGAGGCTTTGATTTTCTTCGCGATTTCTTCTGTGATTAATGTACCGTTTGAAGCCATTGCAAGTGTAATACCCTTTAAATGGGCATAGGAAGCGATTTCAAAAAAGTCAGGTCGATATAAAGGCTCGCCTCCTGTGAGAATTAATATTGGGCTACAAAAGTCGGCAATTTCATCAATTACTTGAAATGCTTGTTGTGTTGTTAACTCATCCGGAGATCTTTCAGGCTGTGCTGTTGCTCTACAATGGATACACTTGAGATTGCATCCTTCAGTTAATTCCCAAAAAATAATTCTCGGACCATTTTCATAAGAGACAAAATGATTATTAGCAGTCAAATGTCTGTTGATGTTCTGTGATTTCAACTTCATCGGCTCCTTTTGAGTCATATATTACTATTGTAAAAGAACCATAAGATAGAATGTTTGAATTAACGTACATTTCTGTGAATTTTATCTTATAAAATGAAATCCAGCTCGATAATGGCTAACTTATCTGGAGCTGGCAATGAACGAATATATTAAGGTACAATGTACTCTATTTCAAGTTTGAGATTTATACCATTCTGGGTAATCTGTCACGATACCAGTAGGATGTAATCTTTCTAACTTTTGGAAATCTTGTTTGTTTTTTACTGTCCATATAAAGCAATGGGCACTATGTTTAAATATTTTTGAAAGAAGCTGTTTATTTGCCATAGTAATTTTGGGATTTATAAAAGTTGCAAATGAGGACATTTCTTTAATTCTCGCTTCTGACAATCCGTGATATTGATGTCTAACTAAAACGCCTATTGCGATTTGTGGCATTTTTTTATGAAAGGCTCTTAAAAATGAAACGTTAAAACTTTGAATAATAATATCATCCCATATGTATTGGTAATCATCTAAGAGATTGACAAGCAAGTCAGCGTATTTTGGTTGATTTTTAGCAAATTTTACTTCTATTAAGAATTTAGTTTTACCATGATACTTTTCTAATACCTCTAGTAAGGAGGGGATTCTTTCTGTAGAAAAAGTAGGGCTTTTCCACGAACCAGCATCTAATTCTTGTAATTCTTTTAGAGTACAATCACTTACTTTACCTTGACCATTTGTTGTTCTTTCTAATGTTTGATCGTGAATAACGACAAATTGTAGGTCTTTTGTTAACTGTATATCAAATTCAATAAAATCTGCCTGACAATCTATAGCTGCCTGAAAAGAGCTATGTGTATTTTCAGGATAATCCCCAGAGGATCCTCTATGTGCAATCACAAATGGTTTATTTCTTAAGCTTTTAGATGCATGCTGACTTCGCTTAAATAAATAGAATGATAATACTAGAGTAATGATTACTAGTAGCAGATAAATGAACATCATTAACCTTCCTTTATCAATACAAAAATGTATAGCGTTTTTATGGTCTAAATACCCGTTTTTTCGTTGTCTTGTTTGTAAATGCCTATTTACGCAAAAATATGTTGCCTGTAAACAAGGAGTAAGTATAGGCTGAATTCTGCGCCAAGATGCTCGCTTCTCATTCCATAGAAGTCTCGTAAAAATTATCCACTTACTTTTAAATACGCTACTTTTCCCTTGCTTGTTTATATAACAAGTGTGAAGGGAGGTGAAAGATATGGCAAATGAAACAATAGTATCTCAACAACTAAGATTATGCTTTCAAGAAGGCTTTGATACTAAAGGCAATCCTATTATTAAAAGAAAATCATTTACAAAAATTGATGAATCAGCAACAACTGCACAATTGATAGCAACAGCAAATGCTATCGCTGTTTTACAAACCCTACCAATGGTTAAGGTAGAGAAACAAGAAATCCAAGCTTTATCGTAGTGAACGACATCATTCTAAAGAAATAAGCAATGAGTATAGGTAGAATAGGATTCTCCAGGATGCTCACTTTCCGATGGCTAGGAGGGTAGCATCCAAGATTTATAACACCTATGGATTGTAGCTATTCCGTTGTTTCTGCAGGTATCTCACATCTTACGTTCCTATAGCTATTTCCTGTACTTTATAAAAATCAAATCCGTTTAAAGGAAAAGAGGTGAAGAAAAAATGAATACAAACCATACACTCGAACTAGTGTTTACCACGGCTAATAACAAAACTTCTACGATTACTATTGAAAATCCTAAGTTACCGATTGATCTTGATCAAGTGAAGGCTTCTATGGATGAAATTATATCACAAAGTACTTTAACAACTACTAGTGGAAAACTAGCGGTTAGAAAACAAGTTCGACACGTAGAAAAAAACGTTCAAGAATTTACAGTTTAAGCATTTCAGCTTGATTTTATACCGTTTTTGGGGGGTGTATGGCAAGAGCGAATCAATTGCTGCATCCTCAAATTCTTTTTCTAATAGATGGAGGTGATAGGGGTGGAAGCGGTTATTCCTCTAATAAGTGAAGTAGGCTTTCCGATTATTGTAAGCTTGTATCTATTGTACCGAATTGAAACAAAATTAAATACATTGATAGAAGCAATCCTAAGCTTACCAGTGAAATTAAAGGAAACGAATGAATAGTGTATAAAAGAAAGAGAACGATAGAATCATTAGATACATCGTTCTCTTTTCCTATATGAAAGAAGGATGTGAAGTTGGCAGAATAGTAAAATATATCTATAGGATGTTATGAAAAGAAAATTTATTATAGGGTAGTGAATGTAAAAAGAAGAAAATGCTATTAGTGGATCTTAAACAGAGCAAAGACGTTACTAAAATAGTAACGTCTAAATAAACGTAAGTGAAAGTTTAAATTAAAGTTTTACCACGTTTTTAGCTTGAGGTCCACGGCTACCATCTTCGATTTCGAATTCAACTTCTTGACCTTCATCAAGAGTTTTGTATCCTTCACCTTGGATAGCTGAAAAATGTACGAATACATCGTTTCCGCCTGGTACTTCGATGAAGTCAAAACCTTTTTCGCTATTAAACCATTTTACTTTACCTGTAACTGTCATTCGATAAATCCTCCTAAATTTTAAACAAAAATTAATATGCTACTGTATTACTTCCCAAGTGAGAGAATAACATTCACACATTATCAAGCTTCAAAAATAGCGTTTGATTCTTGATAATATGTGAATTATTTAGAATCGTTTGATAGAATTTATTATACATGATTAATATTTAAATAACAAGTTCCTGAGAGAAAAAAACTGAAATTTATAAAGAGTGTTTTTCCTTCTCTCAGCCTTGTGAGAGAAGGATGTAAACGTTTTACATTTTTAGAGCTTTTTCTCGTAGCAATCGACAAAATTATCGTTAAGTTTTGATTGTTTAAAATAGGTGAAATTAAATTTTTTCCAGAAAGATTTTCCTATATGGTTTTTTTCTAATACTCCTAATCTAACAGTTTCTATCCCTTTTGATTTGAGTTTTTGTTCAAACTCTCCATAGGCAATAGAACCGTAACCATATCCATGATAATCATGATGAATCATAAAAAACCCAATCCAGGGTGTATTGTCTTTAGGATTATTCTCTAAAAAACTTAACACTCCAATATAAGTATCATCCGCTTTAATAAAGTAATGCTCACTTATTTCATCTAAAACATCCTTTTGAATCTCTTCATCTGTTCTATGAGGTTGTCCATTTTCAATTTGATTATACTCCTTATTTGAATTAACAATTTCTTTTACAATATAAAGGTTTTCTTCTGTAATTGGTTCAAATGTAATCATTGTATCGTCTCCATCTTATACATAATCATTTTTTCAAAGTTTTGAAATAAACTACTATGTATTATATTAAATGTTAAGTTTGATATCGAAAAGAGGATTGACAAAGAATCTTAATAATTAAAATAGAAAAAGCGATTTATAAAGAAAACTTCTCCTTATAAATCGCTTTAAATAATCTGTATATTTCGGATTGAATTGAGAGTTACAAAACAAGCATTCCAGCGATAGCGGCGCTAAGGCATGATGCTAATGCACCAGCAATAACAGCTTTCATTCCTAATTTCGCAATTTCTGGTCTTCGGTTCGGAGCCAATTTACCCAAACCTCCGAGTAATATCCCGAAGGAAGAAATATTAGCAAATCCACATAACGCAAATGAAATAATAGCAACCGTTTTTTTAGAAAGATCTGGAATATAAGGTGCAAAAGAAGAATAGGCAACAAATTCATTTAAGATCAATTTTTGTCCAATAAAATTACCGGCGAGTAATGCTTCATTCCATGGTACACCAATAACAAATGCTAATGGAGAAAAAATATAACCTAAAATAAGCTCCAATGACAGTTCGCCAAAACCGAACCATCCACCAATAAAGCCTAATAATCCATTCAATAAAGCAATTAGGGCGATAAATGCTAGCAACATTGCGCCGATATTTAAGGTTAGTTGTAGACCAATAGAAGCTCCGTTTGCTGCTGCATCAATAACATTGGCAGATTCTTCATCTTTATAAATAGCAAATTCTTCATCAGTTGTGCTTTTTTCTGTTTCTGGAAAGATAATTTTTGAAAGCACTAGTCCAGCAGGTGCACTCATGAAGCTAGCAGCAAGTAAATATTCAAGTGGTACTCCAAGTAGTGAATAACCGATGAGGACACTTCCGGAAACAGAAGCTAAACCGCAAACCATTACAGCAAACAATTCTGATTGAGTGATTTTTGCTAAGTACGGTTTAACTACGAGAGGTGCTTCTGTTTGTCCAACAAATATATTGGCTGTAGCAGAAAAGGATTCTGCTTTTCTTGTACCTAATAATTTTGATATAGCGCCACCAATATATTTAATAACTATTTGCATAATTCCGAGATAATACAAAACGGAGATTAAAGCAGAGAAAAATATAACTACGGTTAAAACGTTAAAGGCAAAAACAAATGAAATTCCTGATTCAGGTGTATAAATGCCTCCGAAAACAAAATCAATCCCTTCATTTGCATATGTAATAATGGCATTCACAACATCTGTGAGTTTTTGGAGGACAAATCGGCCCCACGACCATTTTAATACCATAAAGGCAAACGACAGTTGTACTATTAGGCCAACAATAACAGTTCTTTTATTAATTTTTCTCTTATTGTTTGATAATAGAAAAGCGATTAAAAGGATACATAGCATACCACATAATCCCCATAAATAATTCATAAAAACACCTCAAAAATAAAATGGAATAGTTGCTTAAAGTAAATGTGCATCATAATCTATGAGATAAACAGGCAAACTTACACATTCCATATTGTGAGCGAATTAAGAGAAATTATTCGAAATTCATTTTGGAAAGGAATATTATGAAAGAAGATATTTTGAATTGGCGAAAGATTATTGTGTTTAAATTAGTTCTGTAAAGTCAACTAATTGATCAAAAGGTAAGTTGATTGGTGAATGTAGGAGAATTCCTGGATAACAAGAATTTAAAACGAATGTCAGCCGTTTCGCTCTGACTGAATTAAAAAGAAATAAAAAGTATGATAACAAGCCATTTGATTATGCTGGAAAACGTGTGAAACCATTTCAAAAAGGATTTCATAAATAATTTTTTAACACCGCTTTTCTTTGCTTCTATAAAAAAATAAGGAAAATATGAAACAAGACCTTTAAAAAGATAGATATGATAAAGGAGTTATGGTATATTTTTTAAGTCAAGATTATGAATCGGGTAGATTTAAATAGATAAGGATGTATAAAATGAACTTTTCACTACAAAATGAAGTCCAATCAAGAAAGACTTTTGCAATTATTTCCCATCCGGATGCTGGTAAAACAACGATTACAGAAAAGCTATTACTTTTTGGTGGTGCTATTCGTGATGCTGGAACTGTTAAAGCACGTAAAACGGGTAAATATGCAACATCTGACTGGATGGAAATCGAAAAACAAAGAGGAATTTCTGTTACTTCCTCCGTTATGCAATTTGAATACAAAGATTGTAAAGTAAATATTGTTGATACACCGGGTCACCAAGACTTCAGTGAAGATACGTATCGAACACTAACTGCTGTTGACAGTGCAGTCATGGTAGTTGATGCGGCTAAGGGTATAGAGGATCAAACAATGAAGCTCTTTAAAGTGTGTCGTATGCGAGGAATTCCGATCTTTACATTCATTAATAAAATGGATCGACAAGGTAAAGAACCGTTAGAATTACTAGCTGAACTAGAAGAGGTTTTGGAAATTGAATCATATCCTATGAATTGGCCTATTGGTATGGGAAAGGACTTTGAAGGAATATATGATCGTTATAATAATCGTATTGAACAATTTAAAGTTGAAGGTGAAGACCGATATTTGCCACTAAACGACGAAGGTGAATTGGAGATTGATCACCCAATTAAAAATTCTCCATTATATGAGCAAACACTTGATGAAATTATGCTTTTAAATGAAGCTGGTAATGAGTACAGTATTGAAAAAATTGCTGAGGGTGAGTTAACCCCTGTATTTTTTGGAAGTGCATTAACGACTTTTGGTGTGCAAACCTTCCTAGACGCATTTTTAGATTTTGCTCCATCGCCACAACCTAGAATGTCATCCGCTGGAGAAATTAATCCAGTTAGCGAAGATTTTTCTGGTTTCATTTTTAAAATTCAAGCTAATATGAATCCAAAACACCGTGATCGTATTGCTTTTTTACGTATCTGTTCAGGTAAATTTGAACGTGGTATGAATGTGAATTTAAGTAGAACAGGAAAATCCATTAATTTATCTTCATCTACACAATTTATGGCAGATGAAAGAGCGACTGTAAATACTGCTGTAAGTGGAGACATTATTGGTTTATACGATACAGGAAATTATCAAATTGGTGATACTATTACTACAAGTAAGGATGTGTTCCAGTTCGAGAAGCTTCCTCAATTTACACCAGAGATTTTTATGAAGGTTTCTGCGAAAAATGTTCTAAAGCAAAAACACTTTCACAAAGGTATTAATCAATTAGTTCAGGAAGGTGCTATTCAATTGTTTAAGACCGTTTCAATGGAAGAATATTTGCTAGGAGCTGTTGGACAGCTTCAATTTGAAGTGTTTGAAAATCGTATGAAAAACGAGTACAACACAGATGTTATAATGGAACGTATTGGAAACAAAATGGCTCGTTGGGTTGAGGGAAATGTTGTCGACGAAAAACTAAATAGCTCAAGAAGTATATTAGTAAAAGACCGATACGATCAATATGCCTTTTTATTTGAAAATGAGTTTGCATTACGTTGGTTCCAAGATAAGAACCCTGATGTTAAATTATATAATCCTATGGATGGAAAACAATAAAAAGAAAAGACTTACATACAGATGCATTCTGTATGTAAGTCTTTTTTGTTATTTAATACTATTTGAAAGGATAATTGATGGCGAATTGAATGGTTTTTTAGGCTGTTTTATACGAACAAGTAGTGTTAGTGTAAATAGGATAAGTTATACTGCACCATCGATCGTTTTATACTAATTTTTATTCAATGAACGTCTTTATAAACAATAAACTTTTTGGTGATATCCCTTTTTAAGCTGTAAATGATGTTATTTCGAAATATTAATGTTGACAAAATAATGCTTATCCATTACATTAATGATATGCTTTAGCGCTAAAAAGCGTTTAAGCAAAAAAGATAATCTGTTTGCAGATTGAGTAGCGATGTTTTTGCAGCAAAAAGAGACCAGATGAGTGGTGGAAATCTGGGCGGAAACAACAGTGAATTACAACTGCCTTGGTAAAACAGAAAAAATGAGTGGGCAAGGTTAACTTGTCAAATAGGGTGGTACCGCGAAGTTTCTTCGTCCCTATGTGGAGAAGGGGCTTTTTTGTTTTTTCTCCTTTATCATCATTGTCATGCAAATTGGGAGGAATTGAATTCATGTTACAATCCGCTAAATTAAGGCTACCTTTATGGGAAGCTGCACTAGTATTAGTTATTATCTTATCGATGGTAAGCTATGGCATCATTTTTCTAGGTGTTAAACCGCATTTACCAATGATTTTTGCCATTATGATTTTGATGGCTTACGGCATAATAAAAAAAGTTCCGATTGCCGATTTAGAAAAGGGGATTATGAATGGTGCTCGTACAGGGCTTGGAGCTGTTTATATATTCTTTTTTATCGGTATGCTAATTAGTAGTTGGATGGCTAGCGGGACAATTCCAACTTTAATGTTTTACGGTTTTGAATGGTTTTCAAATTTACCGTTATATTTTTCAGCTTTTGTAGTGTGCGCTATAGTTGGGACATGTATAGGAAGTGCATTTACTACATCAGCAACTATTGGTGTTGCATTTCTAGGTATGGCAACAGCAATGGATGCATCACTAGCCATTACAGCCGGTGCAATTGTATCGGGTGCATTTTTAGGGGATAAAATGTCTCCTTTATCAGATACTACTAATCTTGCATCTGAAACGCTAGGGGTTCCACTTTTTGAGCATATTAAAAATATGTTATGGACAACAATTCCTGGTTTTGTTATTACAGCCATTATCTTTTTCTTTTTATCGCCAACTAGTAGAGGTAAAACGGAAGAAATCACCACTTTTTTACAAGCATTACAAGAACATAGCTATATTAGTTGGGTATCATTAATTCCTTTTATTATTGTAGTCGTATTAGCAATTAAAAGAGTGTCTGCGATACCAACACTTTCTGCTGGAATTATAAGTAGTGTTATTATTGCCTTAATTGCTGATTCTTCCTTAACTTTATCAAAAATGTCAAGCATTCTTTTTTCTGGATATGTCATGAACAGTAACTTAGAACAACTAAATACCGTCTTATCAAGAGGTGGAATTGAAAGTATGATGTTCTCTGTGTCACTTGTGTTGTTAGCATTAGGTATGGGAGGTCTCCTATTTTTATTAGGAATCATTCCTTCATTAATAAAAACAATAGAAGGGCTATTAAAAGGAGCACTTTCGCTAATAATTGCGACAGCATGTACGGCGATTGGAATTAATTTTTTAGTAGGTGAACAATACTTATCTATATTATTAACTGGTAAGACCTATGAAGGACAATTTGAAAAGCATGGCTATAGTAAGAAAACATTAGCACGTGCTTTAGAAGATACAGGAACTGTCATTAATCCATTAGTTCCTTGGGGAGTGTCTGGTGTATTCCTTGCAGGCGTATTAGGTGTCCCAACATTAGAGTATGCACCATTTGCCTTTTTCTGTTTGTTGTGTCCACTATTAACAATTTTTAGCGGTCTGACTCAAATCGGAATATCAAAACATAATTCATAGTTTTATAGAAAACCTTTATTAATCGTTTTGGATTACTAAAGGTTTTTCTTGTGCATAGGGATAAAGTCAATCAAAAGTCATGGATAAACATTATTAAAACAGTCTTTTTTAATGATTAATAAAAGTGCTTTATATATTATAATAATATTAAGATATTATATTGATTGTATAGTATCTATGTTTAATACGATAGAGTATTTTTTTGATAAGAGGTGAAGTAGTTGCAGCGGATAACAAAATGTATGTTCAGTACGGTACTTATTAGTACTTTTTTGTTTTCATTTACTGTTCATGCGAATCCGAATACAAAGCAAGAGGTTAGTCAACAATTAAAGAATGTAGGCGATGAATTACAAACTAAAACAGCCGAAGCTAAAAGTTTAGAAAATAAAAAAAAGCAAGTATATCGTGAGTGGAAAGATTTATCGATTGAAATTGCCGCTTTAGAAATACAACAATATCAACAGACGTCTGATTTGCTACAGGTACAATCAAATATAGCCAATCTAGAAGTACAAGAGAAAACGTCAAAAGATAAAATGGATAAAAGATACACAATGTTAGCAAAACGTTTAACAATTATGCAAGAGGAACAAAGTTATAATAATATTGTTTCCATTCTTCTTAGTTCTAATAGTATTGCTGATTTTTTCAGTCGATATTTAGCTGTTTCTTACATAATGAAAGCAGATCAAGATTTAATAGATTCATATGAAAAAGAAGTAAAACATTATAATGCCCTAAAAATCGATGCGAAAAAAGAATTAGAAAAAGAAAAGGCTATTCAACGACAGTTAAAGTCAACAAAAACGGCATTAGTTGAGCGAGAACGTAAACAAAAGCAATATATGAATGAGCTAAACACACAATACGGTTGGACAATAAAGGATGTTCAATCATTGCAAACTCGATATGATCAGTTAGAACAGCAATCAGCAGCAATGAAAGAAAAAGAGAAACAAGAAGCTGAAAAAAATACCTCTAATAACATTCAATATGATGGAAAAGGAGGATTTGATGTAAGAGGTAACTCAGGAGTCACTGTTGCAGATTTAGATAAAGTGTTAAGTGGTTATTTAAAAGGTTATGGTTCTGTGTTTTATGAAGTTGGAGAAAAGTATGGAATTAATCCGGCTTTCCTAATGGCGGTTGCTATGAGTGAAACCGGTGGGGACAGTAATTGGCTGAAGCAATATAATAACGTAGGTGGTTTTACCCATAATGGTCCAATGAAATTTGCTTCAATAGAGGATAGTATTCACTATATGGGCTCTTTATTATCTCGATTGTATATAAGAGATGGATTATATACAGTTGAAGCTATTCACTCTCGTTATTCACCTCAGGGTGCTTCGAATGACCATTCTAACTCAAATGCTATTTGGGTTAACAATGTTTATAAATTTCTTTCAAAAGCAGGTATAGCCGTTTAAAAATTATATAAGATGGGAAAAGCCATATACGTTATATGGCTTTTTCTATGTTTTAAAGATTAATTTGATACTATAGTTGTTTATTAACATTTTATAGTCGATAGTGGATGAGTGCTTTGAGTCAGAGGAATAGAATGGCTGTTAGAAATAAATCAATTAGGATCATTCATTATGTCAGATATGTTAAGAATATTAAAAGTGTTGTCAGAAAAGTGATACGTTCTTTCTGCTAATTGAAATCAAGAAAACCGTCGAGTATAGTTGGTAGTAAGATACAATAGTTGAGGAGTTTATATAATATCGTATGAATCATTTTATTTTACATATACCTTATCGATAAATAAGGCTGTTTTCTAAAAGATTTTTGTTAAATAAGTTCGCTTAATAAATAGAGTATAAAAAAAGTCGAATGGAGTGTAAGGTGCGAGACTCCTACGGGAGCATATGCTCACCATCCTGGAGCGGAATTCAACACTGCCTATATTCGGGTACTTGTTCATAGGCAGCAAAGTATGTGAACACAGCCATAAATAAAGAGAGAGGACGTACATATGAAATTAAGTAATTTTTCCATTAGGAGACCAGTATTTACAATTGTAACAATGATTTTTGTTTTATTATTAGGAACTGTGTCACTTCTAAATATTCCTTTAAAGTTGATTCCTGATATTAATCCCCCTGTTGCTGTCGTCGTTACATCTTATGATGGTGCTAGTCCTATTGAGGTATCAGAAAAAGTGGCCAAACCATTGGAGGCAAATCTTTCTACATTACCAGGACTAAAAACAATGACGTCTTCTTCTCAAGAAGGAGCGAATTTAACTCTTTTAGAATTTTCATGGAATACAAAGTTAGAAGAAGTTGAAAATGATGTCTTACAAAGTATAGATCGAACACCATTACCAAATGATGTGAGCAAGCCAAGGTTTATGAAATTTAATCCATCACAATTTCCGGTTATTCAATTAACATTAAGTTCGGATGTTGATAATAAGGTTCTTCAAAAATTGGCTGAGGATCTAAAGCGTCAATTATTAAAGGTAGATGGGGTAGCAAATGTTAATTTGTCCGGAACTTTAGTTGAACAAGTAGCAATTGAACTAGATCAAAATCAATTAAAAAAATACCAATTAGCGCAATCAGATATTGTCAATATTATTTCGGCAAACAACGTTAGTATGCCTGGAGAAAAGGTTCAAATAGAAGATAAGCATTTAACTACAAGAATTATAAGCAGTATTTCGTCTATAAATGATATGAAGCAGCTTGTTATTAGATCAACCCCATTAACAGGGGAGAAAATTACGGTAGGTGATGTCGGTAAGGTTGAGCTTGTTAAGCAAGATGATGGTACAATCACTAGAACAAATAAAATACCTTCCGTTTTATTGAGCGTCCTGCAGCAATCAAATGCGAATACAGCTGAGGTTTCAAAGGATTTTCAACATGAATTGAAGCAACTATTATCTGAAAATAAGTATAAAGACATAAAAGCTGATGTACTATTTGATCAAGGGGATTACATAAAATTAGCCATCAGTAATATTTCATCATCCTTAGTTATAGGTGGAATATTAGCAATGCTTGTACTTGTTCTTTTTTTAAGAAGTGTGAAGAGTCCAATTATTATTGGGGTCGCCATACCATATTCGGTAATAGTTACATTTGTTTTAATGTATTTTTCGAATTTTACATTAAATATTATGACATTAGGCGGATTAGCACTTGGTATAGGTATGTTAGTCGACAATTCGATAGTAGTAATAGAAAATATATATCGCCATTTATCGATGGGGAAAGATTCAAAAACGGCTTCCAAAGATGGAGCCAAAGAAGTGGGTTCAGCCATTATAGCATCAACTTTAACGACGGTGGTTGTCTTTTTACCGGTGGCCTTTATTTCTGGAATTATTGGGGAACTTTTTTGGGAATTTGCATTAACGATTTCTTTTAGTTTGTTCGCATCTTTATATGTCGCATTGTCCATTGTGCCGATGATGGCGAGTAGATGGTTGAAAAAGCCACCATATGATTTGGAGAAGAAAAGACAGAGTTCTCGTCCGATGGTACTGCTTAGAAAAAGTGTGAAATGGACCTTGCACCATAGATGGGTTACTCTATGTATTGTAGTTTTGTTATTAGTATTAGGCGGTTTTGGACTTACGACAGTTGGTACGCAATTTTTACCTAGTACAGATGAAGGATATTTTTCGATAGATGTTGAATTAGATAATGGTACGGCATTGTCGGAAACAGAAAAAGTAGTAAATAATATAGAGAAAGAGTTACAAGAGGTTAATGAAGTAGAGGTATTTGTTAGTTATATTGGCTCCTCTCAAGAAAATGCATTTCGTGGCTCTGCTCAGGGAAATAAAGCGGAGGTTTACGTTAAATTAAAAGATCTTAAGCAAAGAGATAAATCCGTATTTCAAATCGCAGATGATGTTAAACCTGAAATTGAAAAAGTAGCAAGGAAGACAAATAAAAGTGCAAAAATTTCTATTGTTATGCAATCTACTCATGGAACAGCACCAAATACGTTAACCTTCAATTTGCGTGATACCAATAAAGAAAGGCTAAATGAAGGAGTAGATCAGTTACAGAGTAGATTACAGACATTATCTGATGTAACAGAGGTGTCTACGGATTTAAGTGAGAAAGTAGAAGAAATAAGCATAATTGTCGATAAAGAAAAAGCTCTACAAAATGGATTTGCTCCTGCTCAAATTGCGAACCTTGTAACTGATGTAACACGTGGTTCTTTAGCAACTCAAATCGTCACGGATGCAGGTGAAATACAGTCTGTATATGTTCAATACGATTCAAATGTAGTTCAAAACGTTGATCAGTTGAAGAAATTGACAATTAAAAAAGCAGATGGGTCATATATTACACTTCAGGATGTAGCACGTTTTTCGAAGGGAGAAAGTCCTTTAAAAATACAACGAATAAATAATCAAGATGCGGTACAATTTACTGTGAAATATAAATCAAGTGCTACACTTGGGGAGATTACAGAACAAGTTGAACAAGCCATGAAAGATATTCACTTATCTGACGAAACACAAGTAGTATATAGTGGTGAAAGAGATTTAATGAATACAGCTACTGAACAAATGGGTATGGCATTTCTTCTTGCCATAGCGTTTATTTACTTAGTTATGGCAGCTCAGTTCGAATCTTTCAAATATCCTTTTGTTATCATGTTTAGTGTCCCACTCATTGTAATTGGTGTATCTATTGCACTTACGATAACAAGAACACCTATTGGTATAACAGCTATTATTGGTTTAATCGTACTTGCTGGAATTGTTGTTAACAATGCCATTGTTATCGTTGATTATATTAACCAGCGGAAGCAATTAGGAATGTCTTCTTATGAGGCTATTATAACGTCCGTTGTAGACCGGGCTCGCCCAATTTTGATGACATCTTTAACAACAATACTTGGATTAATTCCACTAGCATTAGGTTTTGGAGAAGGAACCGAAATTAATCAGCCAATGGGTATCACTGTAATAGGTGGTCTAATAAGTAGTACATTTTTGACATTATTTATCATTCCGATTATTTATAGTTTTTTTGATCGTGAAACAAGACGGAGAAAGAATATTGTAAAATCTGAGCGGAATTTAATAGGAGCATTGGAAAATGCAAGTCCTGCCAGAAGTTCGAAAGAAAAGACAGATAGCCTTGAAGAGCTTATGGATATTATTCATCAAAATTCTGAAAAGTAATAGGATGTAAAAATTTGATAAGTGTGAGGGACGATTTATGAATGAACGATGGGATGTGTATTCTCCATCAACAGGGGAGAAAATTTATACGATGGAAGAAACAAACATAAGTGATCTTCCTATAGTTATCAAACAATCGAAAAAAAGTTTTATTTCTTGGAGTCAGTTAGATATTTCCGATCGGTTAATTTACTTTACAAAATTACGAAATGTTATTATCAATCAATTAGATAAAACAGCAGATATTGTTTCACAAGATGCAGGTAAAGTAAAACTGGACGCATTAGTAGCAGATGTAATGCCAGTTCTTGATTTTTTAACTTTTATTGAAAAAAATGCTAAACGAATGCTTCAACGGCAGAAAGTAGCGACACCAATACTTTTTATTGGAAAAAAATCATATATAGATTATATGCCAAGAGGAGTAGTACTTGTGATTTCCCCTTGGAATTACCCTTTTCAGCTTTCTATGGTTCCGATATTGAGCGCATTAATTTCTGGTAACACTGTAGTGGCAAAGCCATCAGAAGTGACTCCTTATGTCGGAAAGCATATGGAGGATTTATTTAAACAAGCAGGATTTCCAGATGGTGTTGTCCAATTCGCTCACGGTGGTAAAGATTTAGGGCAAGCATTAGTCGAATCTAACCCAGATTATATTTTCTTTACTGGATCTGTAGCTACCGGTAAAATTATTGCCCAACAAGCGGTAAAACACTTGATTCCTTATACTTTAGAATTGGGTGGGAAAGATCCAATGATTGTCTGTGAAGATGCTAATATTGAGAGAGCTGCTAAGGGAGCAGTCTGGGGTGCCTTTACAAATAGTGGGCAAGTATGTATGAGCGTAGAACGTTTATATGTCCATGAAAAAATTCACGAATCATTTGTAAGTGCGGTTAAGCGTGAGATAGCATATTTAAAGCAGGGTAGTACGATAGACGATGATATTGGAAGCATGACCTTTGATAATCAAGTAGAAATTGTTAAAAAACATGTGAATGATGCTTTAAATAAGGGAGCAACATTAGAGACTGGTACTCCACCTGATCAATGGAATGAAAGCAGTATGTTTATTAATCCGATGGTATTAACCAATGTGACAAACGATATGAAAATAGTCAATGAAGAGACATTTGGTCCGATTATGCCTATTATTCCTTTCAAAAATGAAGAAGAGGTTATTTCACTAGCCAATAATTCTTTGTATGGTCTAAATGCTAGTGTTTGGTCAAATGACCTTACTAGGGCCAATCGAATTGCTAATCAGCTTGTTTCAGGGGCTGTCATCATAAATGATGTCATTATTTCTGTAGCGAATCATCATCTTCCTTTTGGAGGAGCCAAGCAAAGTGGTATAGGTCGATATCATGGTGAAAATGGACTACGTATGTTTTGTCATGAAAAAGCTATTATGATTGACTCAGGAAAAAAAGTGAAAGAGGTTCAATGGTATCCTTATCGAGGGAAATATGAGGACTTTAAAAATCTAATAGTAGCCTTCTTTGGTGACTCCAAAAAATGGCCAACTTTTTTGAAAAGCTATCTTAAATTACAAAAAAAATAAAAATAGCAATCTTGTAAATGATTTTTCAAAGAAAAAATGTTGCAATATCTTTTTTGATGAAATATACTACTAATATAAATTAATAAAGTGTTCCTTTTCAAAGGGGAGTAGCGTTAGGGTTCGCCCTAAAACAAAGTCGTCAATTCGTGGAAGTGATCTTCCTCCGGCTTTGTTGGCTTAATTACTTAAATTATGCTCAGCAAGACCTTTGCCATTTTACTGGCAGAGGTCTTTTTTGTTTGCTTGTAATCCAACTTTTGGATAAGTACAAATGGGAAGAAAGAAGAACACTAATATTGGAGGTTGAAACATATGGAAGCAGCAGTTTTATTAGAGTATGGTTGGGTTCTTCTTGTTTTAATTGGACTTGAAGGTATACTTGCAGCTGATAATGCCGTTGTATTAGCAGTAATGGTTAAACATTTACCACCGGCTGAAAGAAAAAAAGCATTATTTTATGGTTTATTAGGAGCATTTGTATTCCGTATAGGAAGTTTATTCTTAATTTCTTATCTTGTAAACGTTTGGCAAGTCCAAGCTATTGGTGCGGTGTATCTATTATTTATCGCGGCTCATCATTTATACAAAAAATGGGCACATAAAGATGAATTATATGAAGCACAACCAAAGGTTGGGAGTGGATCTGGCTTTTGGATGACAGTGGCAAAAGTAGAATTAGCAGATATTGCTTTCGCTGTAGATTCTATGTTAGCAGCAGTAGTACTTGCAAAAACATTACCTGCAACTGGATGGTTTTCTGTAGGTGATATTGACGGTGGACAATTCCTTGTAATGTTCTTAGGTGGATTTATCGGAGTTGTTATTATGCGGTTTGCAGCTCATTTATTTGTTGATTTACTTCATAAAAGACCATCATTGGAAACAGCAGCATTCTTTATTGTCGGTTGGGTAGGGGTGAAGCTAGCAGTATTCACATTAGCTCATCCTTCCATTGGAATTATTCCACATGAGTTCCCAGAGTCACTTACTTGGAAACTAATTTTCTGGATTGTGTTACTTGGTATTGTAGCTTGTGGTTTTATCTTTTCAAAAGAGAAAAATTCCAAACCTGAAGAGAAAGGATTAATGTAACCAATTAAAAATAGAAAAAGCTGAGTCAATCTGACTCAGCTTTTTTATATTATAATAATTTTTATTATCTTATTAAAGTGAAAAATTATAGTAATTTGATTTATTTGTCATTAGTCACAATTTAGACGCAAAGCTATGAAAATCTCAAAATAATATACCAAAATAATAATAAAAGTGTTATTCTATAAACAAGAAATGAAACCCCTTACAAAACTAAAAAGAAGTACTAGTCATAATTCTATTAATCTTACTAATAGGGGTACTATTTTTTTTATTAAGAGTTGTCTGACATCAGATGACTTATCTCTAAAAGGTTTTTGTAAAATGAAGTGGAGGGAACTACAGTGAGTACACAACATCCAGATTTAATTGCAGAAAATGAAAGAACCGGTAGTCCAAAACAACTATTTTGGATATGGTTTTCATTGAACATTGGCGTAATGGGCTTAGTGTATGGAGGAATTATTGTAAGTTATGGTTTAAACTTTGTTCAATCTGTCATTGCAGCATTAGTCGGAGCGGCTTCGTTTTCACTAATTGGATATTTAAGCTTACCTGGTAAATTAGGCAAAGCCCCAACATTTGTCCTATCAAGAGCAGCCTTCGGTGGTAAAGGCAACTTAATTCCTGCTGTTCTAGCGTGGATTTGCTTAATCGGATGGTTAAGTATGGGGAATGTACCTACAGGGATTTTTTCTCTTAATGCAATCGTTACAGCTGCTGGTTTTGAGGTTACAACAACTACTCAAATAATTGGATTAATAGCCTTAACAGTTGCTATTATGGCACTTTCTTTAGTGAAGCAAGAAACATTAGTAAAAGCACAAACGATTTTCACATACATTTTTGGAGCATTGACAATAGTAGTATTGGTGATTCTTGTACCACAAACTGATTGGTCTGCTCTTGTTAATATGCCAAATGGTGATTGGATAGGAGGAGTACTACCAGCTATCTCCATTATTATTGCAGGATCAGCTTTAAGCTGGGCAATGGTAGCCAGTGACTACTCATGTTATCAAAGTCCAAAGTCATCAAATAAATCCATTTTCTGGACAACAACATTAGCATCCTCTATTCCATTGTTTGTTATTATGTTTTTAGGAATTTTAATGAATGCAACGAATCCAGAATTAGTAGATTCTGCGGATCCAGTTGCAGCATTAGCATTACAAATGCCTAAATGGATGGTAATTCCGTATTTCTTTACGGCACTAGGAGGAATTGTTCCACCAGCAGTTATTTCATTACGTTCAGGACGTCAAGCTTTAGAGGCGACTAATATTAGAATTTCAGAACGTACATCTATACTGTTCCATGGTGCAATTATGATTCTACTACCATCATATGTATTATTTATTAACGGTAACTTCTTAGGTTCATTCCAAATGTTCTTAGGTTTAGTTGGTATTGGTTTAGCGGCTTGGACAGCAGTATTTATGGCTGATTACATTATTTTACGTAAGAAAAATGGTTATGATCCTGAATTAATTACAGGTGAGAAAAATAATGGAATTAATGTAGGAAATGTAAGTATTTGGGTTGGAAGTGTTATTGTTGGTTTCTTATTTACAACAAATGGAATCATTCCAGCTCCATTTGCAAAAGGGATATTTGAAGGAAACAGTCTTGGGGTATTATTAACGTTCGCAGTTGGTTTCGTTGCAAGCTGTATTTATTCTTCAAGTCAATTAAAAAAACAAAATGTGAAAAAAGAATTAACTAAAAAAGTAGGATGATTTTTAAATCATAATAAAGATTCAAAACGGTTTGGAGGACATAATTATGAGTATTCATTTAAATGCAGTAGAAGGCCAGATTTCAGAAAAGGTGTTAATGCCAGGAGATCCACTTCGTGCCAAATATATTGCGGATACATTTTTAGAAAACGTAGAATGTCATAATACAGTACGTGGAATGTATGGCTATACTGGCTATTACAAAGGAGAAAAAATTTCTATTCAATCATCTGGAATGGGTGCTCCTTCAATGAGTATTTACGCAACTGAATTAATAAAGGATTATGGTGTGAAAAATATTATTCGAATCGGTACAATCGGAGCAATGAAGCGTGAAGTAAAGATTCGTGATATTATAATGGCGATGGCGGCAACAAATGATTCAAAAATGCCAAATCGTATTTTCCCAGGAATTAATTATGCTCCAAATGCAAGCTTTACACTTTTAGAAAGAGCATACCGTTTATCTAAACAATACGAAGATATGACAGTTCGTGTTGGGAATGTATATACGGGCGATGCATTCTATGAAGATGATGATTCTATGATTCATAAATTAGCTGACTACGGTGTATTAGGTGTTGACATGGAAACTTCAGCTCTTTATACGTTAGGTGCACGTTATAACGTGGATGTATTAAGCATTATGACTGTAAGTGATCATGTTATTACTGGGGAAGAAACAACAGCAGAAGAAAGACAAACTACTTTTAATGATATGATTACAGTAGCATTAGAAACTTTAATAAATGAATAAATAAAGAATGAAAAAGTATGAGTTGGTTTGGACAACTCATACTTTTTTTATTTAGAGTCTTTTTTTCGTCATTGCTGATTACAAATTGTCCAAATTTCCTTCAAGAAAACAATAGCACACTGCAAAGAATGAGTACGATGTCTTGGCGCTACTTGTATAAAGCGAAAAGCTATCAGTAAAAGTCAGAAAGATACATATAGACAGAAATGAAGCGAGAAGGTAATATATTTAGTATTACGAAATATTTGTTTTAAAGGTTGGTTGTAGATGATAACAAATAAAAATGTGTGGATATTAATGATGGGGGAATTCATAGCAAATTTAGGATTATGGCTTGGAACGATTGGAAATCTAGAGTTTCTGCAACATCTTGTGCCATCTGATTTACATAAATCTTTAATACTGCTCTTGGGGATGCTTGCTGGAGTAGTGATAGCACCTCTTGCTGGCAAATTAATTGATAATTCTTCTAAAAAGAAAATTATGATTTATTCAAGTGGACTTCGAATTCTTTCCGTTTGGTTTATGTTTCTCGCGATTGAAGCAAATAGTATCATGTGGATGTGTGTGTATATGGTTGTTATTGGGATTGCGAATGCCTTTTATATGCCAGCATTACAGGCTGCAATACCATTGATCGTTGAAGAGCGACAACTAATGAATTTGAATGGTTTACATATGAATGTCGGGACTGTAGCTAGAATTATGGGTACAGCTTTAGCGGGAATTGCTTTGTTGTATTTATCGTTATTTCAAGTATATTTCTTATCGATGTTAACCTATTTATTTATATTCGTTTGTACTTTTTTTCTACATATTAAAGAAGGTTCTACTAACAATTCTGAGAAAAACACACATGCCAGATCAAAAGGTGGATTTAAAGAAATTATACCTATTCTTCAACGAACTCCTACAGTTTTAATGGGACTCGTTCTATTACTAGTTCCCACGTTATTTTTAGGTAGCTTTAATTTAATGGTATTAAAAATTGGTGAATTACAAAACGATCCCGCTGTCAAAAGTTGGCTATATACAGCTGAAGGTATAGGATTTATGGTAGGTGCTTTTTTTGCTAGGAAGATTACAGGTAATAAAAATCCAATCCATGTAATGCTACTAGCAGCAACGGTTATGGCAGCTTCGCATTTATCGCTTTATTTTGCTGATATAAAAATTGCTTCTATTATAACCTTTGCGATGTTTGGATTAGCAGCGGGTGTATTTTTCCCGATTTCTGCAACTTTATTTCAAACGATGGTTGCAAGAGAAGTACATGGTACTTTCTTTTCATTTAAAGGCATGGCCGATCGACTGTTATTTCAAGGTATATTAGTAACAGCTGGTTTGTTTTTAGATACGATTGGTTTTAAAAATATGGTTCTAGTGTTTGGAACAATATCTGTTTGTATCGTTCTGACCTTTTTGTATAGTCAAAGGAGAAGAGAAAGACAGTCATTATTAAAAAATAGAGCCATATAAAAAGTGTCCTAAATACTTAGGACACTTTTTTCTCATTTGTTAAATTGTTATGGAACCATAAAGGATAGTACATTGCTTTGTAGGAACGTAATAATTGCTACTAACAGAAGTAAAAATATACTATGTTTGAATGTGAAACGTAATAACTCAGATTCTCTACCTGCTAGTCCAACCGCAGCACACGCTACAGCAATCGATTGAGGAGAAATCATTTTACCTGTTACCCCACCTGAAGAGTTCGCAGCAAGCGCAAGAACTTCGTTCATACCGATCCCATTGGCAGTGATTTTTTGTAAATTTCCGAACAATACGTTTGCTGAAGTATCAGAGCCAGTAATAAATACCCCTAACCATCCGAGGAATGGAGAGAAGAATGGGAATAGAGCACCCGTTTTAGCTAATGCCATACCTAATGTAGTACTCATACCTGACGCGTTTGTAATATAGGCAAATGCTACAACGGCAGCGATTGTAATGGTAGGGAATTTTAGTTCGTTTAAAGTTTCACCGAAAGTGATGAACCAATCTTTAAATGAAATTTTAACAATAAATTTTGTAATAAATGCTGTAATAAGGATAGCAGAACCGGCAGCAGCAAGTAGTTCTAATTTATACACAGCTGCAATTGTAGCACCAGCGCCATTCAAAATTTGATTGTGAACAAATGGTACTTCCGGTAGGAATGATAGTGCACTACCAATTGAATTTACAGCCTTTAAAATAACATTTGTACCTTCATAATGTCCTTGAAGAGCAATTTTGACTGTTGGAATACCCCATAAGGAAATGATTGCTGTTAAAACTAAAAATGGTGACCATGCCTTAAATATTTGACCACCTGTGTATTTTTTCTCTTCAACTTGTGCTGTTGCAGCAACTTCTGATTCTGTTTTAAAATGGAACGTGTTTTTTGGTTTCCAGAATTTTAAGAAAATGGCTAATGCAATCATAGATACTAGGGCTGAAATAATATCAGGAAGTTCTGGTCCCATGAAGTTAGAAGTCAGAAATTGTGTAACAGCAAAAGAAACACCTGTTACTATAATAGCTGGAAATACTTCTTTTGTTTTTTTCCATCCAGCCATGATAAAGATTAAATAGAATGGAATAAAGACTGATAAAAATGGTAATTGTCGTCCAAGCATTTTACTGATTTCAATCGCTGAAACACCAGTTGGCCCTTCTAGAGCGATAATCGGTGATCCGATTGCACCGAAAGCAACTTAAAAATATAACCGTTCTTATAGGTATATTTGGTTTATATAATAATGAGAATTAAGGGATATCTGCTATCTATAGTTATTTATCATGAAGTTATTTATTTGGTGATAGAAATAGACCGTTTAACTTTAGGAGAGTCGTTAGCATGAGTATGTGGGGAATCGTTTTTATTAGACTAATGATGGTGGTCATATGTTTCATAATAGTAAGTTTTTGGGGTTTTTGTTATGGGAAAAATAAGATGACGCGTATTCTTTTATCTATAGTTGTTCCGTTCGTTATCGGTTATTTAGGGGTGAACCTCGTTATACCTTTATCTATTTATTATTTAACAGGATTAAATAGGCTATTTTTAGATTTACTTCTGTATTCAATTTGCTTCGCAGCCCTATTAGATATGGGTTATAAAAAACTTTCACTTCTTTTTGCTATTACGTCTTTACTTTTTTCCTTTTTGATTTTCTTGCGGATTTGGATTTATTAAAAAGGCTCCTATTCAGGAGCCTCTTTTAGCTATATATGTTATTGTCCTGATTTAAATTGAGATTGTGCTTGTTGTACTAGGCGTTTTGTAATTTCTCCACCTACAGAGCCATTGGCGCGAGCGCTAGTATCTGAACCTAAAGTTACTCCGAATTCTTGAGCAATTTCATATTTATATTGATTAAGCATTTGTTCTACTCCAGGGACTAATAGTTTATTACTATTTGACATATCGTTCACTCCTTATATCTTATACAGAGTTTCCTCTGTAAGATTAGTATGGCATTTGATATATTTATTATGTTTATGCTTTAGTGGGAAAAATCCCTTTTAATGAGATGAACGAAAAAAAATGTCAAAGATGTTTGATAATGACCATGAATAGGGGATATTAAAAAAGGTTGGTGGATGAAAGATTATTATTTAATTGCACTTTGATCATAAAACAGTTGGTAAATGTTGTTCGATAGGATGAGGACGATGAGTCAACTCTGGGAGCTGTAGGACAAGCTTGATTCTACAAGATCATTGTATGAAGGAGTTTCACGACCTGTGGAAAGCAACCTTCCTGCAATGGGATGTAATAGGCGATAAAGTGAAAACAACCTGAAGAATACACGAATAAGGGGATAAGATATATGGATTTATCGAGCGGGAAAACATTTTGGAATCATACTTTTAAAGGATGGACATACCCTTCTTTAAATGAGAATGTAGATTGTGATGTCTTGATTATAGGAAGTGGTTCCTCTGGGGCACATTGTGCTTATTTTCTTAGTGAAACAAATGTATCTGTTGTATTAGTTGATCAACGAGAAATTTGTAGCGGTAGTACAAAAGCCAATACTGGATTATTGCAGTATTCAAACGATGCGATGTTAAGTACATTAATAAATGGTTTTGGAAAAAAAGCTGCCGTTAGGCATTATCAATTGTGTAAAGAAGCTATAGAAACATTAGAACAGAAGGTAGTTCCGACGTTGGAAGAAAATTCGGATTTTAAAATCAGAAAAAGTTTATATTTTGCATCAAGTGAAAATGATCTTGAAAAGCTTCGGAAAGAATATTATACACTTAAAAAGTATGGATTTCCTGTTGAATTTCTTTGGGAAAATCAAATAGAAGAGAAATTTTCCTTCTCTAAACCTGGAGCGATTGTTACTGATGGAGATGCTGAACTCAATCCTTATAAGCATGCTCAATTACTTATTCATTATGCTCTTAATAATGGAACGAAAATTTTCTCAAATACTAAAATTAATGGTAGAAAACAGATGAAAGATTCAACGGTTTTATATACTGATAACGGTTTTGAGATTAAAGCTAAATATATCATTTATGCAACTGGTTACGAATCTCAGGAAATAAAAAAAGATCCTAATGGACAGGTTGTAAGTTCATATGCTATTTCTACAAACGTTATTGAAAACTTACCTGGATGGTATGACGATATGATGATATGGGAAACGGCTAGACCCTATATATATGCAAGACGAACAAAAGAGAACCGAATCGTATTTGGAGGTCTCGATGAATCAACAATACACAAAAAAAAAGAGACACCATGCTTATACATAAACGAGATCTTTTATTGGAGAAGTTGATTGAGTTATTTCCAGAATTACATGGCAAAGTTTTTGCTGATTTTTATTGGGGTGCTTTTTTTGGAGAAACTCATGATGGGCTCCCGACTATCGGGATATATGAAGATTATCCAAATAGTTACTTTTTAAGAGGATTTGGAGGTAACGGTACCGTCTATAGTATTATTTTATCTCAAATTATTAAAGATTTAATTGTAAAAGGTTATCACAATGATGCCTATATATATATGAAAGAAAGGGCTTATAAATAAGCACTGTAAAAAAATGTTTTTACGAATTTACGTATAGTCTAGAAAGGAGTAACCAATTTAAGTTATCTCGGTGATGTAAGGCGGTTCGATAAAGTACTGTGATGGAACATCGCAAATAATAAAATAAGTTAACGGAAGGCTTCTTCAAATTCATGGAACATCATGATGGAGGAGCCTATTTTTTTGTTCACGGAAATTAGATTCAATCGTGTCTCTCATAAAGTGTAACTATTCGATATGTTCTTATTACCTGTGAATATCTAATAGGTCTTTTGCCAAAAGGGGTTTTATACAAATAGTTTTGGTTTATAGGCATAAAGTGTACATGCTGCCCATACATTGTAAAAGAATACGTTAACAAGAGAGGGGGCTTGTATGCAATCTATTTTTTCATTATTTCCAAAAAGAATCACAGCCTTTTTGCAAAACATGCCTTCTGAAAAATGGGAATCAATTGAAGAAATCCGAATACGAATTGGTCGAAATATTGAGATTTCATCTGGTAGGTCATACGAGCTTTTACCTTTAGTCATAACAGAAGAAGATGCTGAGCAGTTATTAAATACTATTACTCATTTCTCTATGTACACGATGGAGGAAGAATTAAAAAGAGGCTACATAACTATTGAGGGTGGACATCGAGTTGGAATAGCTGGGAAAGTTATTTTGGATCAAGGTAATGTTAAAGCCATTATTCATATTTCCTCTTTCAACATTCGGATTGCTAAAGAGAAAATAGGCTGTTCTGAACAGTTAATACCTCATTTATATAATGCTGGTTGGGAAAATACATTGATTATTGGACCTCCTCAAACGGGAAAAACAACGATTTTACGAGATTTAGCAAGAATTATTTCAAGTGGATGTTCATCCAAATACATTACTGCATTAAAGGTGGGTATTGTTGATGAACGTTCTGAAATAACGGGATGTGTTCGAGGGGTACCTCAATTGCAATTTGGACCGAGAGTGGATGTTTTAGATGCGTGCCCTAAAGCTGAAGGTATGATGATGTTGATCCGTTCCATGTCACCTGATGTTATCATCGCTGATGAAATTGGAAGAGAAGAAGATGCCCTATCGGTTCAGGAAGCCATTAATGCAGGAATAAAGCTAATCATTTCAGCCCATGGCTTCTCAATAGAAGATGTACTAAAAAGACCAACCATTCGCAAAATAATGGAGTTAGAAGTCTTTAATCGCTTTGTTTTATTAAGAAGAAATGTAAGAGATGGTTTTAGTTTTGCTGTTTATGATACTAACGGTAACCCTTTATTAACAGAAAGAAGCGTGAAGGTATGATTAAGCTTTTAGGGGCAGCACTCATTCTTATCGCTAGTACAGTGATAGGTTTTGAAATTTCACGCCATTTAGGAAAGAGGCCTAAACAACTTCGATATTTCATTACAGCTTTGCAAGCGCTTGAAGCAGAAATAATGTTTGGACATATGCCTTTACAAGAGGCTTCCTATCGAATTTCAAAGCAATTACCTTTCCCGTTGAATAAGTTTTTCCACTTATTTTCAGATAAGTTAAAACAGACAGATGCCAGTGTGAAAAATATGTGGGAAACCTGTTTTATTGAATTGAAGGACTTTTTAGCTCTTAAGCAAAATGATATCGAAATCCTCGCACAATTCGGTGAAACTTTAGGAAAACATGATCGCTATCAGCAACAAAAACAAATTCTTCTTACGATGTCACATATTGAGAGAGAAGAAAATGAAGCTCTTCAACATCAAAAAAAATATGAAAAGATGGTAAAAAGTTTAGGATTTTTAACAGGTTTACTACTTATTATTTTACTTTTGTAAACAACATGTAGGAGGAAACTAGAATGGGGATAGAAGTTGGTTTAATATTCAAAATCGCAGGTGTTGGCATCGTGATAGCATTCATAAATACATTGCTAGAGCAAATCAACAAAAAAGAATATTCACAATGGGTAACTTTATTTGGTTTTATCTACATTTTGTTTATGGTGGCACAAATCATTGAACAGTTATTTGACAAAATTAAGTCCGTTTTTCTGTTTCAATAGCAAGGAGGGATGAGCAATCGAAATTATAAAAATAGTGGGTATTGCTTTATTAGCTACCTTCCTAGCAACCATAGTAAAAGAGCAAAAACCGAATTTCGCTTTTCTTCTTATTATATTTGTTGGTTGTTCAATCTTTTTATTATTAGTTGAGCAAATATCAAACATAATTAAAATGCTGTTAGCTATTGCTCAACAAGCAAAAGTAAATATGGTCTATTTAGAAATAATTCTAAAAATAATTGGAGTAGCCTATGTAGCTGAATTTGCCTCTCAAATCACTAAAGATGCAGGTCAAGGTACGCTAGCCTCTAAGATTGAATTAGCAGGAAAAATCATTATATTAGCTATGGCGATTCCAATCCTAACCGTCATGATTGAAACGATACTAAATTTAATTCCTAGCTAAGGATAGGTAAGAAGAGGTGAAGAGATGAAGCGATGGTTTCTATTTCTATTTATGGCAATAATATTGTTTTTGGTTGTTCCACAAAATGTCCAAGCTTCACCAGAGGATAATAAAACGAATGAGACGGTATCAAAAGAATTGATCGATAAAGGTTTAAGTCAAATAGATATCGAAGAATTAAAGCAATTTTGGGATGAAATTATGGAGGAATATGGTGTGTTTCTCCCAGAAGGTCAAAAAGGTAGTTTAATGGATTTTATTAGTGGAGAAAAATCATTTTCGTTAAAAGGCTGGTTTTTAGGTGCTTTAAAATTTGTCTTTCACGAATTGGTGGTAAACGGTAAATTGTTAGGTATGCTGATTCTTCTTACGGTATTTAGCATGTTTTTACAGTCTTTGCAAAACGCTTTTGAGCAAAGCTCTATTAGTAAAGTTGCCTATAGCATTGTGTTTATGGTTTTGATCATTATTGCTCTTAATAGCTTTCATGTTGCGATTCAATATACTAAGGAAACGATTGATACGATTATATCCTTTTCGATGGCATTAGCACCATTACTAATTGCATTGATAGCTGCTTCTGGAGGATTGATATCAGCCTCCTTTTTTCATCCTGTTTTACTTTTTTTAATGAATACAAGCGGTCTAATCATAGGTAAAATCGTTCTACCACTTTTATTCTTAGCTACTATTTTAAGTATTGTCAGCACATTAACACAGCACTACAAAGTGACTCAATTAGCTGGTCTGATTAGAAATTGGAGTATCGGACTGCTTGGAGTATTCATGACTGTTTTTCTTGGTGTTATTTCGGTGCAAGGTGCATCAACAGCAATAGCGGATGGAATTACGATTCGGACCGCGAAATTTGTTACAGGAAATTTCATTCCAGTTGTCGGTAGGATGTTTACGGATGCTGCTGATACGGTAATCAGTGCTTCCGTTTTACTGAAAAATACTGTAGGCATCGCTGGTGTAGTCATAATCCTTCTTATTAGTGCATTCCCAGCCATTAAAATTCTTGTGATTGCATTTATATATAAGTTGACTGCGGCTGTACTTCAACCGCTAGGAGGAGGACCAGTCATACAGTGTTTAGATATTATGAGTAAAAGTATGATGTATATTTTCGCTGCATTGGCTATCGTTTCGGTGATGTTTTTCTTAAGCATGACAATTATTATTGCAGCTGGAAATGTCACATTAATGGTCAGGTAGGTGAGGTGTATAGATGAGTATACTAACCGAATGGATCACAAGTATTATTGTTTTTATTCTATTAGCCACCGTAATTGATATGTTATTACCAAATTCAAGCTTTCAAAAATATGCCAAAATGGTAATCGGTTTATTGTTAATCGCCATATTGATTTCGCCTATTTTTAAATTACTTTCAACAGATTTTGAAGATATTGTTGCATCAATGAATGATGCAAATAATGTCGAAAAAGGTAGCATGGAAAATGAGATTAATATGAAGAAAAAAGAAATACAAGAGGCGCAAACTGCATATTATTTAGAAGAAATGGCTGTCCAATTAAAAAAAGAAGGGGAAGAGGAGTTGATTAATCAATACAATTACCAAATCAAGCATATAGAAGTTTCTACAAAGAATCAAAATAATCCTGAAAATTCAAATGATTTAGATCGGGTTTCGGTTGTACTTGAAAAGGCAGAGAAACAAAATGAATCGATAGAAACGATTCAGAAGATTGAAATAAACACACAAGAACCTCTGCCAATAGAAGAATACAAAACCGAAGAAATTACAAAATTCTTAGCAAATGTATGGAAAATGGATGAAGAAAAAATCGAGATCGTATTTGAAAGGAGGGGTTCAGAAAGTTGAAGGAGGATAACTCATTTTTGAAACGGATCAAGAATTTCTTTAAACAAAACTCTAATAAAACAGATGAAGCAAAAAATAAAAAACCATCACTCTATTTCTATATGTTAATTGTACTCGTATTAGGTGCGGTGTTTATGGTAGGTAGTGAATTTTTGTCTAAGTCACCGTCCACTTCTTCCTCAAATGTTTTACCCACAATGAAGCAGCAAGAGTCTGAGAATGTTGAAACTTTTGGTCAAAAAGGAGATAAAACAGATAGAGAAATTGCTGATTACGAACGTGATTTTGAAAATCAAATAAAAGAAGCGCTAGAAACTGTTGCTGGAGTTTCCGACGTTACCGTTGTAGTCAATGTGGATGCTACGGAACTTAAAATATATGGGAAAAATAACGTCACCAATAAACAAGTGACAGAAGAAACCGATCGAGAAGGTGGCAAAAGAACGGTCGAAGATACATCTAAAGATGAGCAATTTGTTATTGTAAGAGACGGTGAAAAAGAAGTGCCACTAATTCAAGAAACAAAGAAACCAGGAATTCGAGGTGTTTTAGTAGTTGCAAAAGGCGCTGACAATATTACCGTGAAAAAATGGATTATAGATGCTGTAACGAGAGTCTTAGACGTACCAAGTCACCGAGTGGCAGTTCTGCCAAAAAAATAAGGAGGAAATGAAATGTTATTAAAAAAACAAACTGTTTGGTTGTTAACGATGTTAAGTTTAGTTATTGTATTGTCTGTTTATTATGTTATAACTCCACCAAAAAACTCGAATGATATGGCAACAACTGTCCAAAATGAGGACAAACAGGAAGAAAAAAATACATCTGAATCTAGATCAAAAGCTGAAGGCAAAACGAAA
Source organism: Bacillus massilioanorexius (assembly GCF_902374955.1). Classification (GTDB taxonomy): domain Bacteria; phylum Bacillota; class Bacilli; order Bacillales; family DSM-1321; genus Bacillus_AD; species Bacillus_AD massilioanorexius. The sequence continues at coordinate 211,737 of NZ_CABKRX010000094.1, forward strand.
GCAACTTCGAGTGAAATTACGATATCCAATGAAAATGAGTCATTTGAAAATGCAAGATTGGAAATTAATGATCAAAGAAATAAGCAGTTAGAGGAGTATTCAAAAGTTATGGCAAATACAGAATTAACTGCTGAAGAAAGAAAAGAAGCGAATGATGCGATGGAAGAAATTAATGAAGCTAGTAATTTAGAAACAATGCTAGAAACATTTATCGTAGGTATGGAAGACTATCAAGCAGCCTTAGTACATGTTGATAACGGAAAAGTAAAAGTGACTGTTCAAGCAAAAGATTTATCTAAAACAGCGGCCAACCAAATTATCCGTCTAGTTAATCAAGAAGTACCTAGTGTAGGGGATGTTGCAGTAGTTTTACAACCAACTGAATAAGATGAATAATATTATCAATGTATATCATAGATAATAAAAAGTGGTTGGATCAAAGCTTTGCTTTTGATCCAACCACTTTTTGATATGTTTTATTCTTTTTCTTATAAATACACTTAGTCGTTAGTTGGTGAGAATGAACTAAACTCTACCATTCAAAGCTTCGCTTTCACTTCATATAAATTAACTAGATTTTGAATGGAGTAATCAGCATCTTTTATAGCAGAAATTAAATGAAAGTTTTGATCGGTTTGATTACTAGTAGTATATGATAGTTCTTGAAGTTGAGCATTTTCTTCTTCGAGAATACCTGTGAATTGATCGATTGCAATTTCTACTTTTTGTGAAGCCTCCTGAATAGATACAATGAAAGAATGTGATTCAACTAGTTGAATTTTTAAACTAGTAATATTTTTTGCGATTGTTGTGAATCTTTGTTTGGCGTCTTTAGCTAAAGATGTATTCTCTGAAATGGTTTGGCTGGCATTCTGTATACTTTGATTTGTAGCATCTGTTTCATTATTTACTGTGATTAAATTTTTGGAAATATGTTCGGCAGTAGCATGTGAAATTTCAGCAAGCTTTCTTACTTCTTCTGCAACTACTGCAAAGCCTTTTCCACTGTCCCCAGCTCTAGCGGCTTCAATTGATGCATTGAGTGCCAATAGATTCGTTTGCTTGGCAATTTGTTGAATATCATTTACATAAGCGACTGCTTCATGAACTTCGTTTGATAGCGCATTCATTTTTTCTGAAATTTTTTCCATTTGTTTAGCGTATAGGTTCATTTCATTTTCTAATTGTGCCATAAATATATTTCCGTCTGTTGCATCTTTTTCGGTCGTGTTTACTTTATCTAATGATTGCGTGGAAAGGTACGTATATTGATCAATCATGTTACTTGATTCTAGTAAAGATTCTCTTATTTCGATTACAGTATCTGATTGATGTTGGATACCTGCTGCTAACTCGGAAAAACCTGCTGTCATTTCGATATTTGCTTGGTGATGTTCTTCACTTTTTGTACGTACAGTGGTCATCATACTAGAAATGACGGTTGTATTCTCTTGAAGCATCTTCTGATTTTGTTTTTGTTGATCGAGAAGATATTCCGTCTCTTGTTGAAATGTATGAACATCATTGGTAAGTTGTTTTGCTAATTTAAATTGAAAGTGTAAAAGGATACAAACAAGGGTATGGATAAGAAAGATGGTTACATAACTTTTAGTTTCAAGCCCAATGGCATCGTGATGTCTTAAAGTAAATGAAATAAGCATTAAAACGCCAAAAATATAACCAAGCCATAAAATTATTTTATCAGTATAGATAGCACAGGTGGCGACTACGAAGTAAACAAGTAATATGGCTGTTGGTGAAACGCTATTTTCCATAATGACGTAAAGGACAATTGCAACAAACACTGAGCACAAGTAGGGAATGATCGTAATACCTTTTTGGGCTTTATGTAAGATTGCAATGATTCCAACCGCAATAATTCCACCAATTAAAATCGATAAAATAATTGCTAATTCTTTTTTCATAGCAATATCGACAATGGTTGCAAGAATCGTTGAAAGAAAGGTCGCTTTAATAACTAAACTATTTTTTCGATTTAAGTCTTTCAACTTAATTTGGTTAATTTCTCCCAAAAAAATCCCACCTTTTTCAAAAATATGAATATCTTGTGAGATAATATTAAACTATTTAGAATATTTTGTGAAGATTGTACTAGTTAAAATGTTTTTATTTCTAAATAGTTTAAAAATTTTGGATTTGATATTATGATTAAAGAAATGATGTTATGAAAATAATACATTGAATTCTCACTAGATATTATATTATGATATTAGTATCTAGTCACAAAAACAACGAAGGGGTGTCTTAAGGTGTTAAAAGTACAAGAAATTAGAGAAATTATTAAATTAGTAGATGGATCAAGTATACAGGAGTTTGTTTTCGAACAAGATGGTACGAAAATTAAATTGAAAAAAAATGATGGTACTGTAGTGACTGTTCCAGCGGTTCAGCCACAAGCACAAGTTCAAGTTGCTCCGGTTGTAGAAGCAGAACCAGTTAAAGAAGTTAAAGAAGTTAAACCAGCAGTGGAAGCAGCACCAGTTAAAGAAGCCGCTCCAGTAGAAGAAGATTTACATCAAATCGTTTCTCCAATGGTAGGAACATTCTATGCTTCTCCATCTCCAGATGCAGAAGCATATGTAAAAGTAGGATCAAAAGTTGGGGAAGAAGATGTAGTTTGTATTGTTGAAGCAATGAAACTGTTCAATGAAATCAATGCTGAAGTAAAAGGCGAAATCGTTGAAATTTTAGCTAAAGATGGTCAGCTTGTAGAATATGGACAACCTTTATTCTTAGTGAGAGCAGAGTAAGGAGAATACAGCCATGATAAAAAAAGTGTTAATTGCAAATAGAGGAGAAATCGCAGTTCGAATTATTCGTGCTTGCAAAGAGCTTGGTGTAGAAACAGTTGCTGTTTATTCAGAAGCAGATCGTGATGCATTACATGTGCAATTAGCAGATGAATCTTATTGTATTGGGCCTACACTTTCAAAAGATAGCTATTTAAATACTGTAAATATTATTAGTACTGCCAAAAAAACTGAATGTGATGCAATACATCCAGGCTATGGATTCCTTGCAGAAAATGCGAGCTTTGCTGAACTTTGTAGAGAATGCAATATTACTTTCATTGGCCCGTCACCAGAAGCAATTACAAAAATGGGTACGAAGGATATTGCTAGAAATACAATGGAAGCTGCAGGAGTACCAATCGTTCCTGGTTCAAAGGGTATTATTAAAGATACAGATGAAGGACTAGAAATCGCTAAATCTATTGGATTCCCAGTTATTATTAAAGCTACTGCAGGCGGAGGCGGAAAAGGTATCCGTGTTGCAAGAGATGAAGAAGATTTAGTTAAAGGTATTAATATAACTCAACAAGAGGCAGCAACTGCTTTCGGTAACCCTGGTGTTTACTTAGAAAAGTATATCGAGGACTTCCGTCATGTGGAAATCCAAGTACTAGCTGACAATCATGGAAATGCTATCCATTTAGGTGAAAGGGATTGTTCAATTCAAAGAAGATTGCAAAAACTTCTTGAAGAAACGCCATCTCCAGCTTTAAATGAAGAAACTCGAAAAAAAATGGGTGAAGCAGCAGTAAAAGCTGCATTAGCTGTTGATTATTCGGGTGCAGGTACAGTAGAATTTATATATGATTACCGTGATAATAAATTTTATTTCATGGAAATGAATACTCGTATTCAAGTAGAGCATCCAGTAACTGAAATGGTAACCGGTGTAGATTTAATTAAAGAACAAATCTTTGTTGCATCTGGAGAAAAACTTTCTTTAACTCAAGATGAAGTAACATTTAATGGTTGGTCAATCGAATGTAGAATCAACGCTGAAAACCCTGAAAAGAATTTCATGCCGTCAGCTGGTAAGATTAAAATGTATTTACCACCAGGTGGCTATGGTGTAAGGGTTGATTCAGCGGCTTACCCAGGCTACACGATTCCTCCATATTATGATAGTATGATTGCTAAGGTCATTACTCATGGTAAAACACGACAAGAAGCTATTGATCGTATGAAACGTGCGTTAAGTGAGTTTGTAATCGAAGGCATTCATACAACAATTCCGTTTCATTTGAAGTTACTTCAGCATGAGAGTTTTGTAGAAGGAAACTTTAATACAAAGTTTCTTGAAAACCATGATGTTATGGGCTCTTAATGATTGAGAAAAGCTGGAGGTGTTTTTATGGCAGAGCAAAACAATATGCTCGAAATGATGCAAGGAAACAATAGTTTAGGGAAAGTAGAAATTGCTCCTGAAGTTATTGAAGTCATTGCAGGAATTGCGGCTTCTGAAGTAGAGGGAATCGCTCAAATGCGTGGAAACTTTGCGACAGGTGTTGTGGAAAGATTAGGAAAGAAAAACCATGGTAAAGGGGTTAAGGTTGAACTGGCGGAAGATGGAATTAAGGTTGATATCTTCTGTACAATTAAGTTCGGCGTTTCTATTCCTAAGGTGGCACAAGAAGCTCAAGACAATATCCGCCAAGCTTTAATTAATATGACTGCTCTTGAAGCAGAAGAAGTAAATATTCATGTTGTTGGTGTTGTTTTTGATGCACCAAAAGCAGAAGCAGATGTAGAAGCAGAAATCTAATGTAAACAGAAAAGGCCTGACTTCTTATATTACAGACAATATTTGTTTTGTAATAAAGAGTTAGGCTTTTTTCTGTTTACGTCTAAAATTATTATTCTTTGAATAGTGTTTAGGAGCCTTGTTTACACTGTGAATATCATCTTGAAATAATAAAATGCAAAATGTTTCCTCAGGAAAAATAGAAAATACATAGTCTGGAATCAAAAATCAACCGTTCAGTAGTATACATTTAAGTAAGAAGGAAGTTTATAAATTAGAGTTGGATTTTATTTTACAAAGTGATAGATAGTTGATAATCATTCATTATGTTAAGAAAAATGCACTCTTCCATAGGAAGTTTCACTGTATTATTGCATGAAACACTACCTTTCAGAGTTTGTTTATGCTATAGTGTGTACTATAAAAAAGCTACGATTTTTTGTTAGTGGTTAAAGGAGTAATTATATGAAGCGCAGAACAGCACGTGAGAAGGCATTACAAGCCTTATTTCAAATTGACCTATCAAAGGCAGATGTACAAGATGCAATTGATAGTGTTTTAGAAGATCAAAAAAATGATGAATATTTAGAGTTTCTAGTTAGAGGAACTGTAGATCATTTAGAAAAAATAGATGAAATTATTAAAGATAATTTAGAAAACTGGACTATTGAAAGATTAAGTAATATTGATCGTAATGTTTTACGAATAGCAACTTTTGAGATGTTAAAATCTACAGAGGTTCCTGTTAATGTAGTTATGGATGAAGGCATTGAGATTGCCAAAGATTTTGGTGATGATCAATCTGGTAAGTTTGTTAATGCAGTACTTTCAAAAGTAAAAGAGCATTTACATTTATAGAGATAATTCATACACAAGAGAGGGAGATTATGGCATGGCAGGCATCATAATTGACGGGACAGAGATATCTAAAAAGGTACGTGAAGAAATAGCTAAAGAGGTGGTAGAGCTTAAGGAAAAAGGCTTAACGCCAGGTTTAGCTGTTATATTAGTAGGTGATAATCAAGCATCTAAAACATATGTAGCTTCAAAAGAAAAAGCTTGTCAGCAATTAGGAATGCATTCCGTTTTATTGAAATTACCTGAAACGGTAACTCAAGAAGAATTATTAGAAAGAATTCAAGAGTTAAACGAAGATCAAAGTATTCATGGTATTTTAGTACAATTGCCTTTACCAAAGCATATCGATGAAAATCAAGTAATTGAATCGATTGTACCAGAAAAGGATGTAGATGGATTCCATCCTGTAAATATTGGGAAGTTATTAACAGGACAGGATACATTATATCCATGCACACCTTATGGTGTTATGATGATGTTGGATTATATTGGATGTAACCCGGCGGGTAAACATGCTGTAGTAGTTGGAAGAAGTAATATTGTTGGTAAACCAGCAGGTCAATTATTATTAAATAAAAATGCGACTGTTACATATTGTCATTCGAAAACTGTAGATATGGAAAAGTTTACGAAAGATGCTGATATTCTTGTTGTTGCGGTTGGTAAGCGAAACGTAATAACGAAGGAACATGTTAAACCTGGCGCAGTAGTAATTGATGTAGGTATGAATCGTGATGAGGCAGGCAAGTTATGTGGAGATGTTGCTTTCGACGAAGTGAAGGAAGTGGCTTCTTATATCACACCAGTTCCAAAAGGTGTAGGACCAATGACTATCACGATGCTCATGCATAATACAGTAAAGGCTGCTAAAAGCATACACTCTCTAATTTAAATCGTTTTATCTAAGAAAAATGACATTCATAAGAAGAAACGCTTAAAGAAAGTTGTCCAATTGTTTATAATAGCAGAGGGACAACTTTTTTATTGTGAGGAAATAAAAAAAGTTCATCATGAAATTAGCGGTTATACAAAATGTATACTATAGTCTAGTCGAATCGTTATTCACTCGGCTAGCTATTCTAAAGCCGACCTTTTAATATTTTAATAAAGATTTGAGAATATATTAAAAAGATTGAGCAAAGTTTGCGTATATTCGCTCTATTGGTTTTAGAACGCTTTTAAATGAAAAGAGGAATCGTATGACGGTTGAAAAATATGTGACTGTATCAGCATTAACTAAATATATCAAAAGAAAATTTGATTATGATCCCCATCTAAGAGATATGTATATTAAGGGTGAAATATCGAACTTTAAACAGCATTCGAGTGGTCACATGTATTTCACATTGAAAGATGAGCGGGCTAGAATCTCTGCCGTAATGTTTTCTTCTAGTAATCAGCAGCTTGTTTTTAAGCCTGAAAATGGCATGAAAGTTTTAATAAGAGGGGAAATCTCTGTTTTTGAACAAAGTGGCAATTATCAGGTATATGTTAGAGAAATGCATCCTGATGGAGTAGGTGACTTATTCGTTGCCTTTCAACAACTGAAAGAGCAATTAGAGAAAGAGGGACTTTTTCTAGAAGATCATAAGCAAAGTATACCGCCATACCCAACCACTATAGGAGTTATTACATCACCAACTGGGGCTGCTGTTCGTGATATTATCACAACCTTAAAAAGACGATACCCAATGGGGAGAGTGTTGATGTATCCAGCTTTAGTGCAAGGGCCACAAGCGCCAGATTCGATTGTTAAGGCAATTAATCAGGCTAATGCCAATAGTGAGATAGATGTTCTTATCGTTGGAAGAGGTGGAGGTTCCTTAGAAGAGCTGTGGGCGTTTAATGAAGAAAAGGTTGCTAGAGCTATTTATCACTCGAAAATTCCTATTATATCAGCTGTTGGTCATGAGACAGATACAACGATCGCTGACTTTGTGAGTGATATGAGAGCAGCAACGCCAACAGCGGCAGCAGAGCTTGCTGTCCCACATATAGTAGAATTAAAAAAACTCATTACATTGTATGTGTCAAAGTTAACTACTTTTGTAACTAATGAATTAAAACAAAAAGAACTAATATTATCTCGATTAGATAAATCTTATGCTTTTCGTTATCCTGAAAAACTATATGAGCAAAAGGTAGAACAATTTGATCGAGTTTTTGAAAGAATGCAAAAGGAAAATCAACGTTTTTTTGAAAGAAAAAAAGAGCAGGTTGAACAATTGCATCAGGCTTTAGTTAAGTTTCATCCGAGTGATCGTATACATTCTCAACAAGAGAATATACAGAAGTTAGAAAAACAAATAAATAGAAGCATGAAAATGATTATTCAAACGAAACAACAGTGTTTTTCTAGTACGTTGAGTAAATTAGGTGTTTTAAACCCTTTGAATATTATGGAGAGAGGATATAGCATCGCCTTTGATGAATCTAACCATGTTATAAAAAGTCAGATTCAAGTGAATAAAGGAGATACCATTTCTGTTGTGTTAAAGGATGGTCAATTAGTATGTGAAGTGAAAGATTGTAAGGAGGGTGCTATAAATGAGTAAGAATAATGAGTTGTCTTTTGAAGAGGCAGTTGAGCAATTAGAACATATTGTTGAATTACTAGAAGAGGGTGATGTACCTCTTGAAGAAGCAATTACAATATATAAAAAAGGGATGGACTTATCAAAAATATGTCATGGTAAGTTACAGCACGCCAAAGAGCAGTTGGTTGAAATTGTTGATGAAAATGGTGAATTAAAGCCTTTTCAAGTGAAAGAGGAGGAATAGAAGGATGCCTTCACTATCATTTGACAGTTTTATGAAAGAACATAAAGAAATAGTAGAAGCTGAACTAACAAGGCAAGTAGATTTATTAGCAGCTCCAGCAGTTTTAAAAGATTCGATGGTTTACTCTTTACAAGCTGGTGGTAAAAGAATTAGGCCATTATTAGTATTTGCGGTATTGGATGCATTCGGTTCGCCAACATCTAGAGGATTAGCTGCTGCATGTGGTATAGAAATGATTCATACCTATTCGTTGATTCACGATGACTTACCAAGCATGGACGATGATGATATACGTCGTGGAAAGCCAACTAATCATAAGGTTTATGGTGAAGCTAATGCCATTCTTGCTGGAGATGCATTATTGACATTATGCTTCCAAATTCTTGCTAATATGAATGTAGAAGAACTATCTGCGAACCAATTAGTAGAAGTAATCAAAGTGATTTCTACATGTGCGGGAGCAGAAGGAATGGTTGGGGGACAAACGGCTGACATGGAAGCGGAAGGTAAATCCATTTCCTTATCAGAATTAGAATATATTCACGAGCATAAGACGGGTAAACTTCTTACTGCGAGTGTTTTAACTGGTGCAATATTGGCAGGAGCGACAGAGGAACAAAAAAACATACTTTCTAAATTTTCTTACCACCTTGGATTAGCTTTTCAAATTCGAGACGATATCTTAGATATTGAAGGAGTGGAAGAAGAAATTGGAAAACCAGTTGGAAGTGACCTTGAAAATGATAAAAATACATATCCAGCACTTTTAACGTTAGAAGGTGCAAAAGAACGGCTAAATGAAGAAATTAATTTAGCAAAAGAATATTTACAAAGCCTACAATTAAACGATGAGCATTTAATGAATATAACAAAGCTAATCGCTGTAAGGAATAAATAATAAAGTACGAGAAACTGTATTTGTTATAAATAATATTTTGTGGTATATTGACGTAGAATAAATCTACATTATACAGTATTTAAACCGTATTTAAACAATAATTTTACTTTAATAATAGCCGATTGATTATTAGCTAGGCCGTTATCACAAGTGTGTTAACGGTTTTTTTCAAAACTAACGGACATATAATAGTTATAAACCGAAAGAAAGTGAGTGATCCTGTTGGATCTTCTAACGATAAAGGACCCTTCATTTTTGAAGAATATGAATACAAAGCAATTAGAGGAATTGAGTCAAGACGTAAGGGATTTTTTAATTAATAAGCTTTCTGTTACTGGCGGCCATATTGGACCAAACTTGGGTGTAGTCGAACTTACGATAGCATTACATAAAGAGTTTAATAGTCCAAAGGATAAATTCCTCTGGGATGTGGGTCATCAATCATATGTGCATAAAATATTAACAGGTAGAGCTAGTCAATTCGATAGCTTAAGACAGTATAAAGGACTATCTGGATTTCCAAAAATGGTAGAAAGCGAACATGATGTATGGGAAACTGGACATAGCTCCACGTCTTTGTCTGCTGCTATGGGAATGGCCATTGCACGCGATTTAAAAAAAGAAAAAAGTTATATTGTTCCGATTATTGGTGATGGTGCATTAACAGGTGGAATGGCCTTTGAAGCATTAAATCATATTGGCCATGAAAAGAAAGATATTATTGTTGTTTTGAATGACAATGGTATGTCTATAGCACCAAATGTCGGTGCTATTCATAATGTATTAGCTCAGCTTCGTACTGCTGGTAAATACAATTGGGTAAAAGATGAACTAGAATATATTCTTAAGAAAATTCCAGCTGTTGGAGGCAAATTAGCTGCTACTGCTGAGCGTGTGAAAGATAGCTTGAAATATTTAGTTGTCTCAGGGATGTTTTTTGAAGAGCTTGGTTTTACGTATTTAGGACCTGTAAATGGCCATAATTATGATGACTTAATAGAGCATATACGATATGCGAAAAAAACGTCTGGGCCTGTTCTTTTACATGTCATTACGAAAAAAGGTAAAGGCTATAAACCAGCAGAAACAGATAAGATTGGTACTTGGCACGGAACAGGTCCATATAAAATCGAAACAGGAGCATTTGTGCAAACGAAAGCAAAAGCGCCTGCGTGGAGTTCATTAGTAAGTGAGACTGTGAGAAGACTTGCTCGTGAAGATGAGCGAATAGTAGCAATCACACCGGCTATGCCAGTAGGATCAAAATTAGAAGGCTTTGCGTCCGAGTTTCCAGATCGTATGTTTGATGTTGGTATTGCTGAGCAACATGCTGCAACAGTAGCTGCAGGATTAGCAACTCAGAAAATGAAACCGTTTCTAGCGATTTATTCAACATTTTTACAGAGAGCATATGATCAGGTTGTGCATGATATTTGTCGTCCAAATTTAAATGTTTTCATAGGAATTGATCGTGCTGGTTTAGTCGGTGCAGACGGCGAGACACATCAAGGTGTATTTGATATCGCTTTTTTACGGAATTTACCTAATTTAGTATTGATGATGCCAAAAGATGAAAATGAAGGTCAACATATGGTGAATACCGCCATTAAATATGAAGATGGCCCAATAGCAATGCGTTTCCCTCGTGGAAACGGTTATGGCGTGAAAATGGATGAACAATTAAAAACGATACCAATTGGAAGCTGGGAAGTATTAAAGCCGGGTAAAGATGCAGTTATTTTAACATTTGGACCGTCTATTCCAATGGCTTTAGAAGCAGCTGATAAATTAGAAAAACAAGGAATATCGGTACAAGTCGTTAATGCAAGATTCATTAAACCATTTGACGAAACGATGTTAATGGATATTTTGAAAATGAATGTACCAATTTTAACGATTGAAGAAGCTATTCTTCAAGGTGGTTTTGGTAGTGCTGTACTTGAGTTTGCTCATGATCATGGCTATCATTCTGCTGTTATAGATCGTATGGGTATACCAGATCAATTTATTGAGCACGGCAGTGTCAATGAACTATTAGAAGAAATTTCATTTAATACAGAAGCGGTTGTTCTTACAATTCAAAAAATGACACCGCAAAAACAAAAAAGGGCTTGAAGTATGAAGATTAAAAAAGAAAGAGTCGATGTTTTACTAGTAGAGCAGGGACTTGCTGAAACGAGAGAAAAAGCAAAAAGAGCTATTATGGCAGGTCTTGTTTATGCGAAAGAAGAGCGTTTAGATAAACCTGGTGAAAAAATATCAGCAGACACAGAATTGTCTATAAAGGGCAAGGTTATGCCTTATGTATCAAGAGGTGGTTTGAAGCTAGAAAAAGCGATTACCGAATTTGATATTCACTTACAAGACAGGGTCATGCTTGATATTGGCTCTTCAACTGGTGGTTTTACGGATTGTGGTTTGCAAAATGGTATTAAGCAATCATATGCATTAGATGTAGGGTATAATCAGTTAGCATGGAAATTAAGGCAGGATGAAAGAGTTGTTGTTATGGAAAGAACAAATTTCCGTTACGTTACTCCTGCAGATTTAGTAGGAGAAATGCCGAGTTTTGCTAGCATTGATGTTTCCTTTATTTCACTTACATTAATATTGCCGGTTTTAAAAACTTTACTCGTACCAAATAGTGATGTTGTGGCATTAATAAAGCCTCAATTTGAAGCAGGTAGAGAACAGGTTGGGAAAAAGGGAATTGTAAGAGATTCAAAAGTTCACTTACAAGTCATTGAGAAAATTGTTGATTTTGCATTACAGCTAGGCTTTGATTGTGAAAACCTAACTTTCTCTCCTATTACTGGGGGAGATGGAAATATAGAATTTTTAGTTCACCTGAAATGGCAAGGAACGAAAGAGATAGGAGATAATCATTTATCTGTCACTATCAATGAAGTGGTTGAAAATGCGCATCAACAATTTAAGAAAGTACAATAAGAAAAAAGCTCATTGTTGATACAGGTCATGATTTTTAGAGAAGGGTGTCTTAGGACACTCTTCTCTTTAGTTGAATATGAAGTGAGCATTTTATGCATAAAACAGATGTTTTATGCATTTTTATAGAGATTAAAGATGTACAAGTTGCTTTATTTAAGCTATGATTTGTAATATAAGACTAATCACTTTATGCATTATTACATGTGCTTAAATGGTATTAATATTGGGAGGTACAATGAACAAAGGTCAACGTCATATTAAAATACGCGAAATTATTGTAAACAATGATATAGAAACGCAAGATGATTTAGTAGATGCATTAAAGAATGCAGGCTTTAATGTTACTCAAGCAACGATATCTAGAGATATTAAAGAGCTGCATCTTGTAAAAGTGCCATTATTAGATGGGAAATACAAATATAGCTTGCCGGCAGATAAGAGATTTAATCCGTTACAAAAACTAAAAAGAGCTTTAATGGACGCATTTGTAAGTATTGATTATGCAAATAATCTAATTGTATTAAAGGCGTTACCAGGTAATGGAAACTCTATTGGTGTATTAATCGATAAACTAGATTGGCCAGAAATATTAGGTACAATTTGTGGAGATGATACTTGCTTGATTATTTGTAGAACAGAAAAAGATTCTGAAATGATTTCTCAGAAATTTTTAGATATGTTATAAGGGAAAAGGGTGATCGTCATTGTTAGTAGAGCTTTCAATAAAAAACTTTGCAATCATAGAAGAGTTAAATCTTTCTTTTACCAACGGTTTGACTGTTTTAACTGGAGAAACGGGTGCAGGTAAGAGTATTATTATTGATGCGATAAACCTGTTAGCTGGTGGAAGAGGATCTTCTGAATTTGTAAGACATGGTGAAAGTAAGCTAGAGATTGAAGGAATGTTCTTAGTTCCAGATGATGACCATCCCATTTATGAAAAAGCTCTACAGTTTGGTTTAGAGATTTGTGAAGGTGCAATCATTTTAAGACGAGATATTTCGCAAAATGGAAAAAGTGTCTGTCGTATAAATGGGAAATTGGTTACTATTAGTGTTCTGAGAGAAATCGGAAGAACGTTAATCGATGTACATGGACAGCACGAACATCAAGAATTAATGGATTTTCATTTTCATTTGCCATTATTGGATCAATTTGGTGGTCAAGAGATCAGTTCTGCTTATGAAGAATATGAAGAAATTTATGGGAAATATAGCAGTGTTTTGAAACAATATAATAGTTTAAATCAAGATGAGAGACAAACTGTTCACCGTTTAGATTTTCTTACTTTTCAATATAACGAAATTCAAAAAGCTAATTTACAATTAAACGAAGATGAAGAATTAGCAGAAGAAAAGAAACAAATCAATAACTTTGAAAAAATCTATGAAGGGTTACATACTTCTTATCAAGCTTTAAGAGGTGAGCAAAAGGCTCTTGATTGGTTGTCGATTGCAATGAATCAAATGGATGAACTATCTGAATTAGATTCTAATGCTAAATCATTAGCTGAAGCAATTTCAAATAGTTATTATTTGTTAGAAGAGACATCACTTTCAATAAGAAATACATTTGAAATGTTAGAATATGATCCAGAAAGACTAAATATTATTGAAAATCGTTTAAATGAATTAAACACATTAAAAAGGAAATATGGTAAGACAATTGATGAAATATTAGCCTATTATGCTGATATTGAGGTGGAAATTGAAACTCTTCAAAATAGAGAAACACATCTTTCTCAATTGGAAAAAGAATTAACTTCTCTAAAAGCTGATTTATTAGTAGAAGCAGTGAATTTGTCTAACATTAGGCAAAAATATGCTAAATTATTAACAGAAAATATTCATCAGGAGCTTAAAGAGCTCTATATGGAAAAAACAAAATTTGAAGTGGTTTTTCTTCAAAAGCCAAGTATGGATGCACCATTACGGGATCAAGACATCGCTAGAAATGGTTTGGATGAAGTGGAGTTTTACATTAGTACCAATCCAGGAGAACCATTAAAACCATTGGCCAAAACAGCATCAGGTGGAGAACTTTCTCGTATAATGCTTGCGCTTAAGAATATCTTTTCGAAGCATAGTGGTATAACAAGCATCATTTTTGATGAGGTAGATACTGGAGTTAGTGGTAGAGTTGCACAAGCGATTGCTGAAAAAATTCATAAAGTATCAGTTGATTCACAAGTATTATGTATATCACATTTACCACAGGTTGCTGCAATGTCTGATACACATCTTTATATTGAGAAGAAAACGAAAGATGGTCGTACAAAGACAAGTGTACAATCGTTAGAATATAATGAGAAAATTAAAGAAATTGCTAGAATGATTTCTGGTGTTGAAATAACGGATGTTACGAAAAAACATGCAGAAGAATTATTACAACAAGCAGGTCAAGCAAAAATTTAATTATCGGTATGGAAAAAAGACTTACAAGCTTAGCTTGTAGGTCTTTTTTGTACAAAAAAACTGAAAATATAAAAAATATGTTTAATTAGATGACACATGTCAAAAATAAGGATAGTTACAGAAAAAATGTTTAACGTTTCGTTGGCTATTGAGTTTTTATGATAAAGGAGCAACTTATACAAAATACTAATTGTACCCAAATTCGGTTTGCTTTTATTTGTTTAACCGGTTATAAATGCCCCTTTGAAAGGTAACATTAAACATGTAGCCATAAAGTATTATCAATTGAAACGAGGAGAGTGACATGATTGAAGTTTATTTCCATAAAACATATATTAGGCGCAATTCTCCTTGTTTCGTTTATTAGTTTAGGTATATTTAAGCCTTATGCTTCTTTCTTTACAATTCCGAAAAAAATAACCCTTTTCGAAGGTCAGACATATGAAATTTCAAAATCTTTGCCAGTTACGGCATCTATAACAAAGGGAAAAACGGCAACCCTTTCCGAAACAAAAGATACAATAAAAATCGATGGTGAATCCACTGGATCAAATCAGCTATTGTTGGATATAGCAGGGTTTCCTGTGAAAAAGGTCGATGTAGAGATAATTGAAGATTTTAAAGTGGTGCCTGGTGGTCAATCAATTGGTGTGAAATTAAATACAGTAGGAGTGCTTGTAGTGGGGCATCATTTAATTGAAACAACAAGTGGTAAAAATTCACCAGGAGAAATAGCGGGCGTAAAAGTTGGAGATGTCATTACTGAAATTAATGGAAATGTTATTAAAAAGATGGCGGATGTAGCAGAGTATGTCCAAAAGGCTGGGGAAAATAATCAACCGTTACAATTACAAATACAGCGTGAAAATAAAACAATTAACACCGAATTAACCCCTTTAAAAGATAAAACTGAACAAATATATAAGCTTGGCTTGTATATTCGAGATTCAGCAGCAGGTATTGGAACAATGACCTTCTATCATCCAGAATCAAAAAAATATGGAGCATTAGGTCATGTTATTTCTGATGCTGACACAAGAAAACCAATTGTTGTTAAAGATGGTCAAGTCGTCTCCTCGACAGTCACCTCTATTGAAAAAGGAAGCAATGGTGACCCAGGTGAAAAATTGGCTAGATTTTCGGCAAATAAAGAAATAATAGGAAATATCAAGAGAAATAGTCCTTTCGGAATTTTTGGTTCATTAAAAAAACAGGTTCCAAATGGAAATATGGATGATGCGATTCCCATTACGTTATCTCATCAAGTAAAAGAGGGACCTGCACAAATACTCACGGTCGTGGATGGAACAAAAGTAGAGAAATTTGATGTTGAGATTGTTAGTACAATACCGCAGAAATTCCCAGCCATAAAAGGGATGGTTATAAAAGTAACAGATCGTGAATTATTAAAGAAAACAGGTGGGATTGTTCAAGGAATGAGTGGCAGTCCAATTATTCAAGATGGAAAATTAATCGGTGCTGTTACACATGTTTTCGTAAATGATCCTACAAGTGGATATGGCGTTCATATTGAGTGGATGCTACATGAAGCAGGTATTAACATTTATAAAAAATCTGAAGAACGCTTTCAAGCAAGTTAACAAGGCTGATATTTCAGCCTTGTTTTTTTGACTTGTGGATAGATTCAATGTACACCCTTGTGATTATAAGCCAATTCGTATAAAACGTAATTTTTTTTAGCTAGCTTGGATTTTGCTCGTTGAGGATGATCAAGGCGTTTTTGGCTTTTGTTCATGGCCTTTGGAATAACTTGAAAAGTATTTACATCTTTTTGATTTAAAAAGTGACTATTAAGGAAATAAAATGAGATATGTGGTATAGTGTAAAAATATAGAAAAGGAAAATTATATCAATACGCAGAAAACGTCGAAAGAACATGGAAAATAGAGATAAATATTATTTTTTTGCTGTTTGTCAATAATTTAAAAAATGGAAAAGGGTTTTTTTATATAATTGTCGAAAACTTCATATTAGAGTGAATTAAGCAGTGCTATTGGATATGAGGAGGAAATCGGGTGAAGAAAGTCAAAGTATGTATTGTAGATGATAATCGAGAATTAGTTCGTCTATTAGACGATTATATTTCTGCACAAGAAGATATGGAAGTAGTAGGTGTGGCGTATAACGGACAGGATTGTTTAAACTTACTTGAAAATGTTCATCCAGATATATTATTACTAGATATTATCATGCCGCATATAGATGGACTTGCTGTCTTAGAAAAAGTCCGAGATAGTCGAAGAAGTCATACACCAAATGTTATTATGTTGACTGCATTTGGTCAGGAGGATGTAACGAAAAAGGCAGTAGAGCTCGGTGCGAGCTATTTTATTTTAAAACCATTTGATATGGAACAGCTTGCCATTACAATTCGTCAATTTAGTGGCAATATTGCAACGAAAACTGGAATTAAAACTCCTATCCAAAACAATTATCGTAGTTCATTTGAAAGTAAACCAAGAAATTTGGATGCAAGTATAACAAGTATTATTCATGAAATTGGAGTTCCTGCTCATATAAAAGGATATCTTTATTTAAGAGAAGCTATTTCTATGGTATATAATGATATCGAATTATTGGGTTCTATAACCAAAGTGTTATACCCAGATATTGCAAAGAAATTTAATACGACAGCTAGCCGTGTTGAAAGAGCGATTCGTCATGCAATAGAGGTTGCTTGGAGCCGAGGTAATATAGAATCCATTTCTTCGTTATTCGGTTACACCGTATCCATGTCTAAAGCCAAACCTACTAACTCAGAGTTCATCGCGATGGTCGCAGATAAGCTTCGATTAGAACATAAAGCTTCTTGAAAGAGTTAGGGGCGTAGGTTTGACGGGAATTTTTACGTCAAGACAACAGTCACTCAATACCGATAAATATACATTGCATACCGACTAATCACCGGATTATGTAGCGATAAACTGCGTCTTTCTTTTCATTAGAAAAGGGAGGCGTTTTTTATGTTCAATGAGTTACACTTTCAAATTGATAATTTTATGAACTACTGCGATTCAAAAGGCTTGAGACGTAAAACAAAAGCGTCATACGAACAAGCTCTCCGTTTATTTACTATGTATTTAAAAGATACATACTCCATTGATACTCCGAATGAAATAAAGACCGCACATATTCGCGCCTACATAAGTTACCTTCGCCAAAGAGGTAAATATACCGTAGTAGCTGTTGCTGAGACTAAAAATATCAATTTTCCCGATTCTCGTACAGACAGGAATAAACCAATTAGTGACTCTACAATCGCAAACTATATGCGCAATATTAAAGTGTTTTTCAATTTTTTAATTGAAGAAGGCGAAATTAAAGAAAATCCAATGAAAAAAGTTCCGACTATAAAACCTCAGCGGAAGCAGAAAAAGTTAATGACACCTAAAGAAATCAAAGATTTAATGCAAGCTTTTGACATTACCACTTTTCATGGGTATAGAAATTGGTTGATAACACGGGTTATGCTCGACACCGGTATTCGAATTGGTGAATGCCTTAATTTAATACCGGAGAATATTGATTTTAAGGAACGATCCATCTTAATTGTTAATCCGAAGAATCGTCGAGATAGATATGCATTCTTTTCTGCGAAATTAGCTTTAGATTTAAAACGTTGGTTAGAATACCGGGATAGGTTTAGCGATAGTGAGTATTTATTCCCTACAACGAGAGGTACACAGTTAGATTCGAATGTATTTGAAAAATCTTTAAAAGGAGCAGGAACAAAGGCAGGTATTACGAGTATTCAATCACATCAATTACGAAATAATTTTGCGAAATATTACCTTCTAAATGGTGGAGATTTTGTTACTTTGAGTAGAATATTGGGCCATAGTAGTCCAGACGTTACGATGAAAGCTTATCTTGATTTTCAAAACAATGAGGTTGCTAAGAAGTATCAGAAGCATTCGCCGTTTAATCATTTCGACTTTTAATTTGCCTATAAAAATAAAAGTGGCGCAAGCTGTTCCCGCAGCCTACGCCGATACACACAAACATTATAAAATTGAATAGGAGTATACCTAACAATCCCCTTCATTATAAAATTTTTTAAAATAGAAATCAAGGGGTCTAGTTTCGTATTGTCTTTTTTAGGTAAATCCCTTGTGAGCAGCCGTTTAAGCACAAGTAAATAAATTACGTCAGGTATTGATCCAGCCGATGCAGTAAGTGGATATAGGTAACGAATAAGCATTTCCCTATTTATGCTTGTTACTGAATGGTGCGAACGACCACTAACGGTTCGGTGGGAAAGTTTGAGGTTGATATACCTGCAAGATAAACCACAAGTAGCCAGCGTTATTGCTGCGCGAAACTGTCATGGGCGGACTTTTGGCAGTAGGTTTATTGAGAAGAATAATCTCGCAACAAATAGGGTGCTACGAATACGGATACCATAGGTCGATATACAAAAGTACAGTTGCTTGTCTATGTTCATTCAATATTATTTTTATCGCTTGAATATAGGCAACAACTTTGTCCAAAGCCGTTTTCCATGATCTCAACCAAAAGTAAAAGGCGCAGCATAGCTCGTCAACATATTTTCGCTTATATCCCGAAAAAATCATCCGGTACACTTTCTCCTAATTCCTTCAACGCCTTTTTTGATTCGATTAATAGTTTCAAATTTTGGCGACCCAACTTTCGCAGCAGCAGGTGCGGTAAATGGTGTCATAACACAAAAGGTCGTTAATGCGTTTGATCCGTTAATTCAATTAGTGCAAGCGCTCAGCTATCCCGTGGCAATGGTGTGTATGTTGCTTGGCGGAATCCAGGTAATGATCGGACATAGTGAGCGCGGGCTATCGGCAATACAGAAGGCCGGCGGCGGGTTCGTGCTAGTTCAGCTATTACCTACCTTGTTAGACTTATTGGTACAAATAACTAAATCGCTTTAAACAAAAAAGGCGCCGTTATTGGTCGCCTTCTTTCTTTTCGATGAATTCAACTATATCTACTATATTGCAGTTTAGATATTCGCAAATTAAAGCTATTATATCTAACGCAACAAACTCGTTATTCCCCATTTTCGCTAAAGTTGATGAGGAGATTCCTAAATCTCTTTTGAGGTCAGCTTTAGTCTTATCCTTCTTAATTAATGTAATTTCCATCGGTTTAAATGAGGGTATTAAATATTCCGGCTTTCTTCTTTTTAGTTTTTTCTTTTTGTTATCTTCCACTCTGTTCACCTCGGCTAGCTTTTTTATCATTATAACACAAATTCAAACTATAGATTCGAAAAATCAAACTTTTCTTTCGAAATGTGTTGACATCGATTCGTTATAAAGTTAATATAATAAACAAGAGGTTTGATAAAGCGAACCAAAGGTTTTCAAAATGAAATTAATTGGAGGGAATTAGTGTGAAAAAAGAAGAAGTATTAGTGGCTTATATCTATGAGGGTAAAGTTAAACAATGTGAAATTGAAAGAGGTATAGTGTTAAGTAAGGATAGAGTATTTGTTGACGGTGAGTCAGGACCTTCAGTATATGCGTATAGTCGAGTGCCGGGTTCGAATTTGGTCACAGTTAACTTAGACAACGGTTATACGGACTACTTGCGAAGAGATTACAGTTTGATCGACATTATCTTGGGGATTAACCGTAAACCTATTGCTAAGCATATAGCATACTACAAAAAGAAAGTGGCAGCAGATAAAGGTAAAATGACTCAATCGAGACAAAATCGTCTCTTTAAGTATAAATTGGCGCTCCGAGAACATTTAACAGAAATGGAGTGGTCACTATGTTAATTTGGTTCAATGCAGATGGCACTACGGCAAATGTGCAAGTGAAGTTTGTTAAAACGATTGTAGGTTGGTTCAATGTTTATCATATCGCAAGTGGTAAAGTCGTTAATTTGTCGCCAGAAATATTCGGCAAGTATTTTGGCGGAGTAGACAAGCGTGTAAAGATGGGATGCGCAGAGCTGAGCGAGAAAGATGCGGTTAAATTGTTCGGAAAAATCGCAAAAATTGTGCAACCGGCATAAAAAAGCCTATCCGAAAATGCACGGCAATGCATTGGATAGGCACAGCGAAAACTATTGTTTAGTTAAATGTAACATGTACAAGCCTGGCAGCGCAAGTATAAATAAAAAGGCATTATGTCGCACCAATTGAACGGATAAATACACGTCATTCGTTGCCATTAGGCGGGGCAATGAGTGGCGATAATATAAGATGATCGCTGCAACGGTCGTCTTTTTATTTTGCGATAAATTGTTCGAAATTAAATCGGCTGGCGTAAGTAAGGATGTAAAGCAGGAAAGTTTTGCGAAAAAGTGCGCGACTTTGTAAATTGAATCGGCAAATATTGTGTAGGACGAAAAAGTTTCGTAAAAAGTGCGCGAGGTTGCTTTTCAAAACGTCCTATAAAGTAAGGGGCGATAAAAAGTTTCGCAGAAAGTGCGCGGAGTTGTTAGTGACCGCCTATTATATTGTGTAGGTTGCGAAAGAAGTAAAGTTATTTTCAAACGCAGGCAACTGCGAAAAATAAAATTATGCGAAAAAAGGGAGAGATTATTTATGGAAAAGAGATTATATGTGATTGGTGAGCCTAATTCTGACAAATGGGGAGCTTTTATTGCTTTTAATGACGCTGAGATAAAACATATTGGTTCACATTTCTTCGGTATAAAAAAATCCGAAGTTATCATTCGTGAAAGTAGGGTTGCGACAGAACTTGAAAAAGCTACTCATGCTGCAAAAGTAGCCGAACATAAATTTCATCAAGTTGATACTCTGTGCCAATCATTTATGGATATAACTGATAATTACAGAAATATACCAAATTTACCTCCATACGAAATTGTAAACGGCATTCAGAGATTGAGAGAGCAGGTAGATGCCTTTTCTAATATAGAAGTGATGGCTAATTTAGTTGATGTAAAAAGGATACAAAGAGAATATGTTAAATACATAAAAGGAGTTATTTTATCGCTGATGAGCGGAGATGTGAAAAATTTTAATAAGAAAGATACAGAATTTCGCAAGCTAGTCGAAAGATGCGTGAATGTTCTAGGTAATGGTCGGATTTATTGGCAAGAAGAATATGACAAGGCGATTGTTAAGGTGATAGAAATTGACCCAAGCGCCGTAAGTGCTAACTAGGGTGATTGAAGAGGAGGAGATAACATGAGCCCGCAACTATTCCGATTCATGCGCCAGGCAGCCGGCTATACTCAACAACGGCTCGCTGCCGAGCTTGGCGTCAGTAATATATTAATCTCACGAATTGAGCACGGAGATCGACGTATAACAGAAAAGATTGAGCGAAAGTTCCGCGAAGTGGTCGGCATGACGGTAGAACGTGAGGAGAGCGCGAAGGCACTACTTAAAATAGGAGGAGATGCGAAATGGTAATGGATGATGCGCTCGATTATTTTGAGGACAAGCGCAAGGAATCGATGAAAAGCGAGCAAGAAGCGATTGAACGCTATACACCAGGCTAACGCCTGCCAGCTCCTAAAGTCGCTGGAATCTATCATTACACCTTTATCGCAAATAATTTAAGAGCGTAGCGATAAAATGATAAGTGGCGCCGAATGAAGCCCGTTTTTGGGCTGAATGAAGGCGCAGTGTTTTAAAAAAAGTTACTCTTTTTCTTTTAAGGAAGGGGCGCTATAAACCGCGTCATATCAACGTTTCTGAAAAATTTTAGGACGTTTGCTTCCTAAAAGCGAAATCGAGTAGCGACAATTTTAAGGAGGTTGTTGTATGGAGAAAATTACAGTAGTAGATTCAATTATGGGTAGCGGTAAAACTTCGTGGGCTATTCAGTATATGAATGAAGCGGACGACTCCGAGAAGTTTATTTATATTACGCCATTTTTAGCTGAGGTCGAACGTGTTAAATCATCCGTTACAAAAAGGACTTTCTTCGAACCTAATAACGCTAATGGTGACGGACGCAAAATGACGAGTCTAAAAGACTTGATTGTTAATGGTGAAGATATAACGAGTACTCATTCGCTTTTTCAAACGGCAGATGATGAATTAATTGAGCTTTTAAGGGATTCAGGCTATACGCTTATTTTGGATGAGGTGATGGATTGCGTTGAACCGGTGAATATTAAAAAGTTGGACATAAAAAGGCTTTTGGCTAACGGTGATATAGAGATAGTAGATAATAATGTTCGTTGGATTGGCGATGAAAACGATGATAGCCGTTATAGTGATATTTGCGTACTCGCTAGAGCTGGTAATTTATATTATCATCGCGGGAAGTTTCTCGTTTGGGCATTTCCACCGTCCGTTTTCAGAGTTTTGGACAAAGCATATGTAATGACTTACTTGTTTAGCGCTCAGATGCAACGATATTATTTCGATTTGTTCGCATTTGATTATGAATATAAGAGTGTGAAAGAAGTAGATGGACGATACGAGCTAACACAATATGAAAAAGGAAAAGAGAATAGAGAGGCGTTATATTCATTAATCGATATATACGATGGAAAGATGAACGAGTTAGGAAAGCGGAAAAACGCATTAAGTGCAACGTTTTTAAGAAATGCAAATGTTGAAGTATTGCAGGAGATTCGAAATAATCTCTATAATTTTTTCCAAAATGTTGCGAAGGCTAAACGCCATGAAGTTTATTTTTCAACCTTGAAGAAAGTTGAGGTAGTAGTGGCACCTAGAGGTTATAAAGAGCCGCGCAAAAAGGCTTCGGAAAGTAAAAAAGAAGTCTGTATTTCACTGAACGCAAGAGCAACTAATGACTATGCCGATCGTCGTGCAATTGCCTATATCTATAATCGCTATAATAATCCTCACATTAATAGTTTCTTCCAAGATAACGGAGTTAGTATCGATGAGAACTTACTGGCAGTGTCCGATTTGTTACAGTGGATTTGGCGATCTCAAATTCGAAATGGCGAACCAATTCAACTATATTTACCAAGTAGCAGAATGAGAGGATTGTTGCAGCAATGGGCTAAGTACGAAATATAAGGAGGGTTATATTATTGGAATACTCGGAAATAATATCTGAAATTAATCAATATTGTCCTAATAAATATCGCCGACATTTTAAGCAATATGTTCAGGAAGGATCGTTATGGTCGCGAATGAATATATCAGAAGGCTTGGCGCATGAAATAAATGAGCATTTTGTTGGACTACAGCGTGACGGATATAAGGCGAGCGAGCAGCCTCGCCCCGTTATGTTGCCGCCAAATAAGAATGGGCTAGCTGTGGAATTACTAACAGACTACGTGCTATCAAACTATCATTTGCAAGGAGTCACATTGCGCCGAGATTCGGTAATTGGACAATTGAAAGATGACGAAGAGTTTCCACCACTCGGTTCCGGTGCCAAAGAGTATCATCAACGCGAATGGGTTGCGGGCGTGCCGATTAGCATTGCGGAGCGTCGACTTACGAAAATCTGCGAAGGTTGTTATGCTCCATTTATCGATACAAGTAGAAATAAATTAGCAAAAGTCTGCTCGCAAGAATGCCGTAAAAGAAAGGATGCTATGCGTAAGAGGGCTGAATATAATGCGTCAGAACTTGGACTTTACGCTGAGAAACGATTAAAGCGATACCGTGATCGTCAGCAATTAGAATATCCGTTTTTATCGCCTTTAGAAATGAGGGATTCAGGACAGCGAAGTGAGTTCACTAAAGAAGATAAAGTTATTGACAACGTTGCTTATAAATTTGATGAAGAATTTGATGGAATCCGATTTGAAGGTAAAAGAAAGCCAGGATATATCGGACGTGATGAGTTTGATAAGAAGCCGTTTAATTATCGCCCAAAAGGAAGAAATCCAAAGGGAAAAGAAGAAAAACCAGGTCCGGTATTAGTTAGAAATCTATCAGAAATTTCGCAAGAAGAATTAGATGCTGAGAAGTTCGTTGAAGCAGATAAAATGAGAGGGGTATGGAGGTTTAAATTCAGTAATACCAACGGTTCAACGCATTATACCTCGGAGAAATATGCTATATGATGAGAAGGGCAAGGCATGATGTTTTGCCTATTTAATTTGAACGGAAATGTGAGAAAAGGGAGGTTTTGTAATGGATAGAGAAATGAAGTTAGATAAGTTTATAGCAATTAGGACGTTTCTTGAAAAATCACAGCCGGAGTTTGCTGAATTTTTGGGTGTGAGTCCTAGTAATATTTACATGATAGAGAAAGGATCACGTCGAATCTCAAAACAAATGATTGGAAGAATCGCTAAGAAATTCGATGAAAGCTCGGAGTTTATAGAGTACTACCAACGAACTAAAAAGCTAGTAGATTAATTTATTGGAGGTGTCAATAATGAAAACTAGAGTATGTAGTAAGTGCGGAGAAGAAAAAGTACTTGAGGATTTTTCGAGCAATAAAAAGTGCAAGGACGGTCGCGAAGGTGTTTGTAAAGCCTGCCGTCGTAAACATAGAGCTGAGAACGGTAAATACTTAGCGGAGAGGCTTCGCAAGTACCAACAAAGAGCTGTGAGTAGCGGAGTAGTTAAAATAACAGTAGAGGAGTTAAAGGAACTATTGCGCCAGGATGATTGTACTTATTGCGGGGAATCGGTGTCAGGTTACGATAAGACAGTCGATCATGTTTACCCGATTAGCGAAGCGTATGGAGGAACTAATATTATCCAAAATATCGTAGTCAGCTGTCGCACATGCAATATGTCAAAGGGCGGTAAGCATGTTTTTGACTTTTACAGCAATAGTTCGCGATTCACTGACGAAAATTGGACGGCATTTGTTCGCTATTATATGGAACGACTACTTAATCGCAAATTAACAGATTTAGAGGTTGAGCAAGCAAAGCGAAATTTTGCCGATGAAGCTGCAGACCTTGCGAGAAATAAACGAAAGCAGTTAGTTGCCAATGAGTAATGAATTATGGAAGCTCGAAACGGGATGGCTCGCTGGTTACACGGAAGATAAAAGTTTGATAAGAAGGATACGGCGATACAAAGACGATTGGCTAGTAATGGCTGAATACTACCAAAAAGACAAGCCGTTCGCTCTTCAATTTAAGATTCCGATAGAACAACGACGACCAGCTGAGCGAATGTTTGGCGTGACCGTTTCTAAGTAAAATTAAACGATTTTAGCGCGTTTAATCTGCTCATGATTAATTACTAGCCGTTAATATTTTAAAGGCTATTTCCAATCGATTTGATACAAAAATCTGTTCATTACACATATTTACGAAGGGGGTTTGCGAACGATGGCTAAGAAAGAATTAGAAGTAATGCTTTGCCCGGTATGTTTAGAATCTCAGCCAAATGAACGCTATCACTATGCGCGAGTATCAGACGGAAAAAGAACGGCAGTGTTTAAGTTCGGACGACATATAAAGCTACATTATGTAAAACAACAAGTTCCGGTTGTGTGGGATCGGTACACGAAAGGCGGTGGCAAACGTGACAGATAAATTACAAGTTAAATATTTCCGCAAAGGTAAGCTGATAGAAGCGCAGGTATTCGATGGAGAAACCGAGCGCTCTTTTTATTTTGGTGGAAATTATTCTTTAAGTCATATACATTCGCAGATTCCACGCCTTTATATGGATGAACGATTTGAAAGGAGTGCATAAGTAATGAAAAAGAAAAGGAAGCGAATACCACCAAAGCGAGGATTTAAGCTTGCGGTACTTATCGGGAAACAAACTGAACAAATGCTTAGAAAACAAGTTAGGAGGTCAGCGCCGTGATTTATTCGATTTTCTTAAAATATTATCGAAAGCGAGGTTGTAAATTGTGATAACATCACGCAATTTGTACGTTGAAGAGCCGAGGGACAAATATGACGTAGGTAAATGTTATAAAGAGGCACCACCATCGCCAGCAGTTGAGCCTACCGCAAAAGTAATAGTTAACCGCCATAAAGAATTCGGCTCAGTTTGGGCAACATTAAAGCTCTCGGCAGTTGACATAGAAACGGGCGAAATTATTAAAGAATCTGAATCGAGGCTACAAAGTTGGATTCCTAAAAATTCAGCGGAAGAAACGGGCCGCGTTGCAAGATTTATCGACGAGGTAAGAAATGAGGGCTATATAGTATGTACTTAATTATCGCAAATATTGAGCGAATTAGTATGAGCGAGTTTATTGTTGCTTGTGTTTATGATGATAACGGACAGTTAGTGGATCAGATTGCGAAACCTTTTGAAAGTTATGAGCAAGTTACTGATTTGTTATTAGACGAGTTATTCGCAATTAATCAGCGCCAATTTGAAGTTTGGACTAGTGACGGAAAGCTTTACGGTCATTTACTCGCTTTGCCTGGCGCAGCTGCTTTATTAAAGCATAGCGATGATACTTACGACACGAAACTAATCATCAAACAAAACGAAGAGATATTACGAGATTTATATGAACTCGGACCTGCCGTTGTGTTGCCAGCTTTACCAAAATGGCGCGAATGGTTGTATGACTTATCGCTGAAAATAACTTATTTCATTGGAGGTAACGGAAAATATGACAGTACAATTTAAAAAACTAGAAGAGTTTATAAAGGAAAGAGAAGCGTCGCAAAAAGTCCAGAGCGAAATGCAAGGGCGCTTAAACGATGCAAACGCGAAGTATGAACAAAAAAAGGCTGAGTATGAAGCAACAATAACGGCGGCAGCTCTCGAAGGCAAGGATATGACTGCGAAACTAGATAAATTAGATGAGGAAATAAAGGAAGCAAAGGCAGCAGTTGAGCGTCGACAGAAAGAAATACAAATATATTTGGCAGCTAACCCACTTATAAAAATAAAGCCAGAAGAAGTTGTTGCGTCATTTAATAGTGAAGTAATGCCGGAATTTAGAAAAGTTCGTTTTGACGCTGTATTAACTCGTCTACTGAAAGCGAAAATTGAGTACGAACAAGCCGAACTAGATTATCAAAAAGCTGTAGAAGAGTTTGAGGATATTAGAGATAAAGGGCGTGGAGCTCTTGGTGAAGAGTATTTCTACAAGTTTAATAGCATTAGATTTGGCACTAAGGACAGCAGGAGTAAATACTTAATCACTCAAAACGACCTAACGGATTTAGGAAGAGGACGCCAAATGACTAGTATCCAATATGTCGATAGAGAGGAGTTAATGAATGATTAATTATAAACAATTGGCAAACTTAAATGAAATGAAGATGATGGCTCGCGGTAATCCGCAAAAACTTGCTGAGTATACAATGAAAGAACGTCATTTAGAGTTAATAAAAGATGAACACTTTTCGGAGGAACATCCGTTTATTGACGGATTTTTAGAAAGTCATTTGCAGCAGCTTAAAGATTTCGCGGAAGCTAATCCCGATGATGAGTCGGCACAAGTTCGCTACAATTTGCAGAAGGAGCGCTTTGCAGTTCGTGAGGCAGAAAAAACACGTCATATTGATACTCGTATCATGAAAAGTGAAATTAATCAAAAGATGCAAGAAGGAAACATAACTACAAGTGACTTGAAAAAGGCTGAATACTTAGCGCGGACATATGGCTCATTGCAAGATTTAGC
Organism: Bacillus massilioanorexius; assembly: GCF_902374955.1. GTDB lineage: Bacteria > Bacillota > Bacilli > Bacillales > DSM-1321 > Bacillus_AD > Bacillus_AD massilioanorexius. Next base: position 239,675 of record NZ_CABKRX010000094.1, read on the forward strand.
CAGATATGCGCAAATCAAAAGACAATTAGAAGGAGATGTTGAGTAATGAATATTTATAAAACGGGAGAAGGAAAATTTGTCTTTAAAGGTGACGAAGCGTTAGCGGAAAAATTAAACGGAGCAAGTTACGCAGATACAGATATAAGTGATTTACGAGTAACTGCCGATGACCTGGCGCGATTGTTTGCCATAGCAGAGAAAACCGGAACAGTTGGAAATATTAAGCGTTATTTTGCGCTAAAAGATAAATATATCAAAACGTATGAAGCTGCCGAATAATCGGTGGCTTTTTATTTTTACTATTAAAATTTGAGAGGATGAAGAAAATGAGAGTTAAACAGACGGAGAAACTAGTTGAATTTGGCGTACTAATTAATCGTATCGCTGAGTACCAAAGTAAGGTTCCACGCAATATAGTGCGCCAATTAAACAAGCACATTAAGTGGTTAAACGCTAATCAAAATGACGCAATATTTGGCAAGCTAATAACCGCAAATTTAAGAGTTGCCGAGCAAGTTGAACTATATGTAAAGGCACGTAATGCAGGCGACGAAATGGGAGCAACTGAAGCGAAGAAAAAGTCGGAAGAACTGTGGCATTTAACGGAATTGCTCGCTAATCACATTCATAGGGAGATGATGAGAAGTGGCGTTTGATTTAGTAGCGAAACTTAGCTTAGAAGATAAATTTTCCAACCCTATGCGTAAAGTTGAACGTCAGCTTAAGAGCACACAGCGAATAATGGACCAGATGAAAACGACTACTGAGCGTACTAGTTCAGCAACAAGTCGAGCTGGCGGTAGTTTCGCAAGTTTAGGGCGTGGTGCTGGCGGAGCTTTAAAGAATATCTTCAGCTTAAAGTCGGGCTTGCTCGGCTTAGTCGGAACCTATGCGACCGTTGCCACAGCGAATAAAACCTTCATGGCTACTGTAGGTCAAGCGATGGAACGTGAGCAGTCAAACGTTATGATTAAAGCGATGTTTGACGACAGCCAAGCGTCTAAACAATACGTGAAAATGGTTAGTGATATGGCGATAAATAGTCCGATACTTGACTCGAAGGCTATGCTCGGAAACTCAAAGTCTTTTATTACAGTTTCAAAAGATATGAAACAACTTGAAAAAATGTGGAATCTAGCTGAGCGTATGGCAGCCATCGACCCATTACAAGGTACGGAGGGTGCTGTATTTGCTCTAAGGGAACTATTTAGTGGTGATTCACAGTCGATCGTCGAACGATTCGAAATGCCTCGAGCAATTATGAACGATATTAAGAAACTTCCACTAGATCAGCAACTTGCGAAGCTAGATAAATACTTTAACAAAATAGGTATGACGCAGAAACTTATTGACGAGATGGGCGGAACAACGCTCGGTAAGTGGCAGCAAGTAAAAGAAAAATTTAATCTTATTCTTAGCGATATGGGTACGCCAGCCTTAGATACAGTTTCGACCTTTTTTGATGATTTACTTAAGCGTTTCGATAGTGATGACTTTACAAGGTTTGGAAAAATCGGTGGCCGCATGATAGATGGTATTTTAATAGGTCTAACTAGCGCTACTATTGACGTTTACGATTGGTTTACCGGTCTCGTTAACTCGGAGGACTTCAAGAAAAAGACAACTGTTTACGGAAAAGTTTCATTCGTGATTGATGACGTTTATAAACGCTTTTTAAAATGGCTTGATAAGGACGGAAAAGGCAAGATCGAAGCTACATCAAAGATACTTATACAATCGTTAGCAGCTGCGATCGATACTTCTTTGCCTATCTTAGTTCCTATCGCAATTAAAGTCGGAGCGGGAATCGGTAAGGGTGTTATCGAAGGATTTAACGCATCTGTTAAAGATTCATTCATCCTATCGGCATTAAGCGGAAAACAGGCTCAGCGAGAATATATAACTAAAAAAGTTAAGTCTATCGGTACGGATATAGTGGTTGATAAATTTAAGAAACACTTAGAGGTAAGGGGTAAGAAGGACGATTCTAAGAAGTCTCCAGGTAAAAGCCACAACGGCGGACTTAATTACGTCCCGTATTCAGGATACCAGGCAGTTTTGCATAAGGGTGAAACAGTCTTAACACGCGGTGAGGCGCAAGCATATCGCGAAGGTAAAAGCGGAGGAAACGGAGGTAATACGTACCACTTTAACGTTACCTTAGGCGCAGGCTCAATTAAGGCACAAGCCGATGAGTTTTTCGATTACTTCGTTACCAAAGTAGAAATGAGCGGGGAGGCTGGCGCATAATGGCGATTGAAAAACGACTAGGAATTGAGGGATCAAACGCGGCAAAGTTCGTCCAACTCATTCGTAAGTACGGGCATAACCGAGATACTAATGTTGAGATAGCGATAGTAGTTTCGCCATTTCCTTCGCTAAGCTTACGAGTATATGACGGTGTGGTGCTCGAGAGTGAGGACTTAATCATATCGCGCACAGTGCGTCAAATAGACTTGAAATCGGGCGATAAAGTAATCGTATTGTGTGATGAGAGTCAGCAAGCATTTTACGTGATAGATCAGATAGTATAGAGAATAATGGCGGAGTCCTTTCGATAGGGGCTTCGCTCTTTCTTGGGAAAGTATAGTATAGCAGAATGTTAAAAGCCGACCATTAGGACGGCTCATTTTCTTGTTTGGATTAAATTATTCCCAAGGCTTTTTCTCTTCCTTGTATTTTTCTAAAGGTGAATCCCAAGGGTGACTAGTAGGTGTACTATTTTGATTTCCTGAATCATAAACATCGTTAGACTCATAAGAGTCATTTGAATCATAATCATCGGATGTATTGTTAGAAGAACATCCATAAAAAAGAATTCCTAGTGCGATTACTAAACAGACAGCTGCTCCAATCCAATATTCCAATTTTACACTTGTAGATGTTGCGCGAAGTGCCAAATTGGCATTACGAGCTGCGAATCCGAGAAGAGCAATAGCGATTAGTGTAAATATGATACCCATTACAAATCAACTCCAATAAAAATAAATTCGACATTATTTATAATAATATAATTTTTTCGATTTTGCAGATAACTCAATGACTACTTTATGAACAATGTAAAATAGGGATAATTGTATTTGAACACAATGTTAATTGATAATTAGAGTACGTAAATAATTTTCTTTAAATAATAATTTTTGATACGTGGAATTGGAGTGCAAAATGAATTGGTAAGTGAAATTTACCTACAATAAGGGTTCGTTTTGATGTTGAAATGCGTTTTATATCGCATAATATAGAAGGAAAGCGGAATGATTACGATTTATATTCAACATAATACAACGTAAATCAATTGCGAGGGGCTGCCGGAGCGTGGACGCCTTCTGAACTCAGGGGGTTATTTCGTTCGTAAACGTATACTTCGCGAACTATCTCAGAAGCCTTGATATTACGGTCGTAAAGGCGTTATTTTTTATTTATGAACGTTCGTATATTTTGTTGATCTTTGCGGAATGATTGGCTTATAATGGTAGTAATAAACGTGAAGGAGCGGACGCCATGTTGAAATTAGGATATGTGCGAGTAAGTGCGAAGGATCAGAATGAAGGGCGCCAATTATATAAGATGCAGGAAAAGGGCGTTGAGCCGTTACGGATATATGTCGATAAGGCAAGCGGCAAGAACTTCGACCGACCGCAATATCAGTTAATGAGGCAAACATTGCGCAAAGGTGACTTATTATATATCGACGCATTAGACCGACTTGGACGTAATTATGACGAGGTTATCGCAGAATGGAAATACATAACGAGGGATATTGGCGCCGATATTGTTATCCTTGAAAATGAAACGTTATTTGATAGTCGTAAGTTTCGTGAGATGGGCGACATAGGACGCTTAATGGAGGATCAGTTCTTATCGCTGCTATCCTATGTTGCGGATCAGGAACGTAAGAAGATAAGGCAGCGCCAGGCAGAAGGAATTGCGCAGGCTAAGCGAGAAGGTAAGCACGTCGGTCGTCCGATTATTAGTTACGAAACTCTTAGCGATAAGCAGAAGCGAATTATAGAAGAGACTTATACAAAATGGAAAGCCGGGGATATAACAGCGGTGGACTTCATGCGTTCGCTTGATTTAAAGAAAACATCGTTTTATAAAGTTATTAAAGAATATGAATCGAATAAATAGCAACGAATAAAGGCGCAAAATCCCCATAGCGCCTCTCCTAATACTCTCCAACTGAACTACGCCATTAGCGCACAATTTTTCAAAACTCACTTTATCGCATTAAAGTATCTATAGTCGAAAAAATATACGCAGTATTTTTTAAACTCAGGGGTTGTGATATGGTAAAATATTACTGTAAAGGGGGCTGCTGAATGAAGAAGATAACGGGATTTATGGGCGCACTATTATTATTCTTACTTATCGCAGGATGTAGCGCAGAGCCAGCGGAAAAGCAAGAGCCGGACATAGTGACGGAAGAAGAGCCGGAAAAAGAGGAAGTTACGGAGCCGATTAAAGTAGAACAAGCGGAGGAAATTAAGCCTGCGCCACCGAGTCCACCGATTGTTAATTTCGCTAACTTTGACAAGGCAAATAAGCGTGACACAGAGGAAAAAGTCTATATGGACGGCTTATTTATCTTAGAGAATGGCGAAAGAGTTACAGCAGATTATATTATGTATGCTGACGGAGCTTACTACGAGTATGCAAGCGCTATATTTAGTGAGGGTAAACTCGCAAGAATTAAACTAGAAACTAGTGCAACTATTGGCGATATAGAAAAAGGATTAGGAATAACGTTTGATGATAGCATTAAGGTAGACGCAACTAGAATCGGCTACGAAATCATATTTAATCCGACTTTTGACTCTAATAATATATATCGCTATCCATTTGAATTAGATTAATAGAACGCCCCTACCTGGTAATACCTATTACTTTTATGTTTCTTCTCGTAAAAGGGAAATATTGGTATAATGATCTTGGTAAGTTATTTAGTTAGGTGGAGGTTGGCGAAATGGGGATAAAATTCGATAGAACTACGTGGAAAGTTATTATAATATTCGGGGTACTTTCAGTAATTTTGGTTTTTGGAGCGATCGGTAACTACGTTAATAGTGAAGATCGCACGTTCGAAAAAGAGTCGTTTTTTACAAGTGACTTCAACGGGCTAAAAGTAACAGCTCACGATATAAGTTTCGATAAAAATGCTGACACGGGTAAAGTCATTATGACAGTGGCGGTTCAGTTTGAAAATTCAAAAGAAACATCGTTTAAAGTAGGAAAACCGTTATTCAGCAGTCTATCTTTAATCGATATAGACAAAAAGGTAACTGGCGATACTACTTCGCGCGGATATATAGAATATCAAACAAAAACGAATTCAATTAAAGCAATCGAAAAGAGAACGCTAAGAATTGAAGTAAGCGACATGTCCACTGATGATTGGTCGTACATTGATATAAAAATTCCGGATAAATACTTTAAAGAGTAACATTTCGCCCTAGCCTTCGTGGTTAGGGTTCCTTTTTTTGCTAAATTTAACGAGTTTCTTCATATTATATACTTGCTCTTCCTCTATCGCTCAGATATAATAAAGACAACTATCACTCACCGGTAAATATTCGAGTGATAAACCGATAAAGAAAGCGCAGTTTACGTTATTTGAGTAACTAAAAACACTGTTAAATCAACGGTTACACCGTATCCATGTCTAAAGCCAAACCTACTAACTCAGAGTTCATCGCGATGGTCGCAGATAAGCTTCGATTAGAACATAAAGCTTCTTGAAAGAGTTAGGCAGGCTTTGAATTAAAGTCCTGATTTTCTATAGAATATGTAAAAAAGATCCAATCGATTTTTCATCAATTGGTCTTTTTTTATGTTTACTTCAAGCATTGTTAAGAAGTCAAAGAAGTGGCAGAAATGATATAATTATTAGAAAAAGGTCTTTTGATAGTACGACGAGATAAAATAAGGCTGATTTTGCATCTGTTGAAATAGTCTTATTAAAAGGGTTTAGGTGAGTTCCACTTCAGGATACTCGCTTTCTGAGGTACATTTATTAGGTGTTAGGGTCTCGCTTGTAACATACTTCCGCAGAAGTCTTACAGCTTACACTCAATAGCTTATATATGCTAATTTAATTTACTGAACTTATTTAATAACAACAATCTTTTTGAAAACAGCCAAAACAAAAAGATCTATTATGGATGTTTATCAAAGAATATGGAAAGGAGCTTGCTTGTGATTATTACGACACAAATCTTTGCGCATAGGGGAGCTGCTGGGACTTTTCCAGAAAATACAATGGTGGCCTTTAAAGAAGCAGAAAGAGTCGGTGCCGATGGTATTGAATTGGACGTTCAACTAACTAAAGATGGTAAAGTTGTTGTTATTCACGATGAACAATTAGATCGCACGACGAACCAAAAGGGTTTGGTCATGGACTATACTCTTAAAGAATTAAAACAGTTCGATGCTAGTTATAAATATGGGAAAAAAACAGGTTTTGTAGAAATACCTACACTTGAGGAAGTATTAACTTGGCTTCAAGGGAATAGTATGCTTCTAAATATTGAGCTGAAAAATAGTGTTATTTTATACCCTGGTCTTGAAGAAAAAGTTATTAACCTGGTAAAACAATATAATATGCAAGATCGTGTCATATTTTCTTCTTTTAATCACTATAGTATTGTGCATTGCTATCAGTTAGCTCCAATGATTGAAACAGCGCCTTTGTATCGAGATGGATTGTATATGCCTTGGGTTTATGCAAAAGCAATTCAGGCAAAAGCGATTCATCCGAATATTAAAGCTGCACCAAATATGATCATTACTAGCGCTATGAATGAAGGGATTGCTGTACGTCCGTATACCATTAACAATGAAGAGCAAATGACGAATCTTTTTTCCATTAATTGTTCAAGCTTTTTCACAGATTATCCTGAAAAAGCGATTCAGTTAAAGCAAAAGTTAATGAGTAAATGATATAAAGAAACAAGAAACAAATCAAATCCCTAACAGAACGAGGGTCTGTTAGGGATTGATTTCTGACTTTAGGGTTTTCATCTAATAAATCGCTTTTGAACTTTATTTCGTTTACGATCTCTATGTAGTATAAAACCTGCTATAAAACCAATTCCACCAACCATCATAATAAATCCGACCAAAAATTGTAGAATGAGTGAAGGAAAAGGAAATTGTAATATTCCGAAAATCATATCACGCATAAATTTAATCCCCATTGCAGCACATACACCTGGAATAAATAAAATTAGAAATGCTATTAATCTTCCCATTGTATTGTCCCCTTTAAAATATGTCTTCATCCCGTTAAAAAACCTGTGAAACTTCGTCATAAAATGTAATCTCGTAAGGAATAGAAAAGGAATTCCGAAGAGGAGTGTCTGAAGATGCTATTGAAGCTAAGGAATTAGAAACAAGGAAAAATGGTTTATCGAATATATACTCTCTTTATTGTAGAATAGAATATTTATTAAATTTGTCAATAGACATATCAGGTTTTTGATGGAAAAAATATATAAAATGTGGAAATTCTGCTAACATATAAGGGAATCATTAGTTAACTGTCACAAGATAAATTCTATAAATGCTGATGAAGAAGGTGAGCGGCTTGCAAAAGGTTATGATCGTGGGAGCTGGAAAAGGCGGAACTTCGATTTTGAAATTATTTTTAGAGGCTGATTTTTTACATGTTGGTTCCATTATTGATCAAAATGTTAACGCTGAAGGATTAGAGCTAGCAAAACAAATAAGAATCAATTACGGTACGGACTGGAGAGAGTTTCTTGATGAAACATACGATATTATTATTGATGTAACGGGGAGTCAAAAGACATTTCAGGAAATTCGTAAAGCAAAACATTCACATACTATTTTAATTCCAGGAACAGTTGCTTTTATTATTGCAAAACTACTTGAAGAAAAAGAGCTACTTATTGATACTTTACAAGATGAATCCTATAGAAGAGATCTAATTTTCAACTCGACTGAAGAGGGTATGATTGTAATTGATGAAAATGCGAGAATAACCTTATTTAATGGTAGTGCAGAAAAGATGGTTGGTGTACTACATAAGGATGCCATTGGCAAGCATGTTAAGGATGTTATTCATAATAGTCGCTTACCAATCATTTTAGAAAGTAAGCAGGTTGAGACTAATAAAGAACATGAATTAAGCAATGGGTTAAAAATCATCACGACGAGAATTCCGATGTTGAATGAAAATGACGAAATCATTGGAGCGTTTGCTGTATTTAAGGATATTTCTGAAGTCGTTAATTTAGCAGAAGAAATTACAAATTTAAAAGAGATTCAAACGATGTTACAGGCGATTATCCATTCAAGTGACGATGCTATTTCTGTCGTTGATGAGCATGGAAGAGGTATTTTAATTAATCCAGCTTACTCTCGTATTACAGGCCTAAAAGAAGAAGAGGTAATTGGTCAGCCAGCATCGACGGATATATATGAAGGAGATAGTATTCATATGAAGGTGCTTCAGACGCGAAACCCGATTCGTGGTACTAAATTAATTGTTGGACCACATAAAAAAGAAGTCATCGTAAATGTAGCACCGATTATCGTAGAAGGAAATCTTAAAGGTAGTGTAGGTGTAATACATGATATGTCAGAAATACAAGAGCTTACCCAAGAATTGCATAGGGCACGTCAAATTATCCGCACGTTAGAAGCAAAATATCGTTTTGAAGATATTATTGGCTGCTCCGAAGAAATGACGTTGGCTATTGAGCAGGCTAGAATAAGTGCTACAACACCTGTAACGGTTTTGTTACGAGGGGAATCTGGAACAGGAAAAGAATTATTTGCTCATGCTATTCATAATGAAAGTGATCGAAAATTTAATAAATTTATTCGTGTCAATTGTGGGGCAATTTCTGAATCTTTACTTGAGAGTGAACTTTTTGGTTATGTGGAAGGAGCATTTTCAGGTGCGAAAAGAGGAGGTAAAATAGGTCTGTTTGAAGAAGCGAACAATGGAAGTATTTTTTTAGATGAAATAGGAGAAATGAGCTTATCCATCCAAGTGAAATTACTTCGAGTATTACAAGAAAAAGAAATTGTAAAAGTAGGAGCAACTAAAGCAACTCCAATTAACGTTCGAATAATAGCAGCAACAAATGTTAATTTAGAGCAAGCGATTAACAATGGACAGTTTCGGGAGGATCTTTATTATCGATTAAATCGCATGCCAATATTTATACCTCCGTTAAGACAGAGAAAAGAAGATATCTCGTTATTAACGAATCATTTATTACAAAAACTCAATCAAGAGTATGGCAGAAAAATAGATGGGGTAACGGATGATGCGTTGCAGCTGCTCATTCGATATAATTGGCCAGGTAATGTAAGGGAATTAGAAAACGTATTAGGGCGAGCAATGATTTTTATGAAATTTAGTGAAAAAGTGATTGATGTACCACATCTATCTATTTCTTTAAACACAAAAGTAGAAAGTCAACAAGTAAATGATCAATTGACTGTTAAAGAAGCAACTTCACTAACAGAAAGAGTGGATGAATTCGAGAGACAAATCATTGAGAGATGTTTGGATTTGAATAATGGAAATAAAACAGCAACTGCTAGAGAATTAGGTATTTCGGTAAGAAATCTGTATTATAAGATGGATAAGTATATGTTAGAAAAAAATAGCATGCAATAATTTTCATGCTATGAAAATTATTGCATGGTTTATGATTCCTTCATTTGGGGTATTGTGGTATGGATGAAATATAAAGTAAGAGGTACGGTTAACGTGCCTCTTACTTTTTTGCATTATACAAAAACTGAATTCTTGTGATTTTATAAAGTTGGCATAGATTTTGCAATAATTTGTTATACAAGTAAATTCTCATTCTCTTATCTTCATACAATTTAGTTATTGTAAATATAAAGAAAAAGAATAATCTTCATTTTTTATTGATAATATGGAATCTTTCTGAAGGGCTATATATCAAAGAAAATCATACACCTATGATTTATAGTGTAAAAAAATAACAGTGCAACATTTATAATCTGTTGCTTTAATAATATGGAGGTTTATTCTAAATGTAAGGTGTATTTTAAATTGGATAAACATTTAAAAATATTAGTGTTTGCCTTACGAATTTAAGACTTCACTGATCGATCTATAACAGGGAGGTAGTTTTTTATGTCGAAAGAGTATGATTTAGTCATCATTGGTGGAGGTCCGGGGGGATATGTGGCTGCGATTCGCGCATCTCAATTAGGATTAAAAACAGCTATTGTTGAAAAAAATTTACTTGGTGGTACATGTTTGCATAAGGGGTGTATCCCATCGAAAGCGTTGCTTAGAAGTGCTGAAGTGTTTCAACAAACACAAAATAGCTTAGAGTTCGGAGTCATTTCTAATGATGTAACATTAGATTTCTCAAAAGTTCAAAATCGAAAAGAAAATATTGTAAACAGTTTATATAACGGTATAAAGCATTTGATGAAAAAAGGAAAAATTGATGTGTATGATGGGATAGGTAGAATACTAGGTCCGTCCATTTTCTCACCACTTCCAGGCACAATATCAGTTGAGATGAATGATGGTAGTGAGAATGAAATGCTTATTCCGAAAAATGTAATACTTGCCACAGGTTCAAGACCTAGCTCATTACCTGGATTAAACATTGATGGAGATAAAGTATTATCATCTGATGAAATGTTGAAACTAGAAAGTCTTCCTAAAAGCTTGTTAATTGTAGGTGGAGGAGTAATCGGTATCGAATGGGCTTCTATGATGAGTGATTTTGGCGTTGAAGTAACGGTTGTAGAATATGCGTCGAGTATTTTACCAGCTGAAGATCATGAGATTTCTAAAGAACTGCAAAGATTATTAAAAAAGAAAAATATACAAATTGTGACGAAGGCAAAAATTTTGCCGGAAACCATAAGTCACGAAAAAGAAGGAATAACGGTTAAAGCAGAAGTAAATGGGATTGAAAAAAGCTTTTCCGCAGAAAAAATGTTAGTTAGTGTTGGACGAAAAGCAAATTTAGAAAAAATTGGTCTTGAGAATACTGAGATTTTAGTTAATAATGGTTATATTAGTACCAACTCCTATTATCAGACAAAAGAAAGTCACATCTACGCAATTGGTGATTGTATAGGTGGATTACAGCTTGCTCACGTCGCATCACATGAGGGGATTATTGCTGTTGAACATATAGCAGGGTTGAAACCTCAAGTACTAGAGGCTACTTCTGTATCGAAGTGTGTATATTCTAATCCAGAAGTAGCAAGTGTTGGATTAACTGAAAATCAAGCAAAGGAAAAAGGATTCAATGTTAAAGTAGGGAAGTTTTCATTTAAAGGTATAGGCAAGGCGTTAGTACTAGGTGATAATAATGGTTTTGTAAAAATAGTTGCTGATCAAGAATCAGATGATATTCTTGGAATTCATATGATTGGACCTCATGTAACTGATTTGATTTCGGAAGCTGGATTAGCGAAGGTTTTAGATGCTACACCATGGGAAATTTCCCATACTATTCATCCTCATCCATCATTATCCGAAGCGATTGGTGAAGCGGCGCTTGCTGTTGAAGGAAAAGCACTACATTCCTAGGTTATGAATACTCTTCTTCATTTAAGGGTTTAGGAAAGTATATGAACTAAAATACTGTCTAGCTCCAGCACTATTAAACTTGCTAGGCAGTTGTAGCTTTCTTATTTTCAGAACTAGTCGAATCATTTCTAAATTGATAGTACTAAAACCTTCAACACTTTTTAGAAGATTGTTAACTGTCCTATAATAAGGCAAATTTTAATAACTATAGAAAACTTTAAAAGAGCAATTTGTAAAATGATTGGAGGATAAACATATGGAAAATCGCCATAAAGAACTGGGTTTGTCGAACGAAAAACTTATGGAAATGTATGAAACAATGATTCTTGCAAGAAGAATTGATGAGCGCATGTGGTTATTAAATCGTTCAGGAAAAATACCTTTTGTTATTTCTTGCCAAGGACAAGAAGCGGCTCAAGTAGGAGCGGCTTTTGCACTTAATACTGAAAAAGACTATATATTACCTTATTACAGGGATGTCGGAGTTGTATTAACCTTTGGGATGACTGCAAGAGAGTTAATGCTTTCAGGATTTGCGAAAGCGGAAGATCCGAACTCAGGTGGAAGACAAATGCCAGGACATTTTGGTCAGAAGAAGAATCGTATAGTAACAGGTTCTTCACCCGTTACTACACAAGTTCCTCATGCTGTTGGGATAGCATTAGCTGGAAAAATGGAAGGGAAAGATTTAGTCTCCTTTGTAACATTTGGAGAAGGGTCTAGTAATCAAGGAGATTTTCATGAAGGGGCAAACTTTGCGGGTGTTCATAAGCTTCCGGTAATCTTTATGTGTGAGAATAATAAATATGCGATTTCTGTTCCAATCGAAAAACAATTAGGTTGTGCTAGAGTTTCAGACCGTGCCATTGGGTATGGTATGCCTGGGGTTACAGTCGATGGAAACAATCCTCTAGAAGTATATAAAGTGGTTAAAGAAGCTGCTGAGCGTGCTAGAAGAGGTGATGGTCCTACTTTAATCGAAACGATTACTTATCGACTAACGCCGCATTCAAGCGATGATGACGATAGAGCGTATCGAGCGCAAGATGAAATATCTGAAGCGAAATCAAATGATCCAATTCAATCTTTTGCAACTTATCTAAAAGATTGCGGTATTTTGAATGATGAAAGTGAAAAAGAAATTAATGATCGCATTATGAAAATAGTAAATGACGCAACTGATTTTGCAGAAAATGCACCGTATGCAAATCCAGAACATGCTTTAAATCATGTATATGGTAACTAGTAAGGAGGGAGAATAATATGCCTGTAATTTCATATATAGATGCAGTGACGATGGCGATTCGTGAAGAGATGGAAAGAGACGAGAAGGTTTTTGTATTAGGTGAAGATGTTGGAAGAAAAGGTGGGGTCTTTAAGGCAACACAGGGATTATATGAACAATTTGGTGAACATCGAGTACTAGATACACCTTTAGCAGAGTCGGCAATAGCTGGTGTAGGTATAGGGGCAGCCATGTATGGAATGAGACCGATTGCTGAAATGCAATTTGCAGACTTCATTATGCCTGCTGTTAATCAAATTGTGTCTGAAGCTGCAAAAATTCGATATCGTTCAAATAATGATTGGAATTGTCCTATCGTCATTCGAGCTCCTTACGGTGGTGGTGTTCATGGCGCCTTATATCATTCTCAATCAGTAGAAGCGATGTTTGCTAATACACCGGGTTTAAAAATTGTAATGCCTTCTACTCCGTATGACGTAAAGGGTTTATTGAAGGCTGCTGTTCGTGATCCTGACCCTGTGTTGTTTTTTGAACATAAAAGAGCTTATCGACTTATTAAAGGAGAAGTGCCACAGGAAGATTACGTATTACCAATTGGAAAAGCAGATGTTAAACGTGAAGGTGAAGATGTCACTGTCATAACTTATGGTTTATGTGTTCACCATGCTTTACAAGCAGCTGAAAAACTTGCTTCTGATGGCATATCCACTCATGTTTTGGATTTACGAACAATATATCCTTTAGATAAAGAAGCTATCATTGAAGCGGCTTCGAAAACGGGTAAAGTATTGTTAATCACTGAAGATAACAAAGAAGGTAGCGTTATTGGAGAGGTAGCAGCTATTATTGCAGAGAATTGCCTCTTCGATTTGGATGCACCAATCATGAGATTAGCTGGTCCAGATGTTCCAGCTATGCCTTATGCACCAACAATGGAAAAATTCTTTTTAGTCAATAGTGACAAAGTTGAGAAAGCAATAAAAGAGCTCGCTGAATTCTAAATACTTACAGATAGGGGGGACCTAAGTTGGCAATTGAAACAATGAAAATGCCGCAGCTTGGAGAAAGTGTTACAGAAGGCACAATAAGTAAATGGTTAGTTGGACCTGGAGATTCTGTAAATAAATATGATCCAATTGCTGAAGTAATGACTGATAAAGTAAATGCAGAAGTGCCTTCTTCGTTTTCTGGTATTATTAAAGAACTAATTGCTGAGGAAGATCAGACTTTAGAAATAGGAGAAGTTATCTGTACGATAGAAGTGGAAGAGCAAAATGAGGAAAAAGTAGTTGTTCAGTCTAGTAATCAACCTGAAGTGACAAAAATCGAAAAGCCTTTAGCAAGCGCTCGTTACTCACCTGCTGTTTTACGTTTATCTCAAGAGCACAACATTGATTTAGCTCAAATCACAGGAACTGGGGCAGGTGGTAGAATCACTCGTAAAGATATTTTACAAGCTGTTCAAGCTGGTGGAATTAACGAAAAGCCAGTTGAAAAAGAGAGTGTTCAAACTAAAATGACATCAGCAGAAATTCAACCACTTGTATCTAAGTCGGCAGAGGAGAAATCTTATGTACCTGTAAATGGTGATCTTGCGTTACCTATAAACCCTGTCCGAAAAGCAATTGCAAACAATATGCTGAAAAGTAAACATGAAATTCCACATGCTTGGATGATGATAGAGGTTGATGCTACTAATCTAGTTGCTCTCCGCAATAAAGAGAAAAATCGCTTTATGGAGAAAGAAGGCTATAATCTAACTTATTTCGCGTTTTTTGTTAAAGCTGTTGCTCAAGCGTTAAAGGAATTTCCAGAAATTAATTCAACATGGGCTGGCGATAAAATCATTCAAAAACGTGATATACATTTAAATATTGCGGTAGCAACAGAAGATTCTTTATTTGTTCCTGTAATTAAACATGCTGATGAAAAATCTATCAAAGGTGTTGCTAGAGAGATTACAGATCTTTCTCGAAAAGTTAGAACTGGTCAGTTAAAGGCAGAAGAAATGCAAGGTGGTACTTTTACTGTTAATAATACGGGGTCATTTGGTTCGGTTCAATCAATGGGTATTATTAATCATCCGCAAGCTGCTATACTACAGATTGAATCGATTGTGAAACGTCCAGTAATCATTGATGGCATGATTGCGGTTCGTGATATGGTCAACTTATGTTTATCGTTGGATCATCGAGTGCTTGATGGCTTGGTTTGTGGGAAATTCTTAGCAAGAATTAAAGAAATTATTGAAAATATGTCAGACGAAAATACGTCGATTTATTAATGAAAAAGCACTTTTGAAGAGCGTATTGCTTGTTCTCAAAAGTGCTTTTTTTGATTTTTTTTGTAAAGGATAATTGCAGGAAAAGGTTAGCTGTACTAGAATAGAGTTAATAGTTGAAATATTTATACAAATTTCGACATTAGTTGCGTTTTCATTTCATAAAGGGGGGTGTAGGCTTTTATTAGGATTAAAACAGCATGAATTGAAAGCGTTCACGCTAGGATAGTACTTAATAAAAGCGAACAAACATGAATCTTCAAGAGACAAAAGCGGTTACTTTTCCACTAGCTACTATGGAAGATTGGGAAAAGAAGGCTGAGGCAAGTTTAAAGGGGAAATCTTTAGCTAAACTTAAGACATCAACTTATGAAGGTATAGAATTAAAGCCTTTATATACTGAAGATAGTTCTGTAATAAACGAAGAATGGCCAGGATTTGCACCATACACAAGAGGTACAGATGCTTTAGGTTATGCTAAGCGACCATGGTTAGTTTCACAAAAGATTTTTGGAGACAGTGCTGAACAAATTTTAGCAAACTTTAATCAATTGGTAAGCCGCGGCCAAAATTCATTAGCGGTTGATTTTAGCCAATTGGCAACGATGAATAGTGATGAACTACAATTCTTTTTACAAGAAGCGTCGAAAAAAGAACAACCACTTTTCGTAGATACTAAAGGTGGTCAAAAAGCTTTGCTTTCACAGGTGAAAAAATTATCCAAAGTAGAGCAAGAAGGACTTAAAGGCGTGTTAGCGGAAGATCCAATAGCTGAGGGAGTTATCCAAGGTAAAGGAATTTTAGATCCAGAAGCTTTTTTTGCTGAATGGTTTGAACATTTGAAAGAGGCGGATTTACCTAATGTAAAGAAAATCTTAGTGAAGTCTACAGCTGTTCATAACGCTGGTGGGAATGCTGTGCAAGAGTTAGCTACAGCTCTAGCGACTGCTTCAGAATATCTACACTATGGAATGAAAAATGGGTATACAGCAGAAGATGTGGCTAAAAATATCGTGTTTGCTTTTGGGATAGATTCAGCTTTCTTTATGAATGTTGCAAAATTACGAGCAGCAAGACGTTTATGGTCTTTATTAGGTCAAGAATTTTCTACGGATCCTGAATGCTTTAAAATGTACATTCATGCAGAAACTTCAACGTTCACGTCTACTTTATTTGATTCATATGTAAATTTACTACGCCAAGCTAACCAAGCTTTTGCAGCAGTTATCGGTGGTGTCCAATCATTAGAGGTAAAAGAATATAGTGTTGCTTCAAATGAAACATCATCTTTCTCAGATAGAATCGCAAGAAATATTCACTTAGTGATAAAAGAGGAAACGCTAGTGGATAAAGTAGTAGATCCTGCTGGTGGTTCATTTTATGTTGAAACATTAACAAATGAATTGACTGATAAAGCGTGGAGCTTATTTCTTGAAATTGAAAAACGCGGTGGGCTAATTGAAGTATTACGTACCGGTTGGCTACAAGAAAATGTTAAAGAAACATTAACAGAAAAGAAAGAAAATGTAGCTAAGCGTAAGGATAGTCTAATTGGAACCAATGTATATCCGAATTTAGAAGATACCGTTGTATTAAATAAATCTAAGTCACTTGAAGTGGCATTACCATATGAAATTGAACAGATTATACCTTTAAAAGGAGTTCGTCTAGCAGAGGATTTCGAGAATTTACGAATTGCTTCACTTAACTATAAAGAAAAGAACGGAAAATGCCCTGAAATAGGTTTAATTTGTATTAAAGATTTAAAATCATATAAACCTCGAGCTGATTTTGTTAAAGGATTTGTTGCAGCTGGTGGAGTTGAATCT
Organism: Bacillus massilioanorexius; assembly: GCF_902374955.1. Lineage (GTDB taxonomy): Bacteria > Bacillota > Bacilli > Bacillales > DSM-1321 > Bacillus_AD > Bacillus_AD massilioanorexius. The sequence continues at coordinate 256,600 of NZ_CABKRX010000094.1, forward strand.
ATTCAACAACAATGTTCAACAATTGATGAAGTAATCCAGTTTGTTAAAACAAGCTCATTTAAGCATTATGTTTTATGTGGAAGTGATGCTGATTATGAAGAAGTTGCTGTAGCATGGACAAAAGCAATAGTAGAAGCGGATAAACAAGTGGAAATCTTCATAGCTGGTAAACAAAATGCAGAATTAGATCAACAATTGAAAACAGCTGGATTGAAGGATGTTATTGCTGTTGGAAGTAATGCTGTTACACAAATTACATCAATTTTAACAGACTTGGAGGTTTTGTAATTGTCTACACGTCGTGATTTTTCAAAATTAACACCTAAGAAAAAACAAATTGGCCAAAATGATTGGAAACAGACTGCTGCAAAAAGCATAGAAAACTTGGAAGAGCTTCTTTTTGAAACAAATGAAGATATTAAAATTAATACTTTATACAATAAAGAGGACGTTCAAGGATTAGAACAAATGCAACATCTGCCCGGAATCGCTCCATTTACAAGAGGGCCTTATCCGACTATGTATGTAAATAAACCATGGACAGTTCGCCAATATGCTGGTTTCTCAACGGCTGAGGAATCAAATGCTTTTTATCGACGTAATTTAGCTATGGGGCAAAAAGGTCTATCTGTTGCATTTGACTTAGCAACTCATAGAGGGTATGACTCTGACCATGAACGCGTTGTAGGTGATGTAGGTAAAGCGGGTGTTGCAATTGATAGTATGATTGATATGAAACAATTATTTGACGGTATTCCATTAGATCAAATGAGTGTTTCAATGACTATGAATGGTGCGGTATTACCTGTTTTAGCATTTTACATCGTAACAGCTGAAGAGCAAGGAGTTCCTCAAGAAAAGCTGTCTGGTACAATTCAAAATGATATTTTAAAAGAATATATGGTGCGTAATACGTACATTTATCCACCAAAAATGAGTATGAAAATTATTGCAGATATATTCGAGTATACTTCTAGGTATATGCCGAAATTTAATAGTATTTCTATCTCGGGTTACCATTTACAGGAAGCTGGAGCGCCTGCTGATTTGGAATTAGCTTATACACTTGCTGATGGAATTGAATATGTTCGAACTGGGCTTCAAGCAGGAATTCCTATCGATAAATTTGCACCAAGGCTTTCATTTTTCTGGGCTATTGGCATGAATTATTTTATGGAAGTTGCCAAAATGAGAGCAGCACGATGTATTTGGGCGAAATTGATGAAACAATTTGAACCTGAAAATGAAAAATCTACAATGTTAAGAACTCATTCACAAACATCAGGCTGGAGCTTAACAGAACAAGATCCATTTAATAATGTAGCTCGTACTTTAATTGAAGCTCATGCTGCAACAATGGGACATACACAATCCTTGCATACAAATGCGCTGGATGAAGCAATTGCTTTACCGACAGATTTCTCTGCCCGTATTGCTCGTAATACACAATTATATCTACAAGAGGAAACTTCAATGACTAAAGTTATTGATCCATGGGCAGGTTCTTACTATGTAGAAACACTAACAAATGAGCTTATTGAGAAAGCTTGGAAGCATATTGAAGAGATTGAATCATTAGGCGGTATGGCGAAAGCTATCGAAACAGGAATTCCTAAAATGAGAATTGAAGAAGCTGCGGCTAAACGTCAGGCGAAAATTGATTCTAAATTAGAGACAATCGTTGGAGTAAACAAATATCGTTTAGAAAAAGAAGAAGCGCTAGATATTTTAGAAGTTGATAATACGGCTGTTCGTGAAAGTCAATTGGAGAAATTAAAGCAATTAAGAGAAAATCGTGATGAAGAAAAAGTAATTGCAGCTCTTAATGCTATTACAAAAGCTGCTGAAACTGGAGAAGGTAATTTGTTGGCTCTTGCTGTTGAAGCAGCACGCGTAAGAGCGAGCCTAGGAGAGATTTCAATGGCTATTGAATTAGTTTCAGGACGACATTCAGCGGTTATTCGTTCAATTAGCGGTGTTTATAGTTCATCGTATGGTGTGGAAGACGATATTTCTGAAGTGAAAAGAATGACAGACGAATTCTTAGAGCAAGAAGGAAGACGACCTCGTATTTTAATGGCGAAAATGGGTCAGGATGGTCACGATAGAGGAGTCAAAGTTGTATCTACAGCATTTGCAGATTTAGGCTTTGATGTTGATATGGGACCTTTATTCCAAACACCAGCAGAAACTGCCCGTCAAGCAGTTGAAAATGATGTCCATGTCGTTGGAATGAGTTCACTTGCTGCTGGGCATAAAACGTTATTACCACAGCTTATTGAAGAACTGAAAAAACTTGGGCGTGAAGACATTATCGTTATTATTGGAGGGGTAGTTCCACAGCAAGATTACGACTTCTTATATGAACATGGTGCTAAAGCAATTTTTGGACCAGGAACAGTTATTCCTGAATCGGCAAAAACTCTTATGAAAGAAATCTATAAAGCATTAGGGTATGAGGAAGTGTCTTCATAATGACAGACCGAAATCAACATAAACCAAGGTTCGTTAAGAAGGATCGGAAAAGAATTGATACAGATGAACTATTACATGGTATTCTTGCCGGTAATCGAGCAGCACTAGCAAAAGGGATTACGCTAATTGAGAGTAATGCACCTCATCATTTTGATAGTGCTCAGGAGCTTTTGCAAAAAGTATTACCTTATACGAATAAGTCTGTTCGAGTTGGTATTTCAGGAGTTCCTGGAGCGGGTAAAAGCACGTTTATTGAACGTTTTGGTACTGAATTATGTGACTTGGGTCATAAGGTGGCTGTATTAGCCATTGACCCAAGTTCATCAATCACAGGTGGTAGTATTTTAGGAGATAAAACGCGAATGGAGAAGCTTTCTGTTAATGAAAGAGCCTTTATTCGTCCATCACCATCTGAAGGTACTTTAGGTGGTGTTCATCGTAAGACAAGAGAAAGTATGTTGCTTTGTGAGGCCGCGGGCTATGATGTCATCATTATTGAAACGGTTGGTGTAGGACAAAGTGAAGCCATCGTTAGAGGGATGACGGATTTCTTTATGCTTCTTGTGATAACAGGAGCTGGTGATGAATTACAAGGAATGAAAAAAGGAATTATGGAATTAGCTGATGCAATTGTTGTAAACAAAGCAGATGGGCATAATGTTGTACATGCTAAGACCACACAAGCTGAATATAATCGTATTTTACATGTATTACAGCCTGCAACTGTTGGATGGCAAACACAAGCATATACATGTTCTAGTATAGAGGGAACAGGTATTATGGAACTATGGGATCTTATTCAAGAGTTTGTTCAACAGGGAAAGGCAATGGGTGTTTTTGACGACAGAAGAAAAATGCAAACGAAAGAATGGATGAAACAATCACTATCTCATCAAATTCATCAGTTGTTTTTTAGTGATGAAAGAATTCGTAAATGTTTACCCCAGTTAGAGAATGATGTCATGAATGGAAATAAAACGGTTAGTAAAGCTGTTATGGAAGCTTTACAAATATTTGTGAATAAATAGACCAATCTATAATGATAAATAATTCTATTATTTCAGCTCTTATTCAGAACATGTACTCTGGATGAGAGCTGATTTGTTTGGTTAGATGATTATTCTGTTAAAATGAAGATGAATTGTATTAATACAATCAATAGCTGTAAGGCAAAAAGACGGAATAATAGGCAGTAATCAAAAATTGCTGGTTTAATGTGTTGAATACTCACATTTCTATTGTTATGATAATTATAATGATAGATTTTGTTTAAGAGAGGTAATGAGGATGAATATGGATTTTAATTTTTTTATGAATGATGTTGTAAAAACAGCACGAAATGAAATGAAATCAGCTGGTTATACAGAATTGACAACACCAGAAGAAGTAGATCAAGCATTTGCTCAAAAAGGTACAACACTAGTAATGATTAATTCTGTGTGTGGTTGTGCGGGTGGGATAGCAAGACCTGCTGCAGCTCATGCCGTTCATTATGATAAAAAACCTGATCATTTAGTTACTGTATTTGCTGGTCAAGATAAGGCTGCAACTGAACAAGCAAGAAGCTATTTTGATGAATATCCACCATCATCTCCATCATTTGCTCTATTAAAAGATGGAAAACTTTGTACTATGGTTGAAAGACATGAAATTGAAGGACATGATCCAGTGTCTGTTATGAATAAATTACAATCATACTTTGATCAATATTGCGAAGAAGTTTAATGAGATAAGAGGTTGGCTTATGATAAAAGCCAACCTCTTTCTGTTTTTTGGTAAAATTGTGAGTCTTTACATTTTCGTTTGAGTTTGAAAAATATTGAAGAAATATATAATATCTTGAAATCAATACATAGTAATGTGATACTAATCAATGGAGAAATCGATACTAATAAGTGCAGGAGAGAAGTATGTTTAAAATTGGATATAGAACCATCAAAACAGCGCTCGGTGTTACAATTGCAATATACATTGCTCAATTGTTTCAGCTACATAGTTTTCCCTCTGCTGGAATTATAACAATATTATGTATTCAGGTGACCAAAAAGAAATCGTTTCAAGCTGCTTTTTATCGATTTTTAGCCTGTATCATTGCTATGTTCTTTTCAACAATCTTCTTTGGGGGGCTTGGATTTAACCCTGTAATTATAGGATTAATGCTTCTAGTATTTATTCCTACTGTTGTTGCGATAGGAGCAAAAGAAGGAATTGTGACGAGTAGCGTAATCATTTTGCATATTTATTCAGCAGGATATGTTTCTTTTGATTTAATATTAAATGAATTGGGATTAATTGTAATTGGTATCACTGTAGCGTTAATTATGAATATTTACATGCCGAGTGTAGGGAAAACGTTAAAGCAATACCAAATAGAAATTGAGAGAAATTTTGCTTTTATCTTTAAAAAAATGTCACTTTATATTCGTACAGGAAAAAGTCAGTGGAATGGTAAGGAGTTTATGGAAGTGCAAGAGCTCATTCAAGAGGCGAAATTGCTCGCTTTTCGTGATGTGGAAAATCACGTAACAAAAAGTGATGACTTGTATTATCATTATTTCAAAATGAGAGAAAAACAATTTGAAATTATTGAGAGAATGCTTCCTTTAGTTGCTTCGTTACCAAAGTCGGTTCCTTGTGCAGAAATGATAGCGGAATTTATTGATGATTTAGGAGAACATATACATCCGTATAATACATCTTATATTTATTTAGAAAAGCTAGATAAAATGCTTAAAGAGGTTAATGACTTACCTTTACCCAAGTCTCGTCAGGAGTTTAATGAACAATCTTCTTTAATCACTTTAATAAAAGAACTTGAGAAATATTTAATAATAAAGAGTGTCTATAAAGGATTATCACGAGGTAAAAAAGGTATGGATAAAAAGAAAATCGTACAAACTAAGCAAAAATCATAGGGAGATAATTATGAGAACTCTACTTTCACTTTTTTTGATTTTTGCTTTATCTATGCCAAATATAGTGAATGCTGCTCCAGTTAAAACAGAGCCTTTTCTAATTGTAAATAAGGCGAATAATAAGTTAGCCTATATAAAAGATGGGAAAGTTGTAGAAATCTTTAATGTGGCAACAGGACGAAGTAATGAATTGACTCCTGAAGGTCTATTCACTATCGTTGTTAAAGCAAAAAATCCATACTATCGAAAGAAAAACATTCCTGGAGGAGATCCGAGGAATCCTCTAGGTAGTCGCTGGCTTGGTTTTGACGCAAATGGAACAGATGGTAGAACCTTTGGTGTGCATGGAACGAATGAACCTTGGTCAATTGGGAAGTATATATCAAACGGTTGTATCCGAATGAAAAATAGTGATGTTGAACGCTTATATGAACAAGTACCGCTTAAAACGAAAATTTTAGTAACACTTTCTTCAAAAAGTTTTGCGCAAATTGCGAAGGAAAATGGATATCTTTACTAGGAAAAAAGTTGCTTTTATATACTTTGTTATCTATGAACAAGTAGTAGAGATTGGCTAAGTTGAATTCTGCAATCTCCCGTTGGAGTCTCGCGCCTCGTCCAAATCAACCATAATTCTATTAACTGATTTTGTTCATCGAACTTATTTTAAAACAACAATCTTCTAGTAGTCAGCCTATGAAAAAAAGGTCATTCACTTAAGACAAAAGTATATGACCTTTTTGTTTTATTTTTATAATATGTCATGTTTACTATTTGTATTGATCTCTACTTTAAGTGAGATAGCACTAGAAAAGGTATCCAATACCTACTAGTAAAGTGGACATTAGCATTGTAATAATCATTAAATAAACTACGATTTTTTGCATTTTTTTTATCTTCATATGAACCTTCCTTTTTTGAAAGTAATCACTAGTATTCTACCTTCTTCTGATAAACAAAACAAGTTTTTTAGTAAAAATAACTTTTTAGTTCTTGGAAATTGTATTAGTACAGTTATTCCATTATAATAATATAAAATTCAAATATTTTTTTTATCTAGTAGAAAATGGTTGTGAATACGCTTTAAATAGGGAAATTTTAATAAAAAAACATAATGAATCTCAAAATTGATGGATTGTATTAATACAGTTTTTCTATTACAATAGTATCAAGGAAATATTTTTTAAAAATATAGAATAATTAAAAATGTATGGCAATTAGGGGAAATTGGGGGAAAGTGACTATGATAAAGAAAATTGACCATATCGGTGTTGCGGTGAAATCGATTGAGCAGTCGCTCGGTTTTTATCGAGACGTTTTGGGAATGAAAGATGAAGGCGTTGAAACAGTTGAGAGTCAAGGAGTTAAAGTAGCCTTTCTAAATGCTGGTAATACAAGAATAGAATTGTTAGAACCACTACATGATGATAGTCCAGTTGCTAAATTTATTAGTAAACGAGGAGAGGGTATTCATCATATTGCTTTGGGTGTCGAAAGTATTCAAGATCGCATTGATGAAGTGAAAGCAAAAGGGATTAAGATGATTGATGAGAAATCAAGAACAGGTGCTCATAATAGCCAAGTAGCGTTCCTTCACCCGAAATCTACAGGTAGTGTACTATTTGAATTATGCGAGCAAGAAACACATAAGGGGGAATAAGAATGAGTGATATGTTTGGTAAAATTTGTGAGCTTTATGATAAAAAGAGAGAAGTTGAACTTGGTGGCGGAGATGCTCGCATAGAAAAACAGCATCAAAAGGGAAAATTAACTGCTAGAGAAAGAATTGAATTATTAGTAGATCCGGGAACATTTGTGGAAATAGGGGCTTTTATTGAACATCGCTGTAAAGACTTCGGCCTTGACGAAGTAGATGGACCTGGTGATGGGGTTGTAACTGGTTATGGTAAAGTAAATGGTCGAGACATTTATTTATTCTCCCAAGATTTTACCGTATTTGGTGGAGCTCTTGGAGAAATGCATGCTAAAAAAATAGCTAACGTTATGGATTTAGCAGCAAAAAACGGAGCACCGTTTGTGGGATTAAATGACTCGGGTGGAGCGCGTATCCAAGAAGGTGTATTATCATTAGACGGATATGGACATATCTTTTACAGAAACTCCATTTATTCTGGGGTAATTCCTCAAATCTCCGTCATTATGGGACCATGTGCAGGTGGAGCAGTTTATTCACCCGCGATTACAGATTTTGTTTTCATGGTAGAGAAAACAAGTCAAATGTTCATTACTGGCCCAAAGGTTATTGAAACAGTTACAGGTGAAAAAATTAGTTCAGAGAACTTAGGTGGTGCCAAAGTTCATAATAGTATTAGTGGTGCTGCACATTTTAAAGCTGCATCAGAAGAAGAAGTACTACAGAATGTACGAACATTACTAAGTTATTTACCTCAAAATAATAAAGAAAAAGCACCAGGATCTGAATACAACATAGAAGATGATTATCGTCCAGATTTAATGGATTTAGTACCTATTGAAAGTACAAGACCGTATGATGTAAGAAAGGTTATTGAACAGGTTGTAGATGAAGAAAGCTTCATGGAAGTTCAAAAAGACTTTGCACGTAATATTGTAGTTGGTTTTGCACGAGTAAAAGGACAAGCGGTAGGTTTAGTTGCTAATCAACCGAAGTTCCTTGCAGGTGGATTAGATATCGATTCGTCAGATAAAACAGCTCGTTTTATTCGATTCTGTGATTCGTTTAATATCCCTCTTATTACATTTGAAGATGTAACTGGTTTCTTCCCGGGTGTAAAACAAGAGCATGGTGGAATTATTCGACATGGCGCCAAAATCTTATATGCTTATTCTGAAGCGACAGTACCGAAATTAACAGTAATTCTTCGTAAAGCATATGGTGGAGCGTATGTTGCACTTAATAGTAAATCAATTGGTGCTGACATGGTTTATGCTTGGCCGAATGCTGAGATTGCGGTTATGGGGCCTGAAGGCGCAGCAAACGTTGTATTTGCTCGTGAAATTCAGAATAGCGAAAATCCTGAAGAAACTAGACAAAAAAGAATTGACGAATATAGAGAAAAATTTGCAAATCCGTATGTTGCTGCGAATGCTGGTATGGTTGACGATGTTATTGATCCTCGTGATACTCGTATCAAAATTATTCAAGCTCTTGAAATGCTTCGTCATAAAGAAGAAACAAGACCTTATAAAAAACATGGAAATATTCCATTGTAATGTATATTCATAGCCGTTACCTGTTACAGTGATTCGAATAATTACTAAATAATGTTACAAAATATTTTTTCTGAAAATTCCCAAGTGTCCTAATGTTGTAGAGAAATTTTTTACTGTCATAAATAATAAAAAGAGGGTGTTCAAAATGATGAACACCCTCTTGTGTTGTATTTTCCCTATTACTCCTAATATCTATAATAACTTTGATGACTTAAAGCGTAGGTGCCTCTGAAAAACGATAAAACATCATTTTTAGACAACTTATATTTTTTACGAGAAAAACTTTTCTTATTTATGAACTGCTAAATGTGCAAAGTGAAAATGACTATAGGCATGTAACTCATCTTGTCTATTTTGAAAATATCTTTCTTCAATTTGATCAGGTGAAAGGTTTTCATAAACGAGCATTTCTGTGTTTTGTAATTCTAAATCAAGGAGTAGTGGATCAAAACTTGTAATAATAGGTTCTCCGGTTTGTGTTGCCAAGTGTTTCATTTTAACCAGCTTTTCAGACGCAAGGTTATCATCTAAAGCTGTATTATCTAAATAATCTAAAATGAAGGAGCTGCCATTAGGGGTAATTTCTGAAATATGCTTGAGAAGTGTTAATAGCTTCTGTTTATTTAAATACATGCTTACACCTAAACAACTGAAAAAACTATATTTGTGCTTATCATAACCATTCTTTTGAAGTTCTACATATAGATCGTCTTTATTAAAATCTACAGAAATATATTTTACATTGGAAGGTATTGTAAGCCTAGCATAATTTAGTCTGTTTATTTTAGCTGCTTGAGTGGATGGGTGATCCACTTCGTAAATCATGAAGTCTTTTGGAATGTTTTTTTGTCTATAAGAAAAAGTATCAAACCCAGCTCCTAATAAAATGTACTGTTTTAATCCACGTTCAATGGCTGCTTCGAGTGCTTCTTCTTCGTATCGAGCTCTACTCACAACTTGAGGAACACACTGTGTGTTCATGACCCATTCAAGCTTGTCGTTGGAAGTATATAGTTCCGTTTCTTTATGACTGTTAAAAAATTGGATGGCATTTGTCCAGTTCTCTTCTATCATTCTCTTTTCATCTTCAGATATGAAAGAAAAAGCCATTTTGTCATAGAAAATCGGATTCTTACTGTATGTTGTATGGAATCCTCTTGCGTAGCAACTGATTAAAGCTGTTAAGCTATTCTTATTATCCATGTTCATATACGCCACCTTTACCATTTTGAGATAGCCTTTTTTGCAAAAAAAGAAAACACCTGCTAATTAGTAGGTGTTAAGTATATAACGGATTTAATATGTTTCTAAAAAATAAATTATATCATGTAAATTCATTTTTGTCAATGTTTTTCTTCTAAAAAATCAAAGCTGGTTCTATTATTTATAGAGGAGTATAATATGATATGCAGCCTATAAAAATTGGATTTGCTACTACGGATTTCTAATAGGTATACTATAATTGTTAGTACATAGTTGGAGGGAATTAAAATGATTAATAAACAAAGATTACTTGATGAGTTTTTAGAACTAGTTCAAATCGACTCAGAGTCTAGATATGAAACAGAAATCTCAAAAGTATTAAAAGAAAAATTCACTTCTTTAGGTGTGAAAGTAGTGGAAGATGATGCAGCAGCTAAAACAGGTTTTGGAGCAGGAAATTTAATTTGTACATTACCTGCTACAAAAGAAGGTGTTGATACAATCTATTTTACTTCACATATGGATACAGTTGTACCTGGTAAAGGTGTGAAACCTTCGATAGTTGATGGTTATGTCGTTACTGATGGAACAACGATTTTAGGAGCTGATGATAAAACAGGTCTTTCAGCTATGTTTGAAGCTATTCGTGTTTTAAAAGAGCAAAATATTGCTCATGGAAAAATCGAATTTATCATTACAGTTGGAGAAGAATCTGGTTTAGTAGGTGCGAAAGCATTAGATTCAGCACTTGTGACAGCTAAGTATGGTTATGCGTTAGATAGTGATGGAAAAGTAGGGGAAATCGTTGTAGCAGCACCTACGCAAGCCAAAATTACAGCAACAATCAAAGGAAAAACAGCTCATGCAGGTGTGGCGCCAGAAAAAGGTGTTAGTGCCATTACAATTGCTGCGAAAGCAATTGCTAAAATGCCTCTAGGACGTATTGATGAAGAAACAACTGCTAATATCGGTCGATTTGAAGGTGGAAAACAAACGAATATTGTTTGTGATCATGTGGAAATTTTGGCTGAGGCACGTTCGCTAGTTGGAGAAAAAATGGAAGCTCAAGCGAAAACGATGAAAGAAGCTTTTGAAACAACTGCTAAAGAAATGGGCGGAGAAGCAATCGTTAATATTGAAGTGATGTATCCAGGTTTTAAATATGGTCATGGGGATCATGTAGTAGAAGTAGCTAAGAAAGCAGCGGAAAAAATTGGCCGTACACCATCTTTACAACAAAGTGGTGGTGGTAGTGATGCGAATGTCATCGCAGGCTTTGGTATCCCAACAGTCAATCTTGCTGTAGGATATGAAGAAATTCATACAACAAATGAAAAAATGCCTATCGAAGAATTAGAAAAAATTGCTGAAATGGTAGTTGCGGTTGTTCAAACTGTAGCTGAATAAACAGAAATTTGAGAGCACTATGAACTGGATGTAATCCGTTTATAGTGCTTTTTTTCATAGGTAATTAAATAAGTGAAGGCAGGAGCACATCGTGTGGAAAGAAAGAGAAGGCTTGTGTTCATGGTAAGCAAATGATACACCTTTTTAGATTATTCTACAGTTACCCCTTAGAAGTTTTTACCTAATATGATATTATTTTCTTATAATATTTGTATGCGAAGGGGAAATCATTATGACTGCAAAAACAAGGGATATGGAGTTAATGTACTATGAGGAACGCCATTATAATCAAGTTTGTGAGTATAATTTAGATGAGACTCAAAAGGATTTCACCGCTTTACCGAGGGAAGCTATTTCAAGATTTAAAGATAATCCAGCTTGTGAACTTATCGTCATGATTACTCATAATAATCCAGTTGGTTTTTTTGTCCTTCATAAAGGTGAAGATGTACTACAAGATGAAAATGCAAAAGGATCAATGCTCATTCGATCGTTATCTGTTAATCCCGTATATCAAGGTAAGGGATTAGCTCAAAAGGCAATGAGAATGTTACCATCTTTTGTAAAGAAAAATCACCCAGATATGTTAGAGTTGTTTCTTATGGTAAATGAAGGGAATTTGAGAGCATACCATGTGTATAAAAAAGTCGGATATATGGATCGTGGATTAAGAAGAGAGGGGCCACATGGTATGCAGAAAGTTCTTCATTATAAGTTATAGGTAGCCTAAATAATAAAATAGTTTGGATTTAATACTAGCTTTATGACTCAAAATGATGTATCATAATTAAAAATTATTCGGTTGTGTTAGAAAATGTAACATCAAGCATTGGTGATTTGTTTATATGTAAAGTCGATCATTTTTATTACGATCGGCTTTTTTCTAAACAATAAACTTTCAACATCAACTTTGAAAATTGTAATGAAGGAGTGTTAGAGAATGGGAATTCATACGTATTTTAAAAGTTTAACAAAATTAGAACGCATTGAGCGTTGTCCGGGACAATTTAAGCTTGAGCGGCACAATGTTGCTTCTCACTCTTTTAAGGTAACTCAATACGCACAATTTTTAGCAACGGTTGAAGAAAGCTATGGGACAGAAATCAATTGGAAAGATCTTTATGAGAAAGCGTTAAATCATGATTTTCCTGAAGTTTTCATATCGGATATTCCAACCCCAGTTAAATATGCCACCCCAGAATTACGTTCTATGCTACGAAGTGTAGAAGAAGGGATGACTGAGAAGTTTATCGAATCTGAAATTCCTGAAGAATATCAAGGCTATTTTAGAAATCTTATGAAAGATGGTAAAGAAGGTAGCTCTATTGAATCTAAAATCTTATCCATTTCTGATAAAATTGATCTTGTGTATGAAGCCTTTTTAGAAATTCAAAAAGGGAATAGTGAACCTGTATATATAGAAATATACCGAGATGCTTTAACATCGATAAAAAGTTTTGATTATTTAAGTTGTGTGCAATATTTCTTTGAAAATATATTACCTGATATGATTAATGAAGATACTACATCTACGATTGATATAAAAAAAATAACAGAAGAAGTTTTAATGGAAAAAACAAAGTGTTCATAAGTTGTTCGCTTTGTTTTTTTCTATTAAAGAGAATTATTGCTATAGGAAGATGGAGATAGAGATAAGTCCTTGTAAATAATCTTTAGAAAGTGTATTTCTATAACTTCTTTTGTTAAAATAACGGTATAATAAGCGACGGTATGGTGAGAGATTTGAATAGTATGTATCCAGTAAAAGGTAGAGTCATCTTACATGTTGATATGAATAGTTTTTACGCTTCAGTTGAAATGGCTTATGATTCTAGTTTAAAAGGAAAACCATTAGCTATTGCAGGAAACCCTGAGGAAAGACGCGGTATTATAGTTACATGTAGTTACGAGGCTCGTAAATATGGTGTTAAGACTACGATGTCTTTATGGGAAGCGAAAAAGCTATGTCCACAATTAATTGTGAAAAGTCCTGATTTTGACAAATATCGTACTGCTTCACAAGGGATATTTGAATTGTTGAGAACCTATACGGATTTAGTGGAACCCGTTTCTATTGATGAAGGTTACTTAGACATTACCAATTGCAGTCATTTAGGTTCTCCAATCGAAATAGCTCGTAGTATCCAACAAAGAGTATTTCAAACGCTGGATCTTCCTTGCAGCATTGGCATTGCTCCTAACAAATTTCTTGCTAAGACAGCTTCTGATATGAAAAAACCTATGGGAATTACTATCTTAAGAAAGCGAGATGTTCCAACAATCTTATGGCCTAGAAAAACAGCTGAAATGCATGGAATTGGCGAAAAAACAGCTGAAAAATTGCGTGCCATTGGAATAGAAACGATAGGAGATCTAGCTCATGCTAGTGAAATTCAGCTAAAAAACCTATTAGGTATAAATGGTTTAAAGTTAAAAGAAAAAGCAAATGGCATTCATCATTCACCAGTGGATCCTGAATCTGTCTTTGATTATAAAAGTGTAGGCAATTCTACTACCCTACCTAAAGATGTAAGTAATCAAAAGGAATTACTAAATGTAATTAAAAAGTTATCGAAGAAAGTGTCATCACGATTAGATCAAAAACAGCTTTTAGGTACGAAAATAGGTATAACAATTCGATATCAAAATCGAAAAACAATTAACCGTAGTCAAACGGTGCTGAATCCTATTTATAAAGAGGATGAAATATATGAAAAAGCAAAAGAACTTTTTCAAAATAATTGGGATGGGAATCCAGTTCGATTATTAGGTGTAACAGCTTTTGATGTTATTGAAAGTACAGAAGCTACAAAGCAATTAGATCTTTTTTCTTATGAAGAAGATGCTAAACAAGAACCATTATTGAAAACAGTTGAAGAATTGAAGAAAAAATATGGACAAAACATTATTCAAAAAGCTGCTAAATCATCAAAAAATCAATCATCAAAAACGATAACAAAAACGAGTTTTAGTAAAGATTTTTTAGATGACTTAATGAAATAGTTGTATTACTAGGAAATAGCTATGAAAATAGTATAGAATATAGAGAGTAGTTTTTATTTTAAAAATAATTGTTTTATTATTTTGAAAGAATAATGTAAAAGGAAACTAGAAAAAGATTGACTACAGAAGGGGAGTTACATTATGCAACAATTTGGTGTTATTGGTCTTGCTGTTATGGGTAAGAATTTAGCGTTTAACATTGAGAGTAGAGGATATGCAATTTCAGTTTATAATCGTTCTCGTGAAAAAACAGACGAAATGATGTTAGAAGCCAAAGGGAAAAAGATTTTACCTACATATACATTAGAGGAATTTGTTCATTCGCTTGAAAGACCAAGAAAAATTATGCTAATGGTTAAAGCTGGAGCAGCAACAGATGTTACTATTCAACAATTAAAACCTTTATTAGAGAAAGGTGATATTGTAATTGATGGTGGGAATACATTTTTCCAAGATACTATTCGTCGAAATAAAGAATTAAGTGAACTAGGTATTCATTTTATTGGAACAGGTGTATCTGGTGGAGAAGAAGGAGCGCTTAAAGGACCTTCTATCATGCCTGGTGGACAAAAAGAAGCGTATGATTTGGTAGCGCCGATTTTTCAAGAAATTTCCGCTAAAGTAAATGGCGATGCTTGCACAACGTACATCGGACCGGATGGTGCTGGTCATTATGTGAAAATGGTTCATAATGGAATTGAATATGGAGATATGCAATTAATCTGTGAAGCATATTTCTTATTAAAAAATGTTCTAGATTTAGATGCGAAAGAACTTCATGATGTATTTACTGAATGGAATCAAGGTGAGCTTGATAGTTACCTAATGGAAATTACAGCGGACATATTTAGTAAATATGACGACGAAACAGGAAAACCTATGGTTGATATTATCTTGGATCGTGCTGGTCAAAAGGGAACAGGGAAATGGACGAGTCAAAGTGCTCTTGATCTAGGTGTACCTCTTCCAATCATCACTGAATCTGTTTTTGCACGTTTCCTTTCAGCGATGAAGGAAGAAAGAATCATTGCTAGTCAAAAATTAACAGGTCCTAAAGCTATGAAGTATGAAGGGGATAAAAAAGCGTTAATCGAAGCAGTTAGAAGAGCGCTGTTTATGAGTAAAATATGTTCCTATGCACAAGGATTTGCACAAATGCGATTAGCATCAGAGGAATATAATTGGAATTTACAATACGGAGATATTGCCATGATTTTTAGAGGAGGCTGTATTATTCGAGCACAATTCCTACAAAATATTAAAGAAGCATATGATCGAAACCCGAATTTACAAAATTTATTACTAGATGACTATTTTAAAAACGTTGTAGAAAGCTATCAAGCTTCTCTTCGTGAAGTGATTGCACTAGCTGTCATGAGTGGAATTCCTGTTCCATGCTTCTCAGCAGCACTATCATATTATGATAGCTATCGTGCAGAAAGATTACCAGCGAATTTACTGCAAGCGCAACGTGATTATTTTGGTGCACATACGTATGAACGAGTTGACAAGGATGGTATTTTCCATACGGAATGGCTTAAATAAAAGAAAAAAGTTCGAATTAAAGGATCCTTTAATTCGAACTTTTTTTATTGGGTAGCTTTCTAAAAAGAATCACCTCTCGCAAATTGAGCATCATAGAGGGGAATTTTAATTCAACCCTATGTTCATTACTTATTCATAGACTACAAAGGATGCGAATACAGCCATTTATTGTTAACCAGAACGGTTTCATTTCGGTGCAAATAAAAACAAAATATTTCCTAACTCGAAATATAATTTTAGTAAAAAAAGGAAAGCGAGAACTCTTGTCGAATTATGTATCGAGGAATTATTTGTGATTTTTCATTCTAACAAACTCTTTCAGTCACGTTGGTTAACACTAATAAATGAGGAAGTTGAAGTTGTGATTTAGCGTAGAATTTGTTAGAACTTGATTCGTTCTACTTACCTCCAGTGGTGGGTGAACAACATCGCTGGGGTAAGTTCACTTTATTTGAAGGGGTTGGAAGGATGGAAGCTGTTCTGCAGCAAAAAAAGCCAAAGAAACGATGGAAAAAAGTCGCGCTTTGGTCTATTGGTATTATTATTTTTTTGTTTATTGCGGCACTTGTAGGAGCCAATATGTATGTTTCTCGATCGTTGCCACAAATTGACGGGGAGGTAAAATTAGCAACTTTAACAACTCAAGTTACAGTATTAAGAGATTCATCAGGAGTTCCACATGTAAAAGCGGAAAATGAACGTGACTTATACATAGCTCAAGGATATGTTCAGGCACAAGATCGATTATTTCAAATGGATTTAAGTAGAAGACTGGCTTCAGGCCGATTAAGTGAAGTTATAGGTGAAGCTACTGTTGAAAAGGACAAATTTTTTAGGACTCTTGGTTTAAGAAGAGCTGCTGAAGAATCTTATAATGCTTATACTCAAAATGGTAAGGATGTTCTAGCTTGGTTTGCTGAAGGTGTAAACTTGTATATGAAGGAAGCGATAGAAGACGGTAAATTACCAGTTGAATTTACGATACTAGGTTATGAGCCAGAAAAGTGGTCTGAGATTGATTCATTAACAATAGGTAAATATATGGCTTTTGATTTAGGTGGGAATTGGGAAGATCAGGCATTTAGACAATACTTATTACAAACGTTTTCAAAAGAAAAAGCGTACGATTTGTTTCCCTCATATCCAAAAGACGCCCCCTTTATTATTAGTAAGCAAGAATTAGATTTACAAAAAAGCTTTGCAAGTGCTATAGTACCTTACGAGTTTAATGGTAGTAATAACTGGGTTGTCAGTGGAGAGAAAACGAAAAGTGGGAAACCACTGTTAGCTGATGATCCTCACCTAGGATTAGCAACCCCTTCCGTTTGGTATCAAATGCAGTTAGAGGCACCGACAGTAAATGTAAGCGGTGTCATATTTGCTGGAATACCAGGGATTATTCTAGGTCATAATAACAAAATTGCCTGGGGTGTTACAAATACAGGACCGGACGTGCAAGATCTTTATATTGAAAAAAGAAATGAAAATAATCAAGATGAATACTTATATATGAATAACTGGGAAAAAGCAAAAATCGTAAAAGAACCTATTAAAGTGAAGAAACAAAAAACGATAGATTATCAAGTAGCTATTACTCGTCATGGTCCAATCATATCAGAATTTGCGGGTGAAAGTGGTTCAAATACTGTACTATCATTAAGATGGACGGCACTTGATCCATCTGCTGAATTAGAAGCAGTTCTAAACATGAATAAGGCAGAAAATTGGCAACAATTTGAAAAGGCATTAGAAAAATTCAATACTCCTGCTCAAAACTTTGTTTTTGCTTCTACAGATGGAACTATTGCTTATAAAGCAAATGGTACTATCCCGATTCGTAAGAAAGGTGATAGTATGCTTCCAGTACCGGGCTGGACCAATGAATATGAATGGACGGGCTTTATACCGTATGATAAATTACCGAAAGTGGTAAATCCTAAAGAAGGCTTTATTTCAACGGCGAATAATAAAGTTATTTCAGATGATTATCCTTATCATATAAGCAATCATTGGGCTCAACCATACAGACAAATGCGTATCCAAGAGTTTCTAAAGTCAAATAAACAATTAACTGCTAAAGATATGAAAAACCTTCAAATGGATGTGACTAATCTTCAAGCAAAAGAGTTTGTACCTCAATTTATAGAAACTCTTGATGAGGTAAAGGATAAGGAAATGAAGAAGGCATTGGACATTTTAGAGAAATGGGATTTTCAAGATAAAGAAGAAGCTTCTGCTCCACTCATATTTAATTTATGGATGACAAAGATTCAAAATGTCTTATTTGAGGAGCAAATTCCTGAGGAAACTTTAAAATTATTTAATGGGAAGAGATCGGTCGTCGATCAGCTGCTTCGTAATGGCTTGGATAAAAATCCAGGTCCATGGATTAATGATCAAGGTGGTGTTGAGAAGCTATTAGAGAAATCACTTAAAAAAACGCTTGCTGATATTACAGATATGCAAGGCAAGAATATGGAAAAATGGAAGTGGGGAGATTATCACCAAATCCGTTTTGATCATCCTATTTCTAGTGTTTCTCCTCTAAAATATCTATTTAATAGTAAAGGCAGTATCCCGGCTGCTGGTAGCTCTGTAACCGTTCAAGCAGCTGCTTTTACAGAAGAAGGCATAGTAAATCATGGAGGTTCATGGAGGTTCGTAGCAGATCTATCGGATTTAACCAAAGCAGAGCATTTAGTTGGCCCAGGTCAATCTGGACATTTGAAAAGTAAGTGGTATCAAGATCAAATGGAAGATTGGGTGAATGGCACTTATCATGTAACCAAAACAAAAGATGTTTCAGGGAAAAAGCTTATTTTAAAACCATAGTGAATGAAAGGTAAGATTGGAAAAAAGCTAGCTTTAGTTATTTTAAGCTAGCTTTTTCCTGTTATTGGGTAAATGATAAGGGATTTTACTAAATGAACCGTTTTTTTATTCTTGTAAAATTGGGGT
The DNA here is from genome assembly GCF_902374955.1 of Bacillus massilioanorexius. GTDB lineage: Bacteria > Bacillota > Bacilli > Bacillales > DSM-1321 > Bacillus_AD > Bacillus_AD massilioanorexius. Next base: position 275,319 of record NZ_CABKRX010000094.1, read on the forward strand.
AAATAGGGAAGAGGAGTCTATTATCGATCACGGTTAAAATTTGAATAGGTTGTGACGGTATTTCCATTATGTGTACATTATTTACAAAAATTACATTGATAGGTTTGTACTGGGATTTTTTCTACGCTAAAATAAAGACTAGGGGAAGATAAGGGGGATGGGTATGGTAAAAAAAATAGTAGCAGGAGTTATTCTAGTGCTTCTAATTTCAGTGGCTTTAGTGCAAGCGATGGATCGTAAAGAGGAAGCTAAGTTACCTGTTGTAAAGGATAATCAAAAGGCACCTGACTTTACTTTGGAGAATCTTCAGGGTGAGCAAGTTTCTTTATCTGATTATAAAGGGAAGAAAGTCATATTGAACTTTTGGGCAACCTGGTGTGGACCCTGTCGAGAAGAAATGCCTGATATGGAAAAATATTATCAAGAAGCAGGTGATTCGATCGAAATACTAGCTGTAAATATGGATACAGACAATGATGTAAAAGGTTTTGTAGAGAATTATCATTTAACGTTTCCTATTCTTTTAGATATAAAGGATGAGATGAGTAGACCTTACGATATTATCTCCTTTCCAACTACCTATTTTATTGATGAACAGGGAATTATTAAAGAAAAACATATTGGTCAAATGTCCTATGAGACGATCGTGGAAATAATGGGAAATATGTAGGTTTTAACCTACAAAAACAGGGTATTTATACAAAGGATACTATATTGTATGAATACCTATTTTTAACATGGTTTGAATAAGGTGAGCATAAAATAGTTGATTGGAGCGAAAATCAACTCACCCTTTTTTCAGTTGATAGTTGATAGGCGACGAACGATGTGAAAACATCATTTAACAAATACTTTATTCAGCTTTTCTTTTAAGTAAATTGTTTAAATAATCTTTTTATTAGCCATACTAATCCTATGATCGTTAGAGTCAGATAATTAGTTATTATCTGTAACAATAACGCTATAATTTGTTTGAATTTTTAGAAAAATGGGTAATATCATTAAATGTAAGAGGGTGATTAAATGAAAAGAAGAAGAAAATTATCGTTTGAAGACCTAGTCTTAGAAAATAAAATGGAATTATTAAAAGACAGTAAAGCAATTGAAAAGATAGAAGATCGATTAGAAAAACGTCATTTACAAAAGGCAGAATAGCTTGATACATCTTTCTCTTTCAGATGTACATAATATGAAGGAGGAGGGGTCACATGGGTAATCCTAAAAAAGATTCAAAGCATTTTGCTCCTAACCATATCGGGACAAAGTCCAGAGCCTTTGGTGGCAATAAAGGGAAAAAAATGCAAGATCAATCTGGCCAACATGCTCAGGTCATACAGACTAAGGGTGAGTAGGTTGTCTACTCTAATCTAATATGAAGTGTAACAGAAAGGATAAAGGCTTTCATCTGAATGCTTTTATCCTTTTCTGTATCCGATAAGGATTGACGATGTTTGCTTCTTTTACTAAATACATTTAGAGGCTCTATCAGATGTGACTTATGCTTTTATTCGTCTGATTTAAGCTTCATATGGTAAACTTATTAAATAGGCTCTTTGTTAATATTCTTGGAAAGGGAGAAAAGTCATACTTTCGGTAGTAAACTCGTGAATATCCTTTCATAATCAGACTTTTCTTTATATATGAATGTAAGCCGACATTAAAGATAATTAGAGCTATTAAATCAGTTTTTTAGTCAAAGAGGAGTGAATACATAAATGTTTATATCTAAAAAAGAAATAGAAGTTAGGTATGCAGAAACAGACCAAATGGGCATCGTATATCATGCTAATTATGTTATATGGTTAGAGTTAGGAAGAACTCAAATTCTAAAAGATTTAGGTTTTAACTATGCAGATTTGGAGAAGGATGGCATTTTATCACCTGTTTTAGATGTTAATATATCCTATAAAAAGCCAGTAACATACGGTGAGGTTGCTACAGTATATACTTGGATTGAAGAATATAATGGAATAAAGACTATATATGGTTATGAAATTTTAAATAGTAATGGAGAAGTGGCGGTAACGGCAACTTCCTCACATGTATGTGTGAAAAAAGAGAGCTTCCGTCCGATTTCTGTGAAACGCCGATATCCTGAATTACATGAAGCCTATGAGAATAATAAAAAATAACTAATACATATCGTAATAAAGAAACGAGAGGACTTTTCCCTCTCGTTTTTTCTCACTATATGTTATTGTTTGGTTTACTCAAATGAAAAGATAGGCTCTTCTAAAATAGTATCAAATTTCACATGTAAATCATGTTGATCGAAATACCATAAATCATTTTCTTCAATATAATATAAAATGTTATTTTTTTCGATTTTAGCACCAATAGCATTTGGTTCATCCACAGATATACCAAGAGAAAAACCACTTTGAATAGTACTTACTCCGCCATATCGAGCAAAAAAACGGACTTGATCTCCTTCTTGTAAGTCAAATTCATTTTCATACCATTGTGCTGCTTCATTTGAAATGTAGATATTCATACATGATCACTCCCTCGCTCCTATATACTATCATAATTATAAGAAATCTGTGTGATGTAGAGAACTAATTTATCATTTTAAATTTGAAAATGCGAAATGTGAAGACGAAGCTCATTTGTTAGCACTTTTAGATTTTTTGATATTTCTTTTACAGATTCTACTGAACGTTTATTTTCATCAGACGTACTTGCAACTTCTTGAACACCAGCACTAGTTTGTTCAGAAATAGAAACTACGCTATCCACTGAATGAGAGATAGAATCACTACTTTGATTTAAAATATCATTGGCTGCGGCAATTTCTTCGATATCAACAGCAAGATTTGAAATAAATTGATAGATTTGATTAATGCTCTTTTCAGTTTCTTTAGATAATTCAGCACCTTGATTGGCGATTCGTTTGCCTTGTTCAATATTAAATAAAGCTTTTGAAGAAGAACTCTGAATATCTTGTATTAAAGTTGAAATTTTTTCAACAGAATGACTACTTTGATCAGCAAGTTTTTTTACTTCTTGGGCAACTACGGTAAAACTTCGACCATGCTCACCTGCTCTTGCAGCTTCTATAGATGCATTTAACGATAGAAGATTCGTTTGTTCAGAAATAGAATGAATAAGCATTGTAATATCTGATATCGTTTGTAATTTACTATCTAATGACTTCATGATACTTGTAGATTCATTCGCTTGATTGCTTATATGGATCATTTTAGTACTTAAGTTTGCCATGGCATCCTTTCCTTGAGAAGTATAGGATTTTGTTTTGTCCATATGTGTAATAATGGTTTGGATATTATTATTCATTGAACGAACAGCACCTACATTACTTTCTACATTGTACGATATATTAACCATATCCTCTGCAAGTTGTTCTGAACCAGAAGCAATTTGTACCATTGCTACACTCACTGTTTCGGAAATTGAAGATGTAGCCTCAGCTTGTTGATTTAAAATGTGAGAGTCATGATCGACTTGATTCACAATACCAGTAATTTTAGATATCATTTCTCTGAAACTCGTAATCATTTTGTTTACAGATGAGAATAATATGCCTACTTCATCTTGTTTATCTACCTGCATAGTTTCGCTAAGGTTTCCATCTGATACTTGTTTCATAAATGAAGATAAATCTTTAATAGGTTTAATAAAATATCTAGTAATATAAATGCTAATTCCAACGGAAATAGAGATTAGAACAGCTAAAATAATTAATTGTGCAATGAATAAATGACTTAGCATTGTCTCTGAACGTTTCTCGACTTGATTAATTTCAGAATTGATATCTTTTAACAGGGATTTCGAATAGGATTGAACCTCTTTTTGTGTAGTGACAGATCCAGTCTGTTGCTCTGAAATTCGATTGACTTTTTCTGACACTTCTTTAGAGATGTCAGCTGTAAGTTGTCTGCTATTATTTGTAAGCGTTTGGGAGACGATGTACGTAAAGGATGTGCATATCGTAATAATCAATAGTAATGAACATAGAATAGTTGCGATAAATTTCGTTTTTAATGACATAAAGTAACCTCACTTCATAGGAAAAAAGTTAGTGGAAATTGAATAGAAAGATGGATCTACGGATAAATGGTGTATAAATATACCTATTTTACTATTAAATAACATTATAAGTATGAACATGGAAAAATACAATAAAAAGCATGGAATTCTATATATTGAATTCCATGCTTTAAGTAGTAATCAATATTGAAGTAGCATTCAGAAGAGGGATATCAACAATTAATAACAATATTAGACTTTTATTGGCATAATACGACAAAGAGACAATAATAAATGTATGTTTGTAATTCTTTAGTCCCATTCTTCGATAAAATGGATTAAGTCGTCAAATGTTGTTATTTTTGTAAGAAATTCTGTAGGGAGAATTTCATTATCATTTTTCATTCGATAAATTTCTAAGGGGAATTCATTATGTTGTTCATAATCAGTTGTTGAGATGCAAAGAAAGGGCTTTCTTTTAGCTAATTGTTGATGATGAAGCTGCATGTTTATTAACCTCCTCTTTTTTTGGTTTTAATTTTCATTATATTCATAATATACGAAAATATTAAAAGATAATTAGGTGACATGTGACAATGCTATAACATTTTTAACTCATCTTTAAATTGGGAAAGGAGAACAAAGTATGGAGGTTTTTGGAGGTAAAAAGCAAATAAAGCCAATATGGATAGAAAAAGCAAATGGGAGATAGGCAAACGATTATTATTGATCGAATTGGTCATCTAGTTGAAAGTTTTTATCAAATTTTATATCAAATTGATCAACTGAAAAAAATTATAGAGGAAAATAGCTCTTGGGCAAAGTTAAAGTCTAATTTATCATCTCAAAAAATTGAAATGTTTAACGGAACAATAGACACTCCATATATTAATAAACGTTTGAAAGTAGCTCATATTCATTATGTAATTGGCTTGGAGCCAAAGTGGTATATTACAGCATTTCAAAACTTTCTAAGTGAAATCATTTATCTTATTTATCAATTTGCAAATCATCAAGAAGATCAAAAACATTTAATTTTAGCTGCTACTAAAATTCTCAATTTCGAACAACAGATTGTTTTGGAAGCGTAATCTCGTCTTGGAAATCTTTCTGATCAAATTTATAGTATAAGAATACATACCCAGGATGTAGAAACGAATATAGTCTCTTTTAATAAATCTCTCAAGCAAATATCCGAATTTGTCATACTTGTACAGGGGATTGCTGTTCAAACTAACTTGTTATCTTTAAATTCTGCTATAGAGGCTGCTAGAGCTGGTGAACATGGAAAAGGTTATGCTGTGGTAGATTTACTATAATATCTCGCAGACTTAGAAGAATTGACATTATTAGTAGCGAAACAAGCAGAAATATTAAATAAAACAGCTTTAACGCTATAGATATAAAGAAAAACCATAGTTACGGTATCATCCATTCACTATGGTTCTTCTTTATCATTTAGGTTGCTTATTGAAAATAAAGTATGTATATAACTTTATATCCACTTCACTTTAGGTTCAGTACCTTCCTTGATCCTTTTTATATTTGCTCTGTGTCGATAAAAAATAAATACCACAATTAATCCAATAACGATAATTAATGGAATATCTTTAATGAAAAATGAAATGATAAATGCAACAACAGCGCTAATCATACTTGATAAAGATACGTATTTTGTGATGTATAAACAAATAAAAAAAGTAAAGAACAAAGCTACAAATAGTAATGGAGCAAAGCCTAAAATAATTCCAGCAGAAGTGGCAACAGCTTTTCCACCCTTAAAGCCTGCAAATACAGGGTATATATGTCCCAGTACAGCAATTGCTCCCGGAATTAATGGGTGTATGTCTACACCCAAGAAAAAAGGTAAAAAAGTGGCAAGTGTACCTTTTAAAACATCCATAATGGTCACTGTTAAACCTGCTTTTTTCCCAAGTGTTCTAAAAGTGTTCGTTCCACCTAAATTCCCACTACCATACTGACGAATATCTTTCCCATAAAAAATTTTACCAATCCATAACCCTGAGGGAATGCTACCTAGAAGGTATGCAAGAATAACTACTAAAAAAATCATCATAATTATAAAGCCCTTTCTTTAACACAATCTCGTGTTATTATTTTACCATGAGATTTGTAAAATTCCATTTAAAGTCTTAAAATTTGTTTATATCATTAAATAATTTGTAAGATTTTCTTCGTAAATCATCCAGAGAATCATATTGCGAATTAAAAGTAGGGGAAATGAAAATGAAATTATTTTTATCATCAGTTCAATGGGTTGCCTTCATGTTTTCAAGCTCAATTGTAGCGCCTATTGCAGTTGCCGCACTATTTCAACTAAATACTGTTGAAACGGCTGGATTTATTCAACGCGCCGTGTTTATTTTAGGATTAGCGGCATTATTACAAATCCTTTTCGGTCACAAACTTCCAATTAATGAAGGTCCAGCAGGCTTATGGTGGGGAGTTTTTGCTTTATATGCTGGTTTGTCGACTACACTGTTTACATCACATTTAGAGACATTACAAGCACTTCAAGGGGCATTAATTGCTGGAAGTATCTTTTTTATTTTATTAAGTGCATTTGGAATAATTGAAAAACTAAGTCATTTATTTACACCTACGGTAACAGGTGTGTATTTGCTGTTACTCGTTCTGCAACTCAGCAGTTCGTTTGCAAAGGGGATGATGGGTCTAGGAAACTCTCAATCTACTGTTAATATGAAAATGCTATTATTAAGTGTATTCATTGTAGCCATTACCATTTGGTTTACCAAAAATAAAATTCGTTTTATTAAACAATATGCAATACTTTTGGCTTTAGTAGTCGGATGGTGCTTATTTTTACTATTTGGTTTAGCGCCAACTCCTAAGTTATCAGGGATTTCTATTTTGTCTTTTCCTGATTTGTTTGCTTTTGGGAAGCCTATTTTTAATACCGGGATGATTGTGTCAGCGTTGTTTGTTACGATTCTTTTGATTGCTAATATGATCGCAAGTATTCGTATTACAGAAAACATTTTAAAAGGTATGAATGTGGAAGTGGATCAAACGAATGTAAATCGTACAGGTATAATTAGTGGTATTATTCAAGGATTAGCGGGAATGTTTAGCACAATAGGCTCTGTACCGATTTCAGGTGCAGGAGGATTCATTCAAGCCACAGGTATAACTTCTAAACTACCATTTATTTTAGCTAGTATTGCTGTTGTCATCATAAGCTTTTTTCCACCAATTATGAGTGTTTTTGCGGCAATGCCACCAGCTGTAGGATATTCAGTTAGCTTTGTTATCTTCGCAGGAATGCTCAGTATGGCATTAAGTGATATACAAAAAGATTTAACAAATACGAGAATGATAATTGGAGTATCCTTATTAAGTGGAGTGGGTATCATGTTTATACCTACTGAAGCGTTCAATGGGTTACATCCAGTCCTCATATCGTTGTTATCTAACGGTTTGATTATTGGTACTATCATTTGTATATGTGGCGAACAAGGGTTAAAATTAGTAAAGAAAAAGTACCGTTCAAAGTAAATGTAGCTTTACATTTCTAATCTAATACATAAAGATTTTACATCATGATTCATAATGGTATTAAAGTATGGAAAAGAAAGGACGATATGAATGAATATTGAAAACCCATCAAGAGAAGAGATAGGGAAAATATTAAAAAAGGCTAAGACTATAGCGGTTGTAGGTTTGTCTAATAATCCTGAGAGAACTTCCTACATGGTATCAAAAGCCATGCAAGATAGTGGTTATGAAATTATCCCAGTTAATCCAGCAGTTGATGAAGTGTTAGGAAGAAAGGCAGTAAATTCATTAAAGGAAATAGAAGGACATATTGATATTGTTAATATCTTTAGACGTTCCGAATTTCTTCCAGAACTAGCGAAAGAATTTGATGAAATGGATGCTGATGTATTTTGGGCACAATTAGGTGTAGAAAATGAGGAAGCTTATCAATTTTTAAAAGAAAAAGGTTACACTGTCATTATGGATCGATGTATTAAGGTGGAGCATGCTATTACAAGATAATGAAATATTATGCAAATTAGGCTGAACTGTTCCTTAAAACGAAGTAGAATCAAAGATGTTTTTCGTGTGAGTTAGCACTTGATAGAAACGGATTATATTTTCACTTTATTTTAGGGTGTCATTAAAGAATGGTCTTCTTTGACACCCTTTTTCTATTTTTAGCATATAGAAAAGTAGATGAAGTGATATTTATTCATGAGGCGCCTCACCGCCCGCGCATTATTAAGCGAGCAACATGGTACTTGTTCATTGGCAACAAAATATGCGAAAACAGCCAATTAAAAAATCTATCTGTAGTAGCACCTACTCAGTATTTTTTAGGAGATTTTTTAATATTTTAAACATAAATGTGAAAACAAATGAAGGTATGTGAGTTTTTTTCTAGAAATCATATAAAAATATTGCATATTAATGTTTTATTTATGTTACTATCACTAATGTTGTAAAATCAAAGAAAAAAAACCAAGTAAAGTTTACATATTTGTGAAAATAAAATTTAGCGATACAATAGGCAAGGAGCTAAACGAAAGAATATCGAACAGATGTTCTTGTTGTGTTATAATATAACATATTACATATTAGTTTTACTTTCAAGCAAATATAGAGTAATGTAGATTTGCTTGTGGAAGGAGAATGTTAGTGGCAACAAATAGTACAAAACAATTTGAGTATAATGATGATGCCATACAAGTATTAGAAGGACTTGAGGCAGTAAGAAAAAGACCTGGTATGTATATAGGAAGTACCGATGCAAGAGGCCTACATCATTTAGTATATGAAATTGTAGATAACTCAGTAGATGAAGCGCTTGCAGGCTATGGAAATCATATTATTATTAAGTTACACAAAGATAATAGTGTTAGTGTTATAGATAAAGGTCGCGGAATGCCAACAGGTATGCATAAATTAGGTAAACCAACACCTGAAGTAATTTTAACAGTATTACATGCAGGCGGTAAGTTCGGACAAGGAGGATACAATACTAGTGGTGGTTTACACGGAGTAGGTGCTTCTGTAGTAAATGCTTTATCTGAATGGCTTGTCGTAACAATAAAAAGAGATGGTTCAATTTATGAACAAAGATTCGAAAATGGTGGAAATCCAGTAACTACTTTAGAGAAAAAAGGAAAAACAAATAGTACGGGAACAACGATCCATTTTAAACCAGACGCAACGATTTTTTCGACAGTTGTGTTTAATTATGAAACACTATCCGAACGTTTAAGAGAAGCAGCGTTTCTTTTGAAAGGTATGAAAATTGAATTAATTGATGAGCGTAATGGTGAAAAAGAAGCCTATTTCTACGAAAATGGTTTACAGGCTTTCGTGGAATATTTAAATGAAGAACGTGATTCGTTACATGATGTTATTACGATAAACGGTCAAAATAATGGAATAGACGTTGATTTTGCGTTTCAGTTTAATGATGGATTTTCAGAAAATATTCTAAGCTTTGTTAATAATGTCCGCACGAAAGATGGTGGAACGCATGAAGTAGGTGCGAAAACAGCAATGACTCGTGTTTTTAACGAGTATGCGCGCAAAACTGGTTTATTAAAGGAGAAAGATAAGAATTTAGAAGGAACAGATATACGTGAAGGCTTAGCAGCTATTATTTCTGTCAGAATTCCCGAAGAGTTGCTTCAATTTGAAGGTCAAACAAAAAGTAAGCTTGGTACTAGTGAAGCAAGATCCTGCGTAGATAGCGTTGTATCAGAGCATTTAGCTTATTTCCTTCAAGAAAATCCTGAGACAGCAGCATTACTAATAAAAAAGGCTTTTAAAGCATTCCAAGCTCGTGAGGCTGCTCGAAAAGCTCGAGAAGAAGCGAGAAGTGGTAAGAAGCGTAAAAAAGGAGAAACTATTCTTTCAGGGAAACTGACTCCAGCTCAATCACGTAACCCGAAGAAAAATGAATTATATCTCGTTGAGGGTGATTCTGCAGGTGGCTCTGCAAAACAAGGTCGTGATCGTCGTTTCCAAGCAATTCTGCCTTTACGAGGTAAGGTAATTAATACTGAAAAAGCTAAGCTTCAAGATATATTTAAAAATGAAGAAATCAATACAATTATCCACGCAATTGGTGGAGGAGTAGGACCTGATTTCAATATTGAAGATATTAATTACGACAAAGTTGTTATCATGACGGATGCCGATACAGATGGTGCTCATATTCAAGTATTACTTCTAACTTTCTTTTATCGTTATATGAAACCATTAATAGAACACGGGAAGGTTTTTATTGCCCTTCCGCCACTATATAAAGTGAGCAAAGGTTTAGGAAAAAAAGCGGTAATAGAATATGCCTGGAATGATGATGATTTGCAAGATGTAATGAAAAAAGTGGGTAAAGGAGCTGTCCTTCAACGATATAAAGGTCTTGGTGAGATGAATGCAGACCAATTATGGGATACTACAATGAACCCAGAATCAAGAACATTGATTCGAGTATTAATTGATGATGCTGCTCGTGCGGAACGTCGTGTTACAACATTAATGGGTGATAAGGTAGAACCACGTAGGAAGTGGATAGAATCGCATGTTGCCTTTGGTTTGGAAGAGGAAGATAATATTTTAGACAATACTAATATGATTATTTCTGAGGAAGGGGTGTAAGACTTGTCAACAGTTGAGAAATATCGCGACTTGCCTCTTGAGGAAGTAATTGGTGATCGCTTTGGACGTTATAGTAAATATATTATTCAAGATCGTGCACTCCCAGATGCTAGAGACGGTCTTAAACCGGTACAACGACGTATTTTATTTGCCATGCATACAGAAGGTAATACCAATGAGAAGCCTTTTCGTAAATCGGCGAAAACTGTTGGTAATGTAATTGGAAATTATCATCCACATGGTGACTCTTCTGTATATGATGCTATGGTACGTATGAGTCAAGATTGGAAACTTAGAAAAGTTTTAGTAGAAATGCATGGAAATAACGGTAGTGTTGATGGTGATCCACCTGCTGCTATGCGTTATACTGAAGCACGTTTATCAGCCATTTCAAGTGAACTGTTAAGAGATATTGAAAAAAGAACGGTCGATTTTGTTCCTAATTTCGACGATACGGCAGAAGAACCTGTAGTTCTTCCAGCTATGTTCCCAGCTTTATTAGTCAACGGTTCTACCGGAATTTCTGCTGGTTATGCAACAGAAATTCCGCCTCATCAGCTTGGAGAAGTTATTGATGCAGCAATGATGAGAATGGATAACCCGAATTGTACAGTCGATGAATTAATGACGGTCATAAAAGGACCAGATTTTCCAACTGGTGGAATTATTCAAGGGATTGAAGGTATTAAAAAGGCATACGAAACGGGTAAAGGGAAAATAATCATTCGTGGTAAGACAGATGTTGAAACTGTTCGTGGTGGGAAACAACAAATTGTTATAACAGAAATCCCGTATGAAGTGAACAAAGCAAACTTAGTAAAAAAAATGGATGAGCTACGAATCGATCGTAAAGTGGAAGGTATTTCTGAAATTCGTGATGAAACGGATCGAACAGGTCTAAGAATTGTTATTGAATTAAAGAAAGATGCTGATCCACAAGGTGTCTTACATTATTTGTATAAAAACACCGATTTGCAGGTTCCATATAATTTTAATATGGTAGCAATTCATCGAAAGCGACCTGTTTTAATGGGCTTATGTTCTTTATTAGACGCCTATATTGAACATCGTAAAGAGGTAGTTACGAATCGTTCTAAGTATGAATTACAAAAAGCGCGCGATCGCGAGCATATTGTTGAAGGATTAATGAAAGCTTTATCTATTTTAGATGAAGTCATTGCTACAATTCGTGCATCTCAAGATAAAAGGGATGCAAAGAATAATTTAATAGCTAAGTTCCAGTTTTCTGAAGCACAAGCCGAAGCAATTGTTTCTTTACAGCTTTATCGCTTAACGAATACGGATATTACAGCACTACAAGCAGAGCAAGAAGAATTAAAAGCAAAAATTGCCGAGCTTTTATCGATTTTAGAAAGTGACAAAAAGCTTTTATCTGTTATAAAAAAAGAATTAAAAGCTGTCAAAAAGCAATACAACGATGAGCGTTTATCAAAAATTGAACATGAAATTGAAGACATCGTGATTAATTTAGAGGTATTAGTTGCTAGTGAGGATGTCATTGTTACAGTTACGAAGGAAGGTTATGTAAAACGTACATCACCACGTTCCTATGCAGCATCTGGCGGTCAAGATTTCGGTATGAAAGAAACCGATTTGTTGTTGTATCAAGAAGAGGTAAATACAACCGATCATCTTTTATTATTCACAAATAAAGGAAATTATTTATTCTGTCCGGTTCATCAACTACCAGACATCAGATGGAAGGAAATCGGACAACACGTTGCAAATATCATACCGATAGAACGCGATGAAATGATTGTTAATGTGATCAATGTAAAAGATTTCCAAACACAGGAATATTTATTGTTTATAACGAAAAATGGTATGGTTAAACGAACAGAATTATCTCAATATAAAGCTCAACGTTATTCAAAACCTCTTGTAGCTGTAAATTTAAAAGATGATGATGAATTGCTTGCAGTGTATCTCACAGATGGAACGAAAGATGTCTTTTTAGCCACACATTTAGGTTATAGTCTATGGTTCTCTGAAGAAGAAGTAAATATTGTCGGGGTTCGTGCGGCTGGTGTTAAAGGTATAAATCTTAAGGAAAACGATTATGTAGTTAACGGATGTTTGATTTCTGACGACAAAGAAGAACTTGTGATTGTAGCCACACATCGTGGTGCTATTAAAAAGATGAAATTGAAGGAATTCGATAAAGGTACGCGAGCGAAGCGTGGTTTGATAATGCTTCGTGAATTGAAGAAAGATCCTCATCGTATAGTAGGAATGACTATAGGTAAAGAAACGGAAGAAATTCTATTATTCACATCGAGAGGTCATGTAGAAAAAGTAGGTTTGAGTACATTAAGTTATTCGGATCGTTATTCTAATGGGTCTTTTCTCATTGATGTTGCCGATAGTGGCAATGTTGAAAAACTTTGGGCCATAAATAAAGCTGAAGTTGGAGAATAGACTAGTCATTCTTAATTATTTTTTTTCATCTAGAATAAGTTTTCATTAATAAAAGCTGTAAGTTTGTTGCAAACTATTTATGTTAGATTGCAATGTACTTTCAGCTTTTTTGCTGTTCATAAATCAAGATGTGCTCTTGATTTCACAAGCTGTGTTAAGGTTTCTAACCAAAATGATTTAGGTAGAATAAACCCGATTTTCGCATAATAGTATAACGTTGATTAAAAGTAAATAAAAGGAAATATTGTAAGCGGTCATACAGATTAGTAAAAATAAACAGTTTATGGATTTTATATTTAATGCTTGATGGAAATACCATTTTAATGATAGATTATTATAGTAGGCTAATTGTTATATTAATATAACGATTATCACAAATATTTAGAAAATGGAGGACACAATTTGATTAGCATTTTAGAAAACATTAATAATGGTATTTTGACGTACATACTAATTGCAGTATTATTATCCTTGGGTTTGTTCTTTTCAATTAAAACAGACTTCGTACAATTTCGCTATTTTGGCGAGATGTTTAGACTCTTAACTGATAAAGCGACTATTACAAATGAAGGTAAAAGAGGAATTTCTTCATTCCAAGCTTTTTGTATTAGTACTGCTTCACGTGTAGGAACAGGGAACTTAGCTGGTGTTGCTACCGCTATTACTTTTGGTGGACCTGGGGCAGTTTTTTGGATGTGGCTTATCGCTTTTCTTGGGGGAGCATCAAGTTTTATTGAAAGTACTTTAGCACAAGTATATAAAGTAAAAGATAAAGACGGGTACCGTGGTGGTCCTGCTTACTATATGGAAAAAGGTTTAAAGAATAGAAAACTAGGTATTGTTTTTGCAGTTATTATTACATTTTGTTTTGGTTTAGTATTTAACTCTGTACAAAGTAATACCATTTCTATGGCATTTAAAGAGTCTTATGGAATCAATACATTTGTCATTGGTTTAGTATTAGCTTTATTAACAGCATTAGTTATTTTTGGTGGTGTTAAAAGAATCGCTCATGTTGTACAAATTGTTGTACCGGTTATGGCTCTTCTATATTTAGCCATTGCGATTTTTGTAGTCATAATTAATATCACTGAAATTCCAAGATTATTTAAGCTTATTATCGAAAGTGCATTTGGTTTAGATCAAGCATTTGCAGGTGGTATGGGTGCTGCCATTATGTACGGGATTAAACGAGGTTTATTCTCAAATGAAGCAGGTATGGGTAGTGCACCGAATGCAGCTGCTTCAGCTGCTGTTACGCACCCGGTAAAACAAGGTTTAATTCAAACTCTTGGAGTGTTTACAGATACAATCCTAATTTGTAGTGCTACAGCGTTTATCATCTTACTATCAAATGCCACAACCACAGACGCACAAGGTATTAACTTAACACAAGTTGCTTTAATGGAGCATATTGGACCTTGGGCTGGCACCTTTGTCTCAATCGCTATCTTCCTCTTTGCATTCAGTTCTATTATTGGGAACTATTATTATGGTGAAACAAATATTGAATTTATTAAGGATAACAAAATTGCTCTTTATGTATATCGTGTAGGAGTAATCCTAATGGTTATTTTTGGAGCAGTTGCAAATCTTTCTGTTGTATGGACGCTTGCTGATGTCTTTATGAGTGTTATGGCGTTAATTAACCTCGTAGCAATTGCTTTACTTTATAAAGTAGCTATAAGAGCATTACAAGATTATCGCGCACAGCGTAAACAAGGTAAAGATCCGATATTTAATCGTGATGTATTAGATGATACATCTGGTGTTGAGTATTGGCATGGAGAAATTAAAGAAAAATAAAGATGTAAAAAATAAATCCGAGTATTCGACAATTTTTGTTGAGTACGCGGATTTATTTTTGTTTATAAAGGAAAGGATATAGTTATTTTGTAATAATTTCATAATTATTACAGTTTTGGGCATGTTAAATAAAAAATGGGTGGAGGTTAAATGATGAAATTATTAAAAGTGATCCTTCCTTTGACAAGTATCATAACCTTTTCTAATGGTGCTGAAGCCATCAATCAAACTCAAAATAAAGAAAGGACTAATCATTTAGTCGTTCAAAAAAATAAAATGATGCAATCACCACCATTACTTGAAATTACTGCACTTTTATTGGATGGATACAAAGTAGAAATACGTATTGCATGTGAAACTTATGTGTTAGATATGACGTCTAAGAAAAGAAATTGGGATCGATATGAAATTTATTCGAATGGAAAAGTAACAAGGTCGTATTCATTTAAGGGTGAGGGTTATATACAGCTGATGCCGATTGTAACGAAAAATGGGAAAGGGGTAAGAGCCGTCCAAAAGTTAAAAGGACCACTTCCTGACACTTCAATTGGAGAAATTGTTTCTGTATGGTTTTTTCGAAATAATGAATGGATCTTAAAAGATATTGAATTAAACAGTTCATATAAAGTAACAGATTATTTTATCAATTTGAAATAGCAGAATAAAGGAGTGTAAGAGATGAAGAAATGGAAGCGACTCATTCTGATTAACAGTCTATTTGTTATGTTTATAGGAGCCGATCAGATTTCAGCTACGGAAAGAAAAGATTATCAAGAAATACAGGTACAAGATGTATCTGGAGATAAAATTCGCGATAGACTTGTAGTAAAGGGAACACCCTTAAATGATCAAACATTGACTTTAACAAATCTAACTTTACAGATTAGTTTTGGAAACAATCACAATAAGCCAATAAGCATAACTTTGCCAGATGGAAGAAAGCCTTTTTTAACTCTAACCGATTTAAATCACGATAGTATTAAAGATGTTTTTGTTGTAATAGAGCCTTCGAATCAAGAAGAAACAGTTAAAGCCTTAGCATTTTCTTTTAAAGATGGTAAACAAGTGAGTATGGATGCTCCTCTACCAGTTAATGCACAAGCGAGTTTTTTAAATGATTATAAGGCAGAAATAAAAGTTTTTGATAAAACTTTTAAAATCGATGTAAGCTCGAGAAAGGAGATGTATGAAAAGCTCGGATTTTATCATAATGGAAAACTGAATGAACCTATTGAGTTAATCATTGGAGAATATTCAATCTTAAAGCCAACGTATATCCTCCAAGGAAGAGGACTTGTAGGCATTCAAAAAGTTAGTGGTGTATCTGATTCTGATAAAATCGGGATTTTGAAGTCAACATGGTTTTTTCAAGGTGGAGAATGGAAACTGAAAAATGTATCATTTAAAAATATGGTAACGAAAAGTAAATAAATACCACATGTAAAAGAGCGTAAACTAAATGACATCTATCATTTTGTATGGCCGTTTTCTAAAAGATTATTGATTTTAAATAAGTTTAGTTAATAAAAAGGTCGATTGGAGCGGAGGAGGCTCAACGTCCTTCTAGCAATAAAGTTTGTGAAAACAGCCTTTTGCTTACGCTCTGTTATTTTGTAGTATTCTAACTATAAAAAAGCACATCTATACAGTTTAAAGTGTCCGATTTCATTGTGTATTGTGAATGGTAGATTCAAGCCAAGTCAAAACATCATTATATACCAAAACGCGATCATAATCATTTAGAATTTCATGTCGGCCTTTTGAATAAAGCTTATAATGAACATTTGTAAAAGATCGGTCTTTATATTGATTATAGAGCTTTTTTACACCTTTACTGTATTTTCCTACAGGGTCGTCACTTCCTGAAATGATATAAATAGGAAGGTTGATGGGCACTTTATCGACATTATCTGATTGGAATACCAGATGTAGAAAAGCTAGAAATTGTCTATAGAAGCTTGGTGGAAAGATATGCGAACAGTATGGATCCTGTATAAAATGATCTACCACGATTGGATCATTTGCCAGCCAGTCATAATTTGTTCGTTTTTCAAATTTTGAATTATAACCGTTAAAGATAATATCCTCTAATAGTTTTGATCTACTATCTTTATTTATCTTTTCAAAAATCGTAGCTACATAGCTTCCTAGTAAAGCATCTGATCGAGCTCCTCCGCTTCCGACTAAAATTGCTCCTGTTAGCTCTTTCCCAAATAGTTGTATATAGCGTTGTGTTATGAAAGATCCCATACTATGACCAATAATAAAATGGGGTTTATTGGGATATTTAGCTTGTATAAACTGCTGTAATTGATGCTCATCTGATACCATTTTTGAAAAACCATTTTCTCCAATATAGCCAATTTGATCTATCGATAAAGCAGACTGGCCATGGCCACGGTGGTCTGTTGCATAAACACTGTAACCATGTTGATTCAAAAAGATCGCAAAATCATTGTATCTATTAGAATGTTCATTCATCCCATGAACGAGTTGTACAATGGCTTTTGGTTTTTCAATTGCCCAATTTCTAATGAAAATGGAATGTTCATCATTAGCTGGTAAATGAAATGTATTCATATATAGAAATTTCTCCTTTCAATTGATTATTATGACGTAATAATAATTAAGAATGACCTCGTATAAGTTCTGATACAATAATATTGTAGTATGAGAGTTGAATCGCGAAAAGAATATTGAATAGGAAACATTTCCAATTTATAGGGTGTTAAAATATATACATTTATAGTTTAACGATATTATCGTTCATTATATAATATTATGATTCTATTTCAATTATTGTGGTATATGAAAAATAGTATTATTCTAAATAGAAGGAGGCTAAAAATGCTGCTTACCAAATCCACCATTAAATCATTTCGTTCAATCTTTTTAATATACATAACGGTTATTTTTATTTTTGGATTTTTGTACTTATTACCTTTTGCTAGAGTTGATTCATTATCAATAATCGATTCATTGTTTGTTTCTACAAGTGCACTTAGTGTGACAGGCTTATCGACAATCAATGTCGCCGATGAATTGACAAGATGGGGACAAGCATTGCTCATTTTTGAAATGCAATTAGGTGGAATCGGAATTCTTGTATTAATTAGTTATTTGTTTTTAATGATGGGTAAAAGAATGACGATGTCTAGCATGATATTAATATCTCGAGATCAAAATCAAACCAATTTAAAGACGATTAAATCTTTAAGTTTCTCTGTGTTAATCATTGCACTTCTTATTGAAACTATAGCTTTTTTAATGATGTATGGGCAGATTGAGCCTTATTATTCATCAACGAAGGATGCCGTTTTTATTACGACATTTCATGTTGTCGCCAGTTTTACTAATGCAGGGTTTGACTTATTTGACGGTGGCTTTTCTAGTTTCCAACATAATCCCATCGTATTATTAACTACATCGGCGACCATTTTTTTAGGAAGTATAGGTTATCCGACGATTATCGAATACATATTTTCTTTTAAGAAAAGAAAAAGTTTATTTACAAAAATTAACATAAGATTACATTTTATTTTATTATGTTTTGGTACAATTATATATTTTTTTCTTGAATATAAAGGAGCATTTGATAAGCTTTCTCTTATCGACAAGTTTTCAAATGCGGTCTTTTTATCTGCTACAAGCAGAAATGGAGGATTATCAACAATTGATTTATCAACTATAACTATAACAACTGTTTTAATCATATCTTTATTAATGTTTATCGGAGGAGCTTCGTCAAGTACAGGCGGTGGAATAAGGTTAACGACATTTGCTGTTTTAATTGCTAAAATGATTTCCGTTGCGAAATCACAAGAGCACACGGTTATCTACAAAAAAACAATCTCACAAGAGACAATTAATAAATCTTTTCTTATTTTTATAAGTTTCATATTATTTATTTTTACTTCAACGGTTATCTTAACTTTATTTGAAAAAGCTCCAATCGAGCAAATATCATTTGAAGTAATTTCGGCATTAACGAACACAGGGCTGTCTATGGGGATTACTGATCAGCTCGCAGCAGTATCTAAATGTATTTTAATATGTTTGATGGTAATCGGTAGAATCGGTATTTTTACACTTATTTATTTTGTATTTAGAGTTGAAAGCTCAAAAGTTAAATATCTTAAAGAAGACATTGCAGTCGGTTAAGAGGAAGGTGAAATAATGAAACAGTTTTTAATAATTGGAGCAGGAAGATATGGGACAGGAATCATTAAAGAATTATTTAAACAAAATGCTGATGTTGTTGTTGGTGATACAGATGAGAAGAAATTAGACGAAATAGACCAATATACAACACATTGTTTAATTGGTGATTTTCGAGATAATGATGTATTAGATCAAATAAAAATCGAGGAATTCGATACAGTTTTTATCGCGATAGGAACAGATGCCTATTCTGCCATATTAATAACGAAAAAAATGAAAGAAAGAAATGCAAAAAGAATCGTTTCTAAGGCAATTAATAGAGAAGTCGGCGAAATATTACAAAGTATAGGTGCCGACCGTGTGATCTATCCTGAAGAAGAAGCAGGAAAGAAAGTAGCACGGCAAGAAATGATGAATGGTGTATTAGAATATTTAGAAATTACGAAGGATGTATCGATAGTGGAGATGGAGGTTCCATCAAGATTATTTGGTAAATCATTAAGCGAATTAGACTTTTCAAGAAAGTATGATCTTACAGTATCATTAATTATTCGAGAAGATAAACCGATTGTAACACATTTCGCCAACGTTATTTTTCAACAAGGAGACCGCTTTTTTGTAGTAGGTGAAAATAGTAAGATAGTTCGTTTTCGAAAAAGAATGGAATAGTTTAATAGAGAAATAGACTCAAAAGAAATTGTGTTATACGTTTAGTTGAATTCCATTGCAGGATACTTGCTTTCCGTGAGGCAGGCGGGTGAGCCTCCTCGGCAAAGATACATCAGCTTTTATAAACAAGGTAAAATACACTCATAAAAAAGATGATTGCTAAAAATTATGTAATAGAAGCGTAGAGGGGTCCAAAAGTGATGGAGCATAACTTTTGAGACCCCTCTATTGGTTTTATCGTATTTCAAGTTTACTTTTTTCTATTGTAGCTTCATCCCAATCAAATTCTATTTCAAATGAGTGTTTTGAGCCTTTATTCGTATATTTTATTTCTGTTTTAACCGTTCCTTTTGGACAAACTTCTATTTCTTTTTCATTTCGAACAAATGTGAATTTCGCTTGCTGTTTCAATTTCTGAGCGATCATTTCAAGCATATTGGCTAATTCTTCAACTGATTGTTTCTCTTTGTGGTCAATAATTATATTTTTCATTCTAGGTTGTTGCATAAGTCATTCCCCCAATAGTTTTTTATATCTTTACCTTTCAATGTTTGAAATGAAACATTTTTATTGGTCGCTATTTGATGTTCACCATATATGGGCATTTGTCATACGATACAGTATGTTTATAGCGGAAAAGGGGTAGAGGATGATGACAAGAATTAGGAATAATCAATTGTCTACAACAATACTTCCACCAGCAACAGAATTTGCACCTGTTGAGGGTAGAAAATATACTGTAACACATGATGATGTTAGTGGTCATATTTTTGTTAGTATAGGATACTCATATGATGAGAGTAATCTAACGGATATGAGAGACGAAGTAATAGCTACATGGGTACCACACTTGGGACAGTATGCTTTAATCGGTAAAGTGTATGTGACAGGTGGAGAATTCGATGAAAATACTTCGCAAATTCGGTATATGATCTTTAAAATGGAAATGGAAAAGGCATTACGAGCTATTATTGCAGGCGATAATGCGTTTTATCATCATTTACCTTGGTTTTTGGATTTTCCTATTTTTATACATTTTGATAGTATCATAGCAAAATATAATCAAGTCATCTATTTTGGCACGCCACGAAATTACTTAAAGAATAATGGTTTAGATGTAACCGATACCATGAATTCCTTATCAAATCATAGAATTAATTGTGTTGGTTAATGTAAGAGAAACTAATAAAGCAGGTGAAGATAAAGCACTATTTCTTCAGCTGCTTTTATTTATGCTTCATTTAATAAACAGTCATTTAAGAGTAGACGTTCAATTATTAGAAAATATTTTTTGATAATTTTATATATGTGTATTTATTCACAAGGATAATAGGGTATGTAAATAGTAGTTTCAAAGTTATAAGTTTATTAAAAAAACGACGAGAATGGAAGTGAAAAGCTATGCTAATGAGTTCTACATTAAATTGGACAATTTCAGATTCCATAAAAACATGCTTTGAAAAAGAACAGGTTAATTTTTTCGTTGATGAAAGCAAAAATGTGTATGTTTGTATTAGTAAAAAGAATCCTACCAACCATGAAATTGCTAGCATTAATAGTCAAAAAGTACGTTTTCGTTTTTATGAACTAGGTGATGCTATATTTTCAATTGTTTGTTTTGGTGAAGATCAGTTGTATAAATTACCTTACAATCCCTTTGAAACAAGTATTGCTTCATATAAAGGATTAGGGAAAACGCTCACTGTTATACTAGCTGATCTTTCAACGAAAACTGTCTATACAAAATATGAGCTTGAGATGGGTGATTGTTTCCGTTATTATTTAGAATCACATTGGGAAAACGCGATGCATAATCCAGAGTGTGATGATTTCTTCTATGATATCTATCATTCAATGGAAGAGATCCCATTACATCAAGTGTTTCTTGATTGTCCAAATGAAGTTGAATGGTATCGTTAATGATAAAAGTTCTATCGATTCTTTTCGGTAGAACTTTTTTATGTAAGAGTTTGATAAACAAGCTATTTTAAAAAAGGGTATCAAAAATGTGAGGTATATCTAGCTCCGTGTGGAATCAACGATCACCAAGTAATAAAAAGTAAGTACACTGGAACGAAATGTTCTAGGTAATAAAGTTTGCGAAAACGGCTTCCATATTAAATTTCCTGTTGAATTGACAAAAGCAAAAAAAATGGTAAAATATTCATGTGATAAATGTAAACGTTTACACTATGGTAATCGGAGGTGAATAAATCGGAATTAAAGGATAAGATTATTGAATCGTCTTTGTATTTATTTGAAAAGCACGGTTTTCATGGTGTTTCTGTTCATCAAATTGTAGAACATAGCGGGACATCTAAAGGTGGATTTTATCATTATTTTCAATCAAAAGATGAATTACTTTATGTCATTCATGATTATTTTATTTCTTATGTATTAAGAAATGCTGAAGAAGTAATAGCAACAAGTGATTCTCCAACAGTGAAACTTCATAGAATTATTCATTCATTTGTAAAAGTGTTTGACCTCTATAAACCTCATATATCAGTATTCTATCAAGAAAGCAATTATTTAAAACCACAGTATGTAACAATTATTAAAGAAAAAAGAAATCGCTATCGAAAGATTATTTTCGAAGTATTACAAGCAGGTATGGATGAAGGAGAATTTCGTTCAGAGTTACCAGTTGGTATAACAGCAATGTCTATTCTAGGGATCGTGAACTGGACATATAAATGGTATAGACCTAATGGCGAAAGTACCATCGAGGAAATCGCTGCCATATATGCAGACATTATTTTTCAATCTATATGGACGGAAAAAGCCAAACGTAATCTTTCTTATGCTCCTTATCAATTACATACGATGAATAGAAATTACGTTTGTTCACAACAGACCGATTAGTCGGTCAATTAAGGGAGGAACGTCAATGGAATTCACATTAACAAAAGAGCAACAAATGATTAAAGAAATGGTACAAGAATTTGCAACAAAAGAAATAAAGCCAATAGCCATAGAATTAGACCGAGAAGCTCGATTTTCTCAACATTTATTTAAAAGAATGGGGGAGTTAGGTCTATTAGGAATACCTTTTCCTGAAAAATATGGTGGCTCCGGAGCAGATACGATTTCTTATGCTATTGCAGTGGAGGAAATCGGTAAAGTTTGTGGAGGTACTGGGTTAAGTTATGCGGCAGCAGTTTCCTTGGGAGCAAGTCCAATCTACTACTTTGGATCCGAAGAACAAAAACAAAAGTATTTGGTACCTCTAGCTAGTGGAGAGGGGATAGCCGCGTTCGGTTTGACAGAGCCAAATGCTGGATCTGATGCGGGTGGAACACAAACAAAAGCGGAAATAGATGGAGATGAATATGTAATAAACGGTGAAAAGTGCTGGATCACTAATGCATCTTATGCAAAAACAGTAACGGTTACAGCAGTAACTGGTAAGGATGAGAGAGGCAAGAATATTATTTCTGCCCTACTTATTCCAGCTGGAACACCAGGTATGTCTATTACAACTCCTTATGAAAAAATGGGAGTACGGGCTTCAGATACGACACAAATTGTATTAGATAATGTTCGAGTTCCAAAAGAAAATATTTTAGGAGATTCAAAAAAGGGCTTTAAACAATTTCTTTATACACTGGATGGTGGACGGATTTCCATTGCTGCTTTAGCGGTTGGATTAGCACAAGGTGCATTTGAAAAGGCACTTCAATATGCCAAGGAAAGAAAGCAATTTGGACAGTCAATTTCATCATTTCAAGCCATTCAATTTAAATTAGCTGATATGGCAATGGAAATAGAGTTAGCGCGTAATATGGTTTATAAAGCCGCTTGGCTGAAGGATCAAGGTAAACCATTTACAAAAGAAAGTGCATATGCCAAACTTTTTGCTACTGAAATGGCATTCCGCACTTGCAATCAAGCAATTCAAATTCATGGCGGATACGGCTATATGCGTGAGTATGAAGTTGAGAGGTTTTTAAGAGATGCCAAATTATTAGAAATTGGAGAGGGGACATCAGAAATACAAAGACTTGTTATCGCTAGACAATTAGGTTGTTAGAATTCTGAAATTTGCCTCTCTATTAGTAAATAAAACAATATTAAAAGTATTGCGAATAAATAAAAATAATGTGCAAGCCTTAATAAGGAAGGGTGAAGTTATGTCTAGTATTTTACATACAACAATTGGACAATTACTTCAAGAAAAGGCAGAAAAACAACCAAATAGAGAAGCGGTTGTATATCATGATCGGAATCTTCGTTATACGTATGCAGAGTTTAATCATATTTGTGAAATGGCAGCCAAAGGTTTCATGTCACTTGGAATTGAAAAAGGAGAGCATGTTGCCATATGGTCTACCAATACTCCAGAATGGCTGATATCACAGTTTTCAACAGGAAAAATGGGGGCAGTATTAGTAACGGTTAACACGAATTACCAAGAGAAAGAATTAGAATACTTATTACGTCAATCCGATAGTACTACTTTAATTTTAATTGATGCCTTTAAAACGCATAGTTACATGGATACATTATACAAAATAGTGCCAGAGTTAAAATTGGCTCAACCAGGCGCTTTACAATCTAAAAAACTACCATTTTTAAAAAATATTATTGTATTAGGAGAAAAAGAATATCCAGGAGCTTTCTCATGGAATCATATTTTAGAAATGGGACAGAAAGTAACTGATGAAGAACTTAAGGTTCGATTGAATTCTCTTCATTATGATGATGTGATTAACATGCAATATACTTCGGGTACAACAGGCTTTCCAAAGGGAGTAATGCTAACACACTCTAATCTAGTGAATAATGCAAGAAATATAGCTGAAAGTATGAAGCTGACAAATGAAGATATCATGTGTATTCCAGTGCCTTTTTTTCATTGCTTTGGCTGTGTGTTAGGAACATTAGCCTGTGTAACTGTTGGGGGAACAATGGTTCCTATTCAGGAATTTGATGCTGCTCAAGTTTTAGAAACTGTTCAAAATGAAAACTGTACGGCATTACATGGTGTCCCGACAATGTTTATTAATGAGCTGAACTTAGATTCATTTGATTTGTACGATTTATCTTCATTAAGAACCGGTATAATGGCAGGTTCTAACTGTCCGATTGAAGTCATGAAAGCAGTCGTTGAAAAAATGGGGGCCAGTGAAATTACGATTGCGTACGGTCAAACTGAAAGCTCACCAGTTATCACTCAAACACGGACAGATGACCCAATTGAGCTCCGTGTTTCATCAGTAGGGAGAGCATTACCTAATGTAGAGGTGAAAATTATCGAGCCTGGAACAAATCAAGAAGTAGCGTTTGGTGTCCAAGGAGAACTATGTACTCGTGGTTACCATGTAATGAAAGGCTATTATAAAAACGAAGAAGCAACAAGAGAAGTAATTGATGAAGATAATTGGCTTCATACAGGTGATTTAGCTGTTATGAATGAAGATGGATATGTAATGGTAACTGGCCGTTTGAAAGATATGATTATTCGCGGTGGAGAAAACATTTATCCACGTGAAATCGAAGAATTTTTATATACTCATCCGAAAATATTGGATGTTCAAGTAGTTGGGGTACCAGATGCGGTCTATGGTGAAGAGGTTATGGCATGGATTATTGTTAAAGAGGGTGAGGATATAAAGGCGGAAGATATTCGCAATTTCTGTAAAGGGAAAATTTCTTATCATAAAATTCCACGATATATTGAGTTTACAAAAGCCTATCCGATGACAGCCTCTGGAAAAATTCAAAAATATAAACTTCGTGAGCTATCTGAAGAAAGAATCCATTCAAAGGGGTGATATTTTGTTTAAGAAAATACTAATAGCTAATAGAGGAGAAATAGCCGTTCGAATTATTCGAACATGTAAAAAAATGAATATTATGACTGTTGCAGTATATTCTGAAGCAGATCATCTAGCTCCCTTTGTAAAAGAAGCAGATGAAGCGTATCTATTAGGTGGTCCCAGACCTCAGGATAGCTATAATAATATCGAAAAAATCATAGAAATAGCAAAATTAGCTCAATGTGAAGCTATTCATCCTGGCTATGGATTTGTGAGTGAAAATGCGAAGTTTGCAGAAAGATGCTTGGAAGAGTCCATCATTTTTATTGGACCTAAACCGGAAGTTATTGAAAAAATGGGAAGTAAAATTCAAGCTAGAAAAACAATGAAAGAAGCAAGTTTACCGCTTGTTCCTGGTATTTCTTTTCCTTTGAAAGATGTAGAGGAGGCGGCTATTGAAGCAGATAAAATTGGCTACCCAATTATGCTTAAGGCATCTGCCGGTGGAGGCGGCATTGGAATGGGAGCGGTGCATAATGAAAATGAATTAAGAAAAGCTTTTGCTGGCCATCAAAAACGAGCTGAAACATTTTTTAATAATAATGAAATGTTTCTTGAGAAATTAATTGAAAATCCACGACATATTGAAATTCAAGTACTTGCAGACCACTACGGTCAGGCGGTTTATTTAGGAGAACGAGAATGCTCTATTCAAAGACGTAATCAAAAGGTCATAGAAGAAGCACCTTCACCGATCGTTGATGAAGAAACTAGGAGAGCTATGGGGAGTGCCGCGGTGAAAGCTGCATTAGCTATAGGCTATGAAAATGCAGGAACTTTTGAATTTATTATGGATGAGGCCAAGAACTATTACTTTTTAGAAATGAATACAAGATTACAAGTCGAACATCCGATTACCGAAGAAATTACGGGGATTGATATAGTCGAACAGCAAATAAAAATTGCTTCGGGAGAAAAGCTAGGTTTCTTGCAAGATGATGTCACATTACAAGGGCATGCTATCGAAGCAAGATTATATGCAGAGGACCCAAAGACCTTTTTTCCTACTCCAGGCAAGATAACAGTCATCGAGCTCCCGAATGAACCATATATTCGACATGATATTGGAGTCAAAGCTGGGTCAACAATCACACCATTTTATGATGGGATGTTTGCCAAGCTGATTGTTACGGGAAAAAACCGTTCTGAATGTATAGAACATTTACAATTTGCTTTGGAACATTATCGTGTAGAGGGAATAAAAACGAACATTCCTATGGTTCAAGCTGTTGTTCAACATGAAGAATTTTTAAAAGGAAACACATCCACTGGTTTCGTCAATCAATTCTATTTAAATAAGGAAGGGAGCAATGTTAGATGAATGAAATTACTGCAAGTATGGCAGGTAGCGTTTGGAAAATACATGTTAAAGTTGGAGATTCTGTAGCAAAGGGACAGGAAGTCATCACTTTAGAATCTATGAAAATGGAAATTCCGATTGTTGCAGAAGCTGCTGGCACGGTTACAGAATTAAGAGTAGGTGAAAATGATTTTGTGGATGAAGGAAACGTGTTGTTAATACTGGAATAAATGGAAATTCTAATCATTTTCGGAAAATGAATAGGAAGTGATAGCGCCCTAGTACAACTAAGGGCGTTCTCCTTCTCTATTATTCTATTAATTCAAAAAACCTAAGCTTGAATTCTATCATAATAAATCAGAATGAGTGGTGAAGCTGATGAATAATCAGAAAATAATGATCAAAGAAGTCGGCCCTAGAGATGGTTTACAAAATGAAAAAGAAATCATCTCTTCTAAACAAAAAATTCAATGGATTAATTATCTTTCCGAAACAGGCCTTTCCTATATAGAAATAACCTCATTTGTCCCTCGTAATTGGATTCCTCAGCTCAGTGATGCGAAAGAAGTAGCTCGAGGTATTGAAAGGAAAAAAGGTGTTACATACGCTGCTTTAGTTCCGAATTTAATAGGTCTAGAAGCCGCTTTAGAATCTAATATGGATGAGATTAATATTTTTATGTCAGCCAGTGAAACACATAATCAAAAAAATATTAATAAAACTATTACGAACACATATCCGATATTAAAATCTGTTGCTATCGAGGCCTTAAAGGCAGGGAAAACTGTCAGAGGCTATATTTCAACTGTTTTCGGCTGTCCATATGAAGGAGAGGTAAACATAAAGTCTGTGTTAGAAGCGTGCGATCACTTATTGCAGTATGGTGTGAATGAAATTTCTTTAGGAGATACAATTGGCATTGCGAATCCTGTTTCAGTCGAAAAAACATTAACAGAGATTGGTAAGCATTTTGATCGTAGTCATTTTGCTCTTCATTTCCATGATACGAGAGGAATGGCACTCGCTAATATATTGAGATCATTAGATTTAGGTTATACGACATTTGATTCCTCATTGGGTGGTTTAGGTGGCTGCCCGTACGCACCAGGAGCTTCCGGTAATGTTGCTACGGATGATTTAGTCCATATGCTCAATAATATGGGCTATAGTACGGGAATTAGCGAAGAGAAATTACGTGTAGCAGCTGTGTTTATTCAAAATCGTATACGTAAATCCTTACGTAGTCACCAAATGAAAATGACAAAATAAGGGGGAGGATACAAGTGGAACCAGCTATATCGTTCATATCCGATGAAAAAGGAATTGCAACAATCACATTACAAAGAGAAGCGGCTGCTAATTCTTTAAATAGTGAAATACTTCAACAGTTAAACGCAACTTTAGATGATATTTCTGTAAATCCATCAATACGTTGTGTCATTTTAACAGGAACTGGTCAAAAAGCATTTTGTGCAGGAGCTGATTTAAAAGAAAGAAAAAAGATGATTTCGAATGAAGTAAAGCAGACGGTTGCTCTTATCGGCCATACGTTTACAAAGCTAGAGACTCTCCCGCAGCCAGTTATAGCGGCCATTAATGGAGTCGCTCTTGGTGGAGGTTTAGAAATGGCTTTAGCATGTGATATAAGAATCTCTGTTCCACATGCCATTTTTGGGTTACCAGAAACCTCTTTAGCGATTATTCCTGGAGCAGGAGGTACGCAAAGATTACCGAGATTAATTGGTATTGCTAAAGCTAAGGAACTGATTTTTACAGCAGCGAAGATTGATAGTAATGAAGCTTTGCAAATAGGTTTAATCTCAAAAATAGTGGATTATGATTCTCTATTAATAGAAGCAAACCAGTATGCTACAAATATCATACAAAATGGACCAATTGCTTTAAAACAAGCGAAAAGAGCAATTCATTATGGGATGGATATGGATTTGCAGTCGGGGTTAAAGCTAGAAGAAATATGCTATGAAGCTACCATTCCTACAAAAGATCGCTTGGAAGGCTTACTAGCATTTTCAGAAAAAAGAAAACCTATTTATAAAGGTGAATGAGAAGGAGTTGCGGGGTATATGACAAAGCAAAATACGTATTTTCAAACAGTGGAAAGAATTAAACAAGGCGGAAGTGATAAGTATCATAAAGCTAATAAAGCTAAAGGTAAGTTACATGCACGTGAACGCTTGGCTTTATTATTTGATGAAAACTTTAAGATTGAAGATAGTATGTTTGCCAATTGTGATCATGGAGAATTACCTTCAGACGGAGTAATCACAGGAATAGGTACGATTCATGGAAGAAAAGTATGTGTAATGGCTAATGACTCAACTGTTAAAGCTGGCTCATGGGGTGCTAGAACTGTAGAAAAAATCATACGCATTCAAGAAACCGCTCTTAAACTAAATATACCGATTCTATATTTGGTCGATTCAGCGGGAGCAAGAATTACCGATCAAGTTGAAATGTTTCCAGGTAGACGTGGAGCAGGAAGGATTTTTTACAATCAAGTGAAGCTCTCTGGTAGAGTGCCACAAATATGCTTGTTATTTGGTCCTTCAGCAGCTGGCGGTGCTTACATACCAGCATTTTGCGATGTAGTTGTAATGGTTGATGGAAATGCATCTATGTATTTAGGTTCGCCTCGTATGGCCGAGATGGTTATTGGTGAAAAAGTTACACTTGAACAGATGGGTGGAGCTAAGATGCACTGCTCCGTTTCTGGTTGTGGTGACGTTCTTGTTGAGAATGAAGAAGAAGCGTTATCGTTTGCTCGCCGCTATTTAAGTTATTTCCCACAAAATTATAGTGAAAAACCAGCTGACATTGATAGCAGAAGTTCAAAGCTAGAATTCGAGTTAGATGAAATCATACCTGCAAACCAAAACGCTCCTTTTAACATGTATGACTTTATCGAAGGCTTAGTAGATCGGGATAGTTTCCTAGAAATAAAAAAATTGTTTGCAGCCGAATTGATCACTGGGTTTGCCCGTTTAAATGGAAAAGTTGTCGGTATTATCGCCAACCAACCGAAAGTAAAAGGGGGCGTTCTGTTTCATGATAGTGCTGATAAAGCAGCTAAATTTACTACTTTATGTGATGCCTTCCATATTCCCTTATTATTCCTAGCAGATATACCAGGCTTTATGATTGGTACGAAAGTTGAACAGGCAGGCATTATTCGACATGGCGCAAAAATGATTTCGGCAATGAGCGAAGCAACCGTTCCGAAAATTTCGGTAATTGTTCGAAAAGCATATGGAGCTGGTCTTTATGCTATGGCAGGCCCAGCCTTTGAACCGGATTGCTGTATAGCCCTTCCAACAGCGGCCATTGCCGTAATGGGACCAGAAGCAGCAGTTAATGCAGTCTATGCCAACAAAATTGCCGAATTACCACCTGAAGAAAGAGCTGCATTTATCGAACTGAAGAGAGCGGAATATCGACAAGACATCGATATTTACCACTTAGCATCTGAAATGATTGTTGACGCCATCGTCCACCCAAGTAATCTGCGAACAGAATTAATCGAACGATTTAAGGCGTACGAAAGCAAAAATACCGTCTTCACCGAAAGAAAGCACGGTGTTTATCCAGTATAAAAGGATGAGCCAAAGACTTCTATAGGAGGTCTTTGGTTTTTTGTTTTATCTATTCATGAATGGGGCTGTGAAACAGTGCTAATTATAGGAGTTGAACCAAAAAAATCGAAGTTGGCGAAATTGCGCTAAGATAGGGAGTTGAACGGAAAATCTCTAAAGTTGAATCACAATCATGTAAAGTTGAACCGAAAGCGAAGAAAGTTGAATGAAGAGCCGCAAATCAAGCAAGGGAGAGCGTAAGTAACTGGCTTTTCATAAACTAATCTATCTTGAAACTGCGCAAAGATAAGGAGGAGTTGAACATAATGAAGCAAAAGTTGAACGGAAAATCTCTGGAGTTGAATCACAATCATGTAAAGTTGAACCGATAGCGAAGAAAGTTGAATGAAGAGTCGCAAATCAAGCAAGGGAGAGCATAAGTAACTGGTTTTTCATAAACTAATCTATCTTGAAACTGCGCTAAGATAAGGAGTTGAACCAAAATGTGCAAAAGTTGAACGAAAAGTTGTTGAAGTTGAATCACAATCATGTAAAGTTGAACCGAAAGCGAAGAAAGTTGAATGAAGAGTCGCAAATCAAGAAAGATAGTGCATCAATATCGAGCTTATCCGAGTTAGAACATTTACATGAAAAAACTTCGAATTATCGACAGTTTTTGCAGGAGAATTCATTCACTTATCGAAATTTGTATATATTAATAGAAAGGTGTGTTGCTATGATTGTAAAAGAACGTGAGGTACCACTTGTAATTCAGCAATTGCAAGCACTTATTCCTCGACTTTCTCCAAATCACCCAAAAAGGTCTCTAATCAAAGAGCATTTTTTAATACTACAAGCTGGTTATAAAGGTGAAACTTCTATCGATTATTATTTAGAATCACTTCCCCAAAAAGAATACTATATACTGCATGATGTGAGATTACGGCAAAATGATCAATACTTTCAAATGGATACGCTCATAATAAACGAAAGGTTTCTCCTTATTTTAGAAGTGAAAAATATCCAAGGTAACTTGCATTTTGATCAAAATTTTCATCAACTTATTCGAACTTTTGAGGGTGTAGAGAATGCATTTCCTGATCCAATCCTACAAATCAATCGACATAAGCAATTGCTTACATATTGGCTCCAAAGCAAAAAACTCCCACTTCTTCCTATCATTCCACTAGTTATTATCAGTAATCCTCATTCAGTTATTTCTTCTTCTATAATCAATATTAAGGATATGGTTATACACAAAAACTATATTCCTGAAAAAATGAAAAGATTGAACTTACAATACCAACAAAAATTGATTG
Source organism: Bacillus massilioanorexius (assembly GCF_902374955.1). Taxonomy (GTDB): domain Bacteria; phylum Bacillota; class Bacilli; order Bacillales; family DSM-1321; genus Bacillus_AD; species Bacillus_AD massilioanorexius. Next base: position 307,072 of record NZ_CABKRX010000094.1, read on the forward strand.
AACCCCAAGTGCTAAAAAATGTCTCAAAACTATAAAAACTCATCATAAACCTAAAAAAGACTCGATAATCGAACGTTTTGCTATTACACGGGATGAGGTCATGAAAGGGGTGCTATGTAATAAATGTCAAACAGCTATTATGAAGAGGTATTATGGAGGCTGGATATGCCTTCAATGCAATCATCAAGATAAAGATGCTCATAAAAAAGCATTACATGATTATTGTTTGCTTTTTAGTGATAACATATCAAATAAAGACTGTAGAGATTTTTTGCAAATAACTTCGAGTTCATTAGCGTGGAGATTATTAAAACAGAAGAATTTTACGTAGGAGCTGTTAAAAACGTTGAATAGTTATGTTAAAATCAAAATTACAAATAAAGAAAGAAGTGTGACAAATGAGACCTTTGCAAGCTGAAATTATTAAAGTGTTAAAAGCGAAACCGACAATAGATCCCGAACAAGAATTTAGAAGAAGTGTAGATTTCATTAAAGATTATGTGAAAAAATATCCATTTATTAAAAGTGTTGTCTTGGGGCTATCAGGTGGTCAGGACTCAACTCTTTGTGGTTATATGGCACAAACGGCGATTAATGAACTGAACGAAGAAGTTGGCAATAATGAGTACTCGTTCGTTGCTGTTCGTTTACCATATGGTGTACAAATGGATGAAGATGATTGTCAGGATGCTATTCAGTGGATTAAGCCAAGTATTACAGTTACTGTTAATATTAAAGATGCTGTCGATGCCAGTGTGAAATCGGTTGAAACTGCAAGTGGTAAACAAATGACTCACTTCCTTAGGGGAAATGTTAAGGCTCGTGAGCGTATGAAAGTACAGTATGATTTAGCTGGTGTTTATTCAGGAGTAGTTCTTGGAACAGATCACGCGGCTGAAGCAATTACAGGATTCTTTACAAAACATGGTGATGGAGCTTGTGACTTGGCACCTTTATATCGATTGAATAAACGTCAAGGGAAAGCTATTTTGAAATATCTAGGTTGTCCAGAGCACTTGTACATGAAAAAACCAACGGCAGATTTAGAGGATGATAAACCACAAATTCCAGATGAAGTCGCATTAGGTGTTACATATGATGATATTGATGATTATATTGAAGGAAAAGAAGTAAACGAATCTGCTGCTCAAAAAATCGAAAATTGGTATATTAAAACTGAACATAAACGTTTCGGACCAATCACGGTTTTTGATGATTGGTGGAAGAAATAAACCTAAGTCACTCACAACATTGCATTTTTTACGAGTTGTGAGTGACTTTTTATTTAAATTTTCAACTTGTAGGTTTAAGACGTTTTCATAATGTGTTATAAGGGGGAAGAAATACATGGTGATTCGAAAAGCGGTTATAGGGGATGAAAGAGGAATTGCCTCTGTACAAGTTCAATCCTGGAAAGAGACGTATAAAGGAATTATTAAAGACGAAATATTAGACAATATGGAAGTGGATAAAAGAGAAGATATGTGGAAAAAAATTCTCGAAGAAAATGTGCCAAATAGGTTTACTTATATAGCTGTAAATGAGGATAATCAAATCGTTGGTTTTGCTTCGGGTGGAGAGAACCGTACCAAAGCCTATTCGTATGATGCTGAATTATATACCTTGTATTTGTTGGCTGAAAACCACGCTCGTGGAATTGGAAAAGAATTGTTTTTACATACAGCAAGAGACTTAATCAATGTTGGTTTTCAATCAATGCTTGTATGGGTGTTAAAAGATAATAAAACGAGAGGATTTTATGAGAAATTTTCGTCGAAGTTGGTAGGGGAAGAATTTATTGATGGATTAGAAGTATTTGAGGTTGCTTATGGGTGGGAGTCTCTAGAAAATATTATAGGTAAAAATAACTTAAGAAATAAATAAGTAGGGAAAAGCGAAATTCTATTTTTGTAGAATTTCGCTTTTTTGTGATGAATCATAAAGATTTATAGATTTTATAAAGAATGGATATTTTTAGATAGATATTCATAAATTTTCAGTCACTAAATTATAATTTGCTCTTCTTTTTCACTATGAAAGCGATATTAATGAAAAAACAGAGTGAAAAAGTAGTTCTTTTTACTCAATTTTCGTTATAAAGAACAAATTTTTCATTAAATAGTTTTATTTTTGGAGTAAATGTTATATTATGGGAAAAACGAATTACAAAAAGTGGAGGGGAAAATGGAAGAAGCCTTTAGTATAAAAGAAATAGTCCTTACATTATGGAAAAGATGGAAGCTGATTTTTGGAATTGTTTTTTTATCAGGAATAATATGTGCAATCGTTACATATTTTTATTTGTCTCCGGTTTATCAATCATCGACACAATTACTAGTAAATCAATCGCAGAACGGAGAGGATGGATTTAATTACAATGAAGTGCAAACAAATTTGCAATTAATTAACACATACAACGTAATTATTAAAAGTCCGGCTATTTTGCAGTTAGTAAAAGAAAAATTAAACCTTGATTATTCTACTGAGAATCTTAGCCAAAGAATTTCTGTTAGCAATCAAGCACAATCTCAAGTAGTGAACATTACTGTTGAAGACCAGGATCCAGTACTTGCTGTAAATATAGCAAACACAACATCTGAAATTTTTCAAAAAGAAATAATAAATATTATGAATATTGATAATGTTAAGATTTTGTCTAAAGCAAAAATTAGTGAAAATCCAGTGGCCGTAAAGCCGAAACCTTTAATGAACTTTGCTATTGCACTGGGAATAGGTCTATTGATATCCGTAGGTTTATCCTTCATCTTGGAGTACTTTGATAATACAGTAAAAGGTGCTGAAGATATAGAGTCGTTATTACAAATACCAGTTTTAGGAGTAATCACACTAATAGAAGATACAAAAGACAAATCACCTAAACACAAAAAAAGTAAAAGGGCTTATCAAAGAGGTGAAAATATTGGTATTTAGAAGAAACAAAAAGAAAAAACACTTAACTCATAAAAATAGATTAATCACTCAAACACTCCCTAAATCTCCAATTTCTGAGCAGTATCGAGTAATACGGACAAATATTCAGTATACGACGGTAGATAAGGAAGTTCAGTTGCTTATGGTGACTTCATCAGATCCTGGAGAAGGAAAGACAACAACAGCGGCTAATTTAGCCATTGTTTTTGCACAACAGGGAAAAAAAGTACTCTTAGTAGATGCTGATTTAAGAAAACCGAACATTCATTATCTTTTTAATTTACCGAATGCATATGGATTAACCTCCATATTAGTTAAAAGTCTAAATATTTCCAATGTAATAACAAGTACAGAAGAAGAGAGGTTGTTCATATTAACTAGTGGACCTATCCCACCTAATCCTGCAGAATTACTATCTTCAATTATCATGAAGGATCTTATTGAAGAACTTAAACAAGAGTTTGATTTAATTATTTTTGATACTCCACCTCTATTAGCGGTAACTGATGCTCAAATAGTTGCCAATATATGTGATAGTTCGATTTTAGTAATAGCTAGTTCGAAAACGGAAAAGGAAAAGGCATTAAAATCAAAGGAATTATTAAGTAGTTCAAAGAGTGACTTATTAGGAGTTGTTGTAAATAAGAAAAAAATTTCAAGAAAAATTCAAGCTAGTTATTATTATGGTGATTAACACTAATTCTAATAATAGGAAGAAAGGATTATTTTATGATTGATATTCATTCTCATATTTTACCAGGAATCGATGATGGAGCTGCAAAGGAAAGTGACAGCATTGAAATGGGAAAATTAGCCGTGAAAGAGGGAATACATACTATTATTGCTACACCACATCATCAGAAACATAGATATGAAACGAACAAACAAGACATTTTAAATAGAGTACGAGATTTAAATAATCTATTTGAAAAAGAAAAGATATCTTTAAAAGTGTTAGCTGGCCAGGAAATCAGTATATATGGTGACATCATACCGGAGTATAAACAAGGGAAAATTTTATCTTTAAATGATGGCGGACGATATATTTTAATAGAATTTCCAATGACAATTGTACCAAATTTCACAGAACAACTTTTTTATGACCTTCAATTAGAAGGATTAACTCCAATTATTGCACATCCAGAACGAAATCAAGAAATCTTTGAAAATCCGAATCTCATATATGAGTTTGTGAGAAAGGGAGCATTAACTCAAATAAATACATCTAGTTTAATGGGGAAATTTGGAAGTAAAATACAAAAACTCTCCATGAAACTCATTGAGGCTAATTTAACTCACTTCATAGCATCTGACGCACACAATATAAAAAAACGAAACTTTAAAATGGATCAAGCATTTTCTAAAATCAAGAAAAAATTTGATTTGGATACAGTTGACTATTTTATGAATAATTCTGACTTACTTGTTCAAGGAAAACAAATTGTAAAAGAACAGCCAAACAAGATTAAGAAGAAAAAGGTATTAGGAGTTCTCTAATTTAATATTTTGAAAATCGGTGAGGCTTCCTGTCCGTTATTAATGGAGGCACTCGGCTATGCTGTGGGATTATTCTATGTCCTTAGACACGTTCGTTGTCAGTGGTATGGTGTGAGGGTGGGTTAGATGCCCAAACTTTTTAAAAATTAAAAGTTAATGATATGTATTTGGACTTAATGCCGTATTGTTAACTTTTGATTTTTAAATTAATAAAGGATAGAGAGGGTAGATTTAATTGAAAAGTGTAAAAAAAGCTATTATTCCTGCTGCAGGTTTAGGAACAAGATTTTTACCAGCTACAAAGGCGATGCCTAAAGAAATGCTTCCAATTGTAGATAAACCAACAATTCAATATATTGTTGAAGAAGCTATTGAATCAGGGATAGAAGATATTATCATTGTGACAGGAAAAGGAAAAAGGGCTATTGAGGATCATTTTGACAATGCTTTTGAACTTGAAGCAAATTTAATGGAGAAACATAAGTTTGAACTTTTGGAAAAAGTGCAAGCCCCATCGAAGGTTGACCTTCATTATATTAGACAAAAAGAACCTAGAGGATTAGGTCATGCAATATGGTGTGCTAGAAAATTTATAGGAAATGAACCATTTGCAGTGTTATTAGGAGATGACATTGTTCAGGCTGACGTTCCGTGTTTAAAGCAATTAATCAATGAGTATCATCAAACAAATTCATCTGTCATTGCTGTGCAAAAAGTACCGGATTACGAAACGAATCGATATGGAATTATTAGTCCTAAAAAACAACTAAATAGACGATATGAAATAAATACTCTAATAGAGAAACCGCAAATTGGCAGTGCGCCATCCAACTTAGCTATTATAGGTCGATATATATTAACCCCAGAGATCTTTTACTTTTTAGAACAACACACTATAGGTGCAGGAGGAGAAATACAGCTAACGGATGCTATACAAAAAGTATCAGAAATACAATCTGTATATGCATATGAGTTTGAAGGAAATCGATACGATGTAGGTGAAAAGTTAGGTTTTATTAAAACGACATTGGAGTTTGCATTGAAAGAAAAAGATTTGAAACATGAATTATTTCGATATCTAGAGGAGGTGCAGCATCGTAATTCTAAAGTAGCAGGAGTGAGTGAAGAGTGAGTACTGAAAATACAAAATTACAAACATATAAGAAAGAATCTGTAAATTTTGAACAAAAAAATACTCATCTTTTTTATCTGTATATGAAGAGGTTAATAGATATTTTTGGCTCTTTAATTGGTATCTGTATTACTAGCATAATTATGGCTTTTTTGTTTGTCTTTTATATCGTTGGAGAACATAAAGGACCGATGTTCTATAAACAAAAAAGGATTGGTAAGTATGGAAAAAAATTCTATATTTATAAATTTAGATCTATGATTGTGAACGCAGAAGAAAAGTTAGTAGAAAATGAAGTTCTATATAAAAAATATATTAATAATAATTTTAAGCTGGAGCAAGATGATGACCCTAGAATTACAAAAATAGGTCGTTTTTTAAGAAGAACAAGTCTAGACGAATTCCCGCAATTTTTCAATGTATTAAAAGGAGAAATGAGCTTAGTCGGACCTAGACCAACAGTTGAAGAAGAACTCAAATATTACAATGAAAAAATAGGTGATTTTCTTTCAGTTAAACCAGGTGTTACTGGTTATTGGCAAGCGAGCGGGAGAAGTAATATTGGTTACCCAAGGCGTGTTGATATTGAATTGTACTATATATATAACCAAAGTCTAGCTTTAGATATAAAAATACTTTTTAAAACGATTATACAAGTAGTAAAACGAAAAGGAGCATATTAATTGTAAAATAATGTATAAAACATGGGGAGTAAGGAGTAATAATGCTAATTTATTTATTATTACCTTTAGCTATTTTATATTGTTTATTTCTTTCAAGGCTAACTATTAAAAGAAAATACAAATGGACTAATGGTGAGATATTTACTGCTAGAAGTAATACCATTTTGATATTATGGGCTTTAATTTTATTAGGATTGGCAGCTTTTAAAGGGGTAGGAGTCGGTGTTGATTATCCCATGTATTATGGTTTTTTTCTTCATGAATCATATACTGGAATTGAACCTGGAATAAGCTTTTTCTACGACCTTGCTGTAAAATATGAGAATTTTTTTATATTTTCAATAGGAACTTATGCACTTTTTATCTTCTTTATGTTCTATGGAATTAAGAAAAATTCTCCCAACTATTTAATTAGCTTATTGTTCTTTCTTCTGACCTATGTTTATTTGAATAGTTATAATCAATTACGTCAATTGATTGCTGTTTCAATAATCTTTTGCTTTGTGAATATCTTACTTTCTGATAAAAAAATAAAAAAATGGATGTTTATATGTATTATTCTTCTAGCACTTTTATTTCATAACAGTGCTATTTTTATGTTTTGCCTATTTCTAATACCTAAGAAACCATTTAATCGCAAGATTGTTATTCCTCTTTTTTTATTGACCATTGTACTATATTTTATTCCGGAATTTAAGAATGTAGCAGGTGATATCATTATTAAAATCTCAGGAGTCTATGCGGAAAAGTACACTTCCAATCTGGATTTCTTTTTTGAAGTGAATAAAGAAAAAGGGCTATTACAACTAATGCCAGTTATCATACAAATGTTTATCGTAACAGTTTCTTTATATCTCCCAAAGAATGAATTGAATTTAAGTATTAATTATGGGTTATACCAATTTAGTACAAATGCTGTTGTGATAAATTTATGGCTCTACTCAATAGCAGGGATTGAGTCAGTAGACAGAATACAACTTTATTTTTCAGCTTTTAATATATATTATTACTCTATTTTAATACATCTTTTATTGAATAGTAAAAATAGACGTAATGGACAAATATTTATGTTATTTATAGTTGGATTTTGGATGCTTTACTATGTTTTAAGACTTTTTATTAACATAGCAGGTGTTGTACCATATAGTTTTTTTAGCTAATAGTAAGTAAGGAGAGTATTTATGGAAGGACTTAGTATAATTATACCTTTCTATAATGTAGAAAAGTATATAGAAGCATGTTTGCAATCAGTTGTGAATAGTATGGACAAATTGTCCAATGTGCAAATCATTCTAGTGGATGATGGATCAAAAGATTCATCAGGACAAATTGCTAAAAGGTTTGTTAAACAATATTCCAATATTACTTACGTATCTAAAGAAAATGGTGGATTATCGGACGCTAGAAACTATGGTCTTCGATACGTTAAATATAATTACGTTACTTTTATAGATAGTGATGATTATATAGCTGAAGATTATTTTTTTGAAATATTTAAGGCGATACAAAGTAAACCAGACTTAATCGTTTTTGATTGGGTAGATGTAGGTGAAAAAAATTATAGAAATATTGTTAATGGAATGGAACTTCCAAATGTTTTGTGGACCATACAACCAAGTGCCTGGAATAAAGTTTATAGAAAGAACTTATTTGATGAAGTTCTGTTCCCTAAAGGTAAGATTTATGAAGATGTAGGAACAACTTATAAATTACTTTATTACGTGAATGATTTTGTTTATTTAAAAAAACCGTTATATATGTACCGAAAAAACAGAGTAGGAAGTATTCTTACAACAATTTCTCCTAAAATTAATGATATATATCATGTATTAGAGGATACTTATTCTTTTTATAAAGAAAAAGAAGCATTATCTGTTAAAAATACAAAGGGTCTATGTTATCAGTACGTCAAAATTCTATTATGGTCAAATATGTATAGACAATTAAAATTATATAAATTTAATCTAGTAGGTTTTCACATGAAAATGAAGCAGACAAGAAGTTTAATATATGATCTTTTTCCAGAATGGAAAAGTAATACATATATTAACGAAAAGGAAGATTTTTTTAAAGAAAGATTGGGAAGGGATTTTGTTGGAAAAGTCGATAAAATTGGTAAAAGTTTTATTGAAACTACAGCAGTTATTTTTTTCTTGATTCTTAAGAATAGAAAAAGATATTAATATCTTTTTCTGAGGTGAGAGGATAAATGGAGAAAGTGATGTGTAGTAGTTCTATTTTGGTGACAGTGTAACGCTATATGCCAATATGAAGAAAAAGAATATAAATATCCATAATGAAGTCTATCTAAAGACTGTTGTTTGTCTCTTTAGTTCAATAAGATATTTTTCACACAATATGCAATTGATTTTCTTTGTAAATGATATACAAAAATTGCAACAGTTACAATATGGATATTATATCCAAATTCTAAATAAGTTACATGTTGAAATCATTGAAGTTTCATCTGAATTTGTAGATACAACTAAACCGTGGGCTGGTTATGCTCAATTTTGTGAATTTGGTAGACATAATACCTGGTTAGAGGATTTCCTTGGTCTCAATATTGAGAAGGAAAATGAATTTGCATTACCCTACGGAGGAGAATTTTTTTATTTAAATACGAATACAATGATTCCTTTTTTTGAAAGGTTTTTTCTTGAATATAATAAAAATGAAAATTTTTATCATACTGAGGAACATTATTTTACGACTATTTTTAATAGTGAGGAATTTTTGGTTAAGAAAAGTATGGAAGTAAACCCATTTTTTAAGAGAGTTATTCGGGCCAATAAAAGCCTTGATGATCAGTATTTATGGGGAATTTATTTTCCAGGTGAAAAGGATTATAAGTTGAAATATCTATTTAACTCTTTGTCTAGGAATAATTTTGTATTTTCACAAAGAAAGGCGAAACAAATCTTAAGAATAGCTACTTTTTTTAGAATATTCCCAGTTATTGGAAAGGTTATGAAAGGAATTTATAGGTAATCAAATAAAAAGGTGAGAGAGGCATAGTATGTGAAAACAAAGAAAAAATTATTATTTATCATGAGAAACTTTGAAGGAGGAGGTGCTGAAAGAGTAACGATTGATATTATTAAAAATCTTGATAATAACAAATTTGAACCAATCATTTTCGTGATAAATTATCAGGGAGAGCTAATATCATCCATACCGAAACATGTGAAAATAATTAAAGTATTAACGGCAAATAAAAAAGGAATTTTTCATCTATTTAAACTAATTAAAAGTATAAAAAAAGCCGTAAAAAAATGCAGATTTGATTATTGGAACATTAGAAGCAACACCTACATACCTAGCAGCTATAGCTTCATATTTAACCAATAAGCCAGCTATTGGATGGGTTCATATAGATTGTTGAACACTATTCAAAAACGAATAAAAAGATTCATAAGTATTTAATTAATAAATTGTATCGTAAGTTAAAAACGATAATAGCTGTTTCAGATGGAGTGAAAGCCTCGTTTGAGAAAAAGTTTCCAAAGGTTAATGTACCAATTAAACGAATATATAATCCTATAAGGCTAAATGATATATCTAGTATGCTCGTTGAAAAAAATGATTTAGATGTAACAGCTGAATCAATCTTATTAGGTGTAGGACGATTGACAGAAATGAAGGGATTCGATGATTTAATAAAGGCTCATAAGTATTTATTAGATAAAAAAGTGAAAACTAAATTGATTATACTGGGTGAAGGAGAACAAAGAGAAAATCTAGAAAAATTAATACTAGAATTAAACGTACAAGAAAGTGTGATATTAAAGGGATTTGTTAATAATCCCTACAAATATATGAAAGCTGCAGATGTATTTGTGTTAAGTTCTAGATATGAAGGATTTTCAGTAGTTATAGCCGAAGCTTTAGCAGTAGGATTACCGGTTGTATCGACTAATTGTCCGAGTGGACCTTCTGAGGTTCTTGAAGAGGGGAAATATGGATTATTATCTCCGGTGAATGATTATAAGGCACTTGCAATGAATATTATCGAAAGTTTGAAAATAGATAATGATGGAGTAAAAAACATTAGAAAAAAACGAGCAAACGATTTTTCATTTCATAAAATTATGCCTGAATTTGAAGAATTATTTCATGAGATAGTTGAAAAAAATAGCATTTAAGAGTTGTATGGATGTTTCAATATCTATCATTCCTAATGAAAATTGTATTCATGAATAGGATTTATTTTGAAGCATTACTTTATATACTGTAGGTGGTGAAAGAAAATTTGACCATAAAAAGCATTTTAAAGAAGAATAAATACATTTATTCTTCGCTTGTAATAGTAATGAACGTAATTCAATTCTTAATATCTACTGTAAAATTTCAAATAAGTAAGTTTCTAAGAGTAAGTCGAATTTGTAGAAAGAGTCGTTATGAAAAGTTAAAAAATCTTAAAGATAAACATTTAGGAGAAAGATGCTTTATTGTTGCTACTGGACCTAGTTTAGTAATAGAGGACTTAGAAAAATTAAGAAATGAAATAACGTTTAGTATGAATTCCATATTTTTATCTTTCGATGAAACGAAATGGAGACCAAACTATTACGGGATTCAATTTCCTGAATTTTATCAAAAGTATAAAAATGAGATTGACCATTTAGATGTCGAAACTAAACTTTTTGGAGATGTTATTTCGAAACAGATCAAGATTCCAGACGATTATTACATATATCCACTCAATATGCTCAATCATAATTGGGCCCATAAAAAGTATCATTCCAAATTTAGTGATGATGCCTTTAAGGTTGTTTATAGTGGGTATACAATCTCATATTCTTTAATTCAATTAGCCGTTTATATGGGATTTAAAGAGATTTATTTAATCGGTGTAGATTGTAATTACTCTATTAATAATAACAATCACTTTAAGGATTATGGGATAGTGGATCCAGAAGTTGCTGAAGCGAGTAAAAAAATGATATGTGCCTATGAAGAAGCAAAAAAATATGCAGATTATAGTCAGATAAAAATCTATAATGCATCAAGAGGAGGCATGCTAGAGGTATTTGAAAGAGTCGATTTTGATTCATTGTTTATTAAAGAAAAGGTTGAAAACATTGGCTAATGCAATTAGAGATTTTCTCTAGCGGCATTTTTTTATTTAAAAGTTGTTTTCTAAAAGATTGTTGTTTTTAAATAAGTATCGTGAATAATACCAGCTGATGGAAGGATTGGTTGATTGGGAATGTGTGGTACGAAACTCCTGCGAGAGCAGCAGGGCTGATGAGAACACCATACGTGCTATGCACCGAGGAAATTCACTGCCTTCTCATAGAGAGCGATCATCCTTGTGCGGATGTCAATCTAAACTCACTACTTGTTAATAGGTAACAAAGTTTGCGAAAACAGCTTAATTAAAAGTTGGTGAAAATGTATGCAAAATAAGAAAGTGAGTATTATCATCCCAGTATATAATAATGAAAAATTCTTAGACAAGTGTCTTAACAGTGTTATCAATCAAACGTTAAACGATATAGAAATTATTATAATAAATGATGGATCAACTGATAATAGCTTAAACAAACTTAAGTGGTACGAAAGTAAATATTCAAATATTAAACTTCTTAATCAGCCAAACTCAGGTCAAGCTGTAGCAATAAATCGCGCTTTAGATTTAGCTTGTGGTGAGTACGTTGCATTTGTTGATGCAGATGATTATATTGAAAACAATATGATTGAAACATTATATAAAGAAGCTAAGTCGAGTAATCTTGACTTAGTTATATGTAATTATACTAAAGTTGATATGGATGGCAGAATCTTAAGTTATAATGACCATTCAACTTTTGATAATAAACTTCTTGATAGAAATGATTTAATCCGAGAATTTTTACTGAATGAAAATAATCTAGTTGAAGGTTTTTCATGGAATAAATTAATAAAGATGAAATTATTCAATGAATTTAATATTAGATATCCTCATATTAAATATGAAGATATTCCTACTATTTTCAAGATATTGACAAAGATAAAATCCTGTAAATATATAAATGATAATCTTTATTATTATGTACAGCATAATGATTCAATAACGAACACTAAAAGTATACAAAATGTCAAAGGATATATTGAAGCTATCGAAATGGTGAATGACATATTGAAAGAAGAAAATTTAATTTCAGTATATAAAGAAGACTATTTTATTTATAGGAGTCATTCTTTGCTTTCAGAATATATGGTTTCGATTGAAGTAGTTAAAGATTCTAAAGAATTGACAAAAACCTTTAAAGAAATTTTTCAATCAATAAAAATAAATAAATTATTAAGGTTAAATAAACAAGTAAGTATAAAATTTTTTATTAAAGCAGTGTTATGTAAACTTTGGTTATTTCCTCAGTTTGTAATGACCTATCATAAGGTAAAGTCTATATTTCATTAATATTAATTACTCCACTACATTTTTAAAATATGGCTTTTTGTTTTTAACTAAAATTCTCTAAAAGGATTGATTTTTACAATGAACGATTTTTTATTAGACTTTCCGACTATTAGTGATCAGAGAGGCTCTTTAGTCGCCCTTGAACAGTTTAAAAATATCCCCTTTGAGATTAAGCGAGTTTATTATATACATGGAACAAAGCAGAAAGAAGCAAGAGGTTTTCATGCACATTTAGAATTACAGCAGGTGCTTATTTGTGTAAGTGGATCTTGTAAGGTAATCAAGGATGACGGAAAAGAAAGAAAAGAATATACATTAAATAAACCAAATCAAGGTTTATTTGTTGATAGATATATTTGGCGGGAAATGTTTGATTTTTCCGATGATTGTGTTTTGTTAGTTTTAGCAAGTGAATATTATGATGAAAACGATTATATCAGAAGTTATGAGGATTTTCTTAAAGTTATAAAGTAGTAAATGACTTGAGTTTTAAGGGAATTAAATTTCAAAATGTGGATAGCGATAAAGCATGTAATTAAGGGATTATAAGAAAGAGGTGGGGAAATTGATAAAGTTCTTAGATCTTGAAGCAATTAATAATAGACATCAATCGGATATACAAGAAAGTTTTCAGAGGGTTCTTCAGAATTCAAGATATATTTTGGGAGAAGAAGTAACTAAGTTTGAACTTGAATTCTCTAAATATTGTAATACGAACCATTGTATTGGGGTAGGAAATGGACTTGATGCTTTATCCTTAATATTAAAAGCTTATGATATTAAGGAAGGTGATGAAGTAATTGTTCCTGCTCATACATATATCGCAACAATATTAGCTATAACATCAACAGGTGCCACACCAATATTAATTGAACCGGATATCAATACGTTAAATATTGATTTAAGCTTAATTGAGAGGCATATTAATGAAAATACAAAGGCAATTATGGTAGTACATTTGTATGGCAGGGTAGTTGAAATTGACAAACTTATTTCATTAGCAAAAAAGCACAATATTAAAATAATTGAAGATGCTGCTCAGTCTCACGGGGCTGAATTACATGGTAGAAAAGCTGGTAGTTTAGGTGATGCGGCTGCGTTCAGTTTTTATCCTGGAAAAAATTTAGGAGCTCTAGGTGACGGTGGAGCTGTTACTACAAATGACGATGATCTAGCAAATAGAATAAAAGCTCTTAGAAATTATGGTAGTTTTAAAAAATATAAAAACATTTTCAAAGGAGTTAACAGTAGGCTGGATGAAATTCAAGCTAGTTTTCTTAGAATAAAGTTACCTTTGTTAGAAAGAGATAATGAAAGAAGGAGAGAAATAGCTAGATTTTATTGTGACAATATAAAAAATCTACACATTACTCTTCCTCAAATGCCAAATGAGGAGAGTAATCACGTTTGGCATTTATTCGTAGTTAGAGTTAAAAATCGGAGTGATTTTATGGAATATTTGTTATCAAATGGAATCGAAACTCTAGTACATTATCCAATACCAGTTCATAAACAAAATGCTTATGAAGAATTAAATGAGTTGTCTTATCCAATTTCAGAGTTAATTTCAAGAGAAGTGGTAAGTTTACCTATTTCGCCTGTTTTAAGTAATGAGGAATTAAAGCACATAGTATTTATAGTGAATAACTATAATCAGCAAAATTCTATTGTTTATGATAATGAATTTATTTCTACATAATTGAATTTATATAGGATTAAGTTTATTTGAATAAATAATGCTTTATAAGTTTCTTAGGTTAATGAAATACTTAAAGAAAAAGGTGATTTTTTGAAAGGTATTATTTTAGCAGGTGGTTCCGGTACTCGTCTGTATCCTCTGACGAAAGCTATTTCGAAACAAATCTTACCTATTTATGATAAACCTATGATTTACTATCCCTTATCCGTGTTAATGTTAGCAGGAATAAGAGAGATATTAATTATTTCAACTCCAAGAGATATTACTGTGTTCCACGAGTTATTAGGAGATGGGTGCCATTTAGGTATTAAAATTGAATATGCTGTACAAGATCAACCGAAAGGTCTGGCTGAAGCATTTATGATTGGTGAAGCGTTTATAGGTAATTCTCCTGTTGCTTTAGTATTAGGTGATAACATTTTTTATGGGTCAGATTTTGGAAATCGCGTACAGGAAGCCGCCTCTTTAGTGAAAGGAGGCATTATTTTTGGCTGTTTTGTAAAAGATCCAAAGGCTTATGGTGTTATTGAAGTAGATGAAAATGAAAATCCTATTTCAATTGAAGAAAAACCTGAAAATCCAAAGTCGAAATTTGCAGTACCAGGGTTATATTTCTTTGATAACTCTGTAGTTCAGACAGCCAAAGAGGTTAAGCCTTCTGCGAGAGGTGAACTTGAAATCACCTCTATTATCGACCAATATCTTTCAAGGGGAGAATTAGCAGTAAAACTATTAGGTAGAGGAATAGCATGGCTTGATACAGGAACAAATGAGTCTTTATTGGAAGCCTCAAATTTTGTTGAAGCTATTCAAAAACGTCAAGGTTTATATATTGCTTGTATAGAAGAAATTGCTTTTAGGCGAGGATACATTACAAGAATGCAACTATTAGAACTAGCACGGCCATTAATGAAAACAGATTATGGAAAATATTTAATGGATATAGCAGATGAAAAAGTTCCATTACTGTTTTCTATGTGAAGTTTTGGGAGGAACAATATGAATATTTTAGTGACAGGTGGAGCAGGGTTTATTGGATCGAATTTTATTAAACATATGTTAGGAAATCATAATTATAAAATTATTAACTTAGATTTATTAACGTATGCTGGAAATTTAAGTAATTTGTATGAAGTAGAGGACCATTCTCATTATCGATTTGTGAAAGGAAATATATGCGATCGTGACCTTGTAGATGAATTATTTATCAAATATGAAATAAACGTCGTCATTAATTTTGCAGCTGAATCACATGTTGATCGAAGTATTGATTCTCCGGAAATCTTTTTGAAAACAAATGTTTTAGGTACTCAGGTATTATTGGATGCAGCAAAAAAGCATTGGAAAAATTATGGGTCTTTAAAACAAAGTGGAGAATTTAAAGGTGGAGTAAAATTTATACAAATTTCTACTGATGAAGTTTATGGAACTTTAGGAAAAGAGGGCTACTTTACAGAAAAAACAAATTTAGAACCAAATAGTCCTTATTCAGTATCAAAAGCAGCAGCAGATATGATGGTTAGGGCTTATTATCAAACGTATGGATTACCAATGATTATTACAAGATGTTCCAATAATTACGGTCCTTATCAATTTCCAGAGAAACTTATTCCGTTGATGATTAACAACGCTCTTCATGACATACCACTTCCTGTTTATGGAGATGGTAGACAAATACGTGATTGGCTTCATGTTTATGATCATTGTAGGGCGATTGATACTGTTATTCATAAAGGAAAAGCTGGTGAAATATATAACATTGGTGGAAATAATGAATTGGAGAATATTGAAGTAGTAAAACTGATACTTCGAAAAATAGGTAAAACAGAGACATTAATTCAATATGTGGCAGATCGCTTAGGTCATGATAGACGATATGCCATTGATCAACGTAAAATAACAACAGAATTGGGATGGTCGCCCATCTATTCATTTGAGGATGGGATAATGCAGACGATTAATTGGTATATGGATAATCAATCGTGGTTGGAAAATAAAAATCCTTTTAAAAGATCATATATAGCAAATCCTTCTTAGTAGTAGAGTTTTGCCAAACTGATTTTGATATCCGCAGTGAAGCGAAAATGAAACGGGAAGGTAAGGGAAAAGGTAAGATTGCCATTATTACAGAGATATTAGGTAAAGAAGCATAATACGTTGTCGTAATGTTTTCAAACGAACGATATATTACTCGTAATGAATTACGAGCTAAGAAGGTATATTTATGGTAAATAAAAAGCAGCTTAGTATAAATTTATTAGCCAATATAATGTCTTTTTCTATTGGCATTGGTGTAAGTTTTATACTTACACCATTTTTAATTAAACATATAGGGAAAGAAGCTTATGGTTTTTTTCCTTTGGCTAATAATTTTGTTACTTATATCAACGTAATTGTACTTGCATTAAATTCAATGGCAGCAAGGTTTATTATGTTAGAAGTAATGAAAAAGGATTATGCACAAGCTAACGTATATTTTAATTCAGTTTTGTATTCAAATGTTATTTTGGTAACGGTACTAGCTATTCCACTCTGTATAATCATATTTTTTATTGATCGTTTTTTAGACGTACCAGAATATCTGCACAGTGAAATTCAATTTCTTTTTAGTCTGATTTTTTTAACCTTTTTGATTTCTGTGTTAGGTTCAGTATTTAATGTGGCAACAATAGCCATGAATAGAATCGATTTACGATCCTATCAGGATATTATTCAAAGCGGTTTAAAAGCTGCTTTATTTCTCATTTTATTTACGCTTTTTACTCCATCTATATTTTACGTTGGGATTGTTAGTCTAAGTGTATGTCTTATTGGAACATGTATGGCAATTTATCTAACAAAACGCCTATTGCCAAAGTTATCAATCTCATTTTCTTACTTTAAAATGAAAGCGGTAATGGAACTACTGAGTTCAGGTTTATGGGTTTCGATTAATCAATTAAGTGTCATCTTACTAACTGGTTTAGATCTTTTATTAGCCAATATGTTTTTTGGAGCTGCTGTAGCAGGCGAATATTCTATAGCTCAGACTGTACCAATGTTTTTGGTGTTTTTGATTTCGATGCTGGTTGGGGTATTTGTTCCACCTTTAGCATCTCGATATGCTGAAAATGATATTGATGGTTTAGTACGTGAAGTTCATTTTTCCAGTAAAGTATTAAGTTTATTAATTAGTGTACCAATCTCTGGTTTTATTGTCTTTGGTGATGAATTTTATCGTCTATGGGTGCCAGGAGAAAATGCCGATTATTTACATTTGTTATCAGTTATTATGATGGGACCATATTTAATTAATGGATCTATTAATATACTATTCAATGTGAATACGATTTTAAACAAAGTAAAGCTACCTTCCATTATGTTACTTGTTTCGGGAGGATTGAATGTAGCTTTACTTTTTATATTACTAAATTTTACTGATCTTGGTCTGATAGCTATTCCAATATCAAGTTCAATAATAAGTGTAATACGTAATATTATTTTTACTCCTATCTACCCAGCTATATGCCTAGGAATCAAGTGGAATACTTTTTATAGTTTACTATTACGAAATATTATAACAACGATAATAATAGTGTGTTTATATAGTTTGATTAAAAGCGTTATATCATTTGACCAATGGTTAGAGTTCGCTCTTACTGTGATTGCATGTGGAATACTTGGTTATATTACTAGTCTTTCTACGACTTTAAATAAAAATGACTTTAACAAGTTTAAAAAGCTTGTTGAAACAAAGCTACTGAGAAAAAAGAATCTACAACAAACAAATTAAATGAATTGAAGGATATTAGGAGGTTTTTAAATGAAAATAATAGGTGTCATTCCAGCCAGATATAATTCTTCAAGATTCCCCGGCAAACCACTTGCAGATATTTGTGGTAAGCCTATGATTTGGTGGGTTTATAATAAACTAAAAAGAGTTTCAGAATTGGATGACGTTTTCGTTGCTACGGATGATATTAGAATTAAAAATGTCTGTGATGAATATAAAATGAAAACGGTAATGACATCAACTAGTCACAAAACTCATTTGGATAGACTATTTGAAGTATCTACCATGGTAAAAGCGGATTTTTATATTAATGTGAATGGTGATGAGCCATTAATAGAAGAAGATGCAATAAAAAAAATGATTCCTAAAGATGTTGACCCTAATTCATTGTTTGTTTCAAATCTTATGACTGAACTGAAAAATCCTTTAGAAGCAGTTGATTTTTCCAAGATTAAAATTGCCACGGATGTATATGGATATGCGCTATACATGGCGAGAAGTCCTATCCCATATCCAAAAGGAACGTATAACTTTATCTATAAAAAATTTGTTGGGGTTCAATGCTTTACGAAAAGTGCATTGGAATTTTGTTATAAAGCTGAAAGGGGTCCTTTAGAAGCAGCAGAGGATATAGACGAGTTTAGATTTTTAGAAAATGGACAAAAAATTAAATTTGTTGATGCTTCGGTTACTACGTTATCAGTAGATACTCCAAAGGATTTAGAAACAGTTAAGTCAATTATAAAAAAGAATCTCGAACAGGGAGACTATATTTATGAGTAAAATAATGATTCTTGACTGCACACTTCGTGATGGAGGTTATATTAATGAGTGGTCCTTTGGAAAACGAACGATAAAAAAGGTAATTTCTAAGTTATCAAAATCTAAGGTCGATATTATCGAATGTGGTTTTATAGAAGAGGAAGATTCTGATGAAAATAAAAGCTTATTTAACAGTGTAGAAACAATTAGAGAATATATTGAGCCTAAGAATGAAAACGTCATGTATGTAGGAATGATAGCACAACCATATATTTCTATTGATAAGATTTCTGACTGTGATGGCAAATCAATAGATGGTATACGTGTAACTTTTCATGAAAATGAAATAGATGAAGCGTTGATATACGGCAAACAACTGATGGAAAAGGGATATAAGGTATTTATTCAACCAGTAGGCACAACCAGTTATTCTGATTCTAGTCTATTAACATTAATAGAGAAAGTGAATGATTTGAAACCATATTCTTTTTATTTAGTAGATACACTCGGTATTATGTATAAAAATGATCTACTTAGAATGTTCCATCTTTTAGACAATAATTTGAATGATTCAATAGCTATTGGGTTTCATTCACATAATAATCTTCAATTGTCTTTTTCAAATGCACAGGAACTATTAACTTTGCATACAAGAAGAAGTATTATCATAGATTCATCTGTATTAGGTATGGGGAGAGGAGCTGGAAATCTATGCACAGAGCTGGTCACTCACTATATTAATGAAAATATAGAAGAAAAATATGATACTATACCTTTATTAGAAATAGTTGATGAGGATTTACGAAATATTTTTTCTGAGGCTAAATGGGGTTATTCAATACCATATTATCTCGCGGCTGTTAATGGTTGCCATCCTAATTACGCTTCTTATTTAATCAATAAACAGACTATCACAGTGAAGTCAATAAATACTATTTTAAAGCAAATACCAATAGGAAAAAGAGATCTTTATGATAAAAAATTTATAGAAGATTTATATATAAACTTTCAAAGCCAATTTGTCAATGATTATGATGATCTTGAAGTACTAAGAAATTTGACACATGGAAGGAAAATATTAATTATTGCACCTGGAAAATCAATTGAAATGCAAAAGGAAAAGATTGATGATTTTATTAAAGAACACAATCCTTTTATATTTAGTGTTAATTTTATTCCAACATCATTCATAATTGATGCTGTGTTTATAAGTAATCTAAAACGCTTTAATAGCATATTAGATGTTATGAATGAGAAGTCTGAAAATTCATTCTTGGTAACGACTTCTAATATTGCGACTTCTAAGGAGTATTCATCTGTAATTATAAACTATTCGGATTTATTAACTGGTAATTCGATTATTTCGGATAATGCTGGATTGATGTTATTAAATCTTTTGAATCAGCTATCAGTGAAAAATGTATATTTGGCTGGTTTTGATGGCTTTAGCATAAATAAGACTAGCAATTATTTTTCTAAGGATATGAACTATAATGTGGAGCTTGAAGAACTGGTAAAGAAAAATGTAGCAATAAGTGAACACCTAACATTGATAGAAAAGAAAATGAATATTCAATTTATAACATCAACAGTTTATAACGATATTTTTACAGATACGATAATGAAATAGTAAAATGGAGGATTTATGAAATATTCTACAATAATATTCGATTTAGATGGAACTTTACTTGATACATCACATGGGATAATGTCAGATGCTAGTTATACAGCAAATAAAATGGGGGTTGAAAAATTAACAATTGATCAGCTCAAAAGCTTTATTGGGCCCCCACTATTAGAATCTTTTATTCGGGAATGCGGTTTTTCAAAAGAGGATGCAAGAAAAGCTGTTGAGTTATATCGGGAGAGATACAAAGAAAAAGGATTATATCAGGCAGAGCTTTATCAACAGATTAAAGAGCTACTCATTTTATTAAATGAAAACAATTGTAAAACAGCAATTGCTACTCTTAAGAGAGATGATTTTGCTAAGAAAATGATTACTCATTTTGATTTATCACCCTACTTCAATTCAATTAACGGTATAGATGAGAAAGATACACATAGTAAATTCGATATTATTTTGATGTGTCTTAAAGAGCTGATTCAAGATGATTTATCAGAAGTTGTCATGATAGGTGATAGTATTTATGATGCAAAAGGAGCCGAACAAGCTGGAATAGATTTTATTGCAGTTACGTATGGGTATGGATTTAGAAATAAAGAAGAAGCGAGTCTTGTTAAGAATGTTTATATTGCTGAAAATGTTGATGATGTTATAAGATTTTTGATTCATTGAGTAAAAACAGACTTTAAAAAGGCGTACAGTGACCTTAGCAATAAGGTTATTTTATTTTTACAGACAAAGGATGAAATTTTTCTAAACATGAAATCTTTAAAGAAGAATGTCATGAAATGGATACGCTAATTATTATGGAGACATGTACTTAAGCGTTTAGGTAAGACATAAAAGGAAGGGTTACTCTACATAGGGTAAATTCAAGATACATTACATGAAAATATTGAATGCCACTAAAAAATGCTTCTGGGGGCATTTTTTCATTTGCAAGAAAGGTAGATTATCCTCTTAACATTGATTGAAAAAGACACAAGTGATAACCAATAAATTTTTATTAGGGAGTTAATCATATGACTGTATCTATATTATCGGGTTTACTTGAGCATCAAGAAGTAATTGAAAAAGTAAAAATCCAGTTAATGAATGAAGTAGAATTAATAGGAGACAAATGTAAAAATGCCGTAGAGCGTGGAAATACGATCTTCTTTATGGGGAATGGTGGAAGTGCAGCTGATAGTCAGCATCTAGCAGCTGAGCTAGTGGGTAGATTTTATAAAGAAAGAAAAGGCTTACCATCTATTGCCTTAACAACCGATACATCTATTCTTACAGCTGTTGGAAATGATTATGGATTCGATGAGGTATTTAGTAGACAAGTAGAAGCTTTAGTAAAACCGAATGATATTGTAATTGGTATTACTACTTCAGGAAATAGTTCAAATATTATTAAGGCTATGTATAAAGCTAATGAAATGGGGGCTTTAACCATTGGTTTAACAGGTAAGAAAGGTGGACAGCTAAAAGATATTTGTGATCATTGCTTAATTGTTCCATCAAATAATACTGCTAGAATCCAAGAAGTTCATATTTTAATAGGTCATATTATTTGTGAAATCCTAGATAAGGAGTACTAATATGATTAAAAATGCTCATTCTTTAATTAAGTTATTTAATTCAAAAATTAAAGATTGTAATGTTATTGTCATAGGCGACGTAATGCTTGATAGGTATTACTTTGGTGATATAAAAAGAATTTCTCCTGAAGCACCTATACCAATTATCAATGTAAGAGACGAAATGAAGACACCGGGTGGAGCGGCTAATGTTGCGAATAATCTTGCTCATCTAGGCTGTAAGGTTTCTTTGGTTGGAGCTGTTGGTGATGATTTGGAAAAAAATGAACTAATGGATATGTTGAAATTTGTAAATATAGACTCTTCGGGAATCTTAACAGGGAAGAGTTGTACCACTACTAAAACAAGAGTGATTAGTGGGAATCAGCAAGTTATAAGAATCGATAATGAAGAACAAACAGATATGTCAGAAATGATGTTTAAACAGTTTCAAGAGTGGATTTTGAATGAATTAAAATTTCAATCAATTAATGTAATTATTATTTCTGATTATGAAAAAGGATTTTGTACAAAAGAACTATGCAAATTTGTAATTGAAGAAGCCAATGAGAGAGCTATTCCTATCATTATTGATCCAAAAGGAAATGATTGGAGTAAATATTCAAATGCAACTATGATAACTCCAAACCTCAAAGAACTAAGCAAAATTATTGGAAGAGAACTATTCAATACAAATGAAGTTATACAGCAGTTTGTTCCTGAACTTCGAAAACAGTATAATTTAGATTATTTGTTAGTTACACGGTCTGAAAAAGGAATGACTTTGGTCGGAGAGGAGGAAATCGTTCATATTCCAACTGTAGCAAAAGAAATTTTTGATGTTTCTGGAGCTGGAGATACTGTTATTTCAACAATAGCAGCATTTATTGGAATTGGGGCAAAAATTGATGATGCTGTAAAAGTATCAAATGTAGCCGCAGGTATCGTAGTTGGAAAAGTAGGCACTTATGCTGTAAGAGATTTTGAATTACTTGATAAACTTGAAGAACTAAATGAACATTCACTGAAACTGTCTAGTAAAATTACATCTAAAACAGAGCTAAAACTGTTAATTAATAAATGGAGAACAAATGGTGAAAAGGTTGTTTTTACTAACGGTTGCTTCGATCTCCTTCATATAGGGCATGCTACATATCTAAAAGATGCCAGACAATTAGGAGATAAACTGATTGTTGGACTTAATAGTGATAAATCAGTGAAAAATTTGAAAGGCCCAACTAGACCAATCATAAATGAGAATGATCGAGCAAAAATGTTGTCATTTTTCGAATTTGTGGATGCAGTAATAATATTTGATGAAAACACACCTTTAGATCTAATATCCGAAGTGAAACCAGATATTTTGGTGAAAGGTGGAGATTATAAAGTAAACGAAGTTGTAGGAAGGGAATTTGCGGATAGAGTAGAAATAATCTCTTTCGTAGATGGATATTCTACATCCGGTATTATTAAGAGTATTTCTTATAAAACAAGTCTTAAAGTATGATTGATGTAAATATGAAAATAGGCGGAAGATTTATGGAAGAAAGAGGAAATGCAAAATTAAAATTAATTGATAAATATATCGGGATTCCTATCGTTTTTCTCCTGGGGATGTTAAGGGGAAAAAAAGAAAAAAAAATACTAAACCCCAAAAGTATTATTATCGTGATGATAGCTGCTATTGGAGATACAATATTACTCTCTTCAATCATAAAAGAAATAAAACATCGATATCCCAATAGTAATATTACTATCGTCTGTTCAAATGAAAATGCTCAAGCAGCAAAAAACATACCTTATATAAATAGAATGATAAAGTTTAATATGTCCAGCTTACTAGGAAGTTTTATATTGTTGAGGAAAGAAACTCCCTATGATTTGTTATTGGATTTTGGGGCATGGTCAAGACTAAATGCAATAATATCCTTTGTTATTAAAGCAAATATCAAAGTAGGATTTAAGAGAAAGAAAATGTTTAGACATTATATATACGATCGAACAGCAGAACATTTAGACAGTATACATGAATTAGAAAATTATAGAAATGTATTACGTTCATTGGAATTCAATTTAATAAAAATAAATCCTGAATTTTTGATTAGTAAAGAAAGTAAGGAGAAAATTGGCACTTTACTTGACTCAAAGAATAAATTTATCATTTTTCATTTGTTTGCCTCGGGTTCGCATAAAGAAATCAAACAATGGACTGAGTCATCTTGGATTGAGTTAGCTAATCGCTTAATTCGTGAAGGATACAAAATTATTCTAACTGGTGGTAGACAAGATAGTGAGTTAGCGAATGAAATAGTTCAAAAAATGGATTGTAAAGGTGGTACAGATTGTATTTCTTTAGCTGGTAAACTTAGTTTAGAAGAAACAGCTGCCTTAATAGAAGAAGTCAATATAATTGTCACTGTTAATACAGGGATCATGCATTTGGCTGCAGCTGTCGGTTCTAGTATTATCGCTTTACATGGTCCGACATCACCGTTAAGATGGGGACCAGTATCTGAAAAATCTGTTATTCTAACTCCTCGAATAAAGTGTGATCATTTACTTAGTTTAGGATTTGAAAAACATCGTTGCGTTGTTGAAAATGGCTGTATTTCAACAATCCATGTTAATGATGTTTACAGTGCTCTAAAAAATAAGGAAAATAATCTAAGGCGGTTATCGTGAACAAACCAGCTGTTTTCTTTGATAGAGATGGTGTTTTAAACGAGGATTTAGGATATGTATATAAACGAGAAGATTTTATTTGGATTCCAGGTGCTATTGAAACTATAAAATATTTAAAATGTCAGGGGTATGCTATTTTTGTAGTAACAAATCAATCTGGAATTGCACGAGGTTACTATACTGAAAACGATGTGAAAACATTACACAATCGAATTAATAAAGAACTATTACAAGAGCATGACGTATTTATCGATGCTTTTTTTTATTGTCCACATCACCCTACATATGGAGGAGCTTCTTATCAAAAACAATGTCAATGTCGGAAACCAAGACCTGCCTTACTTATGCAAGCATTTTCTGAGTTTAACATTGACCGTAAAAGGAGTGTTCTTATTGGGGATAAAGATACCGATATAGATGCAGCAGTTGCTGCAGGAATAAAAGGATATAAATTTCAATCGGAAAATTTATTTAGCTTTGTGAAACAAATATTTACTCAGTCTTACAGTTGGAATAATGATACTGACTAGAAAATGTATAAGTAGGAAGGTAAATTATTAAAAAAGGAGTAAAAATATGATTCTTGTTGTTGGTGGAGCTGGATATATTGGGAGCCATACAGTAAAGAAATTGGTAGAAAAAATGGATGTGATTGTACTAGATAATTTGTCTACTGGTAACAGATGGGCTGTAAATGAAAGAGCTATATTCTATGAAGGTGATATGGGAAATGAAGAAGATTTAGAATATATTTTTAAAACATATCATGTAGATGCAGTTATACATTTTGCAGCAAATAGTTTAGTTGGGGAATCAGTAGTTGATCCACTAAAATACTATCGTAATAATGTTTCATCTACTATAACTCTTTTACATACTATGCTGAAGAATAATGTTAAAAATATCATATTTTCGTCTACGGCAGCAGCTTATGGGATACCAGATGATGAAGTGTTGACTGAAGAAACAATGGCTAATCCTATTAATAGTTACGGACGTTCAAAACATATGATTGAGCAGATTATGGAGGACTTTTCAAATGCATATGGACTACGATATGTGGTTTTTCGGTATTTTAATGCAGCGGGAGCAGATTTTTCTTCCAAAATAGGAGAAAATCATGATCCAGAGACACATTTAATTCCAATAGTATTACAACATCTGCTAGGAGAAAGGGAAAACATATTTGTTTTTGGTACGGATTATGATACAACAGATGGCACATGTATTCGAGATTATATACATGTGAATGATCTTGCTCAAGCTCATATTATGGCTTTAGAAGCAGTGCTAAGCGGAAAGGTACAGTCGAAAATATACAATTTAGGAAATGGAACGGGCTATTCCGTCAATGAAATCATTCGAACCTGTGAAGAAGTAACAGGACGTAAAGCAAATATTGTTTATACAGATCGCCGGGTTGGAGACCCAGCTCGGCTTATTGCATCATCTGAAAAAATTTATAGTGATCTTGGTTGGAGGGCAGAGGTAAACTTATTTAAAATCATTGAAAGCGCATGGAAATGGCATCAAAGAAGTTTAACATTAAAAGAATAAGGACCAGTTTTATGATTCGAATTTTATTTATCCAATAAGACATGTCTTTCTATCTTAATAGTAATATTTATAAATTTATATAAAACTGGGTGTGAAAAGATGATAATCGATTTAAAGAAAAGTGTAGAGAAAGAGTTTGAAAGATTGAGCGATGAATGTGGAACACTCGAATCACTAGAAATATTTAATAATGCCCCTTTTGAAATCAAGCGAGTTTACTATATTGATAATTTTAAAATGAAGCTAGCAAGAGGCTTTTATGCTCATAAACACTTGCAGCAAATACTAATATGTGTTCGTGGATCATGTGAAGTAATACTGAATGATGGTAAGGAAAAGCGAAGGTATCAATTAAATAACCACCATAAAGATCTCTATATTGATAAATTAATATGGTTTGAAATGCATGATTTTTCTGATGATTGTGTACTCATGATGTTGGCAAGTGAAGATTTTGTTGAAGAGGATTATATTAGAAA
This sequence comes from Bacillus massilioanorexius, assembly GCF_902374955.1. Taxonomy (GTDB): domain Bacteria; phylum Bacillota; class Bacilli; order Bacillales; family DSM-1321; genus Bacillus_AD; species Bacillus_AD massilioanorexius. The sequence goes on from NZ_CABKRX010000094.1 coordinate 333,864, forward strand.
TTATGATGATTTTGTTTATGAAACTGTAAATATTTCATTTGTTCCATATGATTCTATTTTTTTGCAATTATCAAAGAAATGGCTAAGTGATGCGGAAATCAAAGGATTAACTATGACACCAGATTTTGATGATGAAATCCAGATAAAATGGTTTAATTCTCTTCAAGATAGAGACGACTATTATATTAGAGGGATCCAGTATAAATTAGAAGAAATAGGTGCGTTGGGTATAAAAAATATTCATGATAAGTGTGGAGAGTTATGGTGTTACATTGGAGAAAAACAGTATTGGGGGAAAGGATTAGCATACTATATAGTAGATCATGCTATTCGAACCGCAAGGATGCTAGAATTAGATTATTTGTATTTGAAAATAGATGTGAATAATAAAATGTCATATAGAGCAGCAAAAAAAATAATTTTAAAACATTGTTCGAGGATAATCAAAAAATTTATATGATTCGATATATTTGTTAGAGTTCTAGGAGGATGAAAGTGAACGATTTCGAAAAAATTTCAATTAAGGAATTTGAAGAGGGAGACAAGGGAGAGTGGGATGAATTTATTGATTGTTCAAAAAATGGTACATTTATCCATAAAATCGATTATCTTCACTACCATTTAGATAGATTTAAAGATTGTTCACTAATAGTCAAAAAGAAAAATCGAGTAGTTGCATTAATGCCAGGGAATATAGAAGGTTCCACATTTTATACTCATAAAGGATTAACTTATGCTGGGTTACTCATATTACCAGAAACTAAAATTGGTGAAGTAATTATGTGTTTTAATATGATTAATCACTATTTAAAAGAAAAAAAACAAATACGTAAAGTGATTTATCGATCCATTCCTTATATTTATTCGAGTATTCCTTCTCAAGAAGATGAATATGTGCTTTTTTTACTTGAAGCAAAATTGATAAGTAGTGGATTGTCATCGGTTATTTGTAAGGATGAAAGAATTCCCTTCACTTCTTTAAGAAAGAGAGGGATCAAGAAAGCCAAAAGAAATGAATTAGAAATAAGAACTGATAGTTGTTATGAAGATTTTTGGAGGGTTCTAACAGAAAACTTGAACAAAAAGCACAATACTAACCCTATTCATACTTTATCAGAAATACAAAAGTTAAATAGTCTCTTCAAGGAAAATATTCAGCTTTTTAGTGTGTATTATAAGAATGAATGTATTGCTGGTGTTGTAATGTATATTAGTAAAAATGTAGCCCATGTTCAATATATTTCAGCAAGTGATAAGGGAAAACAAATGTCTGCTTTGGACTATTTATTTAATTATTTAATAAATCAAGTTTTTATAAATAAAATGTATTTTGATTTTGGTACGTCTGTAGAGAATAATGGATTTAATTTAAATGAAGGTCTTGTTTTCCAAAAACAAGGGTTCGGAGCACGGTGTGTCTTATATCAACAATTTGAATATGATGTAAATAGAACTTTAGTCCTTTCAAAAGAAGTACAAAAGATATAACTTCATTTTCAAATATGCAGGATGCAGAATAATGAAAAAGTGGATGGAGCTACTTGATTTAGAGGTAGAAGCTTTTGAATTGATTTCGCCAAAGTATGTCAGAATTAACAGCTATACTTCAAATGTGTAAAGCCATAGTCAAGTATTAAGTATTGAAATTTCATCTATTCAGTCTGGCAGAAATGATAGGATATTCATCAAAGCTATTAATGAGATCAGGTAGGTATTAGAGTATGAATTTCATTAAAACGAGTGTTTTCTCAAGTATTTCCACTATTATTAAGTTAGCGTCGGGGTTGGTGATAAACAAGATCATCGCTGTATATATTGGTCCAGCAGGTATTGCTTTAATCGGACAGTTTCAAAATTTTTTGGATGTTATTTTAACAATTGGAAACGGTGCAATTAATTCTGGAGTAACAAAGTATGTAGCAGAATATCATGAAACAGATGAAAAAAAGCGAAATGATGTAATAAGTGCATCGTTCATTATGACAGCTATTTTTTCATTAGTAATAGGTGCAACCACATATTTTGGTAGCGCTTTTTTTTCTGTTTGGATTTTAAAGTCAGAAGAATATACAATTTTATTCAAACTTTTAGGTATAAGCTTATCATTTATATGTTTTAATACAATTCTTCTATCAATTATAAACGGTTTGAAAAAAATAAAACTGTTTATCATTATTAACATATCTAGTAGTTTGCTCTCTCTCGTCGTTACATCGGTGTTGACGATTAAATATACAATGGTTGGAGCGCTATTAGCAATGATAATCGTTCAAGCAATTATTTTACTGATTACTTTACCTATATCAATAAAAAAGTTAGATTTTACATTTACATTTAATGAATGGGTAGATAAGAGTCATTATAAAAAATTACTTAGTTTCTCCTTAATGGCGATTGTATCCATCATTTCAGTATCTGTTACACAAATGATGATTAGAAATCATTTAATTAATCAACTATCTATTAAAGAAGCGGGATATTGGCAATCTGTTTGGAAAATTTCAACGATGTATTTACTAGTTCTAACGACAGCATTTTCAACATATTATTTGCCAAAGCTTTCAGAATTACAGAATCCAATGGAAATACGAAAAGAGATATTATCTGGATATAAAGTGATCTTACCGTTTGTTTTAGTATCTGCGACATTCATTTATCTTTGTAGAGATTTAATCATTACTATATTGTTTTCACCTGATTTTATTGAGATGAGAAAGTTATTTTTATTTCAGTTAATTGGGGATGTTTTAAAAATGGCGAGTTGGACTTTATCCTTTTTAATGATAGCGAAAGCGATGACGAAAACATTCATTATTACTGAAGTAGTATTTGCACTATCTTTTTATGGAATAACGATTTGGCTGACCCACTTAAATGGGTTGGTTGGTGTGACACAAGCATATGCGTTGAACTATTTTGCCTATTTTATACTAATGATTGTTATATTTTTTAAAATGTTATTTATCAAAGGAAATCAAAAATATGCAAAACAAGATCAATCTTTAGGCGTTTAAATGAGGTGATAGTATTGAGTAAAATTCTTCTATTGGGAGAGTACAGTGGGGTCCATCAGAATTTAAAAGAAGGGTTAAAAGAGTTAGGTCATGATGTAGTAGTGGCATCAGATGGTGATGAGCAAATAAGAATTAATAGCGATATCGATTTATCACTACAATCAAAATATAACATAACAAAATTATATGAATTAAAAAAAAATTATCGAATTTTGAAGGCTATGATCTTGTACAATTTATTAACCCGTACATCACTCATAAATTTGGCGTGTTTTTCTATGATTCCATTTTTAAAAATAATAGAAAAGTTTATTGTTTGTCAGCTGGTGACGATGTAGAAATAATGAAATTTGTTCTATCTGGAAAAATGCATAGATACACACCTCATGATGATTATTTAAAGGGTGAACTAAAAAGAAAACCCGCATACACAAGCAGACTGGATACTTTTCTTCAAAATAAATTTATGAGTAAAATCGATGGAATTATTCCGATTATGTGGGAATATGCTGAAAGCTATAGGAACAGTAAATTTGCAAATAAATTGAATAGCACTATACCATTACCTATTAATACAAAAAAAATACAATATGAAAAAAATGTTTTGAAGAACAAAATCGTCTTTTATCATGCATCCAGGAGATCAAAGTATAAAGGTTCTGACATAATAGTTGAAGCAATGAATATATTTCAAAATAAGTATCCTAATGATGTTGAAATGATATATGCGGACTTTCTACCTTTAAATGAGTACTTAGAAGTCATATCTAAGACGAATGTCGTAATAGACCAATGCAGATCATATACTTATGGGATGAATGCCATTTATTCAATGGCTAAAGGAAAGATCGTCATGAGTGGATCAGAACCTGAAGCTCTAGAAGAATTAGAAGTAACAAGTTGTCCAGTGATAAACATTACTCCAAATGTTCAACAAATGATAAGCCAATTTGAAAGAATTTTAGAAAGTAAACAACAAATTGAAGAACTTAGTCAAGATTCCAGAAGATTTATAGAGGAAAAACATGATTATATTATGATTGCCAATAGATATATGGAAAGTTGGCAATTATAGTTTGTTTAATTACTTCATATAAAAGTGTTTAATTATATCTATATTAGATATAAAGAATATAGACATAATTGAATGCGGTTATAAAGAATATAGAAGAAAATTAATCTTCTTATTGGACAAGTAAGAGTTTGATAATGTTTCTTTAATAATCATAACGCTCATAGCTAATTTTTTGTAATAATTGTCGATAATAATTTTCAACCTAAATCTAAGGAGAAGTAAATATGGAAAAATTAATCATTATTGGCTTAGGAAAGACTGCAGAATTAGCTCATTATTATTTCACCAATGATTCAGATTATGAAGTTGTAGGTTTCACTGTCGATGCAAAATATATGAACTCTAATGAATTTTGTGGTCTTCCAGTTTATGATTTTTCAATCATTGAAGATTATTTTTCTGTTGATGAAGTCTATATGTTTGCTGCTATTACTTACACAGAAATGAATCAGTTAAGAGAGCGTAAAATTAAAGAAGCAAGGGAAAAAGGATATCGATTAGCAAGCTATATAAGTACTAAAGCTATAATTTTTAATAACGTAAAGATAGGCGAACATAGTTTTATCCTCGAAAACAATACAATTCAGCCTTTTGTGGAAATTGGCGAAAATAATATTTTGTGGAGTGGAAACCATATTGGTCATCATACAAAAATAGGAAACAATAATTTTATTACTTCACATGTTGTCATCAGTGGAAATGTTGTTGTTAAAGATAATTGTTTTATTGGTGTTAACTCAGCAATTAGGGATGGTATATTCATAGAGAATCAAACTTTAATTGGTGCAGGAATTTTTATTAATAGAAGTACAAATCAAAATGAAGTTTATAAGGCAAATTATGCAAAGGTTTCTGAAAAAACAAGTAATCAACTAAAAATTTCAATATAGTATTAGAGAAAATGATTGATAGGTGGATGTGAATTAGAAAAGTGAATGATCCTGATATTGTTCATTTTTCATGACTAAGTAAATAGGGAAAATTATACACAGATAACATCTTTTTAGAAATGTTGAAGTTTACCTCCGGCGCCATGTCTCTTTCTTCAAGGGGCGCTGCACCGGAGGTTTTTTTGTTGTTTAAGAAATTGTGAAAAAACAACCTTGTGGAGATTACTTGCTAATGAAATATTTTTCTACATAGTTTGTCCATATATTATAGCCCATTTGATTTGAATCATTAAAATCCTCCTTATATACTTCTTTCATTTCTTTCGTACCTTGCGCTGGCCACTCACTCCAATAATCAAGATAAGGAATGTTTTGTTCTTGTGCAAAGTTTTTTAAATCTTCTACTTCCTTCGGATATTTAACAGCTTTATACATCGGTGGTGGAGGCTGAATGACAAACGAAATATTGGGATTTGCCCTTGTTACATCATCTATAATTGTTTTTATGTTGTCTAGTGAACGTTTTACATCCGGTAAACCATTGTCTTTCTTAGTGAAAGGTTCAAAAAGAATCAAATCGGCATTACTGTCTATAAAAATCTTTTTGCTTATTATTTTCAACAAATTTTGTTGAAGTTAAATCATAGGTTAAAGCAGAAATTTCAACGGTATTCCCATATGATTGACGTATGATATATTTCACTTAGTCTCTCTTCTAGGCTAAAGGAATTATTATTTGACGATAATGAACTCATAACTAAAATCTTAAATGATTCATTTTTTCTATACGCTCTGCAAAGACTTTCTGACTAGATTTTGGCCAGTCTTTCGTGAATTCAACCATATTTACTGTATTTGACGACTTTTTTGTATGTACAACTGCAAATTGATTTGAACCATTATTTACAATTTTTGTTTTTTCTTTGAAGGATATATTACCTAATAATGAAAAATGACGAATAATCATGCACGTGTTAATCTACATATACCGGGACCTGGTGTAGGGGGACATTGTCATGCGGTCAATCCATTTTTTATTGCTATGAAATCAACTAAAACAGCACAATTAATTAATTTATCTCGTACTATTAATACTTCTATGCCAAATTATGTAGTAGAAAATGTGAATAAACTGATGGAGCAAGTGAAGGGTAAAATCATAACTACTTACAAAGGTAATGTGGATGACATTCGTGAAAGTCTAGCGATGGAGATTTATGAGATATTACAGGATCAAACTCATTACGAAGTAAGATCTTATCATCCAAACGATTAGATTGGGTAATACGTGACATGAAAGAAGCATTGAATCAATCTGACTTACTTTTGGTTCTATTGGCCATAATGAATTTAAGGTTTTAAAACAATCTAGTTTAGATTATATGAATCATAAGAAAATTTTTGACACAAAAAATGTGGTTAATGTGGTTCCGAAAGAAGTAGATTATATGTACTAAGGGAATTTATATGAGTATATTAGTGAAAGTGTGTTATCAATAAAATAATCGTTAAGTATCATTAGAAAATTTTTTCCTCGGTTATAGGTATGAATAATCTGTACCAAAGATGAAAATATATATGAGAGTAAAAGGCCCAAATAATCAAAAGCCATATGAAGCTACAAAGACTAGAAGAGGCAATAACGCGTAAAATGGACATATTATTAGGGGCTAGTACTCAGGGATAGATTTTAATATCCGCGAATTATCCAAATTTGTGAATATTTAGATGAAAATGATATGATAGTGATGTCATAAATGAAAGGTTTTAAATAGGAATAGCAGTTTCACTACTTAGTATTTTATAAATAATAGAAATATAAATAGTCGAGATTTATTAGAAAAATGATATGGTTGGTCAGAGGTGAAAGCTTGAAATTTATCAATATGCAGCAAATTATTCATGATTCTAGTTTAATTATGGCAATCATTGCAATTAATATGACGATAATCGGTTTAACTTCACTATCAGAGTTTAAGAAGATTTTAGGGATTGATTATGGAAGCTTTTAAATTAACGGTTTAGAATATTTTTGAAGATGAAGATTTATCATTTATTAGTTGGATTTGCCATAGTTAATGTAAGCTCTTTATTTTTCTTGTTTGTAGATAATCCTGTATTCAGGTTAATCAATTTTATACTCTTAGTTTCCAGTTTGATTTTTGCTATCTATTATTTTTTTTCATTCATTATTGTAGAAAATATATTAGTAAAAAAACAAATATTTCAGACAGAATTAGAAGGCTTGTATATTGAGAGTAATAATATTAAACACCAAGAAGCGGATATACTAATAGGCATGAATAGCGGCTCTAGTCAGCCTAAATGCATTTCAAGAGACATTTGGTTCAGAATCACTGCTCAACGATTATTCCAAAAAACGTTATAGAAGATATCAAAAAATGAATGTAAAACCATATATTTATAGTGAAAGTAAGTAAGCACTTAGCGTATATCTCCTTTTAACTTTTTCAATTTTTTATAAATAACGAATTGTATGATAACCAAGTAAAAGCTGTTGAAAAATATTTGTATCAACAAATACTATTGTTAATATATGATGATAATAAGGATAAGTTATTTAGGCAATATGCAATCGATTGGATTGTTGAAATAATTGAAAAAGATGTTTATCAAGGAACATTAACGAACCACGATTTCCTAGATCTCTTATTAGACACATCGTTACAACTGAATGATCAAACTATTAAGAAGGCTTTCACAATGTCCTTATCAGACTATTATAAAATAACGGTAGAATCAGAAATTTCCAACTCTCTAAAACTAGAAGAAATCAAAAAAACGATTCGTGAAAACGAAAATGACAAAGAAAAAATATACAGCATTAAACCATAAGAATTATGGGGGTAATGATCCATTGTCTTATCGATATCGTATTATTCTAAGTTATATTTAGAAATTTGGCTTTTTTCTATTAAACGTAATATTGAAGCAATCAGATGATTCGATTTAGGAACCACTTCTTCAACATGTAATCTCGTGTTTTTGAAAAATTTATATAAATTGTAGTGTAGGTTGTGAAGAGTGATAGAAATTCAATGAAATAAACCAGCTTTTTATAATAGAAGAAATTATATCTGCTATTAGATGAACGATTTTGTTACATATGAATAAATTACCTGATAGTTTTTTATTGTTTGACTAAAACAAAGGTAAGGATTATAACATGAAAGATCGTAAAGAATTATTTATTGAGATATTAAAAGATTTCTATAGTATGGAAGGAGATAGAAATATAACAACAGAACAACTCATGAGTGAACTGAAGGAAAGATTAAAGAAAGTAGTGACTAGTGGTGAAAAAGACTAGAATTGGGTATATTGTTGGAGCAGTATTGATGATGCTTGTCATTTTTTATTCCTCCTCTCAAACCTATGGAGAACAAGATATGAGGTCTGAGTTAGGGATGATTTTTGAACATCCTTTTTGGGAGAACATTTTTTCACCAATCTCCTTTACTTATGTTGGTAGTGAGATTAGTGTAGCTGCACTTGGTGTTTCTGGCTTTGTTGAATTTTTTGTTAGGAAGTTTGCTCATTTGTTTGTATACTTTTGTCTAGCTTTCTTTATAACAGGCATTATGCGGTACTTTATTAAAGAGAAAAAGAAATATATTCTCTTTTCATTGTTGTTTGTTGTACTATATGCCATTTTGGATGAGGTCCATCAGTATTATACTGGAGATCGAACGCCATTGTGGCAGGATGTGGTGATTGATAGTATTGGTGGCTTCATTGGGATTGTTTTTTTTTCTCTTCTGCGTAAGTATAAGGTTCACAAGAGTAAATCAATATAGGTTCGATTAATTCATTTATAATTTGTATAAACTTATGGTCACATTCTACTTACGTTAATAGTAGAATGTGATTTTTTTATTCTCCTCAATATATAAAAGTCATGCTATGTCAAAGACAAATTAATCTCCCTCTGCAATTAAAGTATTCTTCTACTTTTAAGTTAAAGGTTAGTACTTAAATCATATCAATTCCTTGAATATATTTCTAAATAGTAGTTATTAGAAAACAACTTTTTTAATGATGGGTTGATCATAGAGAATCAATAAGTTTTTAGCAGTGACTAGAAACTCTAGTAATAAAAGGACTATCAAAGGGTAGCTATACAATTACTCAAACGATAGACAATGTTGAAAGTGATAAATTTATTGTTCCAATTGAGGAAGAATATACTTTAAATGATATTAAAAAATCAATTGTTAATTCATTTAATAATGCTAATGTTATGGCGGAATTAGATGAACAAAAAATATCGTTCTTAGTAAGAAAAATGAGGGGGCAGTTGGTAGCATTGAATTTGATACGGGAGCGATGTTAATTTTATCATTTTCTAATATAGTAGATTATAATAAATTTTATGAACAAATAGGTGTTTTAACATAATGAACGCCACTGCACTTACTGCAGTATTGAATGAAAATTATGATGACGTAAAAGCAAATATAAGGGATGGACGTCTGATTATAAATGGTCAATATAATAATCAACACTTTAACTTTGATATAATATTCAAATGATTTCTTTCTGTAATTGAAATAGTTTAATCCGTTTAGAGGCTGGCCAAATGAACTTGTATATTTGGCCAGCTTTATTTATTTATAGACTAATATGTAGATATGGTTTCTTACAAATATATAAACTAAAGGATATGTATTAATCAATTCAAAATATAAAAGAAACCGCTAGAATACATGCGGTTTCTTTCTCATTAAGAAATTTCCAAATGTTCCTTCAAAACGCCTTGAATGTGTTCTTTCTCTTCATCAGGTACCAAGTAGTAATAAATCCCGTCAATCTTTGTACCTTCACCCTCAATGGTCATTTCTTCGATACTACCGCTAGCTGCACGGTAATTATTCTGAATATCCATCATTTCATCGAAAGTAAGATTTGTTTGGATATTACTTCCTAATGCATTGAAAATAGCTCTATAATTGGTTAAAGATGATACGCTCGCACCTTCGGCAATAATACCTTCGATAATTTGACGTTGTCTTCCTTGACGACCAAAATCTCCATTTGGATCGTTATATCTCATTCGCGTATAGCTGAGAGCTTCCGTTCCATTTAAATTAATTTCACCTTTTGTAAAATGATGGCCATCTTGTGTGAAATCTAAATCATTTTGTACGGTAATGCCATCTACAGCATCCACAATGTCTTTAAAGCCTTCCATATTGATTTTCACATAATAATCAATCGGAATGTCTAAGAAGTTTTCTACTGTATCCATTGCCATCTCTGGTCCGCCAAAAGCATAAGCATGGTTAATCTTATCTGTTGTATTATGTCCGATAATTTCAGTACGTGTATCTCGAGGAATACTAAGCATTTTTACATTTTTTGTGGTAGGATTCACGGTTAAAACAATCATTGTATCCGATCGACCTTTATCGCCATCTCGCTCGTCAATGCCTAACATAAGAACAGAGAAAGGTTCTTTCTTGGTTAATGCTAAATTTTCTGTTCTTTTTTCCGTTTTTCGATCAATCGGTGTGTGCATCGTTTCAACAGATTTTGTTAGTGAATGGTAAATTGAAAAAGCATAACCTCCACCAGCTACAAGTAGTAATAGAAATAAAATACCTATTACTTTTAGCCATGTTTTACTCTTTTTCTTTATTTTTTTTGATTTTTTTTCCATTCGTATTATATCGTCCTCTCGTTTTGTATAATACTTCAAATTCTATTATATAAAAAAACTAGTATATGCACAGAAAAAAAGTATGTTTTAAGTGTGGTGAAATAAAAAAATAAAGAATTTTGTCTAAATATTGAATATGATTGAGATTTTAGTCGTTCGAAATTAAACGGCATTTTTTGGAACTTTTGTTAAGATGTACGATAGTTTAAGATTTCTTGCGAATACCTTCAATATCTTTAACAGCTTCTCGATTCTCTAAAGCAGATAAATCTCCTATAGAGGTGTGTAAATAGGCAGCTTTAATCACTCTTCTCATCACTTTGCCGTTTCGTGTCTTAGGGAGCTGATTGACGAAATGAATCGCTTCAGGCTTCAATGCTTTACCTAGTGAAGCAGCTACAAGATTAAGCAATTCTTCTGCAAATTGTTCACAAGGGTTGTTGTTGTTTAAAACGACAAAACAGACTGCACATTCGCCTTTAACGGGATGAGGAACACCAATACTAGCACATTCGATCACATTTGGATGAGAAATGATTGCCGATTCAATTTCTGCTGGCCCGATTCGTTTTCCGGCGATATTCAAAATGTCGTCAGAACGGCCTGTAATGGTCCAAAAGCCATCAGAATCTTTGATGACCCAATCTCCATGAACCCATGTATGAGGATAGACGTTCCAATAAGCGCTTTCATAACGGTCAAGTTCTTTCCAAAATCCAGCTGTCATTCCTACCCATGGTTTCGTTATGACTAATTCGCCCACTTGGTTTTCAACTGAGCTTCCACTAGAGTCGTATACATCAACACTCATTCCTGGAATAGGAGAGTTAAATGTAATAGGGGAAATCGGCTTTAAAAGAACGTTTCCAAGAATGCCACCAGAAATTTCGGTACCACCTGAATAGTTGAATATCGGAATCTTTTCTTTACATACGTGCTTAAATAACCACAGCCATGGGTCTGGGTTCCATGGTTCACCAGTTGATCCAATGGCTTTTAAGGAGGATAAATCATATTGATCAATAAAAGTTGGATGATTGGTCATTATTGATCGGACAAATGTCGGTGATATACCTAGATGTGTAACTCGGTGCTGGCTACATATTTGCCATATTCGATCTGTTGTTGGATAGTCAGGTACGCCTTCAAATAATAGAATGCTAGCTCCATTTAAAAGTCCTCCGAATACGAGGAAGGGGCCCATCATCCATCCCATATCGCTATACCAAAAGAAAACATCTTCTTTATCAACGTTCATACATATTCCGGCATCAAAAGCGGCTTTAATAGGGAAGCCACTATGGGTATGAATGGCACCTTTTGGTTTTCCTGTTGTGCCTGATGTATAAATAAGCATGAGAGGATCATCGCTGTTTGTTTGGACGGTTTCGATTGCTTGATTGTAGGTTAGAAGAGAATGAAAGTCGATGTCACGCTGATCATTCCAAGGGGTGGGCTCTGAGGTGTGATTGACGACAATGACCTTTTGAATGGTTGAACATTGGAGTAAGGCAGCATCTACTTCTTTTTTCATCTCAATTCGTTTACCACGGCGATAATAGCCATCCGCTGTAAGTAAGTACTTTGAGCTAGATGCGTTCAATCGAGTTGCAATGGCATCCGCACCGTAGCCGGAAAACACAGGAGAAAAAATGACGCCAATTTTCGCTAGAGCTAACATGGAAATGACTGTTTCAGGTATCATGGGCATGTATATAGTAGCAACATCACCTTGTTTCATTCCATTTTTTAGAAATCCTACTGCGGCAGCATGAACTTCTTTTTGTAGAGATAGATACGTATAGGTTTTGCTCTTTCCATTATCACTCTCCCATATTAATGCGTTATTATTTTGTGTATGTATATCTGTAGCCCATTTTTCTAATGCATTTTCAACTACGTTCATCTTCCCATTTAAAAACCATTTAGGGTATTTCCAGTCTTCTGAAGTTTGTAATACTTCGTCATATGGATGTAGCCATTTGATATCTATAGATTTAACTGCGTTATCCCAAAACCAGGCAACATCCTCGATCGATTTTTGATAAAAGGTATCATAGTCTTTATAACCAAGATTCATCATCATTTTATATAACCTTGTATTTTTGGATTCTTCCTCATTTGGAAACCAAACTGGCTTATTCTTCATTGAAATCTCCTTTCTATTAAATGCTCTATTAATATTGTAATTATAGCATAAAATATGGATAAATTTTGAAGTTTTATGGTAATGTATAAGTAGATTCATTTTGGCAAAAAAGAAAAGGTTATGTAAAATTAACTAAAAAATCTGAAAAATGTAACTAATTGCTCATGACAATCCATAAACACAATCATGTATTCTATAATAATGAATCTAATGAGTATGTGAGGGGAAGAGTATATTTGGAAAAACAACAATTAGGTAAAATAATTAAAGAATTAAGGCAACAGCTTGGACTGTCACAAGCTGAATTGGCAGAAGGGATTTGCTCCCAAGCCCAAATTAGCAAGCTTGAAACAGGTGATGAATATCCATATAGCAATACGCTATATGAAATATCAAAGAAACTAGGCGTAGATATGAATTATTTCTTTCATAAAATGGATTCACCTAATTTAGATTATGTTGAAGAAGTAAAGAATATCATTAGAAAATTCATACGCAATAGGGATTATGTTTCCATCTCCTACATTATAAAAAAAGAAAAAAGCAGTCAGCTTTTTCAAACGACGTTAAATAAACAGTTTCTTCTATGGCATGAAGCAATTTGTATTTATTATTTAGAAAATAATAAAGATTTAGCTATCCAGCTATTAAAAGAAGCTTTAGAATTAACCAAAATGAAGGACCAATTTTTGAAAGAAAATGAGATTGAAATTTATTTAAGTATGGCCGTTATTCACGATGATGAAAATAAGCTAGACAATGCATTAGACATCTATTATGAGGCTTTGAATAAGATCAATCAGCTCCCTCAAAGAAAAAATTATAAGTTGAAACTTCGTGTGTTTTATGGATTATCAAGAGTGTTAGTACAAATGGAACGTTTTGAAGAAGGTTTGGAGTACGCTAGAAAAGGTGTTAGCTTATGCTTGAATAAGGAAACGCTTTATTTATTAGGAGAGCATTTATTTATGGTCGGTTATTGTTTATCGAAGTTAGACAAAAAACAAGATTCTACACCATACTTCAAAGACTCTATACATATTTTTAATTTGGAGAAAAAAATCCAAATGTCTGACTTAGTAAAAGAAGAAATGAAAGAGCAACAAGTTAAAATATAACTATCATTATATGATTATATGCAAAACGAAGAATACGAGAGAATATCGTATTAAAATATCGAAATTTGCTCGTTTTTGAAGAAAATATGATATTTTGTTTTATTGTATGATATAGAAAATGGAAAGGAGAGATGAAGAATGAAGAAAGTTATTGCCCAAGTATGTGTTGCAGCTGCATTATTTGGTTTTGCGTTTGCAGGAGGAGTAGTTCCTCAAGGCGGCGGAAGTCCAATTATGCCAACTGACTTATTACCGACACAACATTAATCTAAACCAAACTACATAAGAAAACTACTTCAAGAGTAATCATTTTTCCATTCATTATACATGTTCTACCTTAATCTACCATCTTTTAAACCAAAGAGTTTAATCTTTGGTTTTTTTTTAGCTCTTATTAACTGAATTCCGTGAATTTTGAAATTAGTTCCGAAACGACTGTAAAATCTACGCTAATCTAGCGAAAAGTGAGATTCTGAGCGTTAATTAATAAAATACTATTTTGTATAAAAGTTTTTTGAGTATTACTAGATTTGTAAAAATATTAATAAATTAGGTTTAACAAGGTAATCACTTGGGTAAATGAAATATGTGTTCAATAAGGAGGACAAGAAGATGAGAAATAATCCATATTTATTAACGTATTCAAAAGATGGTGTTTCATATTTCAAATGGTTTGCAACAGAAATGGAAATGGATCAGTTTATCGATAACAATGAAGGAATCGAAGTTAATGAGGGCATACATATAAAGGATTCTGAAACAATAAGAGGTTTTAGAAGAAAGGCGTAACATATAGGTTTCCAAAAAGCAGTGCTTATTTTTCGTGAAGCACTGCTTTTTACTGTCTGATTATGATTAAGACATAAAGTATTGTTGAAATTTATGAGATGATATTCAACTTTCGAGGAATGTGGTTCAACTTTCTGGATATATCGTTCAATTTTCAATCAAATTGATTCAACTTTAGGTAGTTTTGGTTCAACTTCCTAACTTAAAGCGTTTTAGACCAGGAATAGAATAGTCGTAAACGAACAAGCAAAGCCTAATTTAGGATCTGTTTGTTTTAGGTAATAATAAGTTCCTATAGTAGTAATTTATGAGGTTCAATTTTCTAGTAAAACAGTTTAACTTCCACCCAATTTGATTCATCTTTTACTAGTTTTGCTTCAACTTTTTGATTTTCAGACATTTAGCCATGTCTATATATCGCTATAAACAAAAAAACGACAAAATATGAATAGGTATTGTGTAAGAAAGAATAGAGTTGGCTAGGCTTCATGTACGATAATCAATGATTTGTCGAATTTTATAGAAAAATACCACAAACACAAGTTATAGTATTATAATCTTGATTATTGATACTATATGTAGTAGTATTTTGATTTGAAGAGAATTATTCAAGTTTTCGATAATACATATATCATAATGCTAGATACCTAGGAAGTAAAGCTTAGATGATTCTGAATACATATTTTATTATGAGATTTTGCTATAATGGAAAATGTGTGTCGAATTGAATTTGAAGTTGAGGTGTGAATGGAAATACTATGTTAATTGTATATGATAGTTTAACAGGTAATGTAAAACGTTTTATTCAAAAAGTAGAATCCAAAGCTCAAAAAATTACGGAGGGCCTGATTGTGAAGGAGCCTTTTATTCTTGTTACGTATACAGTAGGATTTGGTGAAGTTCCAAAGAGTACGATCGATTTTTTATCGAATAATTACCCTTTCCTACAAGGGGTTGCGACAAGTGGTAATAGAGTATGGGGAGCCAATTTTGGTAAAGCGGGTGAGCGAATTTCCAATAAATATCTAGTGCCTCTTCTTTTAAAATTCGAATTAAGTGGAACAAAACAAGATATTGAGGTTTTTAAACAGGGGGTTGCACAGTTAGATGAAAGAACAAATTCCGAAATGGTTAAAGCTTAACAACGAAATAATGATTAAAAAAGATGGTGTTTTTCAATTTGAGAAAGACAGAGAAGCTGCTCACAGTTATTTTGTAGATAACATTAATCAAAACACGGTCTTTTTTCATGATTTAAAAGAAAAATTAGACTATCTAATTAAGAATGATTACTATGAGGAAGAGTTTCTAAATAAATACTCTTATGAGCAAATAAAAGAAATATATGATATCGCTTATGAAAGAAAATTTCGTTTTTCTTCATATATGTCAGCTTTCAAGTTTTATAATGACTATGCTTTAAAAACAAATGATAAAGCGAAAATTCTTGAGAGATACGAAGATCGTATTGCGATTGTGGCTTTATATCTAGCTGATGGCGATTTTGAAAAAGCAAAAAAATTAACAAAGATGTTAATTAACCAAGAGTTTCAGCCTGCTACCCCTACATTCCTTAATGCAGGGCGTAAAAGAAGAGGTGAGCTTGTAAGCTGCTTCCTTTTAGAGATGAATGATTCTTTGAATGATATTTCTATGGGTGAGAACATTGCAATGCAATTGTCAAAAGTAGGTGGAGGCGTTTCAACGAATTTATCAAAAATTCGTGCGAAGGGTGAGCCTATTAAAGATATTGAAAATGCAACAAAAGGTGTAGTTGGCGTTATGAAGCTGTTAGACCATGCATTCCGATATGCTGATCAAATGGGTCAACGTCAAGGCTCTGGAGCAGTTTATCTCAATATTTTTCATAAGGATATTAACGATTTTCTTGAAACGAAAAAGATATCTGCTGATGAAGATGTTCGTGTGAAAACTTTATCAATTGGAGTGGTTATACCGGATAAATTTATCGAGTTAGCAAGAGAAGATAAAGATATGTATGTGTTCTATCCTTATTCGGTTTATAAAGAATATGGACAGCATTTAGATGAATTAAATATAGATGACATGTACGATGAACTAGTGGATAATCCGAATGTTCGTAAGGATAAATTAAATCCAAGAAGATTATTGGAGAAAATTGCCGCGCTTCGATTTGAGTCTGGTTATCCGTACATTATGTTTAAAGATAATGTTAATCATGTTCATACAAATAACCATATTTCAGAAGTGAAATTTAGCAACTTATGTTCAGAAGTGTTACAGGCTTCTATTCCATCTAATTATACGGACTATGGTGAGGAAGATGATATTGGCTTAGATATTTCTTGTAATTTAGCATCTCTTAATATCGTAAATGTGATGGATAATAAAAGTATTAAAGAAACCGTTAAATTAAGTATTGATGCATTAACAATTGTATCGGAAAAAACGAGTATTAAAAATGCTCCAGCTGTACAAAAAGGGAATAAATTAATGAGAAGTGTTGGGCTAGGTGCTATGAATTTGCATGGATACTTAGCTAAAAATAAAATCAATTATGAAAGTGAGGAAGCAAGAGATTTTGCTAACACATTTTTCATGATGATGAATTATTATTCGATCGAGCGATCTATGGAAATTGCGAAAGAAACTGGTATCAAATATTATCGATTTGAAGAGTCAACATATGCAACGGGCGAGTACTTTAATCAATACTTGCGGGAAGATTTTTCACCAAAATCCGATAAAGTGAAATCTTTGTTTGAAGGAATGGATATACCAACTATTGAAGATTGGTGTAAGCTAAAGGACAATGTTATGAAATACGGCTTAACGAATAGTTACCGTCTCTGCATTGCACCTACTGGCTCTATTTCGTATGTTCAATCAGCTACAGCATCCGTTATGCCAATTATGGAACGTATTGAAGAGAGAACGTACGGTAACTCTAAGACCTATTATCCAATGCCGTATTTAAGCAGAGAAAACTGGTTCTTTTTCAAAGAGGCATATGATATGGATATGTTTAGAGTAGTTGATATGATTGCTACTATTCAGCGCCACGTCGATCAAGGAATTTCTTTCACTCTTTTCTTAAAAGATACGATGACAACAAGAGATTTAAATAAGATTGACCTATATGCTCACCATAAAGGAATTAAAACATTATATTACGCTAGAACGAAGGATACAGGTCAAGAAGGATGTCTGTCTTGTACGATTTAAGGAAGGGGAAACTGGATAATGAGCAAAGTTTTTGATGCAGCCAATTGGTCAAAGCATGATGATAATTTTACACAAATGTTTTACAATCAAAATACGAAACAGTTTTGGCTACCAGAGGAGATCAGTTTAAATGGAGATTTACTTACTTGGAAATTTTTAAATGATCAAGAAAAAGATACGTATAAAAAAGTGTTAGCGGGGTTAACACTTTTAGACACTGAGCAAGGTAATACTGGAATGCCAAGAATTGCAGAGAGAGTAGAAGGTCATCAACGAAAAGCAGTTCTCAATTTTATGGCTATGATGGAAAACGCCGTACACGCGAAATCATATTCAAATATATTTCTAACTCTTGCTTCTACAGAGGAAATTAATGATGTGTTTGAATGGGTAAAAGAAAATAAATATTTACAAAATAAAGCAAAGATGATTGTCGGTATTTACGATCAAATTAAAGAAGATGATTCAATAAGCTTATATAAAGCTATGGTTGCTTCCGTTTATTTAGAAAGCTTTCTTTTTTATAGTGGTTTTTATTATCCTTTATATTTTTATGGTCAAGGGAAGCTTATGCAAGCTGGAGAAATCATCAACTTAATCATTCGTGATGAAGCCATTCATGGTGTATACATTGGTTTATTAGCACAAGAAATTTATAATAATCAAGATGAACAAACAAAGGTAGAATTGAAGAAATTTGCTCTTGATTTACTTCATCAATTGTATGAGAATGAAATGCTGTACACAGCTGATGTTTACGACCAGGTTAACTTAACATCAGATGTTAAGAAATTTGTTCGCTACAATGCAAATAAGGCACTTCAAAATTTAGGATTTGAGCCGGAATTTGAAGAGGAAGATGTAAATCCAATTGTGTTAAATGGTCTTGATACGAAAACGAAATCACACGATTTCTTCTCCATGAAAGGTAATGGTTATAAAAAAGCTTTAGTTGAGCATGTGAAGGACGAAGATTTCTATTTTGATAAGTAAAATAGTTAGGAGCAAAGAAGAACGTGACAAAACAAATTAAAGTAAAGTATTTCGACAAAGAAATAGAAAAAATCAATAAAATTGCCATTGGAGATTGGATTGATTTACGTGCTGCTGCTACTGTGGAATTAAAGCAATTCGATTTTCATTTAATTCCTCTTGGTGTTGGAATGAAGTTACCTGCTGGATATGAGGCAAATGTTGTACCTCGTTCTAGCACATTTAAGAATTTTGGGATTTTACAAACGAACTCATATGCAGTCATTGATGAATCATACTGTGGCAATGACGATCAATGGTTCTTCCCTGCATTAGCCATGCGAGATACAGTAATACAAAAAGGTGATCGTATTTGCCAATTCCGAATTAATAAAAAAATGGAAACAGTAGAAATACTAGAAGTGGAAGAATTAGATCGTGTAAGCAGAGGCGGATTAGGTTCAACAGGAACAAAATAAATGATGAATCAAAGAGGGTGTCCAAAAGTAATAGGCGGTGGACACCCTCTTACATTTTACATTCCATGAAAGAAAGCAAAGCACAGGAATTTCTGTTTTTGGTAGAAAGTAAGAAAATATCTACATAAAAGGTTGTTTCAAAAGTGATAAAACTCACATTTGAAACAACCTTTTATATTTTTAAAAAAACAAGATAAATATTTTGAATTTTTTGTTAACGGGGAGTATAATAAAAAACAATACATTTTACACTATATTTGTTAAAATTAAACAATTTTAAAGTGATGAAATGTAAAATGAATCTATGAGGTGATATGTATGAACGTAATACTTTCTCCGTCTGTTGATCTCATTGTAGTTGGTCTGATGTCAGTCATTTTTCTATTGGCATTAATAAAGGATCAACGAATCCTTTCAATTATCATTTCAAGATTATTTCTGGTAGTAGGTTGTGTAATATTTGTGGAATATTTTTTTGTTGGTAGCTGGAGTAATATAAATGTTCTCGAATCGGGAAGTCTATTTTTTGAATGTGGTTTACTATCATTCATCATTAGTAGTTTTGTTATTTATAAACGACAAGCAAGACACTTATTTCATTCCGAAAATCACTAATTGAGTGAACATCAGGGGTATCTAAAATTTTTAGGTGCCCTTTTTATATGTGATTTTAGAAGTGAAACGAATTAACATGTAAATCGTATAACATATAGAATGCAAAACGCTAGTGGAGGGATAAATGTGAAAAAGCTTGTTTGTGGTACTTTATTATTCTTACTACTTGCTGCTGGCTGTAGTTCAAATAATGATAATAAAAAGCTTACGTTTTCCGAGGTTAAATTAGAAGATACTGATGAAGATATTCAGTCATTTGTAAATGCTTCTACAGATAAAAATGGTATCTATTTGTATCAAGATAAAGGAAAAAGACTTTTTGTTTTCTTTAACGGAAAGAACCAGGAAGTAGAGAATGAGGCTGTTTTCTATAAGAATTTCGATGTGAAAAGTGAAAAACAAACGATAAAATTATTTATTGAACAAGCTGCTACAACTAGTGATGAACAAAAGAATCTACAAAAACAGATGCTATATGAAGTGAAATTTAATAAAAAATACGATACCATTCTGCTTTTTAATAATGGTAAAAATGACTCGTTTACCACTGTGTCAGGTAGGTAATAGCAGGAATTAAGTTTTATTCAGCATAGAGTATAGAAATAACATAGCGATAAGTTTATAATTTATTTGGTATCAAAGTTTTTTATTAGACTATGAAACTATAAAAAAGGGTAGATAAAGAATAGTGTTATTACATATCGAGTATATGTAGAAGGAGGTATTATTATGATGATTGCATTAGTAGCAGTAGTACTGATTTTTTCCATCCCAATTATTGCGATTATAACTAGTCATTCTGAAAAACAAACCAAGCTTAAGCGTGATATATTAAAAGATGAATTAGAATTAGAAAGATTGAAACAAGAAAATTTCTTAATTGAAACAGAAAAGTTAAAATTAGAAATACAAAAAATGGAGACAGATTTAACGAAGGATAATCATAAAATCTTATAAAAGTGTGTGAATTTGCCATTAGGATTTTATTAATAAAAGAACACAACGATTTTGAAAAAAATCGTTGTGTTATCAAAAAGTTTCTGAAAGAATATCATGTATATTTTTTACACAAGCTCGTCTTTATTACATTTATAAGCATCCCACGCAAACATAATACTTAAAACCAATGAAAGAAAGGCAACAAATAAGGATTCTTTAATAGGTAAACCATATCTTATAACAAGAAACGAGATAAAACCAGTAATGCATAAGATTCCTAATACTAAGAAAAAGTTTTCTAAAGCCTTTGTTTTCTTCAAAAAACATCCCCCATTTATAAAAATTTCTTAACGACAGTTACGAGCAGAGTTTACAACTGAAGTTATCCCCGTAGAAATTTATTTTACTATAATATCACAAATTTAATATTTTTACTTGTCTGAAGTTTTAGATGAAAAAACGGTGTTTTATTATTAATAAAATATTCAAAATCTGATGAATGGTGATAGTTGTTTAGGTAACAAACTCTATATCTAAGCTTGAACTCACGCATGTTTCGTTTGTCCTTTTTATATCTATTCATGAGATGATACTTTTTTATTTTTGCAAACTAGTAATGGAGGAAGAAACGATGATTAGTGAAATTGATAGAGCTCTGCAACTAGCATTAGAGAATCATTTAGGGCAAAAAGACAAAGGAGGATCTCCAAATATTTTACATCCCATACGCATTATGCATAATGTTAATAGTAATGAAGAAAAAATTGTCGCTTTGCTGCATGATATTGTTGAGGACACAAATGTAACATTGGAGGATTTACATAATGAAGGATTTTCTAATTATGTTGTTCAAGCTGTTGATTGTTTAACAAAAAGAAAAGGAGAGAAGTATCAACTATACTTGCAAAGAGTTGCCAATAATCCAATTGCCCGAACTGTTAAGATGGAAGATATAAAAGATAATAGTAATTTATCAAGGATTCAAAATCCATCTGAGAAAGATTATGCAAAATTGGAAAAATATAAAAAGAGTTTAGCTTTTCTGCAAAAAAATAAATCTAGTTCACCTCCGATCGTAAAATGAGAATGTAAGAATATACAAATAGAATGCTGAGTAGATAAATTGACCCAAATTAGAATACATTTTATAATTTCATTACATGATCGTATTATGAAGAAATATCAAGTAAACATTGAATTTCATTACACTTATAGCAGATAAAGGCAAATTCATTGAAAGATGAAGACGCAAAACTATAGGGACTAAAGTCATTTGACAATGTCAGCCAGTTACCGAAGTTTATTTCGATTATAGACTAATTGGCAATGAATTAGTCTATTTTTTTATCATTTTTAACAACTAGAATTACTGAAATAAAGATAGGGGATATTAAATGTCATTTATACAAGTATTAATGATCCTATTTGTGATTATAATACTCATTCAAGTTTACAGTAACTATGTCAAATGGCAGCGAAGAAATATTTTTGGAGAAAACATATCACTTATGCAGTTTGCAAAAGATTCAAAAGATGTTATCTATTATTATGAAATAAAACCGAAACCAAGTTTTCGTTATATTAGTCCATCTTTAGAGAATTATTTGGGTAGCGGTGTGATTGAGGAAGCTTATAAAGAGCCCAAGTCCATATATAAGAGAATACATCCGGAGGATTATGATTGTCTTTGCAAAAAAGAAAATAGCAATTTTGATTTTAATCAATTATTAATTCAGCGTTGGAAAGATAATAATGGAGATTATCGTTGGTTTGAAGAACAAGCAACTCCAATCTATAAAAATAATGAATTAATCGCTGTAAAAGGGATTATGCGAAACATCGATGAAAAAATCATCATTCAACAAGAATTAGAATATAAAATTCATCATGATACATTAACGGATTTGTATAATAGAGAATTCTTTAATAGAACTTTTGAAAAGTATAATACAGACATCGATACCTCTATAGGTATTATTTTATGTGATCTGGATGAATTAAAAAACACAAATGACCATTACGGTCATGACCAAGGAGATGTCTTGATAAAGGAAGCGGCCAAGATTTTAAAAAGTTTTTCATCAGATGGTATTATACCAGCAAGATTAGGTGGAGATGAATTTATATTGTTGGTTACTGCTTCGAGTAGTGAAATGATTGCTGAATTGGCCAATCGGATCACTGAGAAACTAGAGATGTATAATGAAAATACTTGTTTATATAAGTTAAAGATGTCAATTGGATATGCATTTATTCCACATTCAAAGGGAAATATGTCGGAACTGTTTACTCAAGCCGATCAGAATATGTACAGAGATAAAATGAGCAATAAGCAGATGAAAGAATCTCATATTAAGAGCCTAATGTAACACTTTTTCCTTAAAACTGTGAAAAAAATGTAGGAATCGTGAGAGAATTATCAAAGGATATGAAATCATTTTGTAGTAATTCGGCCATTTCTTTTACATGTTTTTGAAATGATTGATAGTTGAAACATTATCAAATATACTATCGATACATCATTAGTAATCGAGAGGTGGATGGTTATGAGGATACTACAACAAGAAGTTAGCCATTATTATATGGATAAAAAATCGTATCCAAAGAAAATTAGTATAAATCCCGATTTGCTTTTACAATACAGAAAAAAAGGTTATATTAGTTTATCTCCATTAAACTCCAAATTAGTGATATTAGATATAGAAATTGAAGTGAACGACAAAAT
This sequence comes from Bacillus massilioanorexius, assembly GCF_902374955.1. Taxonomy (GTDB): domain Bacteria; phylum Bacillota; class Bacilli; order Bacillales; family DSM-1321; genus Bacillus_AD; species Bacillus_AD massilioanorexius. The sequence continues at coordinate 357,516 of NZ_CABKRX010000094.1, forward strand.
AGAAACATTTAAGTTAATTTAAGTGAAACTTTATAGATAACATCTCTTTTAGAGGTGTTTTTTATTAGATTTTTTAAGAGGATGATAAATGACTAATGATACATTTCATGTTGAAATAGCTAAGGTACCTGAAAAATGGGGTTAAATAGAGAAAGTGGGGTATTAATACTATCAAATATGTTTAAGAAGTGTTAAGAAATTAAGCTTTATGAAATACTTTTGAAAATCTTTTAGCATTTTCGGTACATGAAGGAATGAAGAATTGATTGTCGAGTTTTTTCCTTTTATACTAACGGTATTAACGATATTATAGGTGGTTAGTAATGAAAAGTATTGAAAAAGAAGTGTACAACTTTTTTGTAGATAACAAAACATATCCAACAAAAATCTATATTCATCCAGACTATTTAAATAAATTAGAAGATGACGGAGAGATTCATCTATCATCTAACAACACAAATCAAATGCTCTTAGGGATTGAAGTATATGCCAATAAAAACGTACATTCATTCAAGTTAAGTTAAAAGCACCTTTATGAGGTGCTTTTTATGTGATAAAAAAGTTAGTCTTTTAAATAATGATTATGAAACATCTTATCAATATTTATTACTTGAGTCATTAAGATGCGATTGATGCTCTTTCTTAATTCTGGATATACTTGTCCAACATAATCATTAGGTGTATGACAATAATACTTTTCTTCTAAATTCAATTTATAAGAGCATACCAACTCAATAGCAGGACGATTATTCGAGTCTACGACATTTTTTGAGCTCGTGACTATGACGAGCAAGTTTTTGTTATGAATGTAGATATCATTTGGATGATAGTCTCGTTCGTCATTAACCAAAAATACGACATTACCTTCTGCTCGAATCATTTCATTCACCTCGATATCACATTATATCAAGGATTATTAATTTTTGTATATGAAACTTGTAAACTCTTCTTTATTTGGATGTAATCAATCACATTATAAATAAAAACCACCATTTCGAAAGTGCACTACAATATCTAGTACTTACGAGATGGTGATTATGTATGTTTATTCTTAAAAGGTAGATTAATTACGAAAACTGATTATAAAAGGATTATTATTCATTTCATCTTTGATAGATGTAAGAGGTCCGTGACCTGGGAAAACTACCGTATCTACTGGAAGCGTTAATAGCTTATCTTGAATACTTTTTCGTAAATCAATCATATTTCCACCGACAAAGTCTGTACGACCAATGCCTCTTTTAAATAAAACATCTCCTGAAAATACATATCCTTCATCGCGTAAATAAAAAGAAACGCTACCAGGGGAATGTCCAGGTGTTTCAAGAACTTCAAAAGTAAAATCTCCAATTGTAATGGTTGACTCTTCTGTTATAATTTTCTCAGCTTTTCTCTGCACGAATGGTTCTTCCATATCTGAACCGTTTAAAGATGGGGTATACAACCATTCTTCTTCATTTTTATGTACATAGGCAGGAATATGAAAAGCGTCTCGAACGTCATCAGCCGCTCCAATGTGATCGGAATGAGCATGAGTTAACAAAATAGCTAATGGCTGTAATTTCTCATTCTTAATAAATTGAACTAATTTTCTTCCTTCATCGCCTGGATCAATGATAATGCATTGATTCTCTTCATTTTTTAATATGTAACAGTTTGCTGCATAGGATCCTAATGGTAATTGATAATATTTCATTGAAAAAAACCTACTTTCTATGTATTAATCCTAAAAACACCTTACAGAATAATCGAATTTAACCTCGATAAAGATGTATCTTCTTATCTTCCGTACAAATATCAGAAAAAATTTAATAGAGTTACAAAAGATATTCTACTATATTGTATTAGAAGGATAGATAGTGGTAAAGCGAATTGTTTTTGAACATGTATTGAATAGTTTGATTCCAAAGTCTATCTTAGAAACTGCAGCATTTCTAGAAAGCGATGAATTTTATATTAACTCAAACAAGAATGAAATTATTCTTAAATAAGGGAAGAAGCCACTTACGTTGGAAGAAGTTTTTGAAGGTTATGATGGCGACTATGAAGGGAAAGAATATGAGTGGAGTAAACATGTAGGTAAAGAAATTTTATAGATAACATAAGTGTAAAACCCACTAATATCATAGTTAGTGGGTTTTTCATTGTTTCAAGGGTGTGGTGTTTAGTTAGCTTACATTTTCCAATCCTTACTCCGCTGGATTCCTACCTTTAATTCGCTTAATGACAACATCCAACTCATCAGGCTTCAAAAACTCAATCGGACTAGCCGTTTTCTCGAAAATAATCGTATCAGATTCAATAATCGTTACATACTTGCCGTTCAACTTGGCTACGTGTACCGATTCTCCAAAATCCGATAACATGCCGTTTACACCAATATGGTCAAGTTTCATGCGTAGTTCTAAATCAGGTGTAATTTCAACTATAGAGGCAGTAGCTTCAACGATTTGATGAGTCTCTAATTGTTCTTTCAATTCTCGTTTATCACTAACACTCCAAATTTCCATCTCTTGCTCAAATTGCTTGAACTCTTCACTTTCATCTTCTAAGGATTCCATGATGGTTTCTGTCACCATTTCCATGACCTGAGCTTTCATAATTTCCGGCATTGGCTCATTATAATCCACATATTTCAAGAAATCCTCAAAATAACGAGCATGTGAGGATTGATGGATTTTTAGCTCGCCTTCCTCGACCATGCCTTCTTCGGGCATGTGCGTCACTATCCGTTCTAAACACGTTCATATCAACGATTTCTCTATACGAAAAAGTTAACGGTCACATATGCGGTCACAATTTGGCGCATAAAAATGCATTTACTCGAGTATCTCGTCGAGCTTGTCCGATACTGTTCGCTGCATATTAGGCAATACATGACTATACGTATTTAGCGTTGTTTGAATATCGTCGTGACCTAATCTCTCGGCGATCAATTTAACGTTCACGTTCTGTGCAATTAACATAGTTGCGTGTGTATGGCGCGTGTCATGAAATCTTATGCGCGGTAATCCTAATTGATCCGTTAAATTATAGAACTCTTTTCGAAAGTTGCGCGGAATAAGCGGCTGTCCGTCACGAGTAGGAACGACTAAGTCATTATCGTAATAAGTAGTGCGACATTTTGCTTTTTCATCTAGCAACTTTTCTCGATGTTCCAGCAACTCTATAACCAAACGTTCGGGCATCGAAACTGAGCGAATACTTCCTTCTGTCTTGGCGCCTTCTTTAATTTCGCCCTTTTGCGTAAGTGTCTGTTTAACGTAAATTATGCGCTTATCAAAATCGATATCTTGCCAACGCAGTCCAAGTATTTCTCCTTGTCGCAAGCCGGTCAATAGTCCAATTTGAAAGCCGATTAAACAACGCGTAACGCGAGGGATTTTAATAGATTCCCGCAAAAAATAATTTACTTGTTCTAGTGACCAAACTGTCATTTTCCGTTTTGTTCGTTTGGGTAGTGTAATATTTTCGCAAGGATTTTCTTTAATAAGTTTGTGAAAGACTGCATTCTTAAACGAGCTATAAACTATGCGGAAAATTAAGTGAATGGTATGAGACGAATAGGTAGTATCGTTAGCCAAAACGTTAACGAAATTTTGGATTTGGAAATGATTTATCTCACGTAATTTTAAACGACCTAGCGCAGGATTTATTATCGTGCGGAAGTACATAGTATGAATTTCATATGTTGACGCCTGTAATGCGATCTTACGTTCATTCCAATACTCGTTCATATAATTTTCATAGGTCGTATCGCTTAAGCTTAAATAGTTCCCGTCAATAACCTCAGCTTTAATTTTCGCATATGCATTAACTGCCTCGGCTCTAGTTGCAAAACCTCGTCTACGTATCTGTTTACGTCTTCCCGTTTGCGGATGAATGCCCGCATCAAATACGAATTCCCATTTTCCGGTTTGCTTATTATATTTTACTGCCACGTTAATTACCTCCTAAAAAGTAGGCATTGTAGCAGGCTTCCTTGATTTGTATTTTAGCATAGTTCGATAATGTTGCGTAATAGACGTATGTAATTGACACATTTTGCATGGGGTATTGCGCTGGGGGATTCGTACGGTAATGAGTAGGGTCTTGTATACGAAAATATAATGCTTATTAATTAAGGTTTTATTAGTGATTGATTTAATAAATAAAAAAGAGACTAGACGTTATTTGTCCAATCTCTTTTTATCTTCCATATCTTTTCTGATTAATAACTCAATGTAAACACTTGCTGACATTCCGAGTTTAGCGGCCTCTTCCTTAACGTAATCAATCGATTCTTGCTTTAAACCAATCGTCAATCTACTTTTATTTACTAGCGCCATATTAAAACCTCCAAAAAAAGATGATACATTTATGTTGAAAAGTGTCACATCTTTTGATACTATGAATGTGATTAGGGTACGTCACTTTGTGTCCACCTAATTATACCATATTTTAATATCATTTAGTAGAGGAGGTGTGTTAAATGGAAGTAATAAGTAAAGTAGACGAAATATTTGAACACTCAAACGCCCATATGCGAGACAAATTAAGGTATTTTGGCTGTCAATCTGCGAAAGTTATTAAATATATTTGCGCAAAGCTTAGAAAATATCGCGGTGAATTTTTCGAAAGTAATAAGACTATTGCTGAGGCTTGCGAAGTGTCTGTTCGAACTGTTCAAAATGCTATTAAACGCGCCGAAAAGCTTGAAATATTCGTAGTTTCTGAGAGAACTGAACTTACATTTAATGATAAAATGCGTCGTACTTCAAATTTAATACACCTACTACCTTATCAAGCGAAAGAGGTCGTTCGAAAGGTTGTTTCTGTTGCGCGTAAAGTAGGTAGCGTTCTGCGAAATAAGACTACTAAATCAGCAAATCGTCGTTTTGTCCGTACGGAGCCTGTACCGGATTGGTTAGGAAAGGAGCAATCGAATCCGAAGTTGAGTGAAGAAGATAAGGCGCAAATAGCGGATTTGAAAGCATTGTTGCGCGATAGGTACTCGGAGCAAAGTCCGCAGTCTGCTCGGAAGTGTGACCTTATTCGCACAAATCAGCCAAAAGTGTGACCTTATTCGCACAACCAAAAACACCGTTCCGCCTTACTCTCCCAACGGATACAGCGATTTCGGACATCAATTTATATCTTAGTCTTGTAAACAAGATTAGCGCTAAATTAAATAATGTGAAAACATGCGGCTGCGGCTTGCACCTTGCCGAACTATCTAATTAATACCTTTATCGCAAATTATTTAAAAGCCTAGCGATAAAATGATAAGTGCCGCCGAGCTAGTGTTTTTCTAGCGAAGGCGGAATGTTTAAAGTAATTGTGCGACGTAATAACAAGCATAAGATAAGAGGAGCTACCTTTCGAAAAACGCCATTTTCACGTATAAACACCGCATTATCAACGTTTTCCTTCGTTTTACTCCCGTTTTCACCTATGCAATATTTGACCCATTTTTGCGTTTGTTATGCAATATCTGACCCGGTATTTTTTCATATATCGAAAATGTCCGAGCTTTTCATATCCGGATCAATTTCCCGCAACACTTCGATTATTTTCTTCATCGTCACAACTGACGGATTATACTCGTTTTTCCCATTAGCCAGCCTACTGATTGTATTTCGACTTACGCCCGATTTATTGACAAGCCATTCCTGGCTAATGCCTCGTTCATCTAAAAACTCACCTAAGCGAGTCCTATTCGGCTTACCTAGTCCCATTTCAGAACCTCCACTTGCGAAAATTTTTATCATTACTTGCGAATAATGTACGAGCAGCGACTCATAAAGTAGTTCCATAAGTAATTCCATTCGACATGCTACTAGAAATTCCTTCCTAGAATTGTGATTGGAAGAGGCAGATTGGCGCTATGTAAACGTTAAAGCCCGTTTAACTCCCTTCCAATTATGCGCAACTATACTTCGTATATAAAAGGTGGTGGTGTTACGTGTTAGTGGAGGTAGTTACGTCAGCTATTGCGGCTGGTATATCCGGTTGGGCCACGCTCAATGTTCGCGGCAGCACAAACGATTGTAAAAAGATCGCGCAGATATTGTACAACGCGGGGCTTGTCGATAAAGATAGCGGAAAAGCACGCCCGTTGCGACCTTTGCGAAAGTCAAAACGAAATTACGGAACAGAGTACGCGTATAAATTTCCGATGGGTTACTCGTTCAAGGAATTCGAAAAGAAACGCGACGCAATCCAAGACGGCTTAAATAGTCGCTCGTTTATCGACGCTAGGACGTTTCTGCGTGAGTTAGTGAAGCTTAGGCTTAACGGAAAATTCGTGGCTGATTTACGCCAATTATTGAAGCAAAAGGAGGGAGGGCGCAAGACGGTTGAGCTAGATTTTAATGGTGCGCTAGTGGTGCGCGTCTATGAGCAAGACATGCCGATTTTGCTTGAATTTAAGCGGGAGTTTTTCGATAGTTTGCGCGGTTGGGAGGTATTAGTAGGGGCTACGCACAAAAGTGTAATTAAGCACGATTTCGACGCGAATACACACCTTATAGTTGCGGGTACTTCGGGCGGAGGTAAGAGTGTATTTTTAAAGAGTGTTATTACGACGCTTGTTACAAGGAAGCCTAGCGATGCAAACCTTTATTTAATCGACCTCAAAGGCGGTTTAGCATTTAATAGATTTCGTAAGTTGCCAAATGTGCGCGGACTTGCCAAGAATCCGACAGAAGCACTCGAACAACTGGCGATAGTGCAAGCGAAAATGAATGAAAGAATTGATTATTTGCTCGCGCATGGATACGAGGACGTGAAAGAAGCTGGCTTTAGTGAACGTTACTTTGTCATTATCGATGAAGCAGCAGATATTGCGCCATGCGACGAATGTACTTCAATTATTGAGGATATAGCGCGAAGGGGGAGAGCGGCAGGATTTACGCTTATTTATTGCACGCAATACGCAACCAACGCGGTCCTCAGCAGTCAGGTGCGCCAAAATGTATCTGCGCAATTGTGCTTCCGCCTACGTACTGAAATTGCAAGCCGTGCGGTTATTGACGAAGGAGGCGCGGAAAAGCTTCCGTTAGTAAAAGGGCGTGCGATTTATCGGAATGATTTAAAGACAATCGTGCAAACGCCGTATATGAGCAACAAGTTTATTGACGAAACTATTGCGCCATTAATTAATATACGAGCGCGTAAGGAGGAGAAATCGAGTGAAACTAACGAAACAACAACGAGAAGAACAGATTCTCTTATCATTACGGAAACTAGGCTATCTTAGTCGCAGTCAATTGAGCGCTTTACATCGGCTCGGAGGTGTCCGCAATACGAATCGCGTCCTAAAGAATATGGCGCAATACTTAAACGTTATGAGGCTACACGAGAATATTTATTATTTAAACGCAGAAGGACGTTCAATGATCGGGTGTGAGCGCGTATTTAAAAAGACCTTGCAAGTCGAGCACTATTTGCGTCGCAATGCTTTATTCATCGCATATAATCAACCTTCAAGTTGGCGAAATGAAATGAAGCTCGAAGTACCTGGCGAAGTATCAATTGTAGCTGACGCAATATTCAATAAGGACGGCGTAATGTGTATCGTTGAAATAGATCGTACTCAAATGATGACAGAGAATCGAGATAAGATTAAGCGTTATAAACGATTATTAGAGCTTGGCGTATTTAAACAGCCGCCAGCGTTCTTGTGGGTTACTGAGACACATTATCGTAAGCAACAATTAGAAAAGTTGTGCGATGGGATGCAGGCTCGTGTATTTTTATCGAAAGATTTTATCATCTAAGGGGGCGGTCGCATGTTTGGGAGGTATAAAACAGAGGTTATCGATTTTAAGGAGTTTATGGGGCGGAAAGAAGGTAAGGAAAATTTTCCACACCCTTCGACGAAATGTCTTAATGTAACAACGTCGTCGCATTTCCAACTATCGCGAAAACAAGCGACAAAACTAATCATAGTTACTGGCGCAATACTTCTATCAATAGGCTTTGGCGATCCAACTTTCGCAGCAGCTGGCGCAGTTAATGGTGCGATAACTCAAAAGGTTGTAAACGCATTTGATCCGTTAATACAACTTGTGCAAAGTCTCAGCTATCCGATAGGTCTTACGATGATGTTAGGCGGTGGGCTATACGTTATGATTGGGAACAGCGATCGCGGATTAGGAATGATTCAGAAGGCGGGCGTAGGGTATATACTCATACAGATGCTACCTATATTGATGGATTTGCTCGTTGAGATTGCGAAAGCTTTATAATCGTGTGTAACACTACTCGGTTGGGTAGTGTTTATTTTTTTTCTGTAAAAAAGTTTCGCATAAAGTGCGCGACATTATTGTACTAGGCTTATTATCTAGTGTAAGGCGAAAAAAATTTACGAAAAGTTGTGCGAAATTAAAAGCTGGCGCGACGTATATAGTGAGAGGCAACAAAACGCTAAAAATTTTACGCAGAAATCTACACAAACGGATATATTACTTACAGAAATTTAAGGAGAGGTGAACGGATTGGAATTGGTAGAAATGAAGCGAGGTGATTTCGCTCAAGTAATCGAAGTGGCAACAAGTCAATTAACTGTACACAGTAAACAGACGGACTTTTCGCCAATGATGTCTAAGAAGAAATGGTCGGTATTTGTAGCTGGTATAGCAAAAGAAGGTATCTTGCAACCGTTAGTAGTTACGAAAGGTTTTCGAGTTATTGACGGAAAACATCGTCTCAAAGCAGCGAAAGAATTAGGAATTGAAGGTATTCGCGTAATTGTTGAGGATATAGCGGAAGATGAAATTCCAAACTATATTGCAGAAACGAAACTTAGTAGAGATGATTTATCGAAAGGTCAGCGCGCATGTATCGTTCTTAACTTATATGAAGAATGTGAAGCTGCGCAAGCGAAATCGAGGATGTTGCTAGGAAAGACCCTAACACCAAATGGTGATAGGGTTGAGAAAGGTAGTAAGCAGAACATTTTAGCTAAGAAAGCGGGCATCGGCGGAGGTTCTATGGCGCGACTTATGGAAGTAAGACGTAAAAGACCTGATTTATACAGACTTGTTTTTGATGGGGCATATTCCATAGGAAAATCACATGCACAAATGAAAGCAGATGAATCCCCCGAAGAACTTCCATCTGAGCCGGCCGAATCCACAATCGAAAAAGTAAAAGAGGTAATAGAGGAATCTGATCGAGTTGCTAGTCTTATTCCACAAAGTGATGAAGATGAAAAGGGTGTATCTAATGTATACACCGTTGGTGGACTACGGAAAGTAACAATCATCAATGAAGCAGGTCTTTATTCCGCAATCTTACGAAGTCAAAACAAAAAGGCGCCGTATTATTGGTCGCCTTCTTTCTTAATTTCTAACAAATCTTCGATTTTACAATCTAACGCAGTGCATATTTTTTCTAAAGTATCGAACTTTATTCCGTCTGTTTCTTCTTTATATAACTTCGTTATTCCATTTCTATGCAACCCGGTAAGATTAGCAACATCGCTAATTTTAAGCTTTCTTTCGCCCATTATGCGAGATAAATGTACTTTAATCATTGGAATACCTCCTAATAATTTAATTATATGTTTTAATGTAAAAAATATCAACATTAGTGTTGACTTTGCACACTGCAGTGTGTATTATGTAATTAACACCACAGTACATAAAAAGCACACTATAGTATATATTAACGAGGAGGAATTAAAAATGATAATCGAACGTAAAAAGGTTCAGCGCAAAATGGTAACTGTAATTTTCCGATATGAAGGGGTAACATATCCGAGCGACATTGTTGATGGTGTACTTTTAGAAAACGGTAAGGTGTTAGTGTCTCACGAAGGTATTAGCATCTATGACGCGGAGATATTACCGGTCGATGGTTTTGTTCTAGTTGACCTGGATGTAAATAGTAGAGATTACGCCGATGGTGATAGTAAATTGATTTTAGAAATGGTAGCGGGAGGTGGTTTAACATGTTAATTTGGTTTAATGCAAATGGAAGCAAGGTGGATGTACAAGTCAAGGTAACTCGCACAATTGTAGGATGGTTTAATATTCGTATCGCAGGGGGCGACGATAACCATTTCGTTAATGTTTCGCCCGATCGTTTAAAGGAGCTATTTCCAGGTATCAATACTCGTCTGACTGTGGCGTGCCGCGAGCTCAAGGCGGAAGTTGCTGAGCAATTATTCGATAACGTTAAGGCGGTGGCGAGCGCATGAGTCTAGCGCAAGGTTATTTTCAGCGATATAACGAATTGTTCGAGGAAATCAAAACGGCATATGACCGACTTAGCAGTTTACAGTCCGTTTATGATAAAAAGATAAGCGTAATTTACCACGACGTAGAGAAAGCGGAATTGAATGAAGTTGTAGGCTTGGAATTAGCGCAAAGGTTAAAACGCACATTGCAGGAGCGCCGGATCATAAAAGATGAATTTGTGAAGGTGCAAGCGATTTACAATTTATTAAAGCAAGAAACGCCCAAAATAAAAGAGCACTACAACCGCGCTGAGCATAAAGGGTACGAGTTGCGCCAACAACTCAATACGACTCTAACAGCGGAAGAAGTGCTCGCTAGTCTAATAGATAATTAGATAAATATGAAGGTGAAGTAGCGCCAACTGCTTCGCCTTTTGTGTAACTCAACTATAGCATTAGGAACGTGCGTTCGCAACTAATTTATGATAAAATTAGAATTATTAGATAAGTTTTACTATATTTGGGGAGGGGTACTGCTTTTGGATGGGACAAAACCATTACCAAACGATAAATCGGCACTATTAGCCACGAAAAACTATGAAATGTTCAACCTCGACCTTATGCGCAAGGTATTTCCACGGATAATTGCCGAACATGACGCGCAATTTCAACGTAAGCAACGCCGTCCGCAGATTCGTGATATTATCGCACTATACTTTTACATATTATCGTATGTAGACGGCACTCACACGCGTAAAGACGGGACGCCTAACGAGCGTTTTGGCGCCAGCTTCCCATCGGTTGAGAAGATTAGCAGCGATTTAGGTGTTGCGGAAAAAAGGATTAAACATTTGGCGAAAATATTAGAGGCTAACGGATTGATCCGTCAAAAGAGAACATGGAATGGGAAGCGGTATTATCCGTCATTTTGTCCAAAGGTAACGGATGATGGGTATTTAGTAAGTGAGGACGGGGAGAAAGTTGTGCCTGATGTTTCTGTTTATAGCGCGTAAAAGGCATTAGAGGTCGGTTAGCAAACGGGCATTAGAGGCAGGTTAGCTAACAGCCATTAGATGCCGTTCTAAACATACCAAGTTAAACATACCAACGTAAAGATACCAACAAAAGATTACGAGAGTACAAGGTCAAAACCTTCCAACTTCGCACATTCGTGCTTGTTGGTATCTCTATAATACTTGGCGCAAATGTCTTTATATAAAAGATATAGCGATAATATAGACAAGGATAAGGTGGTTGTGGACGCCGGAGACAGTCGATACAAAATCCTTAATTTTTGCAAGGTTTTAGGCGTCCTGGCTGATTCGATTATAAAGTATAGGCAACGCTGTTTAGGAGGCTATTCGTGCGAGATTCTGACGTAATTTGCTAGGTTCATAGCGAACCTTACCTATAGTAGATGTAGAGCGTCGTGGACAAGCTGAAACTGATCCGATTAAGAAAGCAAGGATAGCGCAATTTCTAAAGGAATATTGGGGTGTTAAACAAGGAAATGGAAGTAATCAACATGACCAAAAAGGACAAAATGGAACTAATGCAAAATCTGTTTCCGACATTGCAGAAACAATTAGAGAAACTGAAAAGAGTTAGGACAAAATGGCATAACTGAATTAGCTGAAACTACATTGCAGAAACAAAACTTAGTCGCGACGATTTAAAACCGGGACAGAAAGCGGCGATTGTCATTCGATTGTATTACGAGGAAGAAAAGCGTATGGCTAGACAGCGTATGGTAGATGGAGGTAAGGGCGGTATTGAAAAAGGGGTTCCAGATTTGGAACACCTTAGAGATAGAGGAAGAATACATGAAATCCTCGCGAAACAAGCTGGAATAGGTACAGTCGATATTAAGGTACATCACGGGCTTACCGAAGAAGAAAAGCTAGAATTTGCACATAAGAATAACGTGATAACTCGTGAGATTAGTCGCGAAGAAAAGATCGCTAAGGCGATTGAATTGCGGAAGGAAGGGCGCTCACAAAGGCAAATTTCCGATTGGTTAGGGGTAAGTCACATGACTGTCAAGAGGTGGTGTGAGGAATATTCAACCGTAACAAATGTTACGGTTGAAAAAATTGAAGGGGACGACGGTAAAGAGTATTCTTCGAAGCAACCCTCATCCGCCGAAGTTGCTAAGCGCCGTGAACAAGTAAAAGAGTTACGTGAGAAGGGCGTCAAGCCTGCGGACATTGCTCTTGCGGATTCCGCAAGACCGCAACCGATTTTGTAGCGATTGGATTGCCTAATTAAACGGAGAGGTGAACGAAATGGAAATCGAAGCAAAGCGAGGTGGTGTTCTATCATCGGATTTAAATGTACTAACAGCGGAAATTAACGCTTATCAACGAGTAGCAGGCGAAGCAATTTTTGAGATAGGTCGTAGATTGAAACACGTAAAGGAAAACGACTTGGCGCACGGTGAGTGGTCGAAGTGGTGTGAGAGTATTGGGATGACCCAGGATTATGCTAGAAGATACGTCCGAGTTTTTGAAGAATTCGGAACAAAACGCGTCTCGGGACGTGATTTAGGACTGAAAGCATTGTATGAGATTGCACAACTACCGCCCGAGCAACGCGAGCAACCGCACACAATTCCGTCAACTGGCGCAACAAAGACGGTCGATGAAATGACAGTTAGGGAGAGCTTGGAGAAAAACGGACGATGTCGTCCGAAGAACTCGGTGCCTCGGGGCATCGGAAGCTCGGAATAAAAGCACTCTACCAAATCGCAACCATGTCCGAAGCTGTACTAATGATTATTTTTATTTGACTGGTACAGTAAGCTTCCGCAACGCTGGATTTGAACCGCGGTCTAACCCCTTGAAATAGCCGCCACGTAAATTCTTGTAAAATCACGGGGATTTAGGCGTTTTAATCGTTTGGGCGGTGTTACCATTCGAAGTGGTTTATCGTCGCTGATTTTACGTAATTTTACGCTTAAAACGTATCTATATACGTAGATCGTCCATACGAGCATTACTGAGTTAAATATGCGTCTTACAAAACCCCATCAAAATTCCATAGTTTTAGACGTTTTAAGTGCTTTCGGCGGTCTTTACCCTCGGAAGGACTTAAAAACGCTAAAATCAAGCGAAATCCAAGGAAAAACCATACGAGATATCCTCCGGTTGGTGGCGGAGTGTGTAAAAGCGTTAAGGTCTTGTTATAAAGTGCTCGGTTAGGGGTTGTTCTCTACGGCTTACGCCTACGTTCCAAGCCCCTTTATTAAAGTGCAAAGGCTTTTCCGCATACGTTCGCACCTTTTTTGTTCCCCAGCTTAAGGTGAGGAAACGAAAAAAGCTACTCCCGTACGCGGAAAAGCTTTGCGTTATCCAGATTTAACCCTGTAAGAGTAGTTTAAAACGGTTGGAAAGGCATTTTGACGCTTATAAAGTCCCCCTAAAATAAAAATATTTTTAAATGACAAAATAGTTCTTGACATAGTTTGTTAGTTCTGTTATTTTTAAAGATTTTAAGTTCTTTAAAAGATTTAAGATCTTAAGTACTTAAAAGATTACGTGAAAATCTTAAATTCAAGACATTCCAACTTCGGGAAAATCACCCTTGTTGGTACTATTTTAAATAAAATAACTTAATATCTTTTAAAAGCATTGCGATAATAGGGGATTAAATATAGGCTGTAAGATTTTAATAGTTTATTGGCGCAAGAAGTGGTTTGAATATATTTGTGTAATATTTAAGAGATACCGACACGATAGGAGTCGGAATGTGTTGTTATATTGTATTTTGATTTATTTAGAATCAGAGTAATACAGATTGTTTAAAAGTACTAATACAGTTTTAATTGAGGGTTAACCATACCTTTTTTTTGCTTTTACACACACAAGAACTGAGAAAGACGTATTATGCCTGAGTTAAGCTTACTTTCAGTAGTTAGTACGGCTTACTTTATATACGGCAGTCGCGTATAAAGTAGGGAGAAGGCTTGTTATTTTACGCTTAGTACGGTTTATATAATGAGGAAATAATTTAATTTGGTGGGCGTTTTATCTGCGAAATTATAATAGGAAGGTTAAGAAATAGTTGCTTACTTTTGCGCGAAACGTTACGTATTAACTTATGGAAGGGGCTTATTTTCGTAAATTTTAATTTATAGTGGTACAAAATGCCGAAATGTCCGCCTTATATATGTAGAGTATTTTTTCAGAGTTTCCGATTATACGGGAGCTCTTTTTTTATTGCCTAAATTTAATTGAAATGGAGCGATGTAAATGAACGAAATCACTGCGTTATTAACCGAGGTACTATTCGAAAATCAAAACGGCAACTATATTCCGAAGCATCCGAAAATCAAGCGCACGGTACTCGGACTTGTTTCTTCACTTGCGCAATACGATTCATTCGACGAAGGTGAGCTAATTGGCTCGTCTTTTTCTATTTCGTGGGAAGCGCTAAACAGCTTTAAATTGGCGGAAGGTGCTACATGGTCCGAAGTTATCGACGGCACTGACACGCTCAACCTAAATCGCGCAGTCTTAACGATATGTAAGCGCCTGGAACACGAACTACCAGCGTTAGCTAATCCGTACACTAAACGCCTCTATGATCCGGCAACCGGCGGCAAAACGCTAGTAACAATTAACTTCGAGTCTATCGACCGTCCAATCTACGACGAAAATGGCGAAATTAGTGGCACGATAGGCGACGATGCAACCGAGTCATTTTTCGCAAGCAAGTCAGGCTATGAGCCGACGCCGTTTCTCGCCTGGTTTCGCGCTGAGAGGCATAATTTTCTGACCGCGCGCCAAAACGAGTTCCTCGACGATATGACGAGCGTGTTGTTCGCAAAGGATAGCGATTATGTAGAAGAGCGCGACTTCGCTGAAATAGTCGGAATGCAGCCACGCGACCTTGACCGCATGAAGAAGCGAATCAAAGAGCGCACATTGAAAGCGTGGGGAGAGCGTCCAGAGTCGAAGTTGAGCAGACGTACCTTCACGTTGAAGGAGAGTTTAACTAGTTTACGAGAGTTTGTGGCTATCGCAGAATCAGACGAAAACCTGGCGGAACAGAACGCGCAATTATCGGAATGGATTCGTAGGCAGGAACGCTGGCATGGCGAAGATATTACCGACCGTATCTATGACGTTTTTGCCGGTGATTCGAAGGCTACGAGAGGTTTTAGTGCGTTCCTCGGCGGTAAGGTTGCGGTACTAGAATCGAGCGTATTATATAAGGTTTACGACGTGATTTTGACGGAGATTGAGCGAATAGAGGATGAGATTGAGCGCGATAGAAAAACCGAGCCAAAGTCGTTACGTTCAACGGAGATGACGCCGGAGTTAATGGCGCGAATGGAAGCGCACAAGGAGTTTAAGAGAACGCAGCCTTGCCTAGTTTATGGCGTGAAAGGAGAGGTTCAGCGTGAACTTCAGTATGAGCCGAAGGAATACAAGGTAATGTCGCTTAATGCTAACGGGATGGCGTATGATTTGCGAGAAAGTTAAAATGTAATTACTTCTAAAAGTTCGCGTTTTGTATCTATGTATTATGAAGGGGAATTTACACGAATATTTAACGAAAAGTTAGCGTTAATAGCCGAACTTTTGTGTGTTTAGTTACCTATATAGACGCCGAAAGAGGTAATTATATTTTATCTTATAGTGGATGGTCACAAATGAGCGTTTAGTCTGCTATATAGACGCCGAAAGAAGTTTTTTTATCACGTACTACCCAAAAGGCTAATTAGTCCGTTATATAAGCGCCGAGAATGCTTTTTTTATTTTTTTGTCCATCTGATTTTCGAGTACAAACTTATCCAATATCTAATATATCATACCGCAATTCAATAGTAAATACGCAGAGTCACGGAATTTTTTTTTCGTGGCTTTTTTTGCGTTGTCCAAAATTTAGGAGGTAATTTAAATGAATCTAATTCAAAGTAGAGACGGTAACTGGTACGACGAAATGGGAACGGAGCTTATTCACATTCCAAAAACGCGTAAATGTGAGCACTTATTGGACGAGGCTGGCGAAGTTGTGGCGAAACGTTGCGGAGGGCTGTGCGGTGAAATGTTGCCGATAGATAGTTTTAATAGATGTTCGAAGGGGTTCGCAAAGAAACGATCATACTGCAAGGCATGTGAGCGCAACAGAAAGGCAGCTAATAGTAGGGGCGAGAATGTGTACGGCGAACAAAAACGTCCAATCAAACCGAAAGCTGAGCGTGAGTACGATGAGCACGGCGTTTGCATACGGAAGGTCTGTCCAAGCTGCGAACAATGGCGCGATCGTGCTGATTATTACGAGCAATCCGGAGCTGCTGACGGTCTAGGAACGGAATGTCGTAGCTGTGTAAGAGTAACTATGCACATAGCTGTCGCAAAAGACCCGGAAAGGTATAAAACTTACGGTCACAATAGACGCGCAAAAGAGGCGGCTTTGCCTGGCGATTTATCGGACGAGCAGTGGAAGTCAGCGCTTGGTTACTTTGACGATGCTTGCGCGTTAACGGGTGAAACAGAGGACTTGCATCTGGAACATGCGATACCAATTGCGATAGGTCACGCAGGGACCGTGGAATGGAATTGTTATCCGATGGATGGATCGTTAAATTGCTCAAAATCAGCGTCAAACTTGTTCGAATGGGCGAAGGGACGCAAAGACATCGATAAGCCGAAGTTTAATAGATTAATAACGTTCTTGGCGGACCGATGCGGCTTAACAGTCGACGAATATCGAGCCTTCTACTACTGGTGCTTCGCCAACCCACGACTAACAGTTTCCGAAATTGAGGCGGACGGAGCAGACGATTCATTGACGATGTGGAAACGCAAAAATACCGAATGTATGGCATAAGAGGAAGTAAGGAAGCACGGCGCGTCAAACTACGCGATTTTAGGCGGTGTGTGTATGGCGCGCAGTTAATTTAAAACAAGGGAGCGACGCGGAATGAATGAATTTTATTATTGCTACTCTATTAAACTTCAAACCTTTATAAAAGCGAAGGGATTTCGATATATTTGCGCCGGACTTAACGAGAATACAATGCGCAAGTTTTGGCTGTACAAGCGAACTGATGAATTGCATGCGGTGTTAGATGAATGGGCAAAAAGTAAGCCCGATTAATTTAAGTAGATTGACGTTAATTTAAACCCTTATAAATGGAGGAATATGAATGAATAACGAAAGATACCCTTTTCAAATAACCGAATACTACTCGCCAGGACTAAACAGTCTTAAGCGTGTTTATACGCAACACCCGAAATTTAGTGGAAATGAACGCTTGATTTACGAGCTTCTATTCGACTACTGGAATCCGGATCAAGGCTACGCATTTCCAACGATTAGTCAACTTGCGATTGAGTCAGGACTCGGTGAGTCGACGGTTAAGAGAAGCATCGCGAAATTGAAGGAGCTGGACCTATTAGACGTGCGCGGGTCTGACGTAGCTAGTAACAATGTTTACATCGTAAAGAAGCCCGTAACAACAATCGAGGAGCTTGTCGCAAAGTTTCCTGAAGTAGTGGCGCATATGGAACAGCGTGTAGCTAGTATAAAAGGTCGTGAAGCTAGCGATAGGCAACGATTAAAGGACAGCGCCAAAAAGCCGAAAGAGGTTGCGCAAGTGGCCGTTGATGACTTCGATTGGTAGAGGTCAGTTCATTTTGATACGTAGGGTGAGGTCAAATTGATACGTAGGGGTAGGTCATTTTGATACGTTAAATAAATATACGTAAATAAACTTACTTAAATAAATATACAATTACAACTTCGCTCGTAAACTCGCTCGTTGTATCTATGTTATATTATCGCAAATGATTATGAGATAAAAGATATGAAATATACACCTACGGGTCATTTTGATACGTAGGGTTAGGAGGAATGAACGATGGCACTTAAAACACTTGGCACCGAACATTGGATCGCTATTAAATACTTAGCGCAACCTAAGAAAGGCGGTCTTACGTTTAAGCAAATCGCAGACGAATGCGGCGTCCACGTTAATACTATTGATAATTGGCGCAAAGACCCATTGTTCGAACGAGAGCTGAAGCGTGAAATCATGCGTAAAACAGTCGATAGGTTGCCGGAGATAATGGAATCAATTCCGAATCACATTATCAAGGACGGTAACGCAGCGCTATTTAAAACGTTGTTGCAGGCTAACGACATGCTGACGGATAGAGTCGAGGTTAGCAGCGGGAATAGTGACGGACAGTCGATCGAGGATATTAAGGCGAAGATTGCACGTTATAAGGGCGATTCCACAAGCGAGTAAAGTTGCGCACATATAATATGAAGGAAATAGGTGCAGCGGAATGTGAAACGTTGTGAATGACGACTATTACATCGGTTGCGCCTGCCTGGCGCGTGACCCCTCGAACTTTTCAGACGGGTAGTTATCGTTATGCATTATCTTATACATTATCGCTAATCATTGGCGGACATGCAAACGTTGATATGACGGCATCTATAACGATGTATAATTGCGCTAGTCATTCGATAATATGCCGAGGTAGCTTGAGCGTTGTAACAGCGCTGTTCGTGGCGAATGGTGAACTTAACACAATGTGATACTGTTAAATTCGTTATGCAGTCGATAGAATAGCGTATACATCGCGAACCCCGGCAAAGGGGGGCGCCCCATCAAAAACGCTACATCTAGTGCGTTTTAAATCCGCGAATCAAATTTAACTTTCGAAAAGGGAGCGATATTGATGATTGGTATAATTATAGCAGTAATCTTAACGTTTATTTTATATTTAGCAATTTACGAAGGTATTGCGTTAGGTATCGTTTGGGTCATAAATACGGTAGCCGACACGTCAATTAGTTACGGAATTGTGGGAGGTATTATATTCGCTCTATGGTTCGCGGTACTCCTAATTAATGCACTCGCTACTTACGGAGCTTATTCGCAAACTAAACGTAGGTTTTAGGCGGGAAATTAAAGGCTGAGAGACGTTTTAATCAACTCCGAGTGTATTCGTATTAGCAACGCCAATAAGCGCTATTTCAACGCAAAAAATAAGCGCCACATAAAGGGCGCCTTAAAGGTTAATATTCGCATATACTTCGTCGATACTATCTTGGTTAATACCGATGTATTTAAGCGTAATAGATTGCGCAGAATGGTTGAAAATCGACTGCAGCAGCGCAATATCAACGCCTTTTTTATACGCGTGATAGCCGAATGTTTTGCGGAGCGTATGAGTACCAATTGCGCCAATTTTGTCGGCAATGCCAGCGCGTTCGGCTGCGGCGTTAAGTACTTGGTAGGCTGCGACACGGCTGATCGGCTTGTTGTTGCCTTTACGCGACTTAAATACGTACTCATCGTCGCTAGCAGTTGCCGGTATTAAATCCGCAACGGCTTTTTTAATAGTGTCGTTGAATATAAAGCGTTTAGGCTTGCGAGTTTTTGTTTCTTGTACGACGATTGAGTCTTTGTTGCGAATGTCGCCGACTTTTAACGTCAGGATATCGCTAATACGCAAGCCGGAATTAATTCCGTAAGTGAAAAGCAGTAAATCGCGCCCGTGAAGGGCTTTTTTCATTGCGCTAATATGACGTGTGTCGCGGATTGGTTCAACGGTATTCATACGAACAACTCCTATAACGAATTTATCTTAATTTTCAATATGTTAAATTAATAATAACGCTATTGGAAACGATTGTCAAACGTAAAATACATAAAATTGGAAAGGGGGAGGTCACTATCGCATGGGTTAACAGTAGATGGCTCGGACGAGCAGAGCGTGGCGAGCTTATTGACACACTTACGGAATTAGTTGACGAGATGGTAAAACAAGAACAAGCCGGATCATTGGCGCCCGAAGAGTACGAAGAACTTGCGCTAAATATCGACGAGCTCGAACGCTTAAGACGAATTCACCGCGCGGAAGTTGACCTACTCTATTTCTCGCATGAATATTTTTCAGAAGTAAGAAACGAAGGCAACGCAGGAAATTGGGACGGTTTCGACTTAGCAGATGTAAGCGACGCAGCACAGTTCCACCGAGAGATATGTTCAGATATTGACGAAGTATCAAACGTAAATACTAACGAAAAACTAGTTGAAGCTGCGCCACGTTCACACGGAAAAAGTTCGTATCTAAGTAAAGCAACTCCACTGCGTGAGGTAGTTTATCGCAAACGTAAATACATTATCATCATATCTGAAACGCCCTCAGTTTCGGTACCAAACTTGGAATGGATTGCGGGGCAGTTGAAGACGAACACGAAGCTCCGAGAAGATTTCGGGCCATTACTTTCGCCAAAACAACAGATTAATCCGAAAGATAATAGCTCCGAGTTTATCGCCTGGGAAGATCAGGGCGCCGACTTACCGCCGAAGCTGTTAACACTCGTTCAAGCGGCATCGACAGGTCAAGCGCTACGTGGTCGAAATTGGAACGGTACGCGACCGGACTTAATTATCGGTGATGACTTAGAGGATATAAAAACGAACGCAGCTACGAAAGAGTTGCGAGAGAAATTGCGCGATTGGTTCAGTCAAACAGTAATGCCACTCGGCGACCCAAAAGGTAAACGTACGGCATTTATCATAATGGGAACGGTAGTGCATGAAGATAGTTTACTAAACGATTTGCTTCATAATCGTGCGGACTTTAAGTCGAAGAAATATCGAGCTATCATCGAAGACCCTTTACGCATGGACTTATGGGACGAATGTAAGTCGATTTACCAAAGCGACCAAATAGCTGTCAACGAGCGCGAAGCCAAAGCGCGTGAATTTTACGAAGCGAATCGCGAGCTTATGGACGAAGGTGCAATCGTACTATGGGAAGAGGTGCAGCCAATTTGGCGCTTAATGACTTGGAAGTGGGCCAACGGTTCGAAGGCGTTTAACACCGAGTACCAAAACGAGCCGAGAGACGAAGAGTCGCAAATATTCAATCCTAATACATTTCAATACTTCAGCGAATCTGATTTGTTGGATGAGTACGGTCGACAAATGCCATTGGATTTTTACGCGTTTTGGGACGTAGCAATGGGCAAAAGTTCGCGCTCAGATTATAACGCTATAGTAACTATCGCTAGAAACCGAATGACTGGCGTAATTTATATTATAGACGCATGGGCGAAGAAATGTCCGGCACACGAAGCGCTTAATGTCGCAGTAGATAAAATTAAAGAGTATGAGCATAAAATTTTCGCTGTTGAAACGATTGGCGCAGGTCATGACTTCTACAGACAATTGCGCGACAGATTAGCTAAAGAAAAAGTTTATAGTACGAAATTAAAGCCGATTGCACATCACGGAGCAAATAAAGAAAAGCGTATTGAAGCGCTAGAGCCGATGTGTGAAAACGGCTTTTTGCGTTTCCAAAAACGACAAGGTTTATTAATCGAACAGCTCGAACAATTTCCTGGCGGAAGGCATGACGATTTAGCTGACGCAACTGCCGGAGTTGTCAGCGTTATTGGTGGCGGAGGTAGACCACGTAAAACATTTAGATATAAGCCACGCGGCTTGTAATAACGGAGGTGTAGCACTTGAGTTTATTTAACGTAGGCGATTATTTTCCGCCTGAGGAACATCGTGAACGCGTTGAGAGATACAGAAAGAATAAACTTATCGCAATGGGGAAACATTGGACGGTTTTTCCTACAGATAATTTATCGGATCCACATAAAAAGATTGTATTAATAGCTTCGAACTTGCCCGGTATTATATGCAAAAAATCTGCGGACTTCTTATTTGGTGAGACACCCGTTTATAGCGCAGGTAAAGACGACGCTTCAACTGAACAAAAAGCGATAGAAAGACTAGTCGAAGAGAATGATTTACACATTACGAATTACGAATCGTCATTTTCAAACGCTTATAGGGGCGATTCTTTCTTTAAAATTCGGTGGGGGCAGAAATTCGGAGGATTAGAGCCTGAAGAAGTTGATCCGTACCGTGTTTTTATTGAGTCGCAAAAAGCAGAGTATGTTTTCCCGGAAACTTTACCGGGCGATAGTACTACAATTTATGCGTATCACATTGCTGTGCCGGTGGTTGTTGAAGGTACCGGCGATGAGAAATGGGTGTTAAATGTAGAATCGCATTATCCAGGACGCATTGAGTATTCAAGTTACGAGATAGAGCCGTTTCATCATTCATCATTTGAGAATGCAGTAACTGATTGGAAGATTATTAGAAAATTACAGACTGAGAAAGAAACAGTACTTACGGGAATAAACGAGCCATTAATTGTCCACGTTCCAAACTTTTCTACAGACGATGATTGGCAAGGAATTGATGATATTAGCGAGAATGAAACAATTTTCGCTGAGATAGATAACCGTTTAGCAAAAATAGCTGAGATTCTTGATAAACATAGTGACCCAGCGATGGCTGTACCTCAAGGCTCATTAATAGAGGACGAACGAGGCGAACCGATATTCCACGTTGGACGTGACAAGATATTTGAAGTAGAAAGTAAAAATGAAGTTATTCCTCAATACATTACATGGAACGGTCAGCTAGACGCGGCTTTCCGTGAATTAGACGTATTGCTCGATCATCTACTTATCGTGTCTGAGTTACCGCCAGTAGCTCTAGGTAAAACCGATAGTGGTACGTCCGGCTCATCAGGATTTGCTATTAAGTGGCGTATGAACTCGCTATTAGCAAAGATTAATAGAAAGCGTCAGTATTACGACAAAGCATTGAAATACGTATTAACCATTGCGCAAAAGTTAGAGCATGTGAATGCTGAAACAAAGCCTAACTATGAAGTAACAATTCCGAAAATCAAGTTCCAAGATGGTTTACCTAATGACGAGTTAGAAACTGCTAACATCACGTCTATTAGAACGGGCGGAAAGGCTACTCAATCACAGTTAAGCGCAATAATGGAAGTTCACGGCTATACAGAAGAGCAGGCGCGCATTGAATTGGCTCGTATTGAAGCAGAAGAAAAGGCGCAAGGATTCGTTGATTCTAACGTATTTAATACAGAAAACGGTGGCGATGATGAATGACGCAGCCACCTACACCAAACTATGACTATGACGTTGCTCAGCTTGTGAAATTGTACGAAAAAGCTATCGATAAAATAATGCGTGAACTAGAACGAGTTGACCTAGATAATTTCACACGCGCAAATCAATTAGCAACCTTAAAATCTATCGCTGAAATTCTAGAAGGTTTAGACTCTACCGCAAGTGTTTGGGCTTCCGAATGTATAGAAAAAGCCGTAAAGGACGGAATTATCAGCACCATTATTTCATTAGGTGTCGTTAAAACTGTCGCAGAAGCGGAGGACATCTTTAAGTTTAACCGCATTAATAAGGAGTTCGTGAAGGCAGCCGTTGCCGACACGCAGGCAGATTTATTAGCAGTTACACAAAACGTGGACAAGAAAGTCCGAGCCACAGTACGTAAAGTTAGCGCAGAGGTTTTACGTTCGAATTTAACGCAAGGCATAAACGGTACTCAGACGTTAAAGCGCGATATTACGGCGGAGTTAAGAAAACAACTAGGCGACTCACTGAATAGCGCAATTATTGACGCAGCGGGCAGAAGATGGCGACCTTCGAAATACGTAGAAGTATTAGTCAGAACGAAAATGATGGAAGCACATCGAGAATCGACTATTAACGAAGGAGTTTCACGCGGTGCACTTTACGGAGTTGTATCGAAACATGGCGCGAAGGATGCTTGCGGTAAATGGGAAGGTAAAGTATTGAAACTAACGCCCGACGCACCTGGCGACTATACGTATGTAGGCGACATACCACGCAATGAGTTATGGCACCCTTGTTGTAAACACCAACTTACAGCCGTGCGAAAGCCGGAAAGGTACGTGTAATCATTCGACCTGGCGAACGTCAATAAAAGTCGCAAAATTCGAGGCGTAGCTCGTAAAACACGAAGGAGGAACAATAGTGAATAAAAACAATCTATTAAAATTAAATTTACAATATTTTGCCGAAGGTGATGGCGCTGATAATTCGTCAGACGTGACGGAAAACACGGATAACGCGGCGCAAGGTGATAACGAGAACACACAATCGGAACATATGATTCCGAAAAGTAGATTCGACGAGATTAACACGCGATATAAAGAAGTGCAAGCGAAACTCGATGAATTTACGCAAGCTCAAAAGGCGGCAGAAACAAAAGCGCAAGAAGAAGCGGGTGAGTTTAAGGGGTTATATGAAACAATGAAACTAACTCATGATTCACTCGAATTACGCAATAAGGAGCTTGAGGCTGTTGTTGGTGATATGTTGTCAACGAAATTAGCGGGTATTCCGAAAGAACTTCATGAATTAATCCCTGACAATCTTTCAACTGAAGGTAAACTGAGTTGGATTACGAAAGCTGAAACAAAAGGATTATTTGGGAAGAAAGAACAAAAGCCCGTCGGTTCGCAGACTAATGGAAATCCAACTATAGGTATTACAAAAGAACAATTCCAAGCTATGACTTACCGAGAAAGAGATGAAATATTTAGAACTAACCTCGAACTATATAAAAGATTAAGCAAATAGGTATTGTCCTACTTGCTTTTTTTAATTTCTAAAACTATTAAAAACAAGGAGTGTTTATATTTATGGCACAAACAAAATTAGCGAACTTAGTAAACCCACAAGTAATGGCGGACATGATTTCTGCTGGATTACCAAGCAAGATTAAATTCTCACCTATCGCGCGTATCGATACTACTTTATCAGGTCAAGCGGGTGACACAATCACAATCCCTAAATATGCATACATTGGAGACGCTGAAGATTTAACAGAAGGTGTTGCTATGGGCACTGTTGTTCTATCTACTTCTACACAAACAGCTACAATCAAACAAGCTGGTAAAGCTGTTGAGGTTACAGATAAAGCGGCTTTAGCAGGGTATGGCGATCCTATCGGAGAAGCAAAACGTCAATTAGAAGATTCAATCGCGTCAAAAGTAGATGCGGATTGTGTAACAGCTTTAAAAGCAGCAACATTATCACATGATGCTTCAAGCGCTGTAATTTCGTATAACTCAATTGTCGACGCAGTTGATAAGTTTGAAGAAGAGGACGATGAGCAAAAAATCCTATTTATTCACCCACTACAAAAAGGCACACTTCGCAAAGATCCTAACTTTATCGATAATGTACCGAATGCGTATATGACGGGCGTTGTTGGTGAAATCGCTGGATGTCAGGTATTTGCTTCTAAAAAAGTACCTAAAGAGGATGTAGGAGGAACTTACACAAACTTTATTGTTAAACCTGGTGCTCTAGCAATCTATCTTAAACGTGATGTTGAGGTAGAATCTGACCGAGATATTCTAGCTAAATCAACTGTAATCTCAGCAGATGAGTTTTACGTTGCAGCGATCGAAGACGATTCAAAAGTAGTTAAATTTACTACTAAAGCCTAATATGTGAGGTGATAAATATGCTACTTAGACGACACAGAAAGCCTAATGAAAAAGTAGTTTCAGAGAAAGTTCAGAAAGCGGAGGTAAAGCCGAAAAGGGTGCCGGCTAAGAAAACCTCCACGAAATAAGGAGGAAATTTTATGGCGGTAACTATTTCGGATGCAGACGTATATATTGCGCAAAATGTCATTGATATTGACGATTGGGCGGACGCTGAAGAAGCGAAGAAGCAACGAATTTTAACAGCAGCAAGCACGACACTTTCACGCAAATATAAAGATTACGAGATACCGGACGCAGCCGTGTACGAGTTTGCGCCGGTGCTCGCTATTGTATTCAGCGATACTTATAAGATGCAACGTTATGGCGTTAATAGTTTTTCTGTTAAAGGGATTTCGTTCTCATTCGCAGGTGATAGCGCTGAATTAGAACAACTCATTCCGAAAACTGCCGTCGATTTAATCAGCGAGCTAAACGGAATAGACTTGACGCCTAAACGACGCGTCGGAAGGTCGGTGAGATAATGGCGCTCTTACCTTTAAAACAAACGATAACAATTAAGCGTGAAGGCGAGTTAGACGAGTGGGGCGAAAGTACAGGCAGCAGTACCTCTACGCTAAAATGTCGTGTCGACGAATCGTCTAAAGTCGTTCAAAATTCTCTCGGCAATGAGGTAGTTGCGGGCATGGAAATAACGCTTAATAAACTCGCTGACATTAAATACGGCGACCAAATCGAATATACAAACGAGCTCGGCGTCACTATTTTGCGCGAGCCTATTCGTATTGAAGTTGTTCGCATGATTAATGGTAAGCCCGTTTTGACGACGGTTTATGCGTGAGGGGGACTAAGCAGTGGCGAAATCATTCGAATTAGATATGAGTCGTTTTGAGTCAGCGTTAAGGCAAACGCCAGAAGCTATGTCAAAAGGCGTTAGGCAGGCGATGGACGACATTAAAGACGATTGGGTTAAAGAAGCACGCGATTTAGCTCCTTTGAAAAGTAGAAATTTACGCGACCAAATTAGCGGTGATGTAGAAGGCAATGGCTCAGAAACTAAGGTTATCGTGACAGCTAATGCAAGACAAGGCGGGTTTAACTACGGTTATTATATACATGAGTTAGACGCAGGCGGTAATCAGTTGCGGTTAAAAGGCGCAGAAAAGAAATTCTTAGATAAGGCGGCGGATAATTCCGAACAAAAGTGGCAGCAATGGTTGGATGAAGAAGTCGAAGAAGCGTTAAAGAAAGCGGGGTGGTAGTTTGGCGGATATTAAGAATGAAATTGAAAGCGTGCGTGAATTTCTTCACGCCATTTTTCCCACCGTTTCTTTCAAGCTTCAAAACATACCTGAGCAATACGCAAAGAACACGCTAACCATAGATTTTGTTACAAGTAAGAGCGCTACTGAAACAAACGCAAGTTATCGACTTGACCACACGATTCAACTCGTTTATTTCAGCGATAGTTCTCTCGATTGTATAACGAAGATGGCGCAAATAGAACACAAGATAAATGATGAGCAACTAATACAGATTAGAGGAACGAGTCGGTACTTACGTATCGGCTCTTTTTCATGGTCTAAACCATTCAAGACTGATACAACGGGCGTTTTCGCAGTCATCGGAATGTTAGAAGTCTCGTTACGTGAAATGCGGACACAAGAAGTTTACGAAAAAATACAAGCCGTTAATACGGATTTGAAATAGGAAGGGTGATGAATGAATGGCGATCAACCAATGGGACCCAACTAGCTTACCAGACCGACCGGGTTTATACACGAACTTTACTAGAGCAGCCATTACGCAGATTAGCGGCGGAGCTCGCGGTGTAGTTGCTATTCCGTTGAAAACATATACAAGCGGTACAGCAGAAGCTAAAAAGTTTTATACCGTTGAAAAGGAAGGCGAAGCTATAGAGCTTTTCGGCTCAGCTAATATTACATCAATTAAATTAGCGTTGGCAGGGGGCGCAAAAGAAGTGCTCGTTTATACGTTGCCTAGCACACCGGCGGTAGATGATTATGTGGAAATGCGCGAATCTTTTGAAACGCGCCCGTTCAACGTATTTGTCTACGACGGCGAAATTAGTACAACAGAGCAAGATAATACATTAACGTGGGTGACTAGCAATAGAGCTGAGAAAAAACATTTCTTATTTGTAACCGGCGGTTCTGCGGCAAATGATGCGGATGTTACAGCGGGTAATGCTCGTTCTACTTCGCTAAAGGACGATTACGTTGTAAATCTTATCGTCGGCGGAGAGCGTAATGGGGTTACGTATTCAAGCGGTCAGTATGCGGCATATATCGCAGGATTAATCGCAGCAACTCCTATTAATAAGTCCGTTACTTACACGTCGGTACAACTCGACGATGTGAATAAAAGACTTAGAAATAGTGAAGTTACTTCGGCGCTAAAAGCCGGATCATTAGTGCTTGTGAATGATGGCGAGAAAGTAATCATCGAGCAAGGATTGACAACATCGGGCGATAAGATTCGAAAAGTTCGCGCAAGACAAGCGGTTGCTACGGATATTGAAAAAACAGCACGCACACACTACATCGGCAAAATTGACAACAGTGAAGACGGACGAATTGCTCTAATGAGCGCAATCAAAGTGTACTTAGAGACACTCGAAGATAACAACGTGCTTACAGACATATTTGTTGCGCTCGATTCTGAAAATGCATCGACTGGCGATAAAGTATTTCTATCGATTGCGTATACCGAGATTGATAGTATGGAACGTATTTTCTTAACAATTTATGTTTAATAGGACGGTGAAATAAAGATGGCATTAGATGCAACTCGCGTTATTAATGGAACGTATGGGACAGTGTGGCATGAAGGAAATTGGATTATGAATGTTAAGTCAGCAGAGGCGATAGTCGAGATTAATAAAGAAGAAATACAACGCTCAGGCACACGTTGGGTAGGACATAAGGTTACTAGTCTAACCGGAACGGGTTCAATTTCGATGTATAAAGTTACTTCGGAATTTGTTCAGTTAATCGGCTCAATCGCTGACGATGACGGCAAGCCATATGTAACAGAGTTAATATTTAAACTCGCAGACCCCGAGTCGTTCGGAGCAGAGCGCATTCGTTTGAAGGGCGTACAATTTGATCAGATTCCGTTAGGGAAGTTCGAAATCAACTCTATTGTTGAAGACGAGCTTCCTTTTACATTTAGCGGATATGAATTACTAGACAAGATTGAACGAGCTTAATAATAGCGGGCGCCTTCGGGTTGCTCGCTTTTAAATTTGAAAATTAACCGAGAGGATGATTATAGATGGACGCATTACAAGCCTTTTTAACAGCAGAAATATCAGTTACGAAAGAGGTTCCAATTGATCGTTTAGGCGTTTCATTAGTTATTAAAGCGCTAGACGGTGAAGAGATTGAGCAGTTATCGAAACAAGCATCATTCGGTAACACGCTGGATGAGCATAAATTTAGCGCAATGGCTATCGCTAAAGCTTGCGAAAATCTTGATTTCAACAATCCGGAACTATTGAAAAAGCACGGAGTATCTACGGTTGAGGATTGCGTAAACAAAGCGTTGCTTGCCGGCGAGATAGCGCAATTACAAAAGACAATCATGGATATTAGCGGATTTAAAGACATTAACAAGCAAGTTCTAGAAGCAAAAAACTAATTAAGGCGGGCGGTGAAGCTTCGATATTACACGCAATATTTCAGCGCCACCACATACCGCCAGATGAGATATATCAAAAAGAACTACGACACCGTGCTTTTATGTACGCGTCAATGGAGTACCAAATGGAACTCGAAGAGAAAGAACGTAAAAAGCAAGAGAGGAGGTAGGTGTGATTGGCTTACAATTTAGCGGCAGAATTACGAATCAATACGAGCAACTTTGTTAAAGGTATGCGAAGCGCTGCGAATCAAACAAAGGCTATGACAGATGATATAAAAACCGCAGATAAACAAACGTCAAGTCTTGCATCTTCACTAAAAACACTTGGTGGCGCAGTTGTTGGTTATTTTACATTTGACGCAATTAAAAACTTAAGCGTCAGCATGGTAGAGTCTGCGGCAACAGCTCAAGCGGTAAGCGCGCAATTCAACCAGGTATTTGGTTCGATGGAAAGTGATGCGCAGAAACTCGTTGATTCACTCGGAAAAGATTTCGGAATGGTGCCAAATCGTATTAAACCTTCTGTTGCGCAAATGACATCCATGTTTAAAGGGCTCGGCATGGACACTAAGACCGCAATGTCGAAGGCGAAAGAAGCTGTTACTTTAACAGCAGACGCAGCGGCATTCTACGATAAAAGCTATGAAGATGCCAGCAGCTCCTTAAATTCCTTTATTAAAGGTAACTATGAAGGCGGCGAGTCAATCGGCTTATTCGCTAACGAAACACAATTAGCGTCCTGGGCTTCTAAAAACTTAGGCGCAGATTGGAAGAAGCTTGACGAGGCAGGCAAGCAAGTGGCTCGTTTAGAGTACGCTAAGGCTATGCAGAAAATGGCAGGAGCAACCGGGCAAGCAAAGCGAGAATCGAATTCGTACGAGAATCAACTCGGCAACTTAAAGCAATCTTGGACTGATTTAAAAGCAAAGTTAGCGACGCCTATTTTGACGCCGGTAATTAACGGTTTAAAATCGATGGCTGATTGGCTAAGTAAAATAGATACAGATGCGGTTATCGCTAAAGTATCAGCTTTTGGTTCGTACATGCGAGATACATTTGCGCCGGTATTCAACGATTCAAAAATCGCTGTTGAAGGTATTTGGACGGCATTCCAAAACGTCGGGGGAGTCGCGCTAGCTAAGGATCTATTTGACGGAGTGAAAACGGGATTAGCTTGGATTAAAGACAATTCTTCTCTTGTTGTCGCAGGTGTGGTAGGTATTACAGGAGCATTAGTGGCATTTAAGATAATTTCAAGCGTAAGTGCGGCGATAAGTTTCTTTAACGGTCTTATGGTTGCATACCGAACTGGAACATTATTAGCGAAGTTAGCTACTTATGGGTTAAACACGGCTTTGTTAGCTAATCCATTTACATGGGTTGCGGTGGCAATCGGATTACTAATTGCTGCAGGCGTTCTATTGTATAAGAATTGGGACAAAGTGAAAGTGAAAGCGGGCGAATTGTGGAGTAAGGTGAAAGAAGTATTCGGCGGTATATATGATTGGGCTGTACAGAAAATTCAACCCGTCACTGACTATTTTAAAGGATTGTACGATAAATTCGTAGCATTCAAAAACGCCATTACTAGCTTTAAGCCGCCTGCATGGGTATCTAAAATCGGGGGCGCTATTAGCGGTGCTGTTAGTAAAGTAAGCGGATTTATTGACGGATCACATGCTGGCGGACTGTCTCACGTTCCAAAGAACAATTACGTAGCTCGTTTGCATAAAGGTGAACGCGTACTTACACCCGAGGAAAACAAAGAATACCGCCAAGGAAACGCCGGAGGCAACTCGTATCAATTCGGCAATATTATCATTCAAGGCACCGGCTACACGGAACAAGACGCGGATAGATTACTAGATGCAATCGCAAGAAGAATCGAATTAGCCGGAGGTGCAGGCGCATAATGTCAACAGTCGAATATTGGCTTACTAGAGGCGATGAAAAATTGCGCTTGCCCGTTAATCCTGAGGCGAACGCATATGAGTCGCCTTTTTCTTATGAGGATTTTGAAGTCGAGGGCTTAGGCGAAGTAACGAATATTAAGCGACGAGGCTTGCGCGAGTTTACGATAGAATCTTTTTTCCCTGCGACATATAATCCGGTCTATTGCGAATATAGCGACTTTCCTAGTCCGCAAGAGTGCGTTGATTTGCTCGAAAGTTGGCGAGATCGTCGAGTACCTTTCCGTTACATCGTTACGGGAGCGGGCGGAGTTAATCTGCGTGTAACCATTCGCGATATCAGTATCGAAGCTGAAAAGTTCGGAGAGATAGGCGACATTTATTACACGTTGTCACTTAAAGAATATCGCGATGTTGAAATCAAAACGGTTCAGACGGGCGCAAAGCCCAATACTAGTGGCGCAAAACGACCTTTGGCAAGCACGGGCACTAGTTCGGCGCAAAAGTCGTCTACTTATACGGTTAAGAAAGGCGATAGTTTATGGCTTATTGCGAAGAGATTCTATAGTAACGGCAGTAGTTGGCGCAAGATTTACGACGCGAATAAAAAGGTTGTAGGTAGCAATCCGAACAAGATTTATCCGGGACAAAAGCTGGTGATACCGAAATGAGCCTTAAAATTACGTTACATGCCGGTAATAAGACAACCGATATAACGCCGATTACAAGTAGTGTTTTATGGCGCGGTAATGTCGCTGAGTGCGGTAGGACTTGCGAGATTAGTCTGAAAAATACAATCAATAGCGAAACAAAACTAGTTAGCGGAATTGAAAACGGGCTAGAAATTCGTTGCCACAAGAACAGCAAGGAGTTTTTTAGAGGCGTTATCTTTACTTACGACATCGCAAATGACGGCTCGATGAAACTGTCTGTCCGAGACTATAACGCTTATCTAACTAAGAATAGCGATTCGAAAGTATTTCGCAAAAAGAAAGCATCACAGATTGTGCAGGAATTATGTAAACAGTACGGAATTGCAGTCGGAAAAATTGACGATACGGGCTACGTTTTACCTAAGTTAATTTTACGTGACAAAACTCTATACGACATGATAACCATTGCGCTTACAGAGACTCGAAAGAAAACCGGCAAGATATTTCTATTAGACAACGAACTAGGCAAGCTAACTTTGCGAGAATATAAGAAACAAGCTGTCGAACTTATTATCGCTGATAAATACAACTTGCTTAGCGCCAATTATTCGGAGTCAATCGAAGATTTGCGAAATAGTATTCGAATCACGGGAAAAAGTGGAGAAGATGCGAAGGGTGTAACGGTATCTGATTCAGCAACAATTAAAAAATACGGACGTATGCAAGAAAAACAACATGAAAGCGAGAAGTCAGACGCAGAGCTAAAACCGATTGCACAAGCGCTGCTTAAAGAACTTAATAGCGTTAAAAAGGAATCGAATGTGGACGCGATTGGCGATACTTCGGTTCGCTCAGGTCGTGTAGTGAGAGTATACGAAGCTATGACGGGGCTTAAGGCGGGCTATTACGTGTCAGCTGACGATCATAGTTTTGAAGTTAATGGTACGCATAGAATGTCGCTTACATTGTCGCGTTCACTCGACGTTGCCGAAATGAAGTACGAAGAGCCTAGCGAAAATAGTTCCGGCAGTAATAGTAGTGGTAGTAAATCGGCATCCGGTAATAGTAAAGCGGACAAGGTAGTTAGCCTAGCACGTTCTTATAAAGGTAAGCTTACGTACAGCTTCGGCAACACGAACATTCCGAAAGGAGTGGGCGATTGCTCAGGCTTCACGAAATTTATCTATCAGCAAGCAGCCGGCATTAATATCGGAAGCGGAACTATATCGCAAGTAACAAAAGGAACGAAAGTGTCTACGGCTGATGCGCAAGCCGGCGACCTTGTACTTTTTCAAGGAACCTATCGTAAAGGTGTTTCGCATGTTGGCATAGTTACTCGTAAAGGCTACTGCGTAAGTCTAGCGAATAGTGGCTGTAAAGAGCACAGCTATACAAGCGGATATTGGGGCGGTCATTTTATGCAAGTAAGGAGGGTGTTATAACGTGCAAAAACGTTTAGAAATCGAAGGTTCCGGCGCTGCGAAAATGATTCAACTATTTCGTATTCACGGTCACAATCGCGACATAACTATCGAAACTGCAACCGTGGTAACGCCACTTCCTAAATTATCGCTGAGGTTGTCTGACGGAGTTGTATTAGAACGTGACGATCTTATTGTTGCCGAACGACTAACAAAAGATGTGACGCTAAAAGCTGGCGACAAAGTTATTCTAATTGGCAACGAAATTACTCAGTTCTATTACGCAATAGATAAGGCGGTGATTTAATGGCGCTAACGCCCGAGAATACTAGCTTAATAGACGAAGAGTCCGTTAACGCGGAAGATACAATTCAGCCGTCGAAAACGTGGTTGATTGATTTCGAAAATAAGCGCATTGGCAGTTTTATCGATAATGAGCGAGCCGTGCGTCAGTATATACAAAAGGCGCTATTAACGGCACGTAACAAGTTTGCAGTTTATACAGAAGATTACGGGAATGAATTGTACGATTTAATAGGCGCCGATGTGACGGACGCCTTTTTGAATGCAGAAATACCGCGAATGGTTTACGAAGCAATAGCGTATGACGACCGAATAGAAGACGCAAAAGTCACCTATGAACGCAAAAATGACAAGCTGTTCATTACGGTCAATGTAACGCTAGTGAGCGGAGGAACCTTAACGGAGGGGGTGGAGCTAAATGGCGTATGAATCTAAAACGCCGGACGCATTGCACGAAGATATGTTGGCGAGCATTAACGATACTATTGATAAGCGCGAAGGTTCGGTGGCGCATGACTTAACATACCCGACAGCAATCGAGCTCGGCAACGCATACGTTGAGTTAGACGTGGCGCTGAGTATGGGATTCGTCGATACGAGCGAGGGCGTGTATTTAGAGCGAATATGCTTACCGTTCGGTGTTACGCGCAAGCAAGCGCTAAAGGCAAAGGGTAACGTTACACTGACGGGACCAGCCGGAACAATTGTGCCGATTAATACGCGATTGCAAACGACAGCTAATGAGGCTGTCTTTTTTATTACGCCGGAAGCTGTCACTTTGACGGACGGCACGGCGACTGTTAGCGCGGAAGCTGAGCTAGGTGGCGCTCAAGGTAACGTCGGTATTGGCGAAATTAATGCACTAGCGCCAGGTGATTTATACGGAATTGTGTCCGTAACAAATGCGACTGCTTTCGATGGCGGTGTTGACGTCGAGGACGATGAATCTTTACGAAAACGGCTTATTGATCGCGCGCAAAATCCTGCTACTTCGGGCAACGCAAATCATTATCGCCAATGGGCGCTTGAGATTGCCGGAGTTGGCGACGCTAAGGTTAAGCCGATTTGGAACGGCGCTGGAACGGTTAAAGTAATTCTACTAGACACGGAAAAGACAGCGCCAACGCAACCGATTATTGACAGCGTTACGGCGCACATAACCGAGCAAAAGCCTATCGGCGCTAATGTTACAGTGGTTGGCGCAAGCGAGGTCGGTATTAACGTAACCGCAACACTTACGCTAGAAGAAGGAGCGCAAACGGAGTCAATTACTTCGGAGTTCAAAGTAGCGCTGACGGGCTATTTAAAGAATATAGCTTTCGCCGACTCTACCGTTCGGTATGCGAAAATTGCTAGTTTACTAATCGACGTTGCCGGGGTGCTTGATTACGCAAACTTAAAAGTAAATGGCGCTACAAATAACGTACCTATTACCGATGAGCAAGTGGCTATTGCCGGGACGGTGACATTTACATGAGCGAATATAAACGCGACATAAGAACATCTATGCGATATTATGTGCCTCGTTATTATGACGATGTGCGCGAAGTTGAAGGAATGTTTGACGCTGAGGCGAAGGCTATTAAGCAATTAAACGATGATATTGCGGATATGTTGGCGCAATACTCAATCGAAACGGCAACGTGGGGTTTGGCGTATTGGGAACGATTGGTTGGCATGCCGACTGACGTTAGTAAGCCGGTTGACCAACGTCGCTCGGTTGTTCGGTCAAAGCTACGCGGAGTTGGTACGGTAACAGTCGGGCTTATTAAAAACGTAGCTGAGTCGTATAACAATGGCGAAGTTGAGGTCATCGAGCAGAGCGCGGACTATACGATAATGATTAAATTCGTTAGTAATTACGGAGTACCTCCTAATTTAGCGGACATTCAGAACGCGTTGCGCGAGATTATACCGGCACACTTAGCGTTAAATTTCGAATTCAAGTTCGTTTTATACTCGAAAATAAAGCAAGATTACGCAAGCTATGGAGCGCTTAAAGCTACTAATAAAACTTATTCGCAAATACTTAACGAAGTGTAGGAGGCGAGAGAATGGCGACAACAAAACTAGGATTGCCGACAATTAGCGATAATATGAGCGCTGACGTTGTGCGTGACATGAATGCACTGGCTGAGGCGGTTGATAGTAAAGTAGCATCTAGCGCTGAGTTACAGTCGGCAGGCAATGCAATTCAAGGTCAAATCACTACATTATCGCAAGAAGTTACGACACATAAGGCTGATTATCTGTCGCACACAGGTTACGCAAATGTTACAGGTTCAGCAAACGCGTATATCGCTACATTATCACCAGCACTCTCAGCATATGCCGAAGGTGTTTCTTTACGTGTGAAAATAAACGTTGATAATACAGGAGCAGCAACCCTTAACGTTAATGGATTAGGTGTTAAAGCAATTAAGAAGGCGAATGGATCAGACGTCAATGCAGGACAGCTTAAAGCTAATGGAGTTTACACTCTTTCATACAACGGAACGGCTTTTATCTTACAGGGTGAAGGGAGTGAGTTAAGTGATGCGGAAATGACAAACATAATTAACGCAGTCAACGGCATTTTAGGAGCTTAGAAAGGACGGTGAAATAAATGCCTGTAATAAATGATGCAACAGTAATCAATAGCCCATATCAAACACTAGCGAGCGCTAGACCGCAACTATTGAGTAATGGATGGATAATCATACCCTTGATAGATACAGCAAATAACGCAATTAAAATTTATGTAACTAAGGATAATTTTGCTACAACACCGACATTATTAACACAGTATGCTGTTGGTTCTGGTGGTGTTTCTGGACTATCTGTAGCTAGTAAAGGAACAAAGGTATACCTTCTTTACGGATATGCAACAGCAAGTATTTACACTTCGTGGTTTGATGTGACAACGGTAGGTGCAACATTTGGGGTAAATAAGGACATGGAAGCGTCGGCTCAAATGGGATTAAGCGGAGTTTCCATAGCCATCAATGAAACTGGTACAGAATTACACGCAGCGTGGAGTAGTAAAAACAGCACATATCCAAACAGTTTCAATATTCGCTATGCTAAAGGAATAATTAATAGTGATGGTACGGTTGTTTGGGGTACTGTTGAACAAGTGACTAAGATAAATAACACAACTTTTCAATTCGTTAATCCATCTATTATTCTTGATAAGAATGGGATACCCGTCACTTTCTACGAGAGTCAAGGTGGAGGATTGTCTGGGACATCAACGAATGGATATTTAGGAATTTTCGCTATAAAACGAAACACTGAATTAACTAATGGTAATACAAATGTAGATGTGAATTGGTCATATAGTCGAGTATCGCCAGCCGACACATATGCTCAAAATTCACCTTCAGCAATATTCGTTCCAAAAAACATTAACGGGCTAGCTAATGGGCGAATTTGGGTGGCGTGGCATGGTTTTGATGCTGAAGCTCAAACAACCACGAATATTAGATATTCTTATTCAGATGATGGCGGTATGAGTTGGGTAACAGCGATAAAGATGACAACAGGTGTAACTCCTTATCATTCACAATTCGTGAGTATCACAGCTAATAAAAATAATAAAATATTCTTCGTGTTTAATTACGGTAATAACGTGATTACTTATGATGTTTGTATGATAACGATAGATGGAAGTACAACAAGTAGTATGTCCGTTTTAAAAGACACTACGTCAACATCTATCTTTACGTACCCTTCTACATTATTCGATTTATCCGTAAATTTCTCAAGTCCGTTATTTATCTACAAAGACACAGCAAAAGTCGGCTTCTACGGTTCGTGGACGGTAACGAATATTACACCAGCTCAAGGAGCAATTGGCGCGAAAACTGACCGTACTAATCTACTAAACTATGCGATTACGACGGATGGAACAATGTCGACGATTACTGAAAAAGTAAACGGTGTAGTAATCGGAACGAAAACTGCAACAAGTGGTCAGTCGTTAACATTATCGCTAACACAGGCACAATGGGACGTGGTTAAATACGGTAAATATGCTGATGCAGCAGGCGGATTGAATACGATTGAAATATCGATGGGTAGCGACAAATGGACGTATACCTTTGATAAGAGGCTGGCAAGTGACGCGAAGTTACCCGAAATTGTTAAGGCTGATGTAGATTCTAACGATACTTATTTACCTAGTGTTAAAAGCAAATTGATAACATCTGCAAATAGTAAAGGTGCTAATATTACTGCTGGATCGAGTTTCGATGCGATTGAACAAGGTATTAAAAATATTCCTTTAGGTAAGAAGTGGGCTAGTGGTAAATACAAACCGAATACAGGAGACCAATTCATAAGAGTAAGTGGTTTATCATTTAAACCAAGCGTAATAATTTGGTTTAATGGCACTTATGCCGGCATTTGGACAACATCAAGTAATTTTAATCAAAATAGATATTTAGCTTATGCTTACTATTCTGATCCTAACGGAAGCGTAAGTGGAGTAGGTACGTCTAAAAATAATGCTACTGTAACTAATGAAAATTTCACCGTTTATGTAGGTGTTACTGACGAATTAAATTGGATAGCTTATGAATAGGAGGAAAAATAATGACTAAAACATTGATTGTTCACGATAATGCAGGCTTTATTTTATCTGTACGCAGCGGAGAACCAGCACCAAAAGAACCGATTGGAGTACCTTTTTTATGGGCTGACATTCCAGAAGGCAAGCAATTGAAAATTACGGATGGTATTGGTGTAGATGTTTCGGTTACGCCACACCAAGCTATTTTAGAAGTTATACCACCTTCAGAAATCGAACAATTACGTTTAGATATAGCTCAATCTAATATAGAGTTATTTGAAATGATGGCGGCTATGAATGGAGGTGGTGTATAGTGTTCAATCAAGATAGTAGGCTTGTGCAAGATTACGTATTACTTATTCAAAAAGGGTTAAAAACAATCGATGATGTCCTTGATTTCAGCAATTTAAAGGAAGTTGTTTCTAGTGTTCTCACTAACTAAATTATTATTAATAATAACAAAGGAGATGTTTTTTATGACATTTACTACAAATTCAAAAATCGCTCAATCGTATGCAATTTTAATTCTAGCAGGACAAATAGAATTTGAAAGAGTTCCAGACGTAGGAAATTTACGTGAAATCGTACAACAACTTATTACGGCTTAGGATTAGTAAACGCCACCCACGGCGTATTTTTTATGTCTTAAAATCGGAGGCGAAAGATGAATGAGGAGTTAATTCGCGACATTTACGAGCGAATGGGGCGCATGGAAGCGAAGCTTGACGACGTTCGGCAGATACGTGTTACCGCCGACAATGCTCAACGACTAGCCGAGCGTGCCATTCAGCTCACGGAAACGAACGCGCGCGACATTGAGCGCTTAGTTGAGCTCGACAGCGAACGCCAATCGCAAGCGCAAACGCATAAGCGATGGCTAGTAGGACTCGCGGTTTCAAGCGCACTATCAGCGCTTGGCATCGCGCTAACAATCTATAAAATAATCGGAGGTTGATGCGGAATGAAAATTAACTGGAAAGTTCGCGCAAATAACGTGCAATTCTTGGCGCAAGTATTCCTAGCAATCGCAGTGCCAATCGGAGCTTACTTCGGCATTAGTGGCGCCGACATGACGACTTGGGGCACGCTGTACGGCGTTGTACTCAGCGCGCTAAAAAATCCTTACGTAGTTGCGATGATTGCAGTCAGCGTCTACAATGCGCTTATTGACCCGACGACTCCGGGCATTGGCGACAGTAAGAAGTCACTAAGTTACCGCAAGCCTGGCGGTGATGCCTAATGGCGCAACTTTGGGCTGACAAATATGTTCGAGTTAACAAGTATACGCGACCTGGCACTAAGCTAGGCGCGGTCAAGAAAATCGTCTTACATTGGACGGCTAATCCTGGCGCAAGTGCTTATAACCATTTTCGCTATTTTGACGGCACGGCAATCGAACAAAAACGCTCAGCCTCGGCGCACATCTTCGTTGATCGCGCGGAGGCTTACTGCATTGTGCCGTTAAATGAAGTAGCTTACCACGCCAACGACGGTTCATATCGCGGAGTGCCAGCGCTTAAGCCAAACGCTAACTTGTGCTCGCTTGGAGTGGAAATGTGCGTGGAAAAGGACGGCACCATTCACGTTGATACAATCGCACGTACAGCGAAAATAGTGGCGGAACTTTGCCGTAAATATAAGCTTGATGCCGACGACATTGTGCGCCATTACGACATAACGCATAAGTCGTGCCCGACGCCGTGGGTGCGCAAGCCTGCGGACTTTGAGGCGTTCAAAAAGCTAGTTGGCGCATTATTGAAGGGCGGAACTATTTCGTCTAAAGAAGAGGAGGAGAAAACACACATGTTCAATCCGAGTTCGAATACCTTAAAAAACGAAGTTGTTACTTTAATAGAAGAAGCGCATAAAAAAGGCATTATTTCCAGCAACGATTGGGTGTCGAAAGCTAAGAGCGGTAAGTTGCCGTTAGATGATGCGGTGGCACTCGTCGCTGCAGTTTATAATCGCAGTAAATAATTTTCACGAAGGGCGTGCAGAATTATGAAACCTTTTGCGCGTCCTTGCGTACATATAAACGAAACCTTATTGGAAATGATACGTATAAATGGTATAATTATCATAAAAAGGTCGGTGTTGTTTAGATGGGATTCTTTAAGAGTATTTTCGCCAAAGGTGAATGGACTAGAACTCGAATCAACGTAGAAGTAATCGCAGGACATCCGCAAGGGGCTCGCTATGTGAATATTTGCAACGGCGACAATAGTGGAGAGGTCTTGATTGAAGTTGCGCCTGGTAATAGATTAGCGTACATTCTTGACGATATCGAATGGGAAGAACAATCAACTCGTAGTGGTGGTAAAGCCGCAATAGGTGCTATTGCAGGAACCGTCGTTGCTGGTCCGTTAGGAACTATCGCAGGTGCTGCGGTTGGCGGACGGAAAAGAGATAAATCAAAGGCTTTTGTCTACTTAATCAATCCGGAAAATAATGAAGAGGTTACTTTACATATACGTTGCGATGAAACTACATATCGCCAAATAACCTTATTAAAGTAACTTTGGTATGCCGCGATCCTAACCGGTCGTGGCTTTTTTTTTGCGCAAAATAAAAAGCGGTCACGAAGACCGCAAGGAAGCCTACTATAATACCAATAATTCGTGCGGTCACGCGGTCACGTTCCGGTCACAAGCGGTCACATTCGCGGTCACAAAATCGTGTGACTTTCGCCGTTTTTGCCGTGACTACACCAAATTATTTTCGTAAATTGTTAGATATTTTTATTTTGTATTCTTTTAATTACTTCGTCCAACTCATCAGGCTTCAAAAACTCAATCGGACTAGCCGTTTTCTCAAACATAATCGTATCAGATTCAATAATCGTTACATACTTGCCGTTCAACTTGGCTACGTGTACCGATTCTCCAAAATCCGATAACATGCCGTTTACACCAATATGGTCAAGTTTCATGCGTAGTTCTAAATCAGGTGTAATTTCAACCATAGAGGCAGTAGCTTCAACGATTTGATGAGTCTCTAATTGTTCTTTCAATTCTCGTTTATCACTAACACTCCAAATTTCCATCTCTTGCTCAAATTGCTTGAACTCTTCACTTTCATCTTCTAAGGATTCCATGATGGTTTCTGTCACCATTTCCATGACCTGAGCTTTCATAATTTCCGGCATTGGCTCATTATAATCCACATATTTCAAGAAATCCTCAAAATAACGAGCATGTGAGGATTGATGGATTTTTAGCTCGCCTTCCTCGACCATGCCTTCTTCGGGCATGTGAGGGTACATGATTGATTTCATGTTTTTCGTTGTTATGGCCATTTCTACAGTACGAATCATTGTTTTTTCATCTGAAATGGAGGCAACTTTTGGTTCGAAATCACATTTCAAAATAAAAAGAAATGGTTCATCAAAGTATTTATTTAGTTTTGCTGATGCTACAATAAATACACCCCCGCGAACACTGCTCGTATCTGCGTACAATTGTACAAATTTTTCTGCGTGTTCATGGAAGTCTTCCTTTGTCTCAGAAAAACATGCTTTATTAAATAATACAAAGTTTGGATTAGAAGAAAGTTCATGACCTTCTTCAACTACGAAGTAGCCTAACTTAGTTGGCACGTTTTCTGCTTTAGGATGACGTTCAACATTTCTTTTAGCAATCTTTTTTAGTTCTCCCCCTAAGAAGTCATGTAACGTACTTTGTTCGAATTCTTCTTTATCTAATGTTTGATAATGTCTAATCATTTTGTTACCATCGTCACCCTCGACCTGGATCACGTAAAATGAAAGAAATAGTATTCCAAAATCCATCTGTATTCACCTATATTCTTTAATATCCTTATTGAAGTATAGTAAGAAAGCGAGATATTAGTCAATAAAGTGTTCATAAATAAGAAATATATTATAATTGAATAAGAAAGAAATATTTTAGAAAGTGGTGATTGTTATGAAAAAATATGATCAAGCACTTGCATTTGCAACGAAGGCTCATAATGGACAAACCCGAAAAAATTCTTCGCAACCATATATTGAACATCCCATTCGAGTAGCAGGGATCTTAAAGGATGCTCATTTTCGCGAAGAAGTGGTAATCGCTGCTCTTCTTCATGATGTGGTAGAGGATTGCCCAGTAACGATTGAAGAAATTAAAGAGACGTTTGGAAAAGATGTTGCAACCATTGTTGCATATCATACAGAAAATAAAGCCTTATCTTGGGAAGAACGTAAGCAACATACCATTGAAGTTGTTCAAACTGCTCCATTGGAAGTAAAAGCATTAATCGTTGCTGATAAATTAGATAATTTGCAATCTTTAATACAGCAATATGATAAGTTAGGAGAGAAGGTTTGGACTGCATTTAAACGTGGTAAAAAAGAACAAGCTTGGTATAATAAG
The DNA here is from genome assembly GCF_902374955.1 of Bacillus massilioanorexius. Lineage (GTDB taxonomy): Bacteria > Bacillota > Bacilli > Bacillales > DSM-1321 > Bacillus_AD > Bacillus_AD massilioanorexius. The sequence goes on from NZ_CABKRX010000094.1 coordinate 399,927, forward strand.
TCTGTAGTTGAAGCGATAAAGGATATCGAAGATGCACCTGAATTTTTTAAGGTCTATCAAAAGCTAGTAGAACAATTTTTTAATTAGAAAAGGAATTGAATAAATGAAAAGTATTATTAAGTTTTCACAAAATGAACGTAATCAAATGCCAATGTTTTATGATTATGCTAGTGCAATTCATTCAGTAAAAAGTTATTTATCAGAGGAAACAGGAGAAGATTTTCGTATATATTCAGACTATGAAACAACCAATGAGATTTGGGAAGTGTTAGAAGAAGATTTGGAGTTTAAAAGTAAATCGGTTCAATTATTAACACCAATCTATGATTGCGTAGAAACCTCTCTTATTTCCTCAAATCATAATGATAAAATGCTAGAATTTATCATTAAACCAAGTATTTTAAATAATCTATTCTACTATCCAGAATTTAAAGTTGGATTGGCGAAAATGCCTATTTATAAAAGTCATGATGATTTGGATAAAGAATGTATTTTTGCGCCGAGCGATGAGCATATGGAATCTTTTTTGCAATATATTTTGAAAAGAAAAAGAGAATATATAAAAGATTATGTAACTGTTTTTGTTGATCAAGATGGTGACGTACAAACAGAAAAAGAAAAAATTACGAATCTAGTAAATCGTGAGGATGTTTTTTTAGAAGAAGATATGAAGAAGCAAATCTATCGCTCTATTGATGAGTTTTTTAATCATAATGGAAATTTCTTCAAAAAATATAATATTCCTTATAAGCGTGGAATTTTATTATATGGTGATCCTGGAAATGGAAAAACAACTTTGGTAAAATCTATTGCCAATAGTATTTCCGCACCTGTCGCTTATTGGCAAATTACAGAATATACATCTAGCTATTCTATTAATGAAGTTTTTTCTTCGGTAGCAAAGATGGCTCCTATGGTATTAATTATCGAGGATATTGATTCAATGCCTGAGGAAGTCCGATCCTTTTTCTTGAACACATTAGATGGTGCGACTTCTAAAGAAGGAATTTTCTTAATTGGAACAACCAATTACCCTGAAAGAATTGATCCAGCATTAATTAATCGATCAGGTCGTTTTGATCGTGCTTATGAAATACCAATGCCGACAAATGAAATGCGTTTCAATTATCTTGTTAGAAAAAAATTGGATGACATTCTTAATCTTGATGAGATTCAATTAGTTGCTAATCATACAGATGGCTTTTCATTTGCAGATTTAAATGAGGTATACAATTCTTTAGCTTTACAATGGCATTACGAGAAAGCCGTTGATGTTCAGAAAATTTGTAAGGAATTAAAAAGTGATAATGAAAAAGCAAACTCTCACTCTTGGAAATCAGAAAAAAAACGAATGGGTTTTAATTTTTAAGTAAAAGGCTGTTTTCATTTTAAAGCAGTTTTTTCTTTTGGCTCTATTTGCTTATAGGCTGAGTTGAGTACCGCTCCAGGATGCTCGCTTTCCGCGGGGCGGTCGGGTCTCCTCGGCACATAGTGCCTGTGGGGTCTCACCTGTACCGCTACTCCCGCAGGAGTCTCGCACCTTACGCTCCAATCGATCTTTTTATACGGATTTTATTTAGTGAAAGTATTACATAACAACAATCTTTTAGAAAATGTCCTTTCTTTTACTATAAATAGCAAGTTGAACGGAAAACGATAAAAGTTAAATCAATTCATAGAAAAGTTGAACGATAAATCACTAAACTTGAATCGATTATACATAAATTAGCAGAAATAAAGTTTTTTAGTAGAAAAATTGCGCTCATAATTGTTAAAATATTCAATAAAAAGGGGTTGTGGTGAAATGACGTTTAAAACGGCGGATTTATGTGATGATTATAGTAAGGATTTAAAGATATGCGAAATGATATTTCAATCATATGGTGGAAGAAGAAGCTTTTCTGGACCAATAGCAACAGTTCGGGTATTTGAAGATAATGTGCTCGTGAAAGAAGCCTTGCAAACTGTTCCAGAAGGAAGTGTCCTTGTAGTAGATGGCGCAGGTTCTAGAAAATGTGCGTTAATGGGAGATATGCTTGGAGAAATTGCCGTTGAACGAAAGCTCTCTGGAATAATTATTCATGGCTGTGTAAGGGATAGTGCAGAGCTATCCAAAATGAATATCGGGGTTTTAGCTATTGGAACGAATCCTTTAAAAAGTATAAAAAGGGGACAAGGGGATCGACACGTAGTCTTGACATTCGGTGGAATGGAATGGCGTCCTGGACATTTTGTCTATTGTGATGAAGATGGTGTCATTATATCTGAGAAGAGCCTGCTTTAGTTTTTTTAAGGCCGAATAAGAGGGTTATGCATTTGGGTTTTCTTGTGAATAATGAGTGTACACATTAAATGAATTCTAGCAAAGATTTTTCAAGGAGAATGAATATGCGAATTCCAGACTATTTAGCGGAAATAGGGAAAGAAAGAATGGAAGGATTCTCAGTAGAAGGCTTCGTTTTTGGTACAGGCCCAACATTTCCAAAGCTTATGTTAGTTGGAGAAGCTCCAGGAGAAACAGAAATTAATAATGGTATTCCATTTTCGGGCCGGGCTGGGAAAAAGCTAATGGAATTTCTAGAGAAAATAGGACTATCGAGAGAGGAAGTTTATATTACTAGCACAGTTCGAAGTCGTCCTTATATATGGAAAGAAAAAAAGGATAGACAAGGAAATGTTATTAGAAAAAAATATAATCGTCCACCAACAGTTGGTGAAATTATCGCACATGCTCCATTACTGGATTATGAATTACAGCATGTTCATGCACCTCTCATTGTTACATTAGGAAATGTTGGATTACGTAGAATCTTAGGAAGAAACATGAAAATAACAGAAGTTCATGGTCAATTGATCAACAGCCCGGTACTACACATCAATGAAGAAAATCATTTTATACAATCTAAGAAAGTATATACTGTTTTTCCAACCTTTCATCCAGCATCTGTTTTTTATAATCCGAAGCTTAGAGAAGCGATAGAGGAAGATCAAGAACGGTTACATAAATTCTTAAAACAAATAACAAATTAAAGTGTTTTCATTGCAAGCATTCGAAGTTTTGAGTCATTCACTAATTGGATAGACTAGCAATAGCTAAACTATAGCGGATGTTACCGTATTGAACTGGGTATATAAATGTAAAATAAAAAAAGGGTTCAACTATAAGTGTAGCTTAGTTGATACCCTTTTTTATAGGAATAAAAGTTTATTTATAGCTTAGAATTGCTCAGCAGCTAATTTAGCTTGAGAAATAGCTTCTGTAACAATTTCTTCTGCGCGGTCTGGATATTGATTGTGACCTTCTGCGATTACCATGATTTGATCAGTTATCCCAAATGAAAGCATTGTTTTTGAAACAAAATTTACTGCCATTTCTTCGCTAGCCATTTCATCAGTAGAGAAATCTCCACCTCTTGCATTTAAAATAGCTACTTTTTTACCTACTGCCAGACCAACAGGACCCTCTGCTGTATATTTGAAAGTTTTACCAGCTACATTTAAATAATCAAAATAAGTGTGTAATGGAGCAGGGACCGTTTTGTTCCATAATGGGAATCCAAATACGATTTTATCTGCTTCTAAAAACTGATCTAAATATTTATGTTGATTGTCATATGCTTGTTGTTCATCTTTTGTTAATTCCATTTTATTATTGTGTTTGAAATTACCCATGATGTTATTGTTATCATAGTATGGTAATGCTTCAGCATATAAATCTAGTTCTATGATTTCGTCGCTTGGATGGGTCTCTTTATAACGATCAATGAAAGCGTGATATAATTTAACGCTTACGGATTGTTCAATTGGACGATTGTTTGCTTTGATGAATAGTGTTTTTGCCATTAGTGCAAATCTCCTTTGTTGTATATATATTTTAATGTTAAAAGTTGTAATAGCAACAAAAAAATTATTGTCATTAATAGATAATGAATCCATACAAAATATTATTGTTGTTAATGCAACAAAATTAATCTTAATCTGAAAAGAATATAATTTCAAGAAATATGATTTATCCAATTTTATTGTGATAAATGCAAAAGATTGGTACGCTTATAAAAAGACTACAATGATATGACATTAAATCTCGATAGAAGGTGTAATTTTGCAACAGTGTAATGAGGAATCAATTGGACGATGGATTTCATTACTAAATAGATATAGTCATGTATATATGACTGAACAGTTAAAGCAATATGATATTGGGGCCGGCCAATATCAGTTTTTGATGGTGCTATTTAATAATGAAGGAGTATCACAAGATGATTTGTCTTGTCTTTTGAAAATGGACAAAGGAACAACTGCTAGAGCTATATCAAAACTAGAGGAAAACGGTTATATCGAAAGAAAAACTTTTAGTGTGAACAAACGCGTTAAGAAAATTTATTTAACGGAGAAAGCACATGCTTTTGAGCCTAAATTAAGAGAAATTACATTAAGTTGGTCAAATATTCTAACAAAAGATCTTACATGTGAGCAACAAAAATTAGCACTGAAACTTTTGACAAAGATGGCGTACAATGCTGAATGCTATATCGAAGACAATACTTAAGTTTTTATAATTAAAAAAGACAAGAAGTAAGGTTTTTGCCATAGATTTTTCATGATTTTCAATGTTATGAGAGGAGTTTTTCTTAACATGATGGAAATATTGTCAATTAATATTGGTCGACCTATGAAATTGGGCTACAGAGGCAAGGAGCTATATACCAGTCTCTTTAAATCGAGAGTCAATCGAGACATCTATTTAGGGAAAACAAATTTTGAAGGTGATTCACAGGCTGATTTAGTTCATCACGGTGGGGAAGATAAAGCTGTTTGTGTCTATAGCAATGAACACTATCCATATTGGGAGGAAAAGTTAAATAGACAATTAACTTATGGTGCCTTTGGAGAAAATTTAACTGTTAATGGAATGCTAGAAACAGATATTTGTATAGGGGATATAATGAGAGTTGGGGAAGCTATCGTTCAAGTAAGCCAACCTAGGCAACCTTGCTATAAGCTTGCTAGAAGATATAATATAGATGATTTGCCTGTTAAAATTCAGGAAACAGGCTATACTGGCTTCTATATGAGAGTGCTCCAGGAAGGGATTGTAACAACTTCTCCTGTCATTGAGATAATGGAAAAAGATCAAAATGGTATTACAATTGATTTTGCGAATCAAGTGATGCATCATGATAAAACGAATTTGAAAAAGATTGAAATGATTCTTAAGATAGATGCTCTTTCAAAAAGCTGGAGAGCAACATTTACAAAGCGACTAAATGGTATTGAAACGGATACGAAGGAAAGATTGCTTGGTAAGGATTCATTATAAAATCATGATTAAACAAATGATGTAATGGGTGAAAATATGATGAGAAAAAAATATACAAATTATGATAATGAAACGGCAGTTAGTTCCTTTTCAGATCTCAAGAAATGGCAGAATGAACGGAAATACAAGAAAAAAGATTTAACTGTTCAAATATCGCAAGCAGAAAAGAAAGAAGTCAAACGATTAATCGAAAACCGGAAAGAGTTTTCAATTACTTGGATTGGTCATTCGACATTTCTGATTCAAATGAATGGTATGAATATATTAACTGATCCAGTGTGGGCAAGAAGAATGGGCTTTGAAATAAGAGTGACTGAGCCAGGGATTTCACTAGATGATCTACCGGAAATTGATTATGTATTAATCTCGCATGGGCATTATGACCATTTAGATTTTGCGACGATACGGAAATTGAAAGGGGATATTACATTTTTAATTCCCGTTGGGCTGAAATCACTATTCAAAAGAAGAGGATATAAAAATGTAATTGAAGCAAATTGGTGGGAAAGCTTTTGTTGTGAAAAGGCAGTATTTACTTTTGTTCCAGCTAAACATTGGACTAGACGAACACTCATCGATACCAATCTTTCTCATTGGGGAGGATGGGTCATTGAATCAGCTGAACAAACGGTATATTTTGCTGGTGATTCGGGGTATTTCAGAGGATTTAAAGAAATTGGTGAGAGATTTGATATAACGCATACCCTGATGCCGATAGGAGCATACGAACCAGAATGGTTTATGAAAAATGCTCATATCAATCCAGAGGACGCCATTACAGCCTTTTTAGAAAGTAACGGACAAATCATGATTCCCATGCATTATGGGGCTTATCGTTTAGCAGATGACACGGGACCAGAAGCTCTTCAACGATTGCTAGTAGAATGGGAAAAAAGAAAGCTTCCGAATGAACAACTAATGGTGTTACAACTCGGTGAATCATTGTGGAGTTAAGAATTTCAGCGTGATAATATATTTAAAAGTAGAAGTAAAGCAGGTGTACCAGAATGTTACAAAAGGCTAAAGAAATATTGTCCACTTTCTTTGGATATGAATCATTTCGAGAAGGTCAAGGCTTGGTTATTGAACAAGTATTAAATCAAAAAGATACATTATGTATTATGCCAACTGGTGGGGGTAAATCTCTTTGTTACCAAATACCGGCTTTAGTTATGGAAGGTACAACGATTGTGATAACTCCACTTATTTCTTTAATGAAAGACCAAGTGGATACACTAAAGCAGCTAGGAATTTCAGCCACCTTTATTAATAGCACACTATCTACCACGGAAATAAATCAAATCATGGAGGAAATTAGCTATGGAGAGTATAAACTTGTCTATATTTCCCCAGAGCGGCTACAATCAGAAGACTTTTTACGTGTCATTCAACACATTGACATTCCCCTCGTTGCGATTGATGAAGCCCACTGTATTTCACAATGGGGACATGATTTTAGACCAAGTTATAAGCTAATATCTCCGTTTATTAAGGAAATGCCGAAAAAGCCAATCGTATTAGCGTTAACTGCGACCGCAACTCCTCAAGTTCAGGAAGATATTTATTGTTTTTTAAGAATTCCTGAAAGCAATAGAATAATGACTACCTTCAAGAGATCGAATCTTGCTTTCTCTATTGTGAAAGGTCAAGATCGAGATCAATATTTACTAGATTTTATCAATAATAATTTAGAAGAAACAGGTATTGTCTATGTGGCAACAAGAAAAAATGCAGAAAAGCTTCATCAGTTGTTGCAAAAACGAGGAATTAATGCTTCTCTCTATCATGGAGGCCTGAGCCCTGATGAAAGGGAGAAGGCACAAGAGTCCTTTTTACATGATGAAGTGAATGTAATGATAGCTACTAATGCTTTTGGAATGGGTATCGACAAATCAAATGTGAGATATGTCATTCATTATCAATTACCGAAAAATCTAGAAAGTTACTATCAAGAGGCAGGTCGTGCTGGTCGTGATGGTTTAGATAGTGAGTGCATTCTCTTATATAGTGCACAAGATATACAAGTGCAGAAATTTCTTATACAGCAAGGTACTTTGGATGATGAACGTATTCAAAATGACTATGAAAAGCTTCAGTATATGGTGGATTATTGTCATACAGAGCATTGTTTACAAACATTCATAGTTGAGTATTTTGGTGAAATAGTAAATGTTGATTGTGAAAGATGTAGCAATTGTTTGGATCAAAGAAGCAGTGTGGATGTAACGAGAGAAACCCAAATGGTTTTATCTTGTATGATACGTACAGGACAGAGATTTGGAAAAGTAATGATTGCTCAAGTATTAACAGGCTCACGTAACAAAAAGGTGCTGCAACTCGGTTTTGATCGTATTCCAACATATAATCTTATGTCGAAGAAAAGCAGTAAAGAAGTAAATCAATTTATAGATTATTTGATAGCTAATGACTATATAACGATTAAACAAGGTGAGTATCCTTATTTAATTGTCTCTCCAAAAGGTGTAGATGTATTGAAAAATGGTGAAAAGGTTTGGAAGAAAGAAGAGATGGTAGTGAAAACCGTTTCCAAACAGCATCCATTGTTTGAAAAGTTAAGGGCTGTACGTAAAGAAATTGCTGTTCAAGAAGGAGTACCTCCTTTCGTTATTTTCTCTGATGAAACATTGAAGGACATGTGTGTTAAAATGCCACAAACTATTGATTCGATGTTAGAGGTTAAAGGAATTGGAAAACTAAAACAAGAAAAGTTTGGAGATGCTTTCTTAAAGGTTATTCTAGAGTTAACAGAAGACAATCCGAATGAAAATCCGAATATGCATTCGGAGGATAACATTCTAGGAGATGCAAAAGCGGCGAAAGAAAAATCACATATGATTACCTATAAACTTTACGAAACAGGAAAATCATTGGAAGAAATTGCTGATATCCGTGAACTAGCATTAGCAACAGTAGAAAATCATTTTATTGCTTGCCATAATGAGGGATTAAAAGTGAACTGGATGGACTTTATACCGGCAGAGTATTATTCAATGATAGAGAATACAGTGAATCAAACAAATGTGGCAGAAATGGGATTGAAAGCGGTAAAAGAACAGTTACCAAATGAAATCACATATTTTATGATTCGATCATTTTTATTATCTAAATTTGATACCTAAGTCCATTTAATGTTTATCCATTGGTTGATATGTTAATATACTAATATGTTCACATATTTCAGACAAGTGGGGAATACATATGAAAAAATTTACTATTAATCAATGGCTTACCGTTCTTCTACCAGCGATAATAATGATAGTGGTAACGGCTTTTTGCACGCATCAAATGGATGGAGATCAAAATCTAACATGGAAAAATATATTTATTGTATTCATTTTCTTAATCTTTCCGATAATCTACGCCATACAGGGGATACTGGCTGTTATAAATAAAGTGAATGTTCTTTTAGCATTTATGGTATCTACTTTAGGATACATATTCTTAATGTTCACATTCCTAAATTTTTCGGCAGTTGGATATATTTTCATCTATTTATTATCTGGATTTATTGGGTATTATATAATGAAGGTCTTTATTTGGGGTTTCAATTTTAAAAGAAAGTAACAGAGAATAATAAATAGCAGGCTCAAAAGCTTTCTTAGAGCGCTTTTGGGTCTGTTTTTTTGGTGATATGATAGTATAAAAATAAATTATGACTATGGGTTTTAAAATCTTCCTCCTATAAAGGGAGAGGTCAAAAAAAGATATTCTTTTGTGAATGATTGTACAATTTATTGTAATGAGGTTATCAAAACAACAATAAAGACAATGTTTTTTAATTGAAAGGAGTTTTTAAATGTTCACAATTGGTTCGCGGACTATTAAAACCGCGATTGGCATGATGGTATCATTAGTCATTGCACAATTGTTATCATTAGATAATGCAAGCACTGCTGCAGTAATTACTTTATTAAGTGTGCAAAGCACGAAGCTTCAATCCGTCGTCGTCGCATTTAAACGATTTGGAGCTGGAATAGCTGGAATTATCATGGCGATTTTAGTTTTCGAGGGAGCAGCATATACGCCTTTAGCAATTGGATTATTGACGATAATTTATATTCCGTTGATGGCTAAGTTACGTTTTCAGGAAGGGATTGTTCCTGGATTTGTCATTATCATGCAGCTTTATGTAGAAAAAAATATCACTACACATTTAATACTAAATGAGATATATATTATTGTTATTGGTATTACAGTCGCATTGTTGGTGAATCTTTATATGCCAAGTACAGAAAATACCTTAAAGCAACTTGCCAAGGAAACAGATGAAAATTTAAAGCTATTATTATTGCAATTATCTCGTTTTATTCGAAAAAAAGAACCCATTTGGAATGACGAATTTCAAATCAAGACGGCAAGCTGTATTAAAAATGGACAATTAGTAGCGAAAAGAAGTGTAGAAAATAGTTTTACTCGAAAAGAAAACTATTATGTTTTGTATTTCAAAATGAGAGATCAGCAGCTTAAACTAATACGGAGAGTTATTCCATCCATTCTTCATTTACCTTCAACGTTTGAACAAAGTGAAATGGTAGCTCATTTTATAGAAAATGTAGGAATTTCTTTATCTGAGGATAACCCTGCATCGGATCTTTTAGATGAATTACGAATGTTAAAAGCGACATTTGCCGAAATGGCACTTCCTCAAACAAGAGAAGAATTTGAGGCAAGAGCGGCCCTTTTAATATTAATTAATGAAATTGAGCGATTTATTCAGTTGAAAACGAATTTCTATGAAGAAGTAACAGAAAGAATGACAAAAGAATCATAAGCACATTTAAATAATAGATAAAAGGTATTGTATGAGTTGTGAACATACGATGCCTTTTTCTTTTTGGCTTTGTTTAAATGAGGGGGTGTTTAAGTTTGTTAAACCAGTGAATGAAAAGCTCGATAGATTGAAGCATAAAGTTCAAGACTATTGTGCGAGCAGCCCCAGCAGAAACTATGTATTATGGAAGTTGGCTTCCCTCCTTGTGGAAGGCGAGAAACTAGGTATGTGAAAATAGCCTTCATTTATATCGACAGCACCCACATTAAGGAGTATTTTGCTATATTTTTAAAGCTGTTTTTGAAAAATATAGGTCTATTATTTCATATTTTTTCTGAAAATGTAGAAAAATAGCACTTTTGTTATGAGTTAAATGGTATATTTGATATATCTTACATCGAAAGGATATGTAATATGAAAAATTTCGTGAAATTAACTATGTCTTTGCTGGCTATTATATTGATTATTACTAGTTTAGAAGTAACGAAACCAAAAGCGTCTTCTTTCTTTAAAGATATAGATGCACGTCATAAGGCATATGAAGAAATACTATTTTTAGCACAAGGAAAAATGGTTAACGGTGATAAAAATGGGTATTTTAACCCGAAAAATAAAGTGACAAGAGCTGAATTTAGTGCATTATTAGGAAGAGCATTAAATCTAGATGGAACGAAAAGAAAAACATCTTTCAAGGATGTAGGCGCTAGTAATTTTGCCTCAGGATATATTCAATCTGCGGTAAAGAAAAATATTATTAGTGGCTATAAGAATGGCACATTCAAGCCAGATGGTTATGTTACCCGCGGAGAAATGGCCATAATGACTTGCAGAGCATTTGGCTATGAATATAAAAATACAACCGCAAGTGCAGCCCAAGTAATTTTAGCAAAAGGAATAGATACGAATGTGGAAGATGGCACATTTGGATTAAACCGTAGTGCATTACGAGAAGAAACGGCCATATACATAGCAAGAGCAATGGATTATAGATTACGCTTAAAATCAAATGAGTCATTTAATGGAGAAGGGGTGGTTAATGCATCCTCATTAAATGTTAGAAAAGGTCCTTCCACAGTATATAGTGTAGCAACATCAGTAAAGAATAATGAAACAGTGTTAATTGGTTATGATGTTGGGGATTGGAAACTCATTAAAACAAAGAAAAATATTGTTGGTTTTGTATACTCAGAATATGTGTCAGCGGGCTCAGCAACACAACCGCCAAGTAATGGTGGAAATTCAGGAAACACTGGGGGCACAATTTCTTCAGAAACACTTGTCATAGATCCAGGACATGGAGGAAAAGATCCTGGGGTTGTTGGATTTGGTTTGAAAGAGAAGGATGTGGTACTCGATACTGGTCTTCGTTTAAAAAAATTATTAATAAAAACACCATTTGGTGTCAAATATACGAGAGAAACAGATGTCTATATAGCGCCTGAAAAACGGCCTGGTATCGCGAAAAGTTTAAAAGGTACAACATTCGTTAGTATTCATGCGAATGGCTTTAATGGTTCAGCCAATGGCACAGAAACATTCTATTGGGGAAAAAGCGCTACAAATCCTCATGTTAATGATAGTAAACTGCTTGCAGAATCTATCCAAAAAAGAATGCTAGATGCAATGGGAACAAAAGATCGAGGAGTAAAACACGGAAATTATGTTGTTTTAAGAGAAAATACAATGCCTTCTACGTTAGTTGAACTAGCATTTATTGATCAAAAAGAAGATAATAATAAGCTAAAAAGTCCACAATACCGTCAGAAAGCAGCTGAAGCCATTTATTTAGGAATATTAGATTATTATCAAGCCAAAGGATATAATGTTTCAGCGTATTATAAATATGTTTAATGATTAGAGTAGGCTATCAAATAAAAGCAGTGTGATTTAAAATAAATCACACTGCTTTTTCGTATATTATAATTTTATAATTCCAGTAGAATTTATTCTTTGTTATTTAGAAATATATTACATTTGGCAATTCGGTCCACAGCTTCTAATAGTCGTTCTTTGCTTTCTACTAATCCTACTCGAATATAGCCTTCACCATGTTCCCCAAAACCAATACCTGGTGCGACTGCAACATCAGCATGCTGCAATAAATATGTTGCGAATTCTTCAGAAGTAAATCCGTCAGCAACCGGTAGCCATGCAAAGAAAGAACCTTCAGGTGCCGTCACATCCCAACCAATAGATTGACATTTTTCTATAAATGCATTCCTTCTTGATTGGTAAAGAGAAACTAAATTTTTGACGCTTTCATCGCCATTTAGTAAAGCTTCGGTCGCAGCATCTTGAATAGCTGGGAATAAACTTACATACATATGATCTTGAATGAGATTGATTGCTTCAATGATTTCAGGATTACCAACAGCAAATGCTACACGCCAACCAGCCATATTATATGTTTTCGATAATGTGTAAATTTCTACTCCTACATCTTTTGCGCCTTCTGTTTGTAAGAAACTTATTGGTTTTTCACCATTAAAACCTATAGCTCCATAAGCAAAATCACTGCATATAATAATATTATGTTCTTTTGCGAAGGCAACGGTATCCTCATAAAATTCTTTTGTCGCACAAGCACCAGTTGGATTATTTGGATAGTTTAAAAACATTAGTTTGGCCTTCTCTGCTATTTCAACAGGGATTGAATCAAGAACAGGGAGAAAGTTATTTTTCGCTTCTAACGGCATAAAATATGCGCTAGATCTGGCTAGGCTGATTCCGGATAAATAATCTGGGTATCCTGGATCTGGTGCAAGGATTATATCTCCTTCGTCACAGAAACAGAGTGGCAATTCAACTAAACCACTTTTTCCACCGAATAGTATAGCTACTTCATTATTATATTGGAGTGAAACCCCATACTCTTTTTGATAAAACTGACATATCGCTTTTTTTAGACTATCTTTTCCACTAAAAGGTGAATAGCGATGGGAAGCTGGATTACTAGCTGATAGCTGCAATGCTTCAATGATATGAGTGGGAGTTGGTTGGTCAGGATTTCCTTGCCCTAAATTAATAATATCCCTTCCTTCAGACACAGCTTTTCCAACCTGTTGTACCAACTTCGAGAAAAATTGAGTTGGTAATTGTTGTAGTAATTGACTTTGTTGCAACTTGCTCACCTCTAATAAAAATAAAATGTTATAATAATCTATAAAAATCTATAAAAACAGAAAATTTAGACTGATTGAATTTAAGCATATAGTTTATAATCAAAAATGTCTACATAAAAGTTGAGGAGAATGAGTTTATGCAAATAACTTGTGTTCAATTAGATATAGAATTAGGAGATATTCAACGTAATAGTCAAAAGGTGAAAGAGTATATCATTGAAGCAGCAGAAAAAGGCAGCCAGATTGTTGTATTGCCAGAACTATGGACTACAGGGTATTGCTTACCTAAAATTGCAGATTTAATAGATGACCATCAACAAATAGTAAATGACCTTCAGGATTTGGCGAAAAAATACGCGATAACTATTGTAGCAGGTTCTATTCCAACTAAAGAAAATGAGAAGATTTTCAACACATTATTTGTTATTTCCAAAGAGGGAGAGACGATAAAAGAATATAGTAAAGTTCACTTATTCAAGTTAATGAATGAGCATCATTATTTAGCATCAGGAAATGAAGATGGTATGTTTGAATTGGGTAATACAAAAGCCACAGGTGTCATATGCTATGATTTACGTTTCCCGGAATGGTTTAGATTACATGCGGTAAATGGTGCTGAAATCTTTTTTGTTGTAGCTGAATGGCCCTTATCTCGAATTGAACAATGGAAGGTCATGCTACAAAGTAGGGCAATAGAAAATCAAAGTTTTGTAATTGGCTGTAATCGTGTAGGAAAAGACGAGAGTACAACATTTGGTGGTCATTCCCTTATAGTTGATCCATATGGAAATATTCTTGCTGAAGGTGGAGAAAATGAAGAACTGATTACAGCGGCAGTATCAATGCCATTGGTGTCAAAAGCTAGAGGATTTATTCCGATATTAACGGATCGTCAACCAGAGGTCTATGAGCTATTCCAATCACAGATGACAAAATAATAAACTAAATGAAGCATCGAATAGTCATTCGATGCTTCATTTAGTATGAAAAATTTATTGTTCACTTCCTTGTTTTACATCTAGATTTACTTCTTCATTAGGTTTTCTATGCTCGAGAAAATCTGTAAAGATATGTTTGGCTAAAAAGCCAATAAAAGCAAAAATTAAGCCAATACCTACACATGCATAAATCATAGTGAATATTTTCCCCATAGTTGTAATAGGAGCTAAAGTTGGATGTCCTATTGTTGTAATAGTCATCACACTAAAGTAGAGAGCATCAACTTTTGACATGCTTTCTACACCACTATAGAATAGCGTCCCTGACAGCAAGACCAACACCAGTGTATAGAATAACCGACGAAATGAGCGATATTTTAAAGATTTAAAGAATGAAACTAAAAATCGTTTGGCAGTTAAGATGAATGAAATCAAATAATCATACGCATCCTTTCTCTAGCTGTATTAAAGTTGTTTTTGATAAACTTGTACGAATTGTAATAATTGCATAAGCTGTGTCGAGACTTCAGGTGGTAAGTTTATATTAGATGAAAGCATGCGAGTAATATGGGATACCACGTGCAAACGAGGTTTTTCTTCGTTCATTTCCGTTTCAAGAAAATGTAGCATTTCACAAATTTCTTCATTTTCTTCAGCCATATCACATTTTAGCTTCTTTAATATAGATTGAATTTTTTCTTTCATTTTAGTTGGATTGTCGACATAGCAAGGATTAACGATTTCAATCGCTGCCTCTTTAAATAAGACTGTCTTATTTTTTAAAACAATGGGAATAGCGGATTCTAAAAAGTCTATATTATAATCAATGAATTTCTCAAGTGAATTCATTTCATTATTAATCATAGTCGCTACTCTTAGCTGATGATGGAGCGAGCCGATAAATGCAGCCGCTAAATCAAAGGCATACGGCTGTAATTCTTCTCCAAAAACGTGAATTAGCCGATGAGAAAGCCAGCGAACTTCCGAAACTAAATCATCAAAAATAAATTTCTTTAATTCTTTGTTGTTCTCCATAATTAATGCTTCGTACAAAGAGAAGACGCGATTTTTTAAATTAAGTGTCTTTTTAACACCTATTTGTTTCTTTAGAATGTTTTTGTCATTTAAACTACCTTCTTGGAGAATTAGCTGTCGCTGTAAAGTAATCTGACTTTTAATATGATGAAGTAGTGATAAAACTAAGTCATTTTTTGAATGAAAATAATTATAAAACGTTCCTTTAGAGATCCCTGAAGCATCGATAATATCCTGTACCGATACTTGATAGTATCCTTTGTCTATAATTAATTGATGGGCACATCTAATTATATGTTCCTGTTTTTTGTGCATGAAACGGGCTCCTTTTCATAGCCTAATAAAAAAATGAATTGCTAGTTTATTTAGTAGATTTACATGGATAGTTTTTTTTAGATAAAAAATCAATAAATTCTCTCATTATATTAATATCATATGTTTTTATAACGTTCATTTCAACTCGGAAAATTCAGATAAAACAATTGACATTCCAAATTCGTGTAGTAAAATCAGTTATTATACTCAGAGTATAAAGTTTATACGAGTAGTTCTGTTAGAGAGGGTGAGTGTTTTGAGTAAAGCAACTGAACATGATTTTGAGAGACCAAAAGATATTAACGGTAAAGCATATAATCGAACAATTTTAGTGGCCGTTATGTTAATTGGTGCGTTTGTCACAATTTTCAATCAAACTTTACTGACAACTGCTTTACCAAAAGTAATGGCAGATTTGAATATTGAACCTGCAACAGGTCAGTGGTTAACGACTGCATTTATGTTAACAAATGGAATTATGATTCCTTTAACAGCATTATTAATATCTAGAATTCATTCTAGAACGCTTTTTTTAATTGCAATGGTTTCTTTTGCAATCGGAACATTAGTTTGTAGTTTTGCAGAGACCTTTGAATTATTATTAACAGGTCGTATTATCCAAGCGATTGGCGCAGGAATTATGATGCCACTTATGCAAACGATTTTTCTTTTAATATTCCCTATTGAAAAAAGGGGAGCAGCTATGGGAATGGTTGGTCTTGTTATTGGGTTTGGACCAGCAATTGGACCAACTTTATCTGGCTGGATTGTTGATTCATGGGATTGGCATTATTTATTTTATATTGTATTACCTATTGCTATTCTAGATATAATCTTTGCTTTTTTTGCAATGAAAAACGTTGTTCATCTTACAAAGCCCAAAATTGATGTGTTGTCTATCATTTTATCAACAATCGGTTTTGGATCATTATTATATGGATTTAGTAGTGCAGGAAATGACGGATGGGGAGACGTAACTGTTGTTTCAACCATTATTCTAGGGATAGTTGGTATCGTACTATTTTCATGGCGTCAACTTACTATGAAGAATCCAATGCTTGAATTAAGAGTATTTAAATCAAAAATATTTATTTTTACAACCATAATTGGTTGCATATTATTTATGGCGATGATTGGATCAACAATGATTTTACCATTGTATATCCAAAATATTCATGGTAAAAGTGCTTTATTCTCAGGTTTGGTATCCTTACCAGGTGCATTAGTAATGGGAATCATGGGTCCAATAACAGGACGCATTTTCGATAGATATGGTGCTAAATGGCTCGCTTTTATTGGAACGTCGATATTAGTAGTAGCAACCATACCGTTTTTGTTCTTAACGGAGAATACATCTATGTGGACGATTGCTATTGTATCAGCATTACGATTTTTAGGCATTGGGATGGTCATGATGCCATTAACAACTGCAGGAATCAATTCATTATCTAGAAATATGCTGAGCCATGGTACTGCTGTAAATAATACGTTACGACAGGTTGCTGGTTCAATAGGTACAGCGATATTAATCACTATTATGACGAATGTTATGACTTCAAATATGCCAGCAAAAGCGTTAGCAGCAACTAATCCTGAAGGTTATATGTCAAAGGTGATTGATGCGTCTTTAAAAGGGATTAATGCCTCATTTTTAGCTACATTAATCTTTGCTATTTTTGCTTTTTTATTAACTTTCTTTGTCAAAGAGAAAAAAGTATCCATAAAACAAGGAAAAATGTCGGCTTAATGATGTAATTAATTGCTAGTTCAATTTTTTGGTCGTATGACAGATAATTGAACTAGCTTTTTTATTATTTGGCTACAAAACAGTCTACTCTTTCCACAAACGATAAGGTTTTTTTCTGGAGTTGATATGAAATTTTTACATATAAGGCTGTTTTCTAAAAAAAATATTGTTTTTAAATACGTTCAGTGGAAGAATTAGTATGAAAAGGCTAATTGGAGCCTAAGATCCGAGACTCTTGAGGGAAGCAAACATCTTGAGTAGAAGTTAAAGTTGCCTATTTTCGCTGCTTCTTCATAGAAAATGATTCATACGAAAAGAGCCGAATATAATCAATTCGTTAATGAGGGAAAAGGATTTTTTAGAATCATGTCGAATAACCAATTAAAGCGTCTAGGGAGTTGAATTTATGAATAAACAATATCCTATCGGGCAATACCGTTTTCCTGAGGATTATCAAGAAAGCAATAAAATTGGATGGATTAATGAAATAGCCAATTTACCAGCTATACTGAAAGAAACGCTGAATGATTTATCAAGAGAACAAATTCAACAGTCATACCGAGAAAATGGATGGACTGTACAACAACTAGTACATCATATTGCTGATAGTCATATGAATGCTTTTATTCGGTTTAAACTTGCATTAACGGAAGAAAATCCAACGATCAAACCTTATGATGAAGGAAGTTGGGCCTTATTAAGTGATACATATGCAATGGATATTGAGTCATCTCTTCATATCATAGAAGGTTTACATAGAAGATGGGTTCATCTTTTACGAAATATGACAACAGATGATTATAAAAGGAAATTTGTACATCCTGAATTAAATCAAACTTTTACTTTATTAGAAGTTTTGGGTCTTTATGCTTGGCACGGAAAGCACCATGTTGCTCATATCAAATTGGTGAATAGCAAAAATCCGGAAAATATGAACGTGCAGCAATAGGGGATATTTTCCGAAGTCTCGATGATTGAAGTAAGTGAAAATAATATTGTACAATTAATGTACTACGATCACGAGAATGATAGTATAAGCTAAGATATGGGTAATTAGAAAGGGAGTAAATACATTAATGAAGAATGAGACATCTAGTCAAACTCTAGAACCAAAAAGAGTAAGTGAGTCATTTGCTAAATTAGAGAATTTAGTATTGCCACCTGATACAAACTATCATAATACCATTTTCGGTGGAAATGTCATGGCTTACGCTGATAAAATAGCCTCCATTTCAGCTATGAGACATTGTCGTCAAGCGGTGGTAACTGTAAGAAGTGACTCGTTTGAATTTCATGCTCCAATCAGAGTCGGAAGTGCAATTATTGTTGAATCAAGAGTAGTTTGTGCTCACCGTACTTCAATGGAGGTATTTGTGAAAATAGAATCAGAGGACTTAATGACAGGTGAAAAGACCGTTACATCGAAGGCTTACTTAACGATGATAGCGATTGATGAAAATGGAAAACCTACACCTGTGCCACCAGTTATTCCCGAAACAGAAGATGATAAGAAGCATTATCATTTAGCGATGGAACGATACAACGCTCGTAAGAGAAATAAGAAACATGATAATTTTTGATGTGTTAAAAGTAAGGTAAAACATTTTTCAAACGATATAGCTAGCATAGACCATGATGGATGGTAAAAAGGCTATTACTTTAGTGTGTGAATAACACTTTAGTAATAGCCTTTTGTTTTTATGAATTTCTAGTTTTGAATATCCTTGATTCTTCATCTTTAAAATAAGCTCCTTATTTATTCCTAGAAAAATGAGAATTAATATATAAAAGGATATTTCTTACATCCTATACAAATCACAAAAAAGAGTACCTAAAGGTTCATTTTACTATAGAAAAGTTGAAATGAAAGGAATTAATTCGGGCTTACCGAATACACATAGTGAATAGATGAATAAAAAAATCTTTTAGATTAATAGAGTGTCATTTTATAGAAAAGGAAAATCCATAATGATATCCATTTTTATTCTATTATTTCTTTATATTGTATTATTTTTGTTTACTTTCTCTATTTTTTTATTAGCAAATTTACAAACAGCAGAATTATTGGTTGAAATCATCTTCATTACTGCAATTATCATTAATACAATAGGAATATATACGATTATTTCTGGAAAAAGATTATTATTTACGAAGCGATTATACGCTTCTATGAATTTTCTAATTAGCTCTTTGTTTTTAATCTCCTTAGGATTTCTCTTTATTATTCACATCTCATTTTATCAATCAGAAGAGCAAACAACTTTGAATACAGCAACTAAAATTCAAAAATATAGTTCGTTACTCTTCCCAAAGGTTATTAATACGGATGGAATGGATCAATATACAAAAGGGAATCTTACCATTTATCATGATCAACTATCGATTTCGAAAATTAAACTAATCGAAAATATTATTGATGAAACAAATCAGCAATTGCAAACGATCTTTCCAATTCATTCGAATGAGCCTGTTACTGTCATTATTTTTGACAATCGGCAAAAATTTGAGAGAGATGCTCAATTAAAAGGTGTGGATGGTTTTTATGATTTACGAACAAAAATCCTTCATGTTTTGCATCCGGACGAAGAGGATGTGAGCTCCCTTAAAGAATTACAAAATATAACCGCTCATGAATATACTCATTATTATATGGATGCTTATACTAAACAGAAACATATAGAGTTAAGCTCTTTTCCGTTATGGTTTCAGGAAGGGTTCTCTGAGTATATTGCACGTGAATTTTCAGAGGCCGTAATTGAAGAAGTTCCTGATAATATACCGCTTAACCAACTACAAAAGTCGAGAGGATGGGGAAAGGTTACGGCAAAATATAGTGCTTATACACCTTATGCTATAAGTCATAAAGCGATATTTTTATTAATGAAGGAAGATCCTAAAAGCGTTAAAAAAATCGTCAATTCCATGAAAAAAACTACGTTTGAAAAGGCTTTCAAAGAAGTAACTGGTATGTCTATTGAACAATTCGATGAAAAGTATAAAAATAGGATGTAAAAACGGACTTTCTAGTAGAAAGTCTTTTTTTATGTCTTTTGTTATGTATTTCTATTCAAACTTTCATACAACATCCTTTAGAAATCAATCAATAAAAAATAATTATATAAAAAAATTTCTTAATTCTCTTTAATGTTACATAATGTAGTGTTATAATAGTGTTAAGTAACATCGATAAAGGAGAATTCCAATGGAATATGTTGAAGCACTGAGAGATATTAAAGACATAAATGCTATGAAGAAAACATTAAAAAAGCATTCAGAAAGAGATTATGTGTTATTTGTACTAGGAATCAACACAGGCTTGAAATTAACCGAAATGCTCCCATTGCAAATTAAGGATTTTTTAAATGAAAAAGGGGAATTCAAAACGTTTCTTCATTTAGACTTTAAAGAAGGAATAAACAAAGAAGTGTATTTGAATAAGCAGGTTAGAATAGCTTTTCAACATTTTGTAAAAGAAAAACAATTAGAGAGTGAAGATTATTTATTTGCCTCAAACAAAACTCGTTTACCGATTAGTCGCCAACAAGCTTATCGAATTATACATGATGCAGCTGTCCAAGTTGGACTCAAAGGAAAATTTGGTACGAATTCCATGAGGAAAACATTCGGTTTTCATGCTTATAAAAGAGGCGTAGCTATATCGCTTTTACAAAAGTATTTTCACCATAGCAGTCGTGCTGAAACATTGAAATACATTGGGATTAGTAAAGATGAGATTTTGAAAACAGAAATCGATGTTAACTTATAGTTATTAATTTTATAATTTAATAAAGGGGAGGATAAGTATGAATATACGGGAAAGTGAACTACCAGGTATCGGTTGTAAATTTGAAGTGATAACGAAGGAAAATGAAAAAATGGTCATAGTTATACACGATGATGGTCGAAGAGAGATGTACCATTTTGATACTGATCACGAAGAAAGCATTTCAAGTGTTGCATTAACTGATAGTGAAGCTCGTAAGATCGCTGCAATATTAGGAGGGATGGTGTATAAGCCACAGGCATTAGAAACGATTGAGATGGCTTTAGATGGTTTAATGATCGAATGGTTTAAAGTATCACAAAATGCACCAATTATCAGTAGGACTATTGGTGAAATTGATATTAGGAATTCTTATAATGTCACAATTATTGCTGTATTAAAAAATACGATGAAGAAGTTATATTCACCAGGCCCAGACAGTGTAATCGACGCAGGAGATACATTAGTGATCTCTGGAGAGAGGCAGGAAGTAAAGAAGTTTATTGCTGAACTTTTGACAAAGCAAGGTGATTCTGCATGACAAATGACCTTATTTTAGAAGTTGGTACAGCATTAATTTTAGTTGCAATTGCGGCTATTCTGGCAGGTAGATTGAAATTCTCCATTATCCCATTTCTCATTATTATGGGAATGATTGTGGGACCTCACGCACCTCAAATCGGTGTCATTGATCTTAGATTTATTGAAAGCTTTGAAATAATTGAATTTCTAGGACGTATAGGCGTATTATTTTTACTCTTCTATTTAGGATTAGAATTCTCGATAAAAAAACTAGAACGCTCAGGGAAGAATATTGTTATTGGTGGAAGCATCTATATTGCCATAAATTTTACATTAGGGTTATTGTATGGATGGGTCACTGGATTTCCCTTCTTAGAGACGTTAATCATCGCTGGGATTACAACGTTTTCATCTAGCGCTATCGTTGCTAAGGTTCTGGTTGATTTAAGAAGAACAGGAAATAAAGAAACAGAACTAATATTAGGAATCATCATGTTTGAAGATATTATATTAGCTGTTTATTTATCCATTGTATCAAGCCTCGTTCGAGGACATTCCTCTTCATTACTAGAAACATTTATGACTATAGGTATCTCGTTAGGCTACATTTTATTATTCTTTGTGATCGCAAGGAAAACAACCCATTTACTCAATAAATTACTGAATATTACATCGAATGAAATATTCATTATCGTTATTTTTTCCACATTATTTTTTATAGCTGGAATTTCAGAAACGATTCACGTAGCAGAAGCAATAGGAGCATTGCTATTAGGACTTGTATTCTCGGAGACCGAACATAGTGAACGTATTGAAAAACTAGTTATTCCATTTCGTGATTTCTTTGGAGCAATCTTCTTCTTTAGCTTCGGGCTAAGCATAGATCCTTTTACCTTAGGGGATGCCGTTTGGTTAGTTTTAGGAGCTGTTATTCTAACAATATTCGGAAATTTCATTGCTGGGTTAATTGCCGGCAGAAGAGCTAAACTATCACATAAAGCTTCTTCTAACATTGGATTAACAATAGTTTCAAGAGGCGAATTTTCCATTATACTTGCAAACCTTGCAATCGCTGGAAGCTTAATGTCGATTATAAAACCATTCGCCGCTCTTTATGTGTTAATTCTCGCAATACTAGGACCATTTTTAACGAAAGAATCAAAACGAATTTATAAGCTGTTAGATTTTATTTTTAAATGGAGTGTTAAATCAGAAAAACAAAATAAAAAGCAAATAAGTAGCTAAAGGAATCCTGCTTAAACAAAGCGCTATGCTCAAAGCACATTGTTTAAGCAGGATTTTTGCTTTTATATTTTAGAAAATTTTGGTTTTTATTGCAACATATTGTCTATCTGATTCGTTTTTATTTTATAAGAATGGTTTTGTTATACGTTGATATTGATATTGACGGGATTGCTTCCACTATCAGCAATGAAATATAACACACAGCCATAAGAAAAATTAGAGAAAAGAGGTTTTCGAGATGAACGATCGTGACATTGAGAAAAAAATACACAATCTTGAGTTAGCGATATCAACAATGAACGATTTGTTAGTGGAGTTAAGGCAACAAAAAATTGAAATGAAAAAGAAAGAAATTCATGACGAGAAACCGATAAATCTGCAATCGGCACCTATAAAACCGCCTCCTGTGATCATAGAGCAACCTAAAAACGCTGATATGAAAAACACGAAATTGAAGCATGAACGTAAAGAGCAAGGGTTTGATTTATTAAAGCTATGTCAAATTTGGTTGCCGCGGATTTTCGTTGGAATTATGTTATTAGGTGTCGTTTGGCTATTTAAAGCAGGAATTGATTCAGGAATCTTAACTCCTCCTTTGAGATTGCTTTTTGGCGGATTGTTAGCTGTAATTCTTTATGTAATTGGTGAAAGACAAATAAGAGCTAAGCGACATGCGTTAGGATTGGTATTACTTGGTGGCAGTGTAGCAACAGTTGTATTAACTACCTTTGCAGCACATTACTTATATGCTTACTTACCAGCGCCAATAGCATTTATTTTAAATATCATGTGGGTTGTTTCTGGAATTTTCATTGCCAATCGTCATAAATCTGAATATCTAGCTATTTTTGTAGCAGTAGGTGGCTTTTTTGTCCCGTTTTTAATTAACAGTCAAGAACCGAATTTATATGTGTTTTTAGGTTATGAAACGTTTTTAACCATTTGTTTACTATTATATGCTTGGAAGAAAATCTATCATATTCTGTATGTATCCTCTTATGGTGTTGCACAAATCATCTTTTTTATCTTTTTAGCTTTTGTACAAAATCAAGAAGTAAGTATAGAAATCAGTATTGTATATACACTTTTACAACTAGTGCTATTTTTACAATTATGGTTAGATAGAACGTTTATCTATATCCCACGATTAGGAATTTGGGCATTTAACGGGATACTATTATTTATGAGCTTCTCCGCTCTTCATTCCGGATCAACATTAAGTCTCTTTATAACAAGTATCGTTTATCTTTTGATTTCATATTTTGAGATTAAGAAAGATCGTCAATCGTTATTATCTGCTATTGCATTCACTTTGGGTATGGTACATTTGTCAATTGTCATCTCACAACAATTCAGTGGGGATATTCAAATTATTTTATTCTTGATTCAAGGGTTTTTAGCACTTTATGTTGGCTACTTATTGAAAAATATGACGAAATTAATAGTTGGTGGTTTAGTTTATATTTTCGCCATTTTATTGACTTTGGTAACACCGATTTACGATCTGCTGTCAACAGCGTTTTTGGCTCATATTTTAATCATTGTAACTTTTGCTTACGGTATTTATAAAGCTGGTAGTGTTGTGGTTAAGCAAAGTAAATTAGGTTATCAACTATGGTTCTATGTCTTTATGCTTTTAGTATTTATAGTTCTTACTAAATCTGGTGGTGTTATTTCCGACGATAGTGATATAAATAGTTTTACGATATCGTTTCTTTGGATGATTTATGCTTCAATGGCCGTTTGGTATGGAAGAATGAAGAAAACGATGGCGATTTTTACTAAAAATGAGATTATATATATTGGACTTATCGTACTATCGATTACAGTAGGAAAGCTGTTCTTATTAGATTTAGTTGTAGTTAGTATGACCATTCGAGCGACTCTTTTCTTAGTTATAGGTGCAATAGGGGTAGGTATCTCACGAATGTTTTTTATCAAAAAATAATTTGTAGGCAGTTCCTATATTATGGGGACTGCTTTTTATATGATAAGAATCTGGTATATAAATGGACGCAAATACGTAGGACTCTTACAGAAGAAGTGAAAAATAAAAAAGCCCACAGTGAGGAACGAGCAAGAAGGGTTGTAACTATTTAACAACAATGACATCTACCATAACCTATTAGTAAAATAACAAGTTGGATCAGATTTCTGAGAAGTTGAACCAAAAAGGACTGAAGTTGAATGGTATTATAGGAAAGTTGAATGAAGAATAGTATAGAGAAAACAAGAAGACGCTCTAATTGACCATCTTCTTGTTACAGTTTTAAACTTTTATTCTTTTCGTAAATAAAGCAATAATTAAACCAATAATGGATGCCACTAACGAGAATAAGAAGGCGTTTTGAACTCCAGCAGTTAATGCCTCTGCTGCAACAGCAGGATTAGTCATGTCAGCTGTCGTTAAGAACTTCTCAGTTCCTGCAGCCATTATGCTGATTGCAATAGCCGTTCCAATTGCACCAGCAACTTGTTGTAACGTATTCATTACGGCCGCTCCATCTGGATAAAAATGCTTTGGTAATTGATTCAAACCATTTGTTTGTGCAGGCATCATAATCATAGCAACACCAATGAACAAGCAGCTGTGTAAAATGATAATCGTAGCTTGAGTAGCAGTTGTTGTTACATTAGAGAAAAGATATGTGAAAATAGTCGTAATAACAAAACCAGGAATTATAAGATATTTTGGTCCGTATTTATCAAATAAGCGACCGATAACCGGTGACATGAATCCATTTATAATACCACCTGGTAATAATACTAAACCAGCGGCGAAAGCTGTTAATAATAATCCTTCTTTTAATAGCATTGGTAAAAGAATGGATGTAGACAAAATGATCATCATACATAAAAAGACCATAATTAAACCAAGCGTAAACATAGAAAATTTAAAAACTCTTAAATTAAGCATTGGTTGTTCCATCTTGAATTGACGAATCGAAAATAGAGCTAGACCAATTATACCCACTATAATTGGAACAATAACAGTTGTCTCACCCCAAGAACTAGCACCTTCTCCAGCGTTGCTAAATCCGATTACAATTCCACCAAAACCAATTGTTGAAAGAATGATTGAAAGAAGATCAATCTTTGGTTTAGTAATTGTTGAGACATTTTGCATATAAATTAATCCGAATAACAATACAAAAACTAAAAGAGGGAGACAGATCCAAAAAATAGACTGCCATCCTAAACTATCAACAATAAGACCAGATAATGTTGGTCCAAGAGCAGGGGCAAACATAATAACTAGACCCATTGTACCCATTACGGTACCACGTTTATGTGGTGGGAAAATAACTAAAATAACGTTTGTCATTAAAGGTAACAAAAGGGCAGTACCGATTGCTTGGATAACTCTAGCAACTAGTAATATTTCAAAGTTTGGAGCGATAGCTGCAACGAATGTTCCTAGTATAGAGAACACTAATGAAGCAGTAAATAATTTCTTTGTTGAAAACCATTGGATTAACAAACCTGATACAGGAACCAAAATTCCCATTACAAGTAAATATCCTGTAGTTAACCATTGTACGTCAGATGGTTCAATTTTAAAATCAACCATAATATTCGTAAAAGCCATATTTAATGCCGTTTCACTAAAAAGACCAATAAATGCACCTAGCATAATTGCTACAACGATTGGTATTGGCCTTATTTGTTTCTGTTCTTTCTTAGCTGATTGATTTATATTTTCCAAACAAATTCTCCTCTCAAATTCTGCTTATAATTAGACCAGTCTATATAAAATAGATAAACAAAAGAAATAGTATGTATATATTAGCTATTTCTTTAGAAGTGTTGGAATAAATTCGGCAACATAAAGTAGCGGTAATCCATTTTTATTCGTTAATGAACGAGTTATAGCACCTTCGATCATTGCATTCAAAATGATTGCCGTTTTGTTCGCTTGTTCCTTTTCAAATCCGAAATTTTCGAGCTTATCACTATATAAGGCTTCCCATCTTTCGAAAGCTGATTGACAAGCTTTTCGTAATGGTTCGCTTTTTAAAGAGGTTTCAGCTGCTAGTAGCCCAATCGGAAGTCCTTCCAATTGTTCTATATTGTCAAAATGCTTAGCAATATTTCTAATTAAAGATTGAAATGCTACTACAGGATCTGTATATTCGTCAAGCTGTTTTTTTGAATCATTTGCAATAATCGTACTCATTAATTGAACAGCTTCAATGGCTAACTGTTCTTTTCCATTCGGAAAGTGATAGTAAAGAGATCCTTTTGGTGCACCGCTTTCTTTTAGTATTTGATTCAATCCAGTTGCATGGTAACCTTGTAAATGAAAAAGACGTGTAGCAGCTTCAAGTAGATTTTCTCTGGAATCACCTTTATTACTCATGGATTATTCACCTCAAATGTTATTATAACGACTGGTCTAGATATTTTAGACACTAGGTTATCATATTCGTTTAGCCTGATAGAGTCAAGGGTAATAAATGATTGAGATATGTCAGTTAAATCAAGCATATCAGAAACATGCTGAATACTACTATTCTGGTAAAAAACAATAAAATTTGAAAGATGTAATAATTTATTATATTTTTCTAGTTCTTTTAAAGGTTTGTTAATAATTTATTCATATCTTAGGATTAGAATGGAATTAAGTTAAAGATCAATCATCATTCTTAACTTTTAGGAGGAAAACATTATGAGTACAAATGAAAATAACAATCAATTTCCTGGTCAAGAGCCAAATGATCATCCAAATAATTCATTAGAAAATCAAAATATTGAACAAAATGCAAATAACGAAAAGGAGGAAGCAATACAAAGTTATGATTCGGAGGTTGCTAGTGATAAATCCGACCAAGTAGAGGAAATGTCAGGTAGCTCTACTGAAAACCATATTTTTCAAGCAACAGCTCATACTAGTGACGAACAGAATAATAGCCAATCAATCAAACAAGAACAATCTTCAAGAAATCAAAAGAAAAAAGGTAAAAATTTCGGTTTTGTGAAAACAGTAGCTGCAGGTGTGATTGGTTCAGTTATCACTTTATCTGTCATTCCATTTACGGATTATCCGGATATGTTTAATTCAAACAACAATACGACTCAGCAAGAAAGTAAAAGTGAATATTCTAGTACAGGATCAAAAAATGTTGTGAATGTAAAAAATTCAGCTTCTTCTGAATCTAATACAGCGGATGTTATAGAGAAGGCACTACCAGCTATTGTAGGTATTGTTAATATTCAAAAACAAAATCAAAACAACTTCTTTTTTCCACAAGATGGACAACAAAGTCAACAACAATCGGGAGAAGGGGTTGAAACAGGTTCAGGTTCAGGTGTTATCTTCAAAAAAGATAGTAAAAATGCTTATATCGTAACGAATAATCACGTAATTGAAGATGCAGATGAGATCGAAATCTCTTTAGCAAATGGTGAAAAAACGAAAGCTCAATTAGTTGGTACAGATGCCTTGAGTGATTTAGCGGTTCTTACAATTGATGCGAAATATGCTGAAAGTACATTAGATTTCGGCGATTCTAGTGTTTTACGTGCTGGTGAACAAGTTGTAGCCATCGGGAATCCATTAGGGCTTGATTTTTCTAGAACAGTTACACAAGGTATTGTGAGTGCAACGGATCGTGCAGTGGCAGTGTCAACTTCAGCAGGTGAATGGGAAATGAACGTTATCCAAACGGATGCTGCAATCAATGCTGGTAATAGCGGTGGGGCTTTAATAAATACATCTGGTCAAGTCATCGGTATTAATAGTATGAAAATTTCAGAAAGCGGAGTTGAAGGCTTAGGATTTGCTATACCTAGTAATGATGTTGTGCCAATTATCAATGAAATTATTGATAAAGGTAAAGTAGAACGTGTATATGTTGGAGTTGGTTTAGCTAGTTTAGAAGAGATTCCACAATATTACTTACAAAATGTTCCTGAAAAAGCGAAAAGTGGGGTAATGGTTACAAGTGTTGACCCTAATTCGGCAGCTGCAAAAGCAGGAATTCAAGTACAAGATATAATCGTTTCTATAAACAATACAGAAGTGAAAAGCTCTACAGAGTTTAGAAAGTATTTATACGGCAAATTAAAAGTGGGCGATAAAGCAACTATTAAATTATATCGTCAAGGTCAGCTAAAAACAGTAGAAGTTACTTTAACTGCTAATACTGGTGTAACAAGCTGATGAAATGATGAAAAGGAAGCAAAAAAAGAATAGTCTTCAAAAGAGAAGTTTAACTATTCGATTAAATCTATTATTTTTCTTTACTTTTCTATTGTTTTTAGCATTAATTTTCCGGCTTGGAATCGTTCAAATTGTACATGGTCAAGAATATAAGGAAGCTAGTGAAGCTACAACAACAACAAAATATACTTGGAATGCCCCGCGTGGTGTTATGTACGATCGTAATGGTAAGGTGCTTGTAAGTAATGAGCCGATATATACAGTCACATATACAAAAACAGATGCTGATTCAAATAGTAACACCTTGGATATAGCTAAAAGACTATCTAAGCTCATTACTGTTAGTACCGATAAAGTAAAAGATCGTGACAAAAAGGATTATTGGATTCAAATAAATAAAGATAAAGCTTATGACAAGCTTTCTGATGAAGAACAAAAAAAACTAGATGATAAAGAAGAATATCAATTGCTTTTAGAACGTATCACAGATCGTGAACTTGCTTCAATTACGGAGGAAGAAATGCAAATCTACACGATTAAGAGCAAGATGGATCAAGATACAGCCTCGGTTAATCGAATTAAGGAAGGTCTGAATACAAAGGAAGTAGCTATGATTAATGAACACCTGGATGAACTTCCAGGTGTTGATATTAAACTTGATTCAAAAAGAAAGTATACGTATGGGGATACTTTTAAACAGATATTCGGAAAAGTTGCACAAATACCAGCAGAAAGTGCTGATTTATACAAAGCCAATGGATATGAGTTAGACGATTTAGTCGGTAAGAGTTATTTAGAATTACAATATGAAAAACTTCTACAAGGTAAAAAAGAAGAACAATCTTTCGTATCGAATAGGAAGGGAAGCGTAACCGATCAATCCATTACAAAGGAGGGAGAAAAGGGAAAGGATGTCATACTAACCATCGATATGGAACTTCAACAAAAAGTAGAACAAATTATCGAGGATGAATTGAAAAAAGAGTCTAGTGCCGACGGTGCTTATGTTGTAATGATGAATCCGAAAACGGGAGAAATATATTCTTTAGCGGGAAAAAGTAGAAAAAACGGAAAAATTGAAGATGAAGCTTATGGAACGATCCAAAATGCATATGCCATGGGTTCAACGGTAAAAGGAGCAACTGTTCTAACGGGATATCAGACAGGTGCTATTAAACCAGGGCAAACTTTTTTAGATGCTCCTATTAAGCTTAATGGTACTCCAGTAAAAAAATCTTATAAAAACTTAGGAATACTGAATGATATTAAAGCGCTTGAGAGATCTTCAAATGTTTATATGTTCCACATTGCTATGAATATAGGAAACTTTGATTATTCAACAAAAACTGGATTTAAGGATCCACAAAAAGCATATGACACTATGCGAAGTTCTTTCGCTCAATTTGGCCTTGGAATAAAAACAGGTATCGATTTACCAAATGAAGCGACGGGATATAACGGTGGTGTACAAAAACTGGGGAACTTAATGGATTTTGCAATTGGACAATTTGATACTTATACGCCTATTCAATTAGCTCAATATGTATCTACCATTGCGAATGATGGTTATCGAATGCAACCTCATTTATTAAAAGAGGTGCGTTCTCCAGATCATTCTGAAGGAGAGACGGGAGAGTTATTAGATACGTTCGAACCTAATGTTTTAAATCGCATTGATATGAAGCAAGAATATATTGATAGAGTTCAAACAGGATTTCGTCAAGTTATGAGTGGTAGCCAAGGTACAGCTACATCGTATTTCAAGGATGCCAGCTATAATCCAGCAGGAAAAACAGGAACAGCTCAAGTCTCTAACGGCAAAGGTGGTTATCATTATAATTTAACATTAGTTGGATACACTCCATATGAAAATCCGGAAGTTGCTATGGCTGTAGTTGTTCCAAATGTAAGAAGTGATTCTAGCTCGATTAATAAAAATATTGGTAGACGAGTCCTTGATGCGTATTTTTTAAAAGATGAAGCTATGCAAAAAGGAGTGGAATCATAATGGAAAGGATTAAAATTTGGTTAGTAAAAAGCTGTGAAAAAACAGTAGATGGCGAGTTACTTCAAGTGCTAAATGTCTTTCCAGAAGAGAGTAAACCAGAAAATGTAGAAACAAATACGGAGATTCTGCACAAATGGATTTGTTTAAGCTAGAATAAGAAAAGTATGATAAATATACGACAAGCGGCTGTATGATACATGTAGATTTTACACATATATTATACAGTCCTTTTCGTACATTTAACGGTTTTTAGTTTAAGGTTGTTATTTTCGATAACTTTAGAAAATGAAAAAGGTTGATTCGTGCTTATAGTGTGAGATTTTTGTGGAGAAGTGAGTGTTCTTGTGTGTAATTCAATTCAGACTAATCACTTCATAACACTAGATCACAACGTTCGCAAAAACAGCCTTACTCAAATAGAAACGAACAAATCTATTGTATGGAGCGCCAGCATGAAGAGACTACTTTCTATGTTCAATAGAAATGTGTAAGATATAGTTAAGGAAAGTTTTAAGCTGCTTAAGGAGTTGTGGACATGAGAATTTTAGTAATTGAAGATAATGAAAGTGTTTCTTCTATGATTGAAATGTTTTTTGCAAAAGAGAACATAGAGGGAGTATTTATAAATAACGGTATTGAGGGTTACAAAAAATATCAAGAGGGAAATTGGGATGCCTTAATCATTGATTGGATGCTTCCAGGTATGGATGGAGTGACCATTTGTAGGAAAATACGAGAAGATAAGAGTACCGTTCCTATCATCATGCTTACTGCAAAAGATAGTGAATCAGATCAAGTTCTCGGCCTTGAAATGGGGGCGGATGATTATGTAACAAAACCATTTAGCCCATTAGCTTTAATGGCAAGAATAAAAGCTGTAACGAGACGTTATAATTCGACACAACCAGTAAAGCGGGTAGATGGCATACTGCAAACTCAACATTTCAAAATCAATAAACTTACTCGAGAAGTCTTTTTAAATGGTCAGCCGATTACTAATTTAACACCGAAAGAATTTGATTTATTATATTATTTCGTTCAAAATCCGAAGCAGGTTTTTTCTAGAGAACAACTGTTGGAAAGAGTATGGAGTTACAATTTTTATGGAGATGAAAGAACCGTAGATGTTCACATAAAAAGATTACGAAAAAAAGTAGGGACACAATCACAGCCATTCTTTCATACGGTTTGGGGGGTTGGCTATAAGTTTGATGAGACATTGGTAGAATCCCATGAAGATTAAATATATTTATCAACAAATTATCAGTCATCTCAGTGTAATTGTTGTTGCATTTCTTGTTTTAAGCTTAATGTTTTCATATTATATGGAGAATTTGGTGTATACGAATAAAGCAGAAGAACTTATATCATTTGGTAATAATATTTTGCAGGACTTTCAATATTCTCAGAACAACGGTAATCAAGTGTTAAACAGCTATCGAAATGTTTTAGTTGGGCGCAATATTCAATATAGTCTTTTTGATGAAAATAGGGAAATTATATATCCAACCGGCGGACTTATCACTTTAAGAGATAAAGATTGGAATAAGATAAGAAATGGTCAAACAGTAATCGTTAAGCAAGATTACAAACGATTTGATCAAGGTGTAACCTTCGTACTATTACCTTTCATTCAAAATGACACATTTATTGGAGGTATTTTATTAACTTCACCAATTAGTGGTTCTAGAGAAATGATTTCAGAAATCAATCACTATTTATTTTATACCGTACTAGTAGCTTTAGCGATTTCTGTTTTGTTAAGTTGGTATCTTTCAAAATTCCATGTTAAACGAATTAAGCGTATTCAAGAAGCGACGTCACTAGTATCGAACGGTGATTATTCTGTTCGAATTCCTGATTCGAATTTTGATGAAATAGGTGAACTAGCTGGTGATTTTAATAAAATGGTAGAAAAGCTTGATCGCTCAATGGAGGAAATTGAGACATTAGAAAATAGAAGACGACAGTTTATGGCTGATGTTTCACATGAACTTCGTACGCCGTTAACAACCATTAGTGGTGTTATTGAAGGTATTAAGACAGATATGATTCCAGAAGTAGAAAAAGAAAAAGGGATTAATTTAGTTAGTAAAGAAACAAAGCGTTTAATTCGTCTTGTAAATGAAAATCTTGACTATGAAAAAATACGTTCAAATCAAGTTACCCTTATTATAGAAGATATTCCATTATTTGAGGTACTTGAAGTGATTAAAGAACAATTAGATCTGTTAGCTGAAGAGAAGGATAATCAAATCATTGTTGAAGTAGATGAAACAGTCAATGTATACGCAGACTATGATCGATTAACACAAATCCTGATAAATATTACGAAAAATAGCATACAATTCACTGAGAACGGTACAATTTGGTTAAGAGGTAGAGCCGAGAAAGATGAAACAGTTATTGAAATAGAAGATACTGGGATTGGCATAGAGCCACATGAGATTGAAAAGATATGGCGTAGATTTTATAAGGCGGATTTATCTCGAACGACTAATCCTTATGGAGAGTTCGGATTAGGTTTGTCTATCGTAGAAAAGTTAGTTAAGCTTCATGATGGAAAAATAGAGGTTACTAGCAATCATGGCAAAGGTACAAAATTTGTAATTCGGATCCCGTATAAGATTGAAGAATTAAATTGAATGATTGATTATGAAATAGTACATGGAATTTCTAGGTAGTCATACTTAGAAATTTCGTGTACTATTATTTTGGAGAAGTAAAAGTATAAAAAGAAAAGATTTGTATATATATTTTTCGGAAATTTTACTTTTTTCTTAATAATTTCAAGTTTGGTAATAGTTTGTTCATATTTTTTCGATAAAATATGAACAAGCTGTTAAAAGGAAGTCTAGTTGGAGGGAAATCAATGAAGGAAAAATTAAAAAATAATAAACTGCTAGTTGTAGTTGTTATTATCTGTGTTATTGCATTAGCAGTTATTATTGGAAAAAGCTTAAAAAATGAAGATGATGTTTTAGCGACAATTGGAAATGAAAAGATTACGAAAGATGACCTGTATGAGGTTCTTGAAAAGCAATATGGTAGTACTGCTTTAGATACTTTAATTAATAATAAAATTGTTGAGTTGGAAGCAGAGAAAGAAAAAATCACTGTATCGGATAAAGAGGTTAAAGAAGAGTTAAATAACTTTATTGCCGATTATGGCGGCGAAGATAAATTTAATGCTGCGTTAGAATCTAGTAATGTTTCGTTATCTGATTTCAAGAAAGATGTAGAAAATTTTAAAAAGATTGAAAAGCTACTCGAACCGTCAATCAAAATTACCGATGATGAAATGAAAACATATTTTGAACAAAATAAAGAAAACTTTAATCAAGCGGCTCAAGTAGAAGCTAGTCATATTTTGGTTGAAGATGAAGCTACGGTAAATGAAGTTGAAAAGAAACTAGCTGCAGGTGAGGATTTTGCTGAGTTAGCAAAAACTTATTCAAAAGATACATCAAATGCTGAGAATGGTGGGCAATTAGGTTACTTTGGAGCTGGTGAAATGCTTGAGCCATTTGAAAAAGCGGCTTTTGCAATGAAGGTTGGAGAAATTAGTAAACCTGTAAAAACTGATTATGGTTATCACATTATTAAGGTAACAGGTAAGAAAGAAGCTAAGACAGCTGTTTATGAAGATCATAAAGATGAAATCAAAAAAGCTTTATTTGATGAAAAAGTAAATAGTGAATATCCTACATGGTTAGCTGAGAAAAAAGAGAAGTATAAAATCAAAAATAATCTTGAAAAATAATGTATTTATATTTTTCATGAATTATTAATGGTTTATTCATAATTTATTCATATATTTGGACATCCTATCATTTGAATACCTACTAGAAAAAGGAGGAAATTATAATGAAAAGGATGTCCATTTTTGTATTTACACTGTTAGTAGTTATGTCACAGTTCGGTGCCAATTCCATTAACGCTGAAGAAAAACAGCATGTTCATAAGGATCATTTTATACACGATGAAGAATTTTTAAAGCAAAGAGCACAGGAACTGGGGATTAGTATTAAGGATAAAGATAATCGAACTTTGATGAAAGAAATTAGAGAAACCTCTATTTTAAAGGAAGCGAAGGCATTAGGAATACAAACAAAAGGAAAACAAATGGAGGAGATAGCGAAGCAAGTTTATCTAACTCATTTAAAAACGAGGGCTAAGGAATTAGGAATTAGTAGTGAAGGGAAAAGTATTCAAGAGCTCGCAAAAGAAGTTCGTCAAGCGAGAATGAAACAACTTGCGACAGAATTTAAAATGGATACAAAAGGAAAAAGTTCAAGAGAAATAGCGCATGAAGTTAGAGAAAAATTAGTATTTCAATCTGCTGAAAAGTTAGGCATTAATACCAAAAATAGAGATGCTCGAGAGTTAATGCAGGAAATTATGACAAATCATAGAGAAAAAGCTAGAGAGTTAAAGCTATTTCCTTTCACTGAGGAACATATGTATATGATTGGTGACCACCATAAGAGACATCCTATAAAAGCGGAATAAGAGTCTAAAGACTTTTTATCTCTAGGATTTTTCATCAATTTTATTGTCTATTAACAAGTAGTGAGTATAGAGACAATCGTAGCAATTTTCATTTTATGAAAGTTGCTATTATTTTTATTTTAGTTATTCGTCATTTTTTTCTGATACTATTAATAGTAATTCGGTAATATTGCTGGATTTATATAAAAATGATTTTGCAAATATGTTAGCAAGTATTACTTATTTGTCAAAAAGGAGAGAACGATGAAATATAGTTGCGTGATTTTTGATTTAGATGGGACGATACTAAATACGGAAAGAATGAATATCATTCCTTTACAAAAGCTTTTGTTAGAAGATCAAGGAAAAGAAATCGCTTATGAAGAATTAGTAAAATATATGGCCTATCCTGGAAGAAAAACGATTGAATTATTGGAATTTGAAGATGTTGATCTTGCATATAAAAAATGGGTAGATTTCATTCATAGGAGTGGTGAAAAAGCTAGCTTATTTGAGGATTTTGATAAAATTCTTCATATCATTAACAGCAAAGGGGTATTGTGTGGTATTGCTAGTTCTAAAACAAAACATCAATACGAAATTGATTTTATATCTACTGGTTTGCACGGATATATGAAGAGTGTTGTATTAGCAGAGGATACTGATAATCATAAACCTCATCCAGATCCATTAATAAAGGCGATTGAGTTTTTGAATATTAACCCTAGAGAAGCGATCTATGTAGGAGATACAGTTGCAGATTCACAAGCAGCTAGAGCAGCTGGTATGGATTTCGCCCTAGCTTCATGGGGAGCGAGGGATTTAACTATTCCAGCAGATTACATTCTTCAAACACCACATGACTTGCTTGCTGTTTTAGGAATTCATTAGGAGTAAAAAGAAGAATAAGAGATTTACACCTATTAATAACGAGGTGATAGAGATTTGGAAAAACTAGTACAAGGAAAAAGTATTCAGCAGTGGGTGAAGGAATTTCCTCTTTTACAGTCTATTATTCAAGCAGATGAGGTCTTTTGGATAAATGATAATTCACACAATAAGCAACATCAGATTATTAATGCAAAGCAAATGAAGGATGCTGAAAAAAGGTTAGAACGTTTTGCGTCATATATTGAACAGGTTTTTCCGGAGACAGCTATTTCAAAAGGTATAATAGAATCTCCCCTAAAAATGATTCCCACAATGAAACAATGTATGGAGGAAAACTATAATTGTAAAATGGAAGGCTCGTTATGGATGAAATGTGATCATGAGCTACCTATTTCAGGATCCATTAAAGCAAGAGGAGGAATTTATGAAGTTCTAAAGCATGCAGAGGATTTAGCGATTGAACACGGAATCTTTAATGGAAAATTAGACTATAAAATTCTCGATAGTGATTCTGGAAGAGATTTTTTCAAAAACTTCCGTATTGCTGTTGGTTCGACAGGTAATTTAGGATTGAGCATTGGACTCATCGGCAGAAAGCTTGGCTTTCATGTCACGGTGCACATGTCCGCTGATGCTAAACAATGGAAAAAAGATTTGCTTAAATCAATAGGTGTAGATGTGATTGAATATATGTCAGACTATAGTAAAGCAGTAGAAGAGGGTAGGAAACAAGCTGCAGAAGATCCGCTATGTTATTTTATTGATGATGAAAATTCTAACAATCTTTTCTTGGGATATGCAGTTGCTGCATCACGTTTAAAGGCGCAATTGAATGAAATGAGTTTGACGATAGATGATGATCATCCATTATTTGTTTATCTCCCATGTGGTGTCGGAGGTGGTCCAGGAGGAGTTACTTTTGGGCTTAAAGTTGAATTCGGGGAGAATGTTCATTGCTTCTTCGCTGAGCCAACCCATTCACCTTGTTTTCTCATTGGACAATTAACAAGGCTGCAAGATCAAGTATCAGTCCAAGATTTTGGCTTGGATAATAAAACAGCTGCTGACGGTCTTGCTGTTGGAAGGGCTTCTAGCTTCGTAGGAAATGTAATCGGTCATCAGATTTCTGGTCACTACACAATAGAGGATAAAAGATTATTCTCATTTCTGCCTCAGCTAGTCCATTCAGAAAACATCTATGTTGAGCCATCAGCTCTTGCTGGTTTTTATGGACCAATACAATTGTTTAAGCAAAAGGCAGGCGAAGAATACATACACCAGAAAGGTCTTAAAGAAAAAATGAAAAATGCGATTCATATTGTATGGTCTACCGGAGGAAATATGGTGCCGAGTGAAGTGATGAAGGAATATTATCAAAAAGCTTTACAATACCCTTACGATTTGGAAGAATGAGTACACTTGGAACCAAGTTGATTTTTGAAAAAACAATAAAAAGCGGTTGGATGTCCCAAATGTTTAAGCATCACATTTGGAGCAGCCCTTTAGTTAGGTCATTAACAATATTACGACTTATATCATGATCATCTGATTTAGTCGATGGATTCTTCACATACGATAGTTGATAGCTAGTAATACTTTAACTTAGTATGTAGAAAAAGGCTTATTCATCGGAAAATCTTCTATTTAAAATCTAGAAGTATACAAAAATGAAAAAATAATTTTTTTGTGAAATTTTGTTGACATTTGTCCTATTCTTTATTTATTATGAAACTACTTATGTAGAATCATTTTCCTTCAACTATTTAACTCTTTTCTATTTTTTTGATGATTTATGTGAATTGTTTCACAATTTTAAAAATGAAGGAAAAAAATATTATTAAAAAGGGATGGATTGAACATCATGAAAAAAACAAGAATCGTCATTCTAGGTGCAGGTTACGGTGGTTTAATCACTAGTAAAACACTAGAAAAAGCTTTAAAAAACGATGAAGCAGAAGTTACTTTAATTAACAAACATAACTATCACTACATTTCAACACAGTTACACAAAACTGGTGCTGGTACAGCTTCTGATGAAAAAATTATTCTATCTATTCCTGAATTACTGAATGCGAATAAAATTAATTTTAAACAAGCAACCGTTACTTCTGTAGATAAAGAGGCACAGAAGGTACAATTAAGTAATGGTGAAGAGGTTGAATACGATACATTACTTATTTCATTAGGTTTTGATGTTGATACATTCGGAATTCCAGGTGTTGAGGAAAATGCATTTAAAATCCGTAGCTTTAGAAGTACTAAAGCAATCTTCCACCATATCCATAATGAGTTTGAAGGATATCAAAAAGATAAAGATCCTTCACGTTTAACATTTGTTGTTGCTGGTGCTGGATTTACGGGTATTGAAATGGTTGGGGAATTAATTGAAGTGTTGCCTAAACTTTGCAAGCAATACAATGTTCCTGTAGAAGCAGCTAAAATAGTAAATGTTGAAGCATCAAACTCAATCCTACCAGGATTTGATCAAGCGGCAATTGAATATTCAACAAACTATATTAAAAAGAATGGTGTTGAATTATTAACTTCAAGCAAAATTGTGAAGTGTACAAGCGACACAATTACATTAGATAATGGTAAAGAGCTTGCTTCAAGAACTTTAATTTGGTCTGGTGGAGTTCGTGGAAATCGCTTATTAGAAAAAATGGATTTACCAACTACTAGAGGACGTATTGAAGTTGATGAGTTTTTACGTGTAAAAGGATATGAAAATATCTTCTGTCTTGGCGATGCTTCAGCTTTTATTACAAAAGAGAATAAACAATTGTTACCAACTGCACAAGTTGCTATCCAACAAGCTCAGCATTGTGGAAAAAACATTGCTAAGCATATTCGAAAAGAAAGCTTAACAGCATTTGAATATCACCACAAAGGTACTGTAGCATCAATTGGTACAAAAACAGCGGTTGGTAAAGTAGGACCAATGAGTATGAAAGGATTATTTGCAGCATTTATGAAGCAAGTAATCGAAATTCGTTATTTATTTGTTCTTGGTGGACCGAGCCTAGTTGTTAAACAAATGTTCAAAGGCAATAAAGTAGAAAAAACAGAAACTGTAACAAATAAATAATTCATTAGGGAGCCTTTCAAAAGTGATTCTCATCACTTTTGAAAGGCTCTTATGCTTTATCTAGCATTTTTGGGTTCTATACTAAATGTTGGGGTGTCCACTAAAAAAGGACAAAAAAAAGAGCACACATGCTCAACTTTTCTTATACTTGAATTGTCGAGAAACAAGAAAGAAAAGGAGATGTGTGCTCTTGCATTTTAACATGATTTTGCCAGGACTTGAAGAGGTAACCGTCATTCGTGCTGAAACAAACAAAGGAATCTATGAAATATGTATCGAGATGCCTATTAAAGCACATCTTTGTCCATCTTGTTCGAAAGAAACAACACGTATTCATGACTACCGAATGCAAA